>CAWBEP010000009.1:0-850384 GCA_963787915.1 uncultured Acidobacteriaceae bacterium | reverse complement strand
ATAACTGTGCGATATTTGTTGCCGCTCTGCGTCTCGAAACTGCCACCTTCTGCTTTCAGATCCCGTGCGAGCGCATCTTCATCAACAATGTCGAAATCCACCTGATGCTCGCTGAGCAGTCGCTCCGTCGAAACAAACTGACGGTCTGCCTCGTTATCGCCGAGCCACATCGAACTCGACGGCAGAAACATAGCCGCCGAGATCCGGCCGCCCCATTGCCATTAGATAGCTCAATCGCCGCACATACGCAGCCAGATCGGAAAAGCCAGCCCGTCCCATGACCATGGGCGCAGCTTTCGGCCCCGTTGAGGTGGCCGGAAAGTACATCATCTCCACCAGATTTACGCCCCGCACCATTTCTTCATTCAGGATGTACCGCGCCATCTCCACATCCGGCTGGGGACGATAGGCAGCGAAGCTCTCGGTGAAGGCACGCGGCCTTCCGTACACGTGCGCTACCGAGCTGGCCAGGCGCGGGTAATCGGAAATCGTGTCCCTCCAGATCTGGTGCCAGATAGCGTCGATACCCGGCACCTCGACCCAGCGCATGTCGCGGAAGAATGATCCCTCGCTGTGCGTCAGCTCCAGCTCCATTTCTTCGTGGTTCAGATGAACCTGGTACTCGAGGTTGTTCCGGGCGCACCATCCCCTGAGGCTCAAAGAAACCCGCCGGGTACATTTGCGAGAAGACATCGTAGTAGTCGCCTTTTATCGGGATCTGTTCGGGCGTCAGGTGAATCGAGACGCCCGGGTCGCGACGCGACGGGGTTTGCGCAAAGAGTGCGGCGTAGGGTTGAACATCGTAATCTTTGATCTCCTGAATCTGGCGAAGAAGGTGGTCGTCCAGGGCAGTCCGCTGATTGAATAATCCGGTTCGTCGCCGCGGAACCCGAGGATCGTCTTGCCAAATTCATCGCCGACGTAGCGCTTGTATTGCTCATGCGTCCATTCGAGATACTTCGCTGTTGCTGCGGGATTGAGATAGTCCTCGAGCGACTGCGTTGTGTCCTTAGCGCGGTTTGGATTCGTATCCGATCGGGTCGGCGAGGTTCTGAATTCGTGATCGACCAGCAGCACTGTCCACTGGCCGGGAGGCGCCGTCCAGTCCAGCACATCGCCGTGCAGGGGGACCGGCACGGCGTTGCCATTCTCATCCACTGCTGCTGCGCTGACCACATCAGGGGCCAGCGCCTGGTGCACCACAGCGCCTCCGGTCACAGGAACCTTCTGTACAACCTCGAGCGCCTGCATGCGCAACTCCGGCGCGTCGAGGAGAATTTTCCGCCTGCAAACCCGCTCGGATAGCCCGCATCATCGACAATCCACACCCGCATATTTCGCTTTCCGGCCTCACCGATAAACGTCCGAAAGAAGGCGAAATACTCTGGCGATAGGTACGCGAACGGCATGTTGTAACCAGCCTGCACCGTCACCGCCTCGAAACCCAGCTGCTTCATTGTGTCGAGATCGCGCTGGATAGTTTCCAGAGTCACCGGCCCGTTCAACCCGTAATACGGTTCCGGGCCGTACGCGGGCGGAGGTGACTGCCACACCCCGCGCACCTGATCTGCCGTCGGATTCTGCAGAGTCTGCCAGGGCTCGGCCGCCCAGGCCGCAAGCGATCCTGCAAACCATGCTGCGGCCAGGCCAATGGCCATTGTTCTTCTCATGATCCAGAGCATCCTCAGGGAGCTGTTCGATCCGCGCAACAACGGCGCTGATTGTGATCAGTGATACTCCGCCGGACTATTCTTTGCAGGCACATTCACCGGGGTCGGCTGCACAGGATTGAATTGCGCCGCAAGCTCCGGCGTGGGCCGTATGTCCGAACTTTGTACGTCCGTCGCCTTATTCACTTCGACACCAAATACATAGCTCGGCCCGAACATGTTGCTGGTGAAGATGACCAGCTTTCTGTCGGGGGAAAAGCGGACGTTCGGCTCCAAACGATAGTTGTGGTGCGACATGTTGACCAGGTGCTCGGCGTGAAAGACCCCCGGCTGCCAGAAATTCGGTGTGTCCAGTGCCCCGTCGTGCCGCATCATCTCCGGATGAAACAGCTCGATCCACTCTCCGTCAGGAGCGTGCGCAACCTGGCCTGGATCGCCACCGTCTCCCGTGAAGAGATCGGCTTCGCGCGTCAGGTTGAAGTGGATCGACCATTCGTTGCGCTCCATGTGATACGCCGTGCGCTTATGGGTTTCCAGGTCGTAGCCTGCAAGAAAGAACACCTGCCCCTTCGGGTACTGCCAGTCGTACCAGATGGTCTTTCCATCGAGTCCCCAGAATTCGTGTCCGGCAATCTCCATGGTCATCGTGCGTTTGTGGATCAGGATATTGTCGGTGCCATCCGTGTGAATCTGCCAGATGCGATCCACCTTTTGCCACGGCCCTTCATGGCAATACATCAGCAGTGTCGGATCGACAGGCGAGAAGAGCATATGTCCGATCCAGTCCGTTGAGTGGAAGAGAACCTTCACTTCGCCCGTCTGCAGATTGATGGTGTACAACACTACCGGAATGCGCGCCGCCAGACGGCGCTCCATCATCTCGCCTTTGTCTTCGGGCTGCAGAAGGCTCCCGGCTTGCGGAGGAGCGGGCTTCCCGCCCGGCGTGGCTGCCGGCGTCGCAGGCTGCGGGCGGTTGCGCCCGTACTCCTGCTGCTGCGAGGCCTCGCTTTCATCGTAGGTTCCCGCGCCCAGCGTTTCATCGGCATTGATGGTCGCGACGCTCGCGCGGGGAGGCAGCGTCGCCAGCTTCGTCACCGCACCGCTGTACATATCGGCTTTGTAGACGGTGCCGAGCTTCGTGTCCGGATCGAATTTCGTAAAAAACACACTATTCGTTTTTCTGCCTGCAACGATGGCGCGAATGCCGCTCCGATACCATCCCGGCGTTCCCGGCACAATGCCGGCCGGCCGCGGTGGATTCGGCACCAGAAGGCGGGTCTTCATCGTTGTCAAATCCAGCACCCGAATGCCCTCAGGCGCGTCGTAAGCCATCAGCTTGCCGTCCGGCGAATATGCGTTCACGTTGAAGTAGAAACCAGATGACCCCGGCTCGTCGGTCAGCCGATGAATGCGATGACCGGTATCCTTGTCCACCCAGGAGACGGGCGGCGTTTGCTGGGCGCTGCCGACTGAAGCAAAAGCGACGGACAACACAATCGCGCTGAGAAGGAATCGAGCGGAACTGACCATGATTTGCTCCTGGGCGAAAATATTTCAGGCTGAGACGTCTTACCGCCCATTCCGTGTGAGGCGATCGATCGCAGCATGCGCATCCTCCTGGGAAGAGATGCGCGAGAGATTTATATACCGCCGAAAGTGCAAATGGGAAATTGTTCCCCCATTGCAATACCGCAATGCGGGACCTGGGTCGGACAGCCAGTCAGCTGGCGTTTACTTCTGCGGTTCGGCTGCGGTGGGAACTGCTTCCTGCGTGGGGATGAGGGGCAGCACTTCGACGACCGCCAGTCCGGTCTGCCGCAGCATCTGGAAAACCGTCGCGCCGCTGAGCCGCGTTGCATCGTATTCGACGCGAACTGTCTTCCATTCCTCGTCGACCTTAATGCGACGGATCCCGTAGACCTCGCGCAGATTGCCCAGGGCGGACATCGCGGATTCGGTCGGATGGCCCTCGTAACGGTAGAGCGCTTCGAGCTGCGTCATGGGTCGATGATACAGCGAGCCGGCAACCGGCTAAAAGCGAACCCCCGGTTGCAGAAACGGATTCATCTCCCGCTCTTCTCCGATGCTGGTCTCGGCGCCATGGCCGGGGACCACGTGTGTCTCGTCGGGCAAGGCCAGCAATCGGTCATGCAGGGAACGCACGATCTTCCGGCTGTCGCCGCCGGGCAAATCGGTTCTGCCAATAGAGCCCGCGAACAGCGTATCTCCGGCCAGCAACAGATTCTCCGGCGCGAAGTACAGGCAAATGCTGCCCTCTGTGTGTCCCGGGGTGTGCAGCACCCGCGCCGCATGCCCGGTGATGCCGACGATCATGCCTTCCTCAGCGCTCACGTCGGGGGCAACGATCTCCGGCGGCGCGACGCCCAGCCAGCCGGCCTGCTCGTCCATCATCTTCAGCTGCGGCAAATCATTCTGGTTGAGCAAAATGGGAGCTCCGGTGGCCTTCTTCAGCTGAGCTGCGCCACCCACGTGATCGATGTGGCCGTGGGTCACGACGATCTGCTCCAGCGTGAGCTTGTGTTTATCAAGAAAAGCAAGAATTTGCGGAACGTTGTCGCCGGGATCGACGACCATCGCTTGGCCGCTCGTTTCATACGCAAGGATCGTGCAGTTGCACTGGAGCGGCCCCACGGGAAACGTCGCGCGGATCACAGAAAGGCCATTGGCCTACTTGCTTTTCGGCGTGGTCTGCGAGGTGGCCGCGCCCGAAAGCACCGAATGACGATGCGTAGCCTGATGCTGCAGCAGAACCGTGAGCGTGATTGAGGTGATGATCAGAATCCCCGCCAGCCAGGCGGTCGATTTGGTCAGCATATTGGCGGCCGAGCGCGGACCGAAAGCGGTCTGCGAACCCTGCCCGCCGAAGGCCGCTGCCAGATCGGCGCTCTTGCCCTGCTGCAGCAGCACGACCACGATGAGCAGCAGACAAACGATCACATGGATTGTGGTGAAAAGAATAATCACGACTTTCGGGAACCTCGGGGCGCGCCGGAGAGACTCTGGCTGAGAATTTTTTGGTGCGGAAGGGGGGACTTGAACCCCCATGCCTTTCGGCGCCACCCCCTCAAGATGGTGTGTCTGCCAATTTCACCACTTCCGCACGCAGACGATCCTTTCAAGTATAACAAGCGCCTTCATCGCAAGGAAGCCCGCCGGAGACTCCGAAGATCGCATCCTGCGTTCATGTTCGCGCGGCGCGCCAGACCGCCGTCGAAGCGGGGGTCCGGCCGCCGAAGTTACTGGCCTCGAGATGAAACACCCTGTAGACTGAGTTTCTCCTGCTCGAAGTTCGTTCGCGAAATGCCCCTGCCCCTCCCAACGGGCAGCTGTTTCTCATCTGCTCCGAGAGGTTCGTTTCATGGCGCGTGTGGTTCGATGTTCGCTCATTCAGGCGACCAACGTGGAGCCTGCTGAGAAATCGCTGGCCGAAATCAAGAAGGCCATGATCGACAAGCATGTCGTCATGATTCGCCAGGCAGCCGGCGAGGGAGCGCAGATCGTCTGCCTGCAGGAGATTTTCTACGGTCCTTATTTCTGCGCCGAGCAGACGACCCGCTGGTACGACTCGACCGAGCCGATTCCCGACGGACCGACCATCCGGCTGATGCAGTCCCTTTCCAAAGAGCTTGGCATCGCGCTGGTCGTCCCCATTTACGAAGTCGAGAACGAAGGCGTCTACTACAACACCGCCGCTGTCATCGATCGAGCGGGGCAATATCTGGGAAAGTATCGCAAGACACATATTCCGCATGTTGCTCCGGGATTCTGGGAGAAGTTCTATTTTCGGCCCGGGAATCTTGGCTATCCCGTGTTCGATCTGGGATTCTGCACGATCGGCGTCTATATCTGCTACGACCGCCATTTTCCCGAAGGCGCCCGCGCCCTGGGGCTCAATGGCGCGGAGATCGTCTTCAACCCATCAGCCACCGTCGCCGGCCTGAGCGAATATCTCTGGAAGCTGGAGCAGCCAGCGCACGCCGCGGCCAACGGCTACTTTGTCGGGGCGATCAATCGCGTGGGAACGGAAGCGCCCTGGAATATCGGCGAGTTTTACGGACAGAGTTATTTCTGCGATCCGCGCGGGCAAATCTTTGCGCAGGCCTCGCGGGACAGGGACCAGGTGCTCACGGCCGATCTGGACCTGGACAAGATCGCCGAGGTGCGCAAGACCTGGCAGTTCTTCCGCGACCGCCGGCCCGACATGTACGGAGATTTGGTGAAGCCCTGAGCAGGGAATAGGAAACAGACAAAAGGGAATAGAAAAGCAAATAGTGTTCAGCGCCGGAGATGAAACGCGGTGGCGAGTCTTCCTGAAATTCCGGAGATTGCGGAGCGATTTGGAGACCTGCATCCTCCCTTTGAGGCGCAGGCAGCCATTGCGGAGGCCAATCGCTGCCTCAACTGTTTCGACGCGCCCTGCATGGGCGCTTGTCCTACTCATATTGATGTGCCCCGCTTTATCGGGAAAATTGCTCACGATAATCTGCGCGGCTCCGCTCTGACAATCCTCGACGCCAACGTGCTGGGGGCGAGTTGTTCGAGGGCCTGTCCCGTCGAAGTGTTGTGCGAAGGGGCCTGCGTGCTGCACCGCTATAACAAGAAGCCGATCGAAATAGCCCGATTGCAGCGCTTCGCCATGGATTCATTCCATGCTGCAGGAGGAAAGCTGCTGGTCAAATCCGCGGAGCAGCGGCCAGAGAAAATTGCGTGCGTTGGCGCAGGTCCCGCGTCGCTGGCCTGCGCGGCGGAGCTCCGCCAGCGCGGTTTCCAGGTCACGTGCTTCGAGCGTCGCGCCTTGCCGGGGGGCTTGAATACCTATGGTGTGGCGGAGTACAAGCTGCCGGCGCGGGCGAGCCTGAAGGAAATCGAGCTGATTCGGGATCTCGGGGTGGAGTTTCGCTGCGGCGAGGAGATTAGAACGCAGCAGGATCTCGAGCGCCTCGAAGGCGAGTTTGATCGCCTTTTTGTCGGTGTGGGACTCGGCGCCGCGCACCGCCTCGGCATTCCCGGAGACGATCATCGCAATGTGATCGATGCTCTGCAGTTCATCGCACGATATAAAACCGCCCATCCGCCGGCGATTGCCGAGAGTGTCGCCGTCATTGGGGCGGGCAATACCGCCATCGATGCAGCCAACGCCGCGCGCCGCCTGGGCGCAACCAACGTCGCGATTCTTTATCGGCGCACCGAGCGCCACATGTCGGCCTTCGCGTTTGAGTATGAACATGCGAAGCAGGAGGGCGTTCGCTTCCTTTGGCGCGTTCTGCCAGTGAAGATTCATATCGATGGCGCGGGGATTCGATCGCTCGAATGCGCGCAGGCGAAGATCGGGGAAGACGGTGTCCTCGAAGTCATCCCGGGAACCAGCTTTCAATTCGAATGCCAGCAGGTCATCTTCGCCATCGGCCAGTCGCCGGTGCTGGAGCTGCTTTCCACCGACCGCGGCATCGAGCTGAGCAACGGGCGTGTGGTGATCGATCGCGCCACATGCCGCACCTCGAATCCGAAGTACTACGCGGGCGGGGATTGCGTGAATGGCGGTCGCGAGGTGGTGGATGCGGTCGCGGATGGCAAACGGGCAGCGATCGCCATTGCGCAATCTCTGGAGGTTGCGCATGCCTGATCAACAAAATGGTACGGCGCCAGCCTCCGGCAATCTCGCGGTCAACTTTGCCGGGATTCGCTCGCCGAACCCATTCTGGCTGGCATCCGCCCCGCCGACGAATTGCGGTGAGCAGATCATGCGCGCCTTTGACGCAGGCTGGGGCGGCGCGGTCTGGAAGACCATCGGCGAGCAGGTCACGAATGTCAGCTCCCGCTACTCTTCCATCGACTGGAACGGGCAGCGCATGATGGGGCTCAACAATATCGAGCTCATCAGCGATCGGCCGCTCGATGTGAACCTGCGCGAAATCGCCGAAGTGAAGAAACGCTATCCGCGGAATGCGGTCATCGCCTCGCTCATGGTCGAATCAAAGCGCGAGGCCTGGCACACCATCGTCCAGCAGGCGGAGGATGCCGGCGCGGATGGTCTCGAGCTGAACTTCGGCTGTCCCCACGGCATGAGCGAGCGCGGCATGGGCTCCGCCGTCGGGCAAGTGCCCGAATACACCGAGATGATCACCGTGTGGGTGAAGGAGAAAGCGCGAACGCCGGTAATCGTGAAGCTGACGCCGAATATTTCCGATATTCGCGTGATTGCGCGGGCGGCGAAGCGCGGCGGCGCCGATGCCGTGTCGGCGATCAACACGATCAATTCGATTACGGGGATTGATCTGGACACGCTGATCCCGCGGCCGAACGTGGATGGGAAGAGCTCGCATGGGGGATATTGCGGGCCGGCGGTGAAGCCGATTGCGTTGAACATGGTGCAGCAGGTGGCGGCGGATGCGGAGACGGCGGGGCTGCCGGTGTCGGGCATTGGCGGCATTGCGACGTGGAAGGATGCGGCGGAGTTCATCCTCCTGGGGTGCGGGACGGTGCAGGTCTGCACGGCGGCGATGCACTACGGGTATCGGATCGTCGAAGACATGATGGATGGGCTGAAGAACTGGATGGCGGAAAAAGGTTTTTCTTCGATAGAGGAGTTTCGGGGACTGAGTGTGGGGCGGGTGACGGAGTGGAAACATCTCAATCTCAGTTACAAAATCGTCGCGCACATTAATGAGTCGAAGTGCATTGGGTGCGAGCTTTGCTATATCGCCTGCTGGGATGGGGCTCATCAGTGTATTTATCTGGATCGGGTTTCGGGGCCGGTCGATGGGCACGACGTTGCCCTCCACGCGAAGCCGGCTCTCGTGGAAGCAGCGACACGGGCAAGCATTGCGGTGACGCCGATTCCTAAGCTGGATGGATCGGCGAATGGCCATGGCTCGACTCCACTGGCGCGCATCCCGCGCGTGGATGAGACCGAATGTGTGGGGTGCAATCTTTGCTCGCTGGTTTGTCCGGTGGACGAGTGCATCACGATGGTTGAAGTCGAGACGGGCGCGAAGGCGGAGACGTGGGCAGAGCGGACGGCGGGGGAATGCGCTCCTCCGCAAAGGCACGCATGACGACATTCAAGCCATTCGTGCTCTCTGCTTTTCTCGCAATGCCTTTGATGGCCCATGCGCTGGAGACGGTCCAATACTCCAGGGTCTTTTCCGCTCGTCATCTGGCCGGGGTCGCGATGGATTGGTCGGGCGCGACGATAGCGAATGTCAAGGTCGAGATTTGCAAGGCACACTGGGCTGATTGTTTTGTATCGACGATGACCAAGGTGGGCGGCGAGTTCTCTTTTCCTTCGGAGCGCGGAGCTGCGATCTATTACCTGAGGCTGTCATGCCCCGGATTCGACCCTCTGGAGGTGAAGGTTCGCTTGCGCACGTTCGCCCCGAAACAGCTGAAGCTCAGGATGAATGTTGCAACATAGTTTTCCTTTCGATGGTTTCCGATTCGGGCGAAGCTCAAAGTGAATCGCTGAGGTCTTATGGGATCGTTGATTAAGAACGGGACGGTCGTCACTGCGGAGAAAACCTTCGCGGCGGATGTCCTGGTTGAAGGCGAGGCGATCAAGGACGTGCGGGCGGGGATTGACGCTGCTGGACACACGGTGGTCGATGCTGCGGGGATGCTGATTCTGCCGGGTGGGATCGATGCGCATACGCATCTTGATATGCCGTTTGGCGGGACAACGTCGGCGGATGATTTTGAGACGGGGACGCGGGCGGCGGCGATTGGCGGGACGACGACGATCGTGGACTTTGCGATTCAGGCCAAGGGCACGAAGATGCGCGCCGCGCTCGACACGTGGTGGAAGAAGGCTGCGGGGAAAGCCTGTATCGATTATGGGCTGCACATGATCGTCACCGATCTCGGGACTTCCGGCCTCGAAGACATGGACGATCTGGTGCGCGAGGGTGTCGCGAGCTTCAAGCTGTTCATGGCTTATCCCGGCGTGTTGATGGTTGACGACGCGACCATCTTTAAAGCTCTGCAGCAAACTTCGAAGAACGGCGCGCTGATTTGCATGCATGCGGAGAATGGGTCGGTGATCGATGTGATTGTGCAGCAGGCGCTGGCGGCGGGAAAGACGGCTCCTGTTTATCACGCGCTCACCCGTCCGACCATCGCCGAGGCTGAGGCGGTGCAACGGGCCATTGCGATGGCGGAGATGGCCGGCGCGCCCGTTTATATCGTCCATCTCTCCAGCGAAGACGCGTTGAACCAGGTGCGCGAAGCGCGCGATCGCGGGCTGCCGGCGTTTGCGGAGACATGTCCGCAGTACTTGTTGCTGTCGCTCGAAGAGACGATGAATCACAACTCCTTCGAGGATGCTAAGTGGGTCTTCACGCCGCCGCTGCGCGAGAAAAAGAATCAGCCAAAGTTGTGGGATGGGCTGAAGGACGATCATCTTCAGGTGGTGTCGACGGATCATTGCCCCTTCTGTTTTGAAGATCAGAAGATTCTGGGCGTAAACGACTTCACGAAAATTCCCAACGGCGGCCCGGGGATTGAGAACCGGATGCAGCTCATCCATCACCATGGCGTGAATGCTGGGAAGATTTCGCTGAACCGCTTCGTCGAGATCACCTCCACCGCACCGGCGCGCATCTTCGGCATGTATCCAAAGAAGGGAACCATTGCTGCAGGCAGCGACGCCGACCTCGTCATCTGGGACCGAAACGCAGAACACACCATCAGCGCGAAGACCCACAACATGCGCTGCGACTACTCCATGTTTGAAGGATTCGCAGTGCGCGGCAACGCCAGGCAGGTTTACTCTCGCGGCGAACTGATCGTCGAAGATGGAAAATATCTCGGGAAAATCGGACGCGGCGCGTATTTGCGCAGAGCGGCACGCGGTGGTGCCTGGCAATGATCGTACCCGACAGCAGCCTCTACAACGCCGACCTCGCGCCAACGACGCCTGCCCATCGAACCTGGGGCACCTACAACTACATCTCGCTGTGGTTCAGCATGTCGATGGAAGTCAGCACTTACATGCTGGCCTCCGGGCTGATCGCCGGCGGCATGGACTGGAAGCAGGCACTGGCTACGATTCTCCTCGGCAATCTCATTGTGCTGATCCCGCTGTTGCTCAACGCGCATGCTGGCGCGAAATACGGAATCCCCTTCCCGGTTTTAGTGCGCGCGCCGTTCGGAACGCGCGGCGCGAATGTTCCGGCCATTTTGCGCGCGATTGTGGCGTGCGGGTGGTTCGGCATCCAGTCGTGGATCGGCGGCCAGGCGATTCACGCCATGCTCGTGGTCATCTGGCCCGGAATGTCGGCAGTGCCATGGACGGTTTGGGCCTGCTTCCTCGGCTTCTGGGCGCTCAATATGGCCGTCGTTTGGACGGGCGTCGAAAGCATCCGCTTTCTGGAAGGATTTTCTGCGCCGTTCATGCTGGTGATGTCTCTGCTGTTGCTGTTTTTTGCGCTTCATAAAGCCGGGGGATTTGGCCCGATGCTCTCCGAACCGAGCCACTTTCATTCGAGAGGCGCGTTCCTGCGGTTCTTTTTCCCCTCGCTGACCGCGATGGTGGGGTACTGGGCGACGCTGGCGCTGAACATTCCTGACTTCACGCGCTACTCGAAGGATCAGCACGCGCAGGTGGTGGGGCAGGCGTTTGGCTTGCCCGTTGCCATGACCCTCTATTCCTTTATCGGAATCGCCGTGACCTCGGCTTCGGCAGTGATTTTCGGACACGCCATTTGGAGCCCGATTGAACTGATGGGGAAATTTCACCAGCCAGTGTTGGCGTTTACAGCCATGATCGCTCTGCTGGTGGCAACGCTGAACGTGAATGTGGCGGCGAACGTCGTTTCGCCGTCGAATGACATCTCGAACCTGAACCCCCAGTGGATTTCTTTCCGCACGGGCGGCCTCATCACGGGATTTCTGGGACTGGCGATGATGCCATGGAAGCTGTTGTCGAGCTTCAACAACTACATTTTCGGGTGGCTCGTGGGTTATTCGGGCCTGCTCGGTCCTGTGGCTGGCATCATGGTCGCAGACTACTTCATCGTGCGCGATAAGCAGCTCGATCTGGAGTCGCTCTACACGCGCAACGGAATCTATGAATACCGCAGTGGCATTAATCCACGCGCCATGGCCGCGCTGGCTTTAGGTGTGTGTCTTGTTCTCGTCGGTCGTTTCGTGCCCGCCGTGCAGTGGCTTTACGACTATGCGTGGTTTGTGGGATTCTTCGTCTCTGGCACGGTCTATGTCGCGCTGATGCGCGGCGCGCAGATTCATTCCCCGGTCACCGAACTTGCAGGAGAAGAAGTATGAGTACTGTTGTTCCCGACATCGCCATCACCTCGTCCTACATCGCGGGTGGCTGGACCACACCCGAAGGCAAGACCTCGCAACCCATCGTGAACCCCGCGAATGGGGAGACTCTGGCGGTACTCCCCTATGCGGGCGCGGCGGATGTGGATCGCGCGGCGAGGGCGGCGCACGCGGCGTGGCTCGAGTGGCGCGAGGTGCCAGTGGTCGATCGGGTGCAGCCCCTGTACCGGTTTAAGGCGCTGCTGGAGAAAAATGTAACCGAGCTGGGCACAATTCTGACGCGCGAGAACGGGAAGACCCTCGAGGACGCGAAGACCGAGGTGAAGCGCGGCATTCAAATGGTCGAAGTGGCCTGCGCAATGCCTTCGCTGATGATGGGCGACTCGATGAACGATGTGGCGAAGGGAATCGATTGCCGGACGATCCGGCAGCCGATCGGCGTCTGCGCCGGCATCACTCCCTTCAACTTCCCGGCGATGGTGCCGCTCTGGATGTATCCATTTGCGATCGCGGCGGGAAACACCTTCCTGCTGAAACCATCGGAACGGGTGCCGATGACGCCGACGCGGGTGGTGGAGCTGCTGCTGGAGGCCGGGCTTCCGACGGGCGTGATGCAGCTGGTGCATGGCGGGCGCGAGGTGGTGGAAGCACTGCTGGCACATCCGCTGATCCGGGCGATTTCGTTTGTCGGGTCGTCGCCGGTGGCGAAGATTATCTACAAGGAAGCCGCCGCGCACGGGAAGCGCGTGCAGGCTTTGGGCGGGGCGAAGAATCATCTCGTCGTCATGCCGGATGCGGATTTACCCCAGACTGTCGACGCCATTATGGGGTCTGCGTTTGGCGCTGCAGGACAGCGTTGCCTGGCAGGGAGCGTGCTCGTTCCCGTTGGAGACGTTGCCGAGCCGCTGCTCAAGCTGCTGGTGGCGCGAGCGAAGACGCTGCGCGTCGGCGATGGCATGGAGGACGGAGTGTCTGTCGGGCCGTTGGTGGGCCAGGACCAGAAGAAGCGGGTCGTGGGATATATCGAGAAGGGCGTGGCCGAAGGCGCCACCCCGATCTGCGACGGCCGCTTGGTCCAAACCGATCCAGCGGGGGCGTTTGTTGGACCCACGGTCCTCGATCATGTGCAACCGAACGCCACTGTTGCGCGCGAGGAAATCTTTGGCCCGGTCCTTTCGGTCGTTCGGGCTACCAGCCTGGACGATGCCCTGAAGATTGTTAACTCGTCCGACTTCGGCAACACAACCACGATTTACACGCAGAGCGGCAAAGCGGCGAGGGAATATCAAAGCCGCGTAGAAGTGGGGATGGTGGGCGTGAACATGACCGTCGCAGCGCCAATGGCTTTCTTCCCGTTTGCCGGATGGAAGAACTCCTTCTTCGGCGATCTGCACGCGCACGGCAAAGATGCGGTCGCCTTCTACACCGAGCAAAAGGTATTGATGACGAGATGGTTCTGAGGAAACAGCGTTCGGCGCACAGCGGAGAGCGTTCAGTTCCGCGTGACGGATCTGTCTCTCTGCGGAGATTGACGACCGCGTCCAGGGCGACGGTGACTGCGTGCCCCGTCGAACTCGCTGTCAATATTATCGGCGGCAAGTGGAAGATGCTGGTGCTGCGGTCGTTGTTGCTGGACGGGCCGCAGCGATACAACCAGCTGCTGAAAAGTGTGAAGGGGATCAGTCCGAAGGAGCTGACGCGAAACCTTGCCGAGCTCAGAGCGCGCGGTCTTGTGGCGCAAACCGTATCCAATGGCGTGCGAACGCTGCCTTATTCGCTGACGGAATTGGGCGAGGGGTTGATGCCTGCGTTCAGGAGTCTCCTGGTTTGGGGGCGGAAGCTCAATCCGAGCAACCAGGCCCAGCGCACATAGTGGTTCGTTGACAGGGTGCGGCGGCTCGCGAACAATGGGCGAGCCTTGACGTGATGCACCTGAGCCCGATGGGCTGGAGAAAATCTCGATATGAGCAACACGAAGCGGATGCGCGCCCTCGCGGCGGAGAGCTATGGGGCACTGGACCGGATGAAGGTGGTCGAGCTGCCGGTGCCGGAGCCGGGCGATGGCGAGGTCAGGGTGCGGGTGGCCGCGTCGGCTCTGAACCCCGCCGACTATAAGGTTGTGAAGGGTACAGCAAAATTTCTGCACGCGCGCAATTTTCCGATGGTGCTCGGCTACGATTTTTCGGGCATGGTGGATGCGGTTGGGCGGAACGCCGGTGAGCTTGGGCCGGGAGCCGAAGTCTTCGGCTTCGTGCCGTATAGTCCCACGAATCGGCGTGGGACGTTTGCGGAAGCGGTGATTGCGCGGGCGGATCAGCTCGCAGTCAAACCAGCTGCAGTCAGCCATATTCAGGCGGCAGCATCGGCGACGCCCGGAATGACCGCGCTTCAGTCGCTGCGCGATCTGGGGCAGATGCGGGCTGGGATGGAGGTTGTGATCACGGGCGTGTCGGGCGGCGTGGGCTCGCTCGGCGTGGCCATCGCCAAAAGGCTGGGGGGCAACGTGGTCGCAGTCGGTACAGGACGGGGGCCGGAGAATGCCAGCGGGATGGGCGCGGATCGGTTTGTCGACAGGAAGAAGGAAGTTTTGGCAACCGCGCTGGTGGGGCCTTTTGACGTGTTCTTCGATGCGGCTGCGGCGTATCGATGGAGACAGTGGAAGGGGCGGCTGAAGAAAGGCGGCACGTTTGTTACGACGCTTCCGTCGCTCGGGTTTGTGGTGGACAAGCTATCGAGTCTGGTGAGCGGAACGCGCTGCGCTATCGTGATGGTGAAGTCGAAGCCCGAAGATTTGCGGCTTCTGGGCGAGTGGTTGGGAAAAGGCCTTGTGGTTCCGATCGACCGCACGATTTCTTTGGCCGAAGTACCTGAAAACCTGGCACGGCTGGAAGCGGGAGAGGTGCTTGGGCGCGTGGTCGTGACTATCCACTAAGAGCCCCGGCGACTCCCGGCCGAGGGAGACTTACGCACATTCTTGTGCGTTGACGCGCTCTGGCGGGGAGGCGAGGATGGGTCTCATGAAAGCTGACCCGGGCACGAAAGCAAATCCCTGGAAACTGAAGACCCCTCCAGGAACGAGTGAGTTTGAGGCTTACAAAGACGACGCGGCGGATCCGCCGGCCCTGGTAGTGCAGGTTGGATCGACGCAGCTGCGGTATCACCTGCGCTCGATCGAGGATCTGCACGCGATGCTGAAGGCGCATGGCGACTGGATGCCGCTGGGCAGCGCGGATGAGCAGAAACCTGCTGCGGAAGGAACGGTGGAGGCGTGGGGGCGGTCGCCGGAGAATCCAGTGGGCGGATGGTATGGGCTGAAGAAGGGGTTGCGCGGGCGGTTCGGGATGTATATTCCGCCAGTCCTGAAAAAGTTGGGGCTGGCCGAGGTCGAAGAGAATCCGCGGAACAACCGGATGCGGGCGATTTAACTCGAGCGTTAAGGCGCGTGAGCTGGGTCAGACAGCCCTTCCGGCGGCGGCTCCTGAGGCCCAGGCCCACTGAAAATTGAATCCGCCGAGCTGGCCGGTAACATCGACGACCTCGCCGATGAAGTAGAGCCCAGGGAGATCGCGACATTCCATGGTTTGCGCGGAGAGAGCGCTGGTGCTGACGCCTCCCTCTGTGACTTCTGCTTTTTCGAAGCCCTCAGTGCCGACGGGCGTGAAGGGCCAGGCGTGCAGGCGGCGCTCCAAATCTGCGAGGGCATGGTTGGTCCAGCCTGCCGGCGCGGCGGTGTCAAGCAGACGGTCCGCCAGGCGAGCGGAGAGCCTGGCGCGCAGAGCGGCTTTGGCGGCGGCCAGACTGCGGCCGGCGCTGGAGGCGCGCAGGTGCGCGAAGATCTCGTGACCCGGCAACCAATCGATCAGAATCGGCTCCTCGCCGTTCCAGTAAGAGGAAATCTGCAGGATCGCCGGGCCGCTGAGTCCACGATGCGTGAAGAGGAGTTTTTCGCGGAATCTTCGCTTGCCGCAGGAGGCTATGACCTCGGCGGAGACTCCGGCTAGATCGGAGAAGCGGACCTGGTCGGGGGCGTTCAGCAGGAGCGGCACGAGGCCGGGCCGGGGGTCGCGGAGGGGGATCCCGAATTGGCCGGCGATGTCGTAGCCGAAGCCGGTCGCTCCCATTTTGGGGATTGATAGGCCGCCAGAGGCGATCACAAGGGATGGGGCGGTGTATATGGCGGTGTCGGTCTGGACCAGAAAGACCCGTGGCTCGTGCCGGACATCCCGAACTTTCGCCTCGAGGACAATTTCGACTTTGGCCTGAGAGGCTTCGCTGACCAGCATGGCCACGATTTGTTTGGCGGAATCGTCGCAGAAGAGCTGGCCCAGAGTTTTCTCGTGGTATCTGATGCCGTGGCGCTCCACCAAAGCGATGAAATCGGAGGGTGTATAGCGAGCCAGCGCCGATTTGGCAAAATGCGGGTTGGCGGAAAGAAAGTTGTCGGGTCCGGTGTGAAGGTTGGTGAAGTTGCAGCGTCCTCCGCCTGAAATGAGAATCTTTTTCCCAACCCGGTCGGCATGTTCAAGGAGAGTGACGCGGCGGCCGCGCTTGCCGGCTTCGATGGCGCACATCAACCCAGCCGCACCGGCGCCGATGATCAGTACATCGGTGGTTTGCCGGTCGGAGGCTTGATTCACACGAAGCTGCTGCTTACTCCGCCGGAGCGAACTCAACATTGCGAGCAAAGGCCGGTCGTCCGTTCAGCATCATCGTCAGCGCGAACGCTCCGGCGGCCATGGTGGCGGCAAAGAGGAAGATGGGTGAATAGCCGACGCCTGCGACAATGAACCCGACCACCGGACCGGTGAGGCCGAGCGAAAGATCCGCGAATGCCGTGTAAATCCCCAGCGCCGATCCGCGATTCTCGGGCGTTACACAGTTCACCGCCTCGACGCCCAACGCCGGAAAAACCAGGGAGAATCCAAAGCCTGTTACTGCAGCGCCCACGAAGGCCATCGCCGAATGATTGGAAAGCCAGAGCAGCAGCAGCCCGGCGATTTCCACCGAGAGACAGACCCGAGCGACGGGAAACCCGCCCCAGCGATTAATGCTGTGCGCAAAGAGCAGTCGCGCGAAAATGAAAGCCGCTCCAAAACTCGTCAAAGCAAAGGCGGCGTTCGCCCAGTGGCGATGCGCGTAGAACAGCACCATAAAAGAAGCGATGGTACCGAAGCCCGCGGTGGCCAGGGCCAGGCTCATGCCATGCGGGTATACGCGGCTCAGGACCTGGCGAAAAGCCAGCGGTTCGCCTTCGGGGATTGCGGCCTCGCGGACCCCCCAGGCGGTGATCAGGCCGAAGCTCGATACAGCGATGCTGACCAGCCCGACGCCGGGCAATCCCCACGCTCGTTCCACCCACACGCCGAGCGGTGCGCCGATCGCCAGGCCGCCATAGGAGCAGATACCACTCCAGGAGATCACTTTCGCCGTATGTTCCTGACCGACACGGGCGATTCCCCACAAGGAAGAACCTGTAGCCAGCCAACTTTCTCCAAAGCCCAGGATCAAACGGCTGATCAGAATCACAGCCAGGCACACCAGCGGCAGCGCACTCAAAAAATCTGAAAAGAAAAGACAGATGCCTGAAGCCGCGCAGGCGACCAGACCCGAGAGCACCGTTCGGCGTGCCCCGGCCCGGTCCGCCATTCGGCCCGCTTGCGGACGGCTCAGGACCGTCGCAACATATTGCGCGCTGATTGCCAGCCCCGCCAGCACTGTATTGAAGTGGAGGCGAAGGTGAACCACACTCGGCAGAACCGCCATGGGCAGACCGATGGAAAAATAGCAGAGGAAAATCTGCAGCGATGTGGGAAGAATTCGAAGGGTGACCGAGCTGGAGGACGAACGAGACAAAGGGTTGTGCGGATTAACGGCATCTCTTGTAATTTATGTTACACGCGACATCCGCTGGATCACCCATAGGTGGCATCGTTGGGGGATGGTGCGGCCAGGAGGCGGGAGTACAATATTTTGATACGCGTGGCCGGTTCCCGGTGGCGAAAGGTTCGTTCTCCTGATTTCCTGCTGGTCTTCTGACTCCCCGAACGGCTTTGCGGCGTCTAATGGTTGTGCAACTCGGGCCGCAGATTCGGCTTTCCTGAATCAGCCTGAAGTGTGTGAAAAGAGAGAGGTCTTCCCCAGGTGAATTCGACCGTTAAACAGATTCTGTTCTGGGTGCTCATCATCGCCTGCCTTCTGGTGCTCTGGCAGCTCTTCCAGAAGAACGGGGCGATGGGCGGCCACGAACAGGAAGTCACGTTTTCGCAATTCCTCGGCGATGTGGAATCGAACCAGGTGGCCGACGTCACCATCACAGGCCCCGAGGTTCGGGGACACTTCCGCGCCGACAAGGGCGCCTTTCACGTTACAGTTCCGGCGAATTACCCGCACCTCTACGATGTACTCGATCAGAACAAGGTCAGCGTCACGGTTAAGAACGCGGACGGCAACAGCTGGTGGGGATGGTTGCTGCAGTTCTCGCCCCTGATCCTGATCGCGCTCTTGTGGTTCTTTATGATCCGCCAGATGCAGAGCGGCGGAAACAAGGCGTTGTCTTTCGGCAAGAGCCGGGCTCGGCTGCTCTCGATGCAGCAGAAGAAAGTCACATTTAAGGATGTAGCCGGCGTCGATGAGGCCAAGGAAGAGCTGAAGGAGATCATCGAATTCCTGCGCGAGGCGCAGAAGTTCCAGAAGCTTGGTGGACGAATTCCGAAGGGCGTGCTGCTGGTTGGCCCTCCGGGAACCGGAAAGACGCTATTGGCGCGTGCGGTCGCTGGCGAGGCCAATGTTCCGTTCTTCTCGATTTCCGGTTCGGATTTCGTGGAGATGTTCGTGGGCGTGGGCGCAAGCCGCGTGCGCGATTTGTTCGAGCAGGGCAAAAAGAATGCTCCCTGCATCATCTTTATCGACGAAATTGACGCCGTTGGCCGTCATCGCGGCGCGGGTCTCGGCGGCGGTCACGACGAGCGCGAGCAGACGCTGAATCAGCTGCTGGTTGAGATGGATGGCTTCGAGTCGAACGACGGCGTGATTCTGGTTGCCGCCACAAATCGGCCCGACGTACTCGATCCGGCGCTTCTGCGGCCCGGACGTTTCGATCGCCGCGTAGTCGTCGGTCGTCCCGATGTTCGCGGGCGCGAAGAGGTTCTCCGTGTCCATGCCCGCAAGGTGCCGATTGCGGACGATGTCGATCTCCGGGTTCTGGCCCGCGGAACTCCGGGCTTTTCAGGTGCGGACCTCGCCAACATGGTGAACGAAGCAGCGCTGAATGCAGCGCGGTACAACCGCAAATCTGTGCTCATGCTCGATTTCGAACAGGCCAAAGATAAGGTTCTGATGGGTGCCGAGCGGAAGTCGATGCTGCTGACCGACGAAGAGAAGCGCGTCACCGCATATCACGAGGCGGGACACGCTCTGGTCGCCGCGCTGCGCGATCACGCCGATCCGCTGCATAAGGTCACAATTATCCCGCGCGGAATGGCCTTGGGCGTGACGATGCAGCTGCCGGAAGACGATAAACACACCGTCACCAAGGACTACCTCGAGACGCAGCTCGCCATTCTCATGGGCGGCCGCATCGCCGAGGAGATCTTTCTGAAGCAGATGACCACCGGCGCCGGCAACGATATCGAGCGGGCGACTGATCTGGCCAGAAAGATGGTCTGCGAGTACGGGATGAGCCGCCTCGGCCCGCTGACTTTCGGCAAGAAGGAGGAGCAGATCTTCCTCGGCCGCGAGATTGCCCAGCACCGCGACTTTTCCGAAGAAACGGCGCGGCAGATCGACTCCGAAGTGCGCAGTTTGGTGGATGAGGCTTACAAGGCCTCGTGGGAAATCCTCAACACCAATCAACCTGTGATGCATCGCCTCGCTATCGCTTTGCTGGAGCGGGAGACGCTGGATGCCAACGAAATCCGCATGCTCATCGACGGCAAGGAACTTCCACCGCTCCGGCCTTCTGGTGGAGGAGGCACAGGGGTTGCCGACGTGCAGCAGGTCCTGAAGCCAGAACCGGGCCGCACCGGTGGATTGCCGGAAGGCAGCCCTTCCCCGGCTTAGATTGGATTGGGTAAGTCATAAGGCCAGTTCCTCGGAGCTGGCCTTTACTTTTGCCTCCACAGCGCAGGCGTCGGGTTGCTGCACCGATCGATAGCGTGTATCTGCGAGAATGTTTCCCAGCATGCCTTCGCGTTTTCGTGCCTTTGTGTCCACCTCGCTTCTGCTCCTGGCCGGCTGCGGCTATCACACCGTCAATTCCGCGGTTCACCTGCCCAGCACCGTCCACACCCTGGCAATTCCGGCATTTAAGAACAACACGCAGTCGTACCATACGCAGGCGGTATTCACAGAGGCGGTGATTCGTGAATTCACCAGCCGCAGTTCCTGTCGGATCGTCTCCGGCGAAGATTCTGATGCAGACGCGACCCTGCGGGGAACGATCCTGAGCTTTCAGATCATCCCTCTCACCTACGACAACACCACCGGGCAAACATCGAGCTATCTGGTCACGATCGCGACAAAGCTGGAACTCTTCGACCGCCAGGGCAAGGTGATCTGGCAAAATCCGTCGTACCTGTTCCGCCAGCAATACGAACAGACGCAGGATCTGGCGAGCTTCATCCAGGAAGATTCTGCGGCGACGCGCCGTCTGGCGCGCGAGTTTGCCTCAGCGGCCGTCGCGGACATCCTCGAATCCTTTTAATTTCAGCCCCTGAATTGCAGCCCGATCCGGGCAGCTATTCCGTACGCAGCGCCTTGACGGGATCGATGGACGCGGCGCGCCGCGCGGGGATGATGCTGGCGATTAGCGCACAGATGCCGAGCGTGACAATCGACGCGCCGAGGACAAGCGGGTCCCACCCTTTGACGTGGTAAAGCTGGGCTGCAATCAGATGCGCGCAGCCAATGGATGCCGGGATGCCGATAAGAAGTCCGATGAGGATTTGCAGGAACGCGCCGCGGAGAACCAGGCGGATGACGCTCGGGCGATCGGCGCCCAGTGCCATGCGCACGCCGATCTCACCGGTGCGGCGCTCGACCGAGTAGGCGGTGACCCCGTAAAGGCCGACGGCGGCGAGGATAAGGGCGAGGATGCCGAAGAGGCCGGTCATGTTGGCGACGGCTCGCTGCTGATCGAAGTTGGCGTCCACCTGCTCCGCCATGGGCAAAACGTCGAGCAAGGTGAGGTTGGGGTCTACGTCGGAGAGAACGCGCCGAATCTGCGGCTCGAGGCCTTCGACACTGCCGTGAACCCGCAGCACGGCGCCTTCAATGTAGTGGGTCTGGTCGTCCAGAGACTGCATCATCTGGTTGTCGTAGTGGACGCGCTGCGCGAGGGGCACGAAGAACATGGGCCGCGGCGGGTCGGTGTTGGCGACATCGCGGTACTTCGCGTGGCGAACGACGCCGACGATCTGGTAGGTGCCGCCGTAGCGAGGGAGGTCGAGGCCGAAATACTGGCCTACGGGGTTCTCGCCTGGCTTGAAGAAACGATGGACGAAAGCTTCGTCGACCACAGCGACATTTTGGGTGGATGCTGTGTCGTCTTCGGTGATGGAGCGGCCGCGGATGATCGGCTGGCCCAGGGTTTCGAGATATCCGGGAGCGACGTGATCCCAAGAGGAACCCGACTCTTCGTTGGGGCCCGGCATGGGGTGGCCCTGACGGATAACCATCTCACCCCAGTTGTCGGTGAGAGGGGTGTACTGGGCAAGGGCAGCGCGCTCGACGCCGGGAATGTGGGCGAGACGGTCCTGCAGCTCACGATACATGGCATCGAGTTGCGGCTTTGCGTAGGTGGACCAGGGCGCGACGAGGCCGATGACGACCCGATGGTCGGTGTCGTAACCGAAGTCCTGGTGCTGGAGATTGGCCAGGCTGCGGGTGAGGAGACCGGCTCCGGTCAGCAGGACGACGGAGAGCGTGGCCTGCACGACAACCAGGGTTTTCTGCGACCAGGAGGCGTGGTCGCGGGTGCTGCGATTGGCGCCGCGCAGAGCCTCCGCGGGATCGGCATGCGTCGCCAGCCAGGCGGGGGCAGTTCCGAAAACCGCTCCGGTGATGAGCGAAACGGCGAATGCGAACGCGAGAATCGGCAGCGACGGGGCTGCGTCGATGGGCACGAAGTGCGCGCCATGAAAGGCCAGCGCCACGATGAGCTTGACGCCGAGGAAGGCAACGGCGAGTCCGGCCGCACCCCCGAAGAGGGAGAGGAGGATGCTTTCGGTGAGGACCTGGCGGATGAGACGTTTGCGCGATGCGCCGAGGGCCAGGCGCACGGACGTTTGCGAACGGCGGGCAGCTCCGCGTGCCAATAAAAGATTGGCGATGTTAGCACAGGCGATGAGGAGAACGAGGCAGCAGACAGCGAGCAGGATGCGCAGCGAATCTCCGTAGTCCTCTTTCATCGCGGCAACGCCCACGCCGGCTGGAATAACACGAATGTTCTGTTTGGGAAGATCAGCCTTGATGCCGGACATCCAGTCCGCCGGCATGCCGCTGTCATTGACGAGCCACTGGCGAAGGAGTGCCGTCATGCGTGGACCGGTGGTGTCGATCGAAGCTCCGGGACGGAGACGGCCGATAACGCGGAGCCATGCCTGGAACCTGTGCAGCTTTGAGTCCGCGCCGGCAAAGGCGGGTTCCTGATTCACCGGGAGCCAGAGGTCGGGCGGATCGCTGCGGAGAGTCTCGCCGAAGAAACCGGGCGGTGTGATGCCGATAATGGTGACCGGGTGGTCGCTGACGATGAATGTCGAACCGACGATTTTTGGGTCGGCGCCATACTGCTGCTGCCACGTTCGGTAGCTGAGCATGGCCACGGGCGGGGAGTTGGGCTGGTCGTCGCCGGGGCCGATGGCACGGCCGGCAAAGGCCCCCAGCCCAAAGGTGGAAAAGTAATTGCCGCTGACCATTTCGGAGCGAAGGGGCTTGGCAGCGCGATCGGATTCGCCGCGGCGAACGCTCAGGGTCCATCCCCCTGCCTGGAACGCGGCCAGGGATGAAAATTCCGGTGTGTTCTGCTGCATACGTCGATAGAAGTCGTAGGAGTAGAAACCCCAGTCGTCCTGGGTGCTGCCCTCGACACAGCAGTCGTCGCCCTCGCCGATGCGGTAGAGGCTGCCAGGATCGGCCACCGGCAGCGATTTGAGCATGACGGTGTGGATGAGCGAGAAGATAGCGGTGGTAGCGCCGATGCCGAGAGCGAGCGTGAGCATCGCGGTGAGGGTGAAGACAGGCGACAGGCGCATCTGGCGCAGAGCGTAGGCAATATCCTGGCGGAGGGTCAGCATGTTTGGCCTCTCAGGGGATACGAGCCCGGATGCAGCTTGGTTCCCGAAAGGCAGGGCATAGGGAACAGGGAAAAGAGAACAGAAGAGCGATCGGCGCCGAGAGCCGAAGCGTAGCGTGGTACACAGTTTCGTATGATGGGCAAATGATGAGGTTCGTCTGTGCCGCGCTCGCGGTTTACGGCGTCCTGTGGGGTGGCGGCCAGCGTTCGGCCTGGGCGCAGAGTTCGCCTCAGAGTTCGCCTCAGGCCCTTGCTCCAGTTCCTGGGGCGCAAGGCTTACCTTCAACCCCGGATGTGCGGCCGTGTGACATCGCCAGCCTGATCGTCTGTGCCAAACATGTGGCCGAGGACGAAAAAGGGATCGTTCTGAGTCCGCTGAAAGCGCCAGCAGAGCAGCTATTGTGGCTGATACCGTTCGGGGCTGCGACGGGTGCGGCAGTCCACTATGACACCCAGGCAATCCAGGACCTGGGCGTCAACCCCTCGCGCGAGGACCATTTTAATAAGCTCTCGGACTATGCGGGTCTGTACGCACCTTATGCGGCGGCAGGTGTCGGCTACGTTGCGGGTTCGATGCGCAAAGACGACTACCTGAGGGAAACCGCGGTGCTCTCGGCCGAGGCGATGGTGGATGCGACCATCCTGGACGAGGGGCTGAAGTACGCGCTCGATCGCGAATATCCGCTGGCGGACAACGCACGCGGCGGTTTGTGGCCCGCGGGACCAAAGCGCTGGCCGAACCACCCATCCATGCCGTCGGAGCATGCGATGAACGTCTGGGCGTTCGCGCACCTCGTGGCAGGGCAATATGACGGGATCGCCACGAAGGCATTGGTCTATGGCGTTGCGAGTACGGTTTCGGTCTCGCGGGTGCTGGCCCGTCAGCACTTTCCGTCGGATGTCGTCGTTGGCAGCACCCTCGGGTGGCTCGTGGGTGGCTACGTCCTGAATCACCGGTCGAAGGAACACGGCAAACTGGTGGACGTCACCGCAATTCAGACACCGAACGGCCGCGGCATCGAACTCCGCATCAATCTATCGCACGGCGAATAGAACCGGACACCGCGTCACTCGACTTTAGTCGGTCCCTGCGGCAACGTTTCCTGGCGGTTAACCAAAGGGAGCCTTGCAGCCGGGACTTCGAGATCGTTGAAAATGGCCAGAGCGCGGTATTCGAAATACATACTCATGCGCCAGCGCAGGATCATGCCGAAGGCCAGAATGAAGAACAGTCCGCCCGTCTGCTCAAGGGACATGATCGTGTTGAAGTAGCCGCGAGCAGCAAAGCGGACGGCGGCGAGCACGATGATGACGATGAGGAACGCGGGGGACCTCTTCATCACGATCGTTTCGCCTTCGCGATGGAGACGCGAGGTGCGCAGCAGCGGCCACGCGAGAAAGATCGCTCCGATGAGAAAAGACGCGAGCGCCCAAAGCCAGGGAATGCGAAATGCCGGGACGATAAACATGCAGAAGCCCGTGGCCATGCCTGCCGGCGGAATCAGGATTTTCTTCAGGGTGACCGCGCTGCGGCCCTCGCGAACGCGCCAAACCAGAACGGCGAGCATGCCGAATACCGATGTAACTGCCGACGTGACCGGGGATAGGTGCATGGGGGTACCTCAAACGACGCTGCCGCGGTCGCAACGGAACTGCTGCGCTGGCCTGGGGAAGCCTGCTGCAAGGATACCGCAGAGGGAGCACACGCCGCCCCTTTGCGGCCCCTGACTGTCGTTCCGTGTCAGCGAACCGCAAGCGTTCCGCAGCCATCTTATGTTGCAGAAGGGAGAATGGTATGCCGGACAAGGCCACCACCGAAAAGGCTCAGGAGGATCTGAGGAAAGGGAAATCCCCGTCCACGGCGGCGGGTGAATTTGTGCATGAAGAGATTGAGCATGTCCGCGAGGGCAAGCACGGCGCGCGTTCCCCTCAGCAGGCGATCGCGATTGGACTCAGCAAGGCACGCCGGGCCGGGATCCCGCTGAAGCCGCCGCGACGGGGAAAGAAAAGCACGAAGGAAACTGCGGAACGCGACTATGAGCGAGGGAAGTCCGGCGAAGGCGAGCATCCGTCTGCGAAGCGCTCGCGGGCGCGGACCCGCGCTCTGAAGCGTGAACCGCACTCGACGGCGTCTCACCGTTCGCTTTCAGCCCAGGCGCGGAAGGCGTCCCGCCAGCGCGGCGAAGCAAGCCGCAAGGCCGCCGCGGCGGAGGCGGTTCGCACCAAAGGCAAATCAGGCCTCCGGGCCGCGGCAAAGAAGGCGGCGAAAACGCGATCGCGGGGATGAGGGCTCTCCAGGCGGAGCCGGCCGGATGCGGCGCTACTTCATTGGCGAGAAGTCGGTGGGGCGCATGAACATTACATCGACTTTTTGGACGGTCTTATCGGCCTGCTCCGCCTGAATCACCGCCTGAAATCCGGGGTCCGCCATCATCGCGGCCCAGTGCTTGTCGGCTTGCTCGCGGCTGTCATGGGCGACCAGAAAGATAAAGGAATTATCGCCGGTGCGGTCGTCGTCGTGAACCCAGAAGCCGACGACCTTGAGGCCATGCCGGGCGAGCAATCGAGAAGTCGTGGTGCCAAAGCGCGACTTGAGCGCCGGGAGTTTGCCGGGCATCGTGTGATAAATACGGAGCTCGAAGAGACGGTTCACATCCGCCCGAGCCTGCGTCACGCCGATCAAACAGGTTGTGATCACCGATCCCGCAGCGAAGGACGCAAGCGCTACGGCTCCAATGGCCCAACGTGTGAACTTAACCGGAGTATCCATCATGGTGAATAACATAGTCGGCCTGTCCCGTGCAGATGGATTGTAAAAACTTGACCGGAATGACAGGACTGATTCAGCGATCCAACCCCGAGAACAGGATGCAAATCACGTCAAAACCATTGCGGCGCGGTTGACAAGGATGATGCGCGACGAATCTTCATGCTGAGAAACGGCGGGGTATACCTATTCTCAAAAGAGGATGGGCCTTTCTTGATGTTGCGCTCAAGCCCGGTGAGGAGAATCGCATGGCAAAAATGGCAACGCAGGTGAAAGTCGCTGCGAAACCACGGAGGACAACGGCAAAGGCAAACCTCGCCATTGTGGCAGGCGTCCAGTCAGGCATGACTAAGGCAAAACCGCAACCAACCGAAACCAGGGTCATTTCGCACGAAGAAATCGAGAAGCTGGCGTACCGGTTCTGGCTGGAACGGGGCTGTCCGGGTGGCGACGCGGAGATAGACTGGCTCCGGGCCGAACAGGAACTGCGCTAATAAAACAGCGTCAGCGAGTCCAGACTGCTCATGGCTGACGTTCGAGGGCGAGGGCCGCGTAAGCGGTGGCAGCGTCCGTCATGAACAGAGCCGGATCGCTGGCCGGATCGCGCTCTTTGTTCAGGGACGCCGCGGTCCATGCGCCGTCGTTCTGCTGGTGCTGAGCGAGCCACGCAAGGCCCCGGCTCAGAGTCGGGTTACGGCGCGGTGTACGCGCGGCTTCCAGAGCGAGGACCGCAAGCCCGGTCGCATAGCCGTCACTCGCGGTCGGCTGTATCGAGTGGTCCACGCGTTCTCGAGGATCGAGAGACGCGATGCGAAAACCGCCATCCTGCTGTTGCTGAGCTTGAAGAGAGGCCATCACGGTTTTGCGCTCAGCATAGGTGAGCAGCCTGGGTTCCTTCGAGGACGCCCATAGAACATACAGCTGATTCATCAATGGCTGAGCGGCATAGTTGCTGCGGAGATATTCCTGGACCCGGTCCAGATGAACGCGCGTTGCGGGTTGGCGCGCGAAGCCACCCGGAAGGTTGACGGCTTCGAGCATCAGGAGCGCCGCACCCTGATATCCCGATTCCGAAGATTCCCACGGACCCAGATGAAAGTCCTGCCACTTCCATGCACCGGCGAGCGGGCCGCTCGTCTCCTGTAGCGCCCAGGCATTGTCGAATGCTTTCCGGGTGATGGGGCGCAGCTGGCCGCGTGCTGCATCGAAGCTGGCGAGAACAACGGCATTCAGTACGGCTTCAGTCGCGTGGGATTCGGCGGTCTTGCCCGGACCGGATTTCTCGTCGGAGTAGAACGGAATCATCTCGGACCATGTCGCGACCCGTTTCTCCACGCTGGCGAGCATGGTTTGTTCGGGATTGGTCATTGCGGATTCGCCGAGGTCGCGCTCGAGATCCGGGCGCACCATCGCGTAGGGCACAACCGTGTGGCACGAGATGCAGAGGGTCCCGTGATCTTTTTGCGCGCGGGGCCAGGCTTGCCACCAAACTTCGCGGGCGTCGAGATAGTGGGCGGCGGCTTGTTTATTCCAGGCGGCGGTGGGTACGTTGGCGGCGCCCTGGACGGGCGGGGTGCGGAAGAGGGGGATGGACGCGAGGAGGCCGATGAGGAGGAGGGACGTCGCGAGGCGTGTTTTCATGGCGGTTCCTTCGTCGGCGGGATGGGTTTTATCGTACCGCAGGTGGAGGGATGGCTCCCAGGAATCACGGGACCACATCATCCATGCATAACATCTGCGATCGTCCCCCGGGCTCGAAGGAGCGAGCCCTGCGAAAAATCCTTTGCCATCAGAAGGGGCAGAATGTTATTGGGAGGCGACGTGGTTATCGCGATCAGTAACCGTTCCCGGCCTCAGCTTTCGTCGTTCGTAGTCGCTTACTGCCCCTGAGCGTGTGTCACGAGCCGCTGGTGAGACGCAGTGCTGCCTTCCGTCATCCCCAGCGCCCACTGAATAGCCTCTGAATACATCCTGCGGATGTCCGGATCCTGCCATGATTCATCGGTGTGCCCCAGCGTCGAGTAGAACACGCGGCCCTTGCCGTACATTTTGCTCCAGGCGACGGGAAAGTCGTGATCGGTGCGATGGATGCGCGGGTTGTTCTCGAAGTTGAGCCTGGCTGGATCGAGGCTGAGCAACACGTTGACCTTTTCGCGCGACCACTCCTTCGGCTGGTATATCTCGTCATACTTCACGAATGCGTGTGGTAAGTGCCGAACCGCGGGGAAGCTGGGGTCTTCGTTGATGATGGGCGCTTCAAAGGTTCCCCACGGATGCTGATCGAACCAGCCCCCGATCATCTCGCCGTATTCGGGCCACGTGTAGTTGGTGTCGAGCGCGGCGTGGATTCCAACAAACCCCTTCCCGTCATCGTGGATGAACGACATCATGTCCTGCTTCTGGCTCGCGTCCATATCGAGCTCCCCGGTCGTACTGGCGAACACAAGGACATCGAAGTAGTTCAAATTTTTCGCGTTGTTCTTCAGGTCCTTTTTGGTGAGAAGCTCCGTCTCGGTGCGCATGGTCGTGTCCCACAGACCACTCTCCTCACCCATGTTGAAGACCGCGGCCATCGCTGCTGAGATCGAGTCGTGCTCGAAACCTTTGGTCTCGCCAACCACCAGCACATGTTTCAGGTGAATCTGTTTGGCATGCTGCGGAGGCGGCGCGCACGCGCTCCCCGTCGATTGGGCACGCGCTCCGTTCTGTCCGAAGAGCGCGACTACCGCAGAAGTCAGGATTAATTTGCGGGCTATTTTCAAAACGCGCACGGGTTTCTCCTTTGGCGCCGGAGATGACACTGTTTGGATTGAATTCAGCGTAGCTCGAATCTTGAGACGGTGCGGCTGCGCTCGTCACGCCTCGTCGATAGTAATCCTGGCGGGCGCGGGCCGCGAAGATTTCCTGTCCACGCGATTATTCGCTGGAACTGAATACTCGGCTGAGATAACTGTCTGCGAAGCCTTACCGCGGAACTCCTGTGAGAAGCTGAAAGCGTCCAGCATGGAGAAGCCCATGGTGAAAATCGCCTGCAGCACGGTCGACGACTACATTGCCACACAACCGCAAGCTTCGAGAAAGATTCTCGAAAAGGTGCGTCAGGCGATCCGCAGCGCGGTTCCTGACGCTGAGGAGACGATCTCGTACAACATTCCAACGTACAAAGTGGCCGGTGCGGCGGTGATCTACTTCGCCGGCTGGAAACAGCACTTCTCGCTATACCCGGTTAGCGCGTCCCTCCTTGCCGAGTGCAGCCATGAGGGGGGATCGTACAAACTTCAGAAGAGCACGATCCGGCTTCCTTTTACCGAACCTGTTCCCTCGCGGCTGATCGCATGCATCGTGAAAGCACGCCTCAAAGCGATGGCGGGAGGACAGAAGAAGCGCGCGGCGCGCCGCTGAACAGCCAAAATGAGTCTCGCAGGTTGATGAAGCGGATACGAGTTGCGCGCATCTCACGGAGTGTTCACATGAGACAAAGGAGAATGCCCCTAATCTGACTGGATGCGCCGCGTAATGATGTTCCTGAATCCGTTGCTGATCCACAACCAGAAGCGCCGGGCGCAGGTGGAGCAGATTGCAGAACTCCTGAGTGGCTACGGCAGCGACGTCCACCTGCAGGAGACGCTGTCGGCTCACTCGGCAGGCCAACAGGCCCGGGACGCGGTCGCGGCGGGATTCGATGCATTTCTTGTCTGCGGTGGTGATGGGACGGTCTTTCAGGTCATCCAGGGCGTCGCCGGCTCGGAGGCGACGCTCGGCGTGCTTCCCTTCGGTACCGGCAATGTCATCGCCCAGAATCTGCGTATGCCGCGGAATCCTCTGGCGGCGGCCAGGCTGTTGATCGGCGCGCAGCCTCGCGAAGTCAGCCTTGGTCACCTCACCCTGAATCCTGTGGGACACAAGCGGATGCAGAGCTGGTATTTCTTTATTGCCGCAGGCATGGGAGTCCACGCCGCACTGATGAATCTGGCGCCCACCGGACAGGGCAAGCGCAGGGGCGGGCGCCTCGCCTATTTTGTGGGCGGCGCGCGGTTGCTGGTGGAGCATCCGGTCCAGGTGTTCGAGATCGAAATGACCCTGTCCGACGGCAGCACGCAGCGCGTCGAAGCGTGCGAGGCCATCGCTGCCCACGTGGCCGAGATCAATCTCTGGCGGCCGGGCGGCGATCCGTTTGCCGAATGGCTGCGGGTCGCCTGGGTTCCACCGACCGGCCGGCTCGGGCTGGGGCACGCCAGCTTTCACGCTCTCGCCACGGGCAAGAGCAATGGGCATGGAGGCTGGGGGAGTTTGCCGTTTGCTCAATATGCGACCGCCCATAGCCTGATTTGCCGGCCGTTGAGCGGAAATCATTACAGCAAGCCCCTGCTTGTCGAAGCGGACGGCGAGGTACTGGGAGCCAGCTACGCCATGATCGGTCTGTCAGATAAGAAACTCAAACTTCTGTGGCCCACTGGCTAGCCAGCCCGTCCTGCATCGTTCTCTGATGCGTGTGCCCGCGGATGGCCGCCTCATTCGAAACTCCCGTCCCTAACGAGGGCGCATCGGTTGCCGATATCCCAGCTGTACATTGTTTGTCCGATACACATTTGGAAAAGAGCGCCTATGCCCAACGAACAGACCAGGGAAAGCTGTGAGGAGTGGTATCGATACGCCTTAGCCCTGGAGGCCTCTGAAGAGGGCTTCTGGGACTGGGACCTGGTCGCCGGCAGGCTATGGGGATCGAGGCGGTTTCAGTCCATCACAGGGTTAAAGGGGGCCTGCTGGAGTTGGGACATTTGGATGGATCGCGTGCATCCCCTGGATCGGCCATTGCTCGAATCCGCAATCCGGCTGGCCTGCGAGCCGAGCGCAGGGACGATGGCCAATGAACACCGCGTCCGCAATGTGGATGGGACGTGGCGATGGGTCAAGGCACGAGCCGTCGTGGCGCGTGATCCGGACGGGCGGGTGACCCACGTCGCAGGCTCGCTTGAAGACACGACCGAATGGCGCATGGCCGACCCGTTAACCGGCCTCCCCAACCGAGCCTGGCTGGTGGATTATCTCGAGCGGAGGATCGAGCGCGGATTCCGGCACGCGGACTGGGGCTTCTCCGTACTCTCCATGGCTTTCGATCGCTTCGAGCAGTTGAGTGAAACTCTCGGATCGAGCGGCGGAGAGCAGTTGCTGATTGACACCGCAGAACGTCTGCAGGCGATGTTGACAGGCGGTTCGGTAGCGGGCCGTCTGATGGGACCGGAGTTCATGGTGTGCCTGGAGGGAACGCACGCGGAAGCCGACACGGCGGAATTTGCTTTGTCAGCCACCCGCAAACTGAGCGAGCCGTTTGTATGGCAGGGCCATACCGTCGCTCCCCGGTTGGCAGTCGGAATTGCGAAGGCCAGCATGCTCTACACCCATCCGGAAGACCTTATCGCGGATGCGGAAAATGCACTGATGCACGCGCGCGCGCAGGAGCCTCCGGGTGTGGTTTGTTACGCGCACGGTATGCGGGAAAAGGCGCTGGCCCGGCTGGAGATGGAGGCGGATCTTGAACGGGGCCTCCGCGAGGGCGAGCTGGTGATGTTCTACCAGCCCGAGGTGGATCTGCACGGGAACCGTGTCATCGGATTCGAGGCGCTGGTCCGCTGGCAACATCCGCAGCGAGGTCTCTTGCCGCCGGCAGACTTCATTCCCATCGCAGAAAAGACGGGCCTGATTGTGCCGCTTGGCGTGTGGGGGATGAAAGAGGCTTGCCGGCAGCTTGTGGAATGGCGCAAAAACGGCAGTGAACAGATGAAGAAAGCCCGCATGAGCGTGAACCTCTCCGCCCGGCAGCTCGAGGACCCGCATCTGGTCGAATGCATCAGGAAGACGCTGATAGACACGGGCCTGAACCCTGCCAGTCTGCGCCTCGAAGTAACCGAAAGCACGCTCATCGCGGATGGCGCGTCCGCGCAAAAAAATATGCGTGCCCTGGAGAAGATGGGGGTAGGCCTGCACATGGACGACTTCGGCACCGGCTTCAGCTCCCTCGATTATCTGCAGAAGTTTCCCTTCGATACCCTCAAAATCGACCGCTCCTTCATCGAGGGCATCGTCTATGACCACGACTCCTATCTGATCGTCCGTTCCATTCTTGATCTGGCGCGGTCCTTCGGGATGAATGTGGTTGCAGAAGGAATCGAAGATAGCGACCAGCTGAACGAACTTAAGTCCATGGGCTGCCCCTGTGGACAGGGTTATTATTTTGCGCGCCCCATGCCTCCGGCTGCGATCGACTCGCTGATGGAAAACGGTGCATGGCTCGCCCAGGGCGAAATCGCACTGGCCTGATGTCTCTTACGTTCTTGACATTCCATCGAAACGGCGGATGATAGAGGGCATCCGTAGCGATCCGACGTTTGGGTTCAGGTGAGAGGTTGGCCGCTGGGGAGCGGTGTTGCACCTGGATCCGTACCCCAGAGGTCGATCATGTCCCGTCTTCCCCCGGAAGTCCCTTCCACTTCAGCGCACGAGCCTGTTCCACCGCCTAAACCAACCAGCGGCTGGCAATACCTCTACTTCCTCCGCTTCAGCCTCGCGGGATGGTTTCTTCTGCCCGTGCTCTGCGCTCTGGATCATTGGCACGTTTCGAGCAATCTCACCCGCGCAATCATGACCCTCGATAGTGGGTGGCAGGTCGTCACCGCTACGTTTTTCATTGTTGCGCTGGGCATGGTCGTCCTGATCACCGCGCGCAACACTGCGAGAAATGGAGAGGCTCGATTTGAATCCGCCTGCCCTCTCCCGCTCTATCGCGCCGTCACCAATCACAACTCCATGGCCGTCTGGGGCATACTGGCGATCGCGCATGTGCCGACCATCCTGACGCTGATCTACCTCGTCCGCACAGCAATAACCGAACAGGAAGCCTACGGCTTCTTCGGCATCATGAACCCCTGGAATATCGCCTTCTTCATGCTGTGCGGCATAACTGCCGCGGCGGCCTTTTGGTATGCGGTCTCTCTCTTCTATTACTGGACCTACCGCTCCGGACAGGAGGAGAAACCGCCGGCTGCGTTAATTTTTCCAGAGTCGATGTTTGGCGAGATGCGCCGTGTACTTCCGCCACCTCGGCTTACGCGCTGGATCGGCTGGGTGACGCGCCTCGTGCTGAAATGCACCAACCGCGCCGGCTACGCCGATTCAGCGCAGGGGCCGCTTTGGGAGCTGCACTTCCTGGCGACCATTTCGCTCGTCGGGATTTTCATCGTCTACCTGCTTCTTTATCCGGTTACCGCGCCGGTACTGCTGCGGTTCACGGATAAGTGGTGGATCGCCGTCGCCTTCCTGGTAACACTGATCTTCGAATACAGCATCTTCAATGCCGGGTCGCTGACCGAGGATGGACAGGATAGCCGGTTGGCGACTGCAGTGAAGCAGGGTTTTCAGTGGCTCCCAGTGGTGGTGTTGGCAGGTTATGTTGCCGTCGTGATTTACGACCTGCGCCATGGGACCGTGCGGTTTCAGATGGGGTTTCCAACTCTGGCTTCTTTGCTCGTGCTCGCCAATTTTTTCCTTTGGCTGCTCGCCGGTGCGGCATTCTTCTTCGATCGTTATCGCGTGCCGGTCATTACCGCAGTTCTCCTCGTCGTCTTTGTGCCGAAGTGGCTGGCCCCCTACGGGCAGGAATTATTCAACTACATTCATTTTCCATGGGCAGCGGAGCGCCTCGACCTTGAGCATTACTACATCGTGGATCGAGTGCCGCACCCGATTCCAACGCCGACCCCCGCGGATCTGATGGTGAAACGCGTTCGCAACCCCCAGGATCCGTATATCGTCGTGACCGCTTCCGGTGGTGGAATACGCGCCGCTGAGTGGACCGCGCAGCTCATGGCCCAGATGGAAAAACGATTCGCCTGGGACCGGCAGCTCAAATCGAAACACTACACATTTCACGATCATCTCCTGTTAGCGAGTGGCGTCTCCGGCGGCAGCGTGGGCCTGATGCCCTACCTCCTCGAATACACAGCGGACGCAAAGGAGTGGTTTCCGAACAAGGAAGGATTGCAGGTGCGTATCACCAGCGCGCCCGCATGCTCGAGCCTGGAGGGAGTCGCGTGGGGGCTTGCTTACTACGATCTCTACCGTCTTCTGCTGACGATACGGCTGCCGGTCCCGAGCGGCCTCAGCGCCGGAGGGAACGATCCGGATCGGACGTGGGCCCTGACCCAGGCCATGAACCGGAACCTGAACGACATCCGTCATTGCGTGGCAAAGGACCAGAGACAGCTCCTCGAAGGTCTGCCGCCAATCAAAGACGCACTGCAAATGACGCTTGGCGCGGCGGCCGCACAAGCTGCGTCTGGACAGTTCCCCGCCTTTACCTTCAACACAACCGCGGCTGAAACCGGCGGACGCTTTCTTCTTTCCGACTACTGGGTGCCGGCGGCAGAACCGGATGTTATTCCCGCCGATTCCTTTTTGCAGGTTTACGCAAAGCCCAATGCCGCGGGCCAATTTGCCGATATGCCGCTGGTCACCGCTGCACGCCTGTCGGCGACATTTCCCGTCGTCTCGTCCGCAACTCGGATCCCCGCGGATTTTGCCCAACACGCTTACCATTTTGTCGATGGCGGTTATTACGATAACGACGGAACTTCATCGGCGATCGAGTTCATCAAGTCTGCCCTGGACGGTTCGGCCATTGGCCAGGACAAGCAGACGCCGCTGAAGATTGTCCTCTTCGAAGTTCGTGACGATGATGGAACCACCGTCGCCGATCAGGACAGCCTTGCCACCCAGAGCAGCAATCCGGACGACAAGAGAAGCTGGACGCAGCTGAACCAGTTGACCGCTCCGCTGAATGGGTTGTGGGCGGCAGGCCACGAAAGCATTTCGATGAGGAATCGCCGCGAGCTTTGCATCCTGGAGAGAGCGTACGAGCCGAGGCTGCAGATTCATCACGTCGTCTTTACCATCCCGAACGATGCAGACCAGCTCTCCCCGCTCAGCTGGAACCTGACCGTGGCGCAGCGCGACGCTATCGTGAAGCGGGCGCGCGGCTCGGAAACCAAAGAATGGATTCAGGGCGCGATCGATTGGATCCTCGGCCATGACCGCGCGGTTCGCGACGATCGCGGCGACTCCGCCGATGTGTGCAACTCCTTTGTTGAACCTGCAGTTTCAGATCAGCGGGTAGCAACGCATTGACCCCCGTATAGCTCGGGTGCTGCGCGGTCAACCTTTGCAGCCGTTCCATACAAACCCTCGGCGCTGAGGCCAGGAATACGCGCCTCGACGAGGCGATTGGCAGGGATTTCCTCATCAAGCGAGAGCTTCAGAAAATTATCCGTCACCGCCGAGGTCGTTTGGCCGGGTCCGGCCTCGATCGTCACCGCTGACAGCCGCCTCCCGACGAACTTCGAGCGGAATGCCTGCGACCTTTCACCGATCAGGGCCAGCAGCGCGGTCATCCGTTCCTGAACCACGCGCGTGGGTACAGGGTTTTGCCGATGCAGTTCCCACCCCGCTGTACCGGGCCGTGCTGAAAACGGGAACAAGTGCAGGTAGGTGAAGGGCTGCGCGGCAATGAACTGGTAGCTTTCGTCGAATAAAGCCTCCGTCTCGCCGGGAAACCCAACCATAACGTCGGCGCCGATAGCGGCATCGGGCAGCAGCGAGCGAATCGCATTGAGCCGATCGGCATAGTGCCATGGACGATAACGCCGGTGCATGCGGCGAAGAATTGCATCCGACCCGGACTGCAGCGGCAGGTGAGCGTGTCGAGCCAACCGGGGATGTTTACCGGTTGCGTGCTCCCGATAAAGCTCCAGCAATTCCGCTGACCAGTCCATCGGCTCGATGGAGCTGAGGCGAAGCCGCGGCAGCCCGGTCCGGTCGAGGATCCCAGCGACAAGCTCTTCCAATCGCCGCACAGGCTGAAGGTCGCGCCCCCAGCGGCCGAGGTTGATTCCGGAAAGCACGATTTCCAGGCCACCCTGGTCGGCAAAACGCCGTGCGTTGTCGATACAGGTGGCGAGCGGAACGGAGCGGCTGGGTCCGCGCGTGGTGGGAATGATGCAGAAGGAGCAGCGATTGCCGCAGCCATCCTGCACTTTTAGATTTGGGCGCGTTTGCCCGGCATCGGCGGCGAAGGGTAAAGTGGCCAGTTCGGAATGCGCGAAGGCGTCGTCGTGAAGGATGGTTCTAAGAGGGACGAAACCGGGCGTCGCCGCATCGCGCGGACTCAACTGCAGAGCCACTGCTGCCACCCGTGATTTATGACTGTTCCCGATCACCGCATCGACCTCAGGAAGAGCGGCCAGCTCCTCAGGGGCGCGCTGCGCGTAGCACCCCGTCACCACCACACGGGCTGTGGGGTTCTCACGCCGTATGCGGCGCAGGTAGACTCTCGCCTGGCGGTCGGCCTCCGCAGTCACGCTGCAGGTATTGACAATGACAACGCTGGCCGTAGCGGATTGCGACGCGGGACTGAGGCCGGTTTGGCGCAGATTAGCGGCGATGGCCTCGCCATCGGCGCGGCTGGCGCGGCAACCGAAGTTTTCAACGTGATATTCTGCCACCTTGCCTAGTGTATCAACGGTAATTTGCGAAGCCTTGAAATCCAACCGTCTCTGAATCTGCTTTTATGCTTTTCGTGTACGATCCATCGGTGAAACAGGAGTTTGTATGAAACGACGCATTTTGCTTGTCGATGACGACTTGGCCATCCTGCTGACTTTGAAGGCTGTGCTGGAAATCAGCGGGTTCGAAGTGCAGACCGCGGCCTCGGCGCGCGAAGCGAAGCAGCGCCTGAAGGCGAGCGAATATCACATGGTGATCACCGACCTGCGCATGGAAAGCGAGACAGCCGGCGAGGAAGTCGCGGCCGCAGCGAAAAAGGCCGCAAATCAGCCGGCAGTGGCGATGCTGACTGCCTATCCGCCGAAAGATGCAGAGTGGATTACAAGGTCGGACACCGATAAAGTTCTCGTGAAGCCGATGAACACCCAGGACCTGCTGCGCCAGATCGAAGCCATGCTCATCTCCCATGAAGACAAAAAGCGGCAACAAAGCGCGAAAAAACTGGACTCGCTGCCGGCCGCCCAGGTCGCTCCAAAGAAGCCGCGGAAACTGGCGGACGCCCGCTAAAACCTGCCCAGCGTGGGTCGTTTGGAGGTGTGTTTGTTTGGCGGAGGTTCGCATTCGTCGCCGCACACCGGCTCAACATCGTCCGAAGTCCGCCGCTCAATGCCGGCCTCCGGCCCTGGTGCCTGTCCCCAATTGCTGATCGCCTGCCTTCATCACTCCGCCCGCAACGCCTCCACAGGATTCACCGATGCCGCCATCAAGGCCGGCCGCAACGTTGCCACCACCACCGGAATCAGCAGCGCCGCAATCGACGCCCCATACACCAGCGGATCGCTTGCCCTCACTCCGTAAAGCTGGCTCCGCAGTACGTGTGTTACTCCCAGCGAAACGCCAGTCCCAGCCATCAGTCCCACCGCCGCTGGAATCAACGCCCGCTTCACAAACAGCGCCACCATTCCCGCGCGCGTCGCGCCCAGCGCCATCCGAACGCCAATCTCCTGCGTCCGCTGCGCCACAAAAAACGCCACGACTCCATAAATGCCGACGCATGCCAGCAACAGTGCGATTCCCGCAAACGATGCCACGACTGCCATATTCAGCCGCGGCTGGGCCACGGCCTCGTTCAGCAATTCGTCCATGGTCGCCACGTTTCCGATCGCCAGGGTTGGATCCACCGCATGCACCGCGGCGCGCACCGCCGGGATCAGTTGCTCGGGCGGCAATTGCGACCGCAGGACGAAATACCGCTGCACCACACCATCCCGATCGGCCGGCCAGTACACTTCCGGCCCCGCCGCCGCGGCGATGGATCCCGCTGTGCCTCGCATGTCGGCCAGAACTCCAACTATTTCGTGCGGCTCATTGTCGACAATCAGGTGGCGCCCCAGCGGATTGCCGCCGGGCAGATACTCCCGCACCAGTTCCTGGTTCACCAAAACCGGGAGGTGCTGCATCCGCCCATCCTGCTCGGTGAACATGCGGCCGGCCAGCAGCGGCACGCCCGTCGCGGCAAGAAAATTCCCTGCAATGTTGCGATCCTCAGCGTTGATTTGCGGCTGATTGGCGATCCGCGGCAGCCAGTCCGCGTCGAAATTGCTGCGCAGATGCCAGTCCACCGTCGGTGGCGCATCGATCTGGCCCACCGCCGCCACCCCCGGCAGGCCCTCCAGGCGCTGCTGCACGTGAACATAAAAGTTCCTCACCGCCGGCTCCTTCGTGTCCCACGGGAGAACGATGGAGAACGTCAGCCGGTGAGCCGGCTGGTAGCCAAGCGGATTGTTGACCAGATGCCACAGCGATTCGGCCAGCAGCGACGCGCCCACCAGCAGGACCAGCGACAGCCCTACCTGCACGGCGACGAGCGCACTTCTTAACCCATGTCCGGCGCCGCCCATGCGCGCTTCTCCCTGCTTCATCGCCGTGTTCAGTTCCACCCGCCGGCTCTCCAGCACCGGTGCCACGCCGAAGGCGATCCCCGTGCCCAGCGCAATCAGCAGCGCTACCAGCACAACCGGCCAGTTCATCTCCACCGTTCCCCGTATGCCGAGTCTGCCTGGCAGCTTCGCGGCCACCGCGTGCACCAGCGCCCACGCTGCCACAACCCCCACGGCGCCACCCACAGCGCTCAATACCGCGCTCTCGGTCAGGAACTGCCTCGCCATGCGCCCCGCCGAGGCGCCCAGCGCTCGCCGCAGCGCCACCTCCCGCTGCCGCGCCGTGGCGCGCGACAACAACAGGTTCGCCACATTGATGCACGCAATCACCAGCAGCAGCGCTGACGAGCCCATCATCACCAGCAGCGCGGGCCGCATCGCTCCGTAGCGGTTCTCGCGCAGAGTCTCGCTGCCGAACTGCCACATCCCGTCGCTCTGCGCATGTTCCTGTCGCAGCTGCTCGCCGATGCGCTCCAAATCCGCCTGGGCCATCGCCATGGTGACGCCAGGGCGCAGCCGCCCGAAGACATTGATGAAGCGCGTCCCCTCTCCGCGATACTTCATCCAGTCCGGCGGCGCAAATTGCGCGTCGTGCCACAGATCGATGCCCGACGGCATATCGACTCCCGGCGGCATCACGCCAATAATCGTCAGCGCCCTTCCATCCAGCCGAATCTGTTCGTGGATCACGCCCGGTTCGCCGCCAAAAATCTTCTGCCAGCCGCTGTAGCTCAGTACCGCGGTCTCCGGCAGCTTCGGCTGATCATCCTGCGCGCCGTAGACGCGGCCCAGCAACGGTTGGACGCCCACCACATCCCAGAAACCAGCGTTCGTTCCCGCTGCCCGAACGGAAACTGGCAGGCGATTCGCGGCGATCATCGTCGACTGATCGAAGAAGAAAAATCCGAGGCTCTCCAGCGCCCGGCTCCGCCCCCGCACATCGAAGTAGCGCGGCACGCTCATCAGCCCACCGGTCGACTCTCCCTGCACCCGCACATCGTGGATTGCCACAATCCGATCGGCCTGCGGATAGGGCAGCGCTCGCACCAGCGTCGAGTACACCAGCGTGAACATCGCCGTCGTCGCCCCAATCCCCAGCGCCAGCGTCACGATCACGACCGCTGTAAATCCCGGCGATCTCCTCATTTGCCGCAGTGCGTAGAACAAATCGCGCCTCAGATTCTCAATCAACAACCATCCCTCGCGTTCCCGCACCGTCTCGCTCACCTGGGTCACCCCGCCAAAATCCCGCAGCGCTCTGCGCCACGCTTCATCGGCCGCCATCCCGCGCCGCCGATACTCCTCCGCCGCCATCTCCAGATGCGAACGCAGCTCCTCGTCCAGTTCGGCGTCGAGCTTTCCCCGCCGCACCATTGCCGCGCAACGGCTCCAGAATGTCTTCAGCTCGCCCATCCCCCTCCCCAGCCACACATGATTGCCGCTGCCCGCTAACTGCCCGCTGTCTTCAGAAACCGCGCCATCGTAGCCGCTATCCGCTCCCAGCTCTCCGTCTCTTTCTCGATCTGCGCCTTCCCCGTACGCGTCAGCGAGTAGTACCGCGCCCGCCGTCCGTTTTCGCTCGTCCCCCACTCCGCCCTGATCCACCCCCGCTGCCGCAGCCGCAGCAGCGCCGGATAGATCGTCCCCTGATTCAGCCTGAGCGCCTGCTCGCTGATCTGCTCGATCCGCCGCGCAATTCCGTACCCGTGCTGCGGCCCCATCGTCTCCAGAGTCTTCAGCACCATCAGATCCAGCGTTCCCTGGAGCACATCGGACTTGTCCTCGCCCACCAGCCCTCCTGTTGAATATCTACAGATAACCTTCTCTCCATTAGAATGTCAACAGGTAGCGCGGTTGTTTCAGGCGGCGAATGAAACTCGACAGGAGAAATCAACCGCCTCCCATCTCCAGCGATTGGGAAGACGCGGACCAATCCAGGCCGATTCTGCCCTGATCGGAAGGCGTCATTTGGCGCATGATCGCGACTCGCTCATGCCCCGATGACTGGAAAATGCCCTCCGCTTCCTGTAATCTTGACAATACCCAGCGTGGGTCGTTTGGAGGTGTATTTGTTTGGCGGAGGTTCGCATTCAGGAAGGCGAGCCGCTTGAAAATGCACTTCGCCGGTTTAAGCGAAAGGTTCAGCAGGAAGACATCATTAAGGAAGTAAAACGTCATTCCTTCTACCTGAAGCCCGGCGAAAAGCGACGCGTAAAGGAAGCGCTGGCGCGAAAGCGGAATCGCAAGAAAGCTCGTAAAGAGCAGGATTAGTCCAATCAGGCCGGTCTTGTCGAGTCCCCAGATTCACGAGGACCGGCCGCAATCCCTGTAGTGTTCCGTTCCTTGGAACGGGTTTCCGGCATTGCCGGTGCTGTTCTTGGCCGCATAATCAGCCGCGGCGCGGCGGTCTGGAGCGAAGGCCCCTCAGGAATGTCGATCCTGGCAGGCCGTGTTTCCTCCGGCCGTCACCAGGGCCCCTTCTTAAAATCGGAAGTACCACGACCGGCTACGAGCTGGCGTGTCGCAGCAAGCCGGCATCGCATCCAAAATGCCGGGCGATTCGGGCGCGCCGTTTGTTGGCGTTTTCAGCGGGTGCTTCGGGCAAAGGCGAGGGAAGCGGGATGGATTTCGTCGATAAGGTTCTCAAGTGTGCTGACTGTGGAAGCGATTTTGTCTTCACGGCCGGGGAACAGCTGTTTTTCTTCGATAAACAGTTCAAGAACGATCCGAAACGCTGTAAGCAATGCAAAGCTAAGCGCGCTTCCGGGTCAGGCTCCGCGCGCCCTGAAACCCGGACGGTCTGCTCCGAGTGTGGGACGGAAACTACCGTTCCCTTCAAGCCGACGCAGGGCCGGCCTGTGCTATGCCGCGGCTGCTTTCAGCAGAAGCGGACCCTGAGCCAGGCAAGCTAACCTCCCCGCACCTCGCCGTTCGGTTTTCTGCCGGAGCTGTGCCCGTGCCTCGGAAAAGCGCTGCATTCCGGATTGACCCGGGCAACATGAGCGGGACTCGTTCATTCAATCCTTCCAGAAGGTGATCAACAGTCCGCCGATCACGATGAGCGACCCTCCCACGAGGATCGGCGGAGTTGGCGTTTGATGGAATCGCACTCTCGCCAGCACCTGCGCCAGGACGAAGAAAAAAACTACATAGATACCCAGCAACCTGCCGAAATCCCATCGCGGCAAATTAACCACCAGTCCGTACAGCACCAGCATGGCCGCTCCGCCGCCGAAGGACAGAACGCGCGCCGTTCCCGACGAGCGGTAGAGAGCGGACTGAAAATACGAATCTCCCCCGGCCTCGAGAAGAGCGGCGAACAACAGGATCAGCAATGCGCCGGCTCGATGCCCGGCGATTTGTTCCACGAGCAATTTCACTGATTTCGCTCCCCGGCGCAGGCGATTATCTGCGGTGGCCACGGCCCTCCGCCGTTGCGTTCCCCTGTTCCGTATCTCTTCGAAGATTGTAGCTTTCACGCTATGATCAGCCCATAAGTTCAAATGGAGATTCGATGAAGCTTGCTGGCTTCGGTTTGCTGCTTTCCGGGTGGCTCATCCTGATCATGGCCCTCGCCGTTCTTCCCACACCGGGGGAGCGCATGGCCTTCGTCGTCGCCGGCCTCGGCGTGGAGATGATCGGGTTGGCGCTCGCCGTCCGCGCTCATCGTGAGCTCGCCGGGGGGCAGGATTGATCGCCGCTGCCGTTCCCGATGTGCCGATGGATGCAACCGCGATTCTCTGCGTAGTCCTGCTTTGCGTTCAGCCGCTGGCTCATGCAGGATTAGCCATCCTGAATACCGGTCTCGGACGCTCGCGCAGCGCGGCGCAATCCCTGCTCGGCTCCCTGTGCATCGTCGCCGTTGCGGCAATCGCGTGGTTTTTTGTGGGCTTCTCGCTGGCGAGCTACCCCGGCGGCCCTTCGCATGTCTTTCGAGCTGGCGCCGCTACGTGGGACTGGGTCGGCAACTCCTCGCCATTCTTCCGCGCCGTCCGATGGAGTGACGCTCGCGCCGCGAGCGCTGCTGCCTTTCAAATCTTCGCTGTCGGGCTGGCAGCGCTCATTCCGTGGGGATCGGGCGCGGATCGGTGGCGCCTCGGCGCCGGCTGCGCATCCGCCGCTGTTCTCGCTGCCCTTAGCTATCCGCTCTTCGGTCACTGGGTTTGGGGGGGCGGGTGGCTCGCGCAACTCGGCGTTCAGTTTCATCTCGGCGCAGGCTTCATCGATCCCGGCGGCGGTGGCACGATCCATGCGCTCGGCGGTCTCACTGCCCTGGCCGTCGTATGGATCCTGGGTTCACGCCGAGGCAAGTTTCCCCGGCAAGGTCCGCCGGCCGCCATTCCCGCGCACCACATCATCTACGTCCTCTTCGGCTGCATGCTCGCCTTTGCCGGATGGCTCGCCTTCAACACGCTCGGCGCGGTTCTCTTCGCCGGGATTGCCGGACCCGCGCTCATGCTGGTCCCCGTCAACACGCTGCTTTGTGCGTCGGGCGCGGTACTCGCCGCCCTTCTGGTCGCCCGCATTCGTTTTGGCAAGCCAGATGCTTCGATTTGCGCCAATGGCTGGGTCGCGGGTCTCGTGGTCAGCAGCGCGGTTGCGGCTCTGGTGTCGCCCGCCGCAGCACTCTGTTCCGGCATCGTCGCCGGCGCCACCCTGCCTCTGACCGTTGAATTTCTCGAACTGCGCTGTGGCGTCGATGACCCCTCCGGCGCCATTGTCGTCCACGGAATCTCCGGAATCTGGGGGCTCTTCGCCGTGGGACTTCTCAGCCACCTGCCCGCGGGACAGACCGCCGCACAGTTAGTGGGTATCGGAACCCTGCTGGGGCTGATCTTTCCCCTGATTTACGGTTGTTACTCACTCCTGAACCGTGTGATTCCGTTTCGCACAGACAAGGAAGGGGAGCGCGTCGGCATGGACCTGCACGAGCTCGGCGCCGGAGCCTATCCGGAATTCGCCATCCATAACGACGAATTTATTCCCCGCTGATGTCGAGATTGATCCGCACCGAAGGAGGGACAACCACCGGAATCAAGTCAGGATTTACGATTTACTTATGATCCGGCCTCTTATACTGCAGTTAAGCGCCGGATGTTCTCCTCATCCCTCACGCAGGTTCGCGTGGAAAGCGACTTAACAGCAAGCTGCATGAACCTTCTCGCCGATATAGAAACCGGTCAGCAGATCGACCATTACCGCATTGATGCCCACGTGGCCGAAAGCGGCATGGCTTCCATTTTTCGCGCTACCGATCTGACCGGCAATCGCGAGGTGGCCATCAAAATTCCGCACGCTTCCATGGAAGCCGACCCCGTCCTCTTCGATCGCTTCAAGCGCGAAGAAGAGATCGGCACAGCCCTCGACCACCCCAACGTGATGCGGATTTATCCCAACCCCGGCCGCTCCCGTGTCTATATGGTGATGGAGTGGGTGCCGGGCCGCCTGTTGCGCAACATCCTTTCTGACGAAGGCAAATTGCCCACCGACCGCGCGATTCGCATCGCCGTCGAGATTCTGAAAGCGCTCGACTACATCCACAGTAAAGGCGTGGTGCACCGCGATCTGAAGCCGGAAAACATCATGGTCGATGAGCATGACAACATCAAACTCATCGACTTTGGGATCGCGTCCAAAGAAGGCGCCAAGCGCCTGACCTATGCGGGCTTCTCGCAGGCACTGGGAACCCCGGATTACATCTCACCTGAGCAGGTCAAAGGGAAACGCGGCGACCAGCGATCCGACCTTTATTCCATGGGCATCATGCTCTATGAAATGCTGAGCGGCAAAACGCCTTTCTCCGGCCCTTCGCCTCTCGCCATCATGAACGACCGGCTGCTGAACCATCCGATGCCCCCGCGCGAAGCCGACCCATCCATCAGCCCGGAGTTGCAGGAAGTCCTTTATCGCGCGCTGGAGCGTGATCCACGCAACCGCTATCCCACGGCCCGCGAGTTTGCGCACGACCTCGAGCACCTCAGCGCCGTGGGTGTGGCCGATCGCGAAGAGCTCACGGACTGGAAAAAACGCAGCTCCGGCAGGACGCGCAAGCTTCTGTTTTATGCGGCGCTCGCCGCGCTGCCCTTCGTTCTGTTTCTTGCGATGATGTTGCTCGCCCGCCGGCACTGACGCCCCGCTCAGCCACAAGCCAGTCGAGGCGATCCCACTAACGCCGGCACTCAATGGCTGCCCCACGCCTCGATGATTCGCGGTGAACTTCGATCAGTGAAAAATTCTCTGGGCGCCACTAGTTTGCCGGAGTCTGATTCGCCGCGGCTGTGTTTGTCCCAGCCGGGTTCGTTGCAGGGTTCGCCTCTGGCCCTGCGCTGACACCCGCCACTTCATGCGCTCTGGCGTCGAACTCTTCTGCCTGCGTCTCCATCTCGCGAGCCTCAGCCGTGTAATAGCGGTGAAGATTGGAGCCCGATTCCACACTCTGCCAATACTTACTCCCGGCGTTCGCTCCCACAATCTGCCTTTGCAGGACGATCGTGTTTATCTGCCAGGCTTCGTCGCGCAATTCCTGGGAGCGATCGCGAAAGTAGCGCGACAGAAACTCATATTGCTCCGGTGTCGCGGCCCTTTTCTCCAGCTGGCGCAGATTGCGCCTCGACAGATGCTTTGTGGTCACCGGCGTATAACCCAGAATCTGCTGCGCATGGAGCGCAGATCCCGCCAGCATCATCGACGAAGCGAGCAAAAACTGACAAACCATTCTCATCGCACCCCTCCGCCAAGCTTCATCGTCGCAGCGCCGGCGTAGCTTCCGCGTAAGCGACAAGTTGGATATTTATAAACGCCCGCAGCTGTCCGATCGCGCCAGGTTGCGCAAAACACAGTGGATCGCGCGCCGCTGGAACAAATTATCTTCATGGAATCCTCATAGGCTCGCGGCTAGCGTGGTTCTGCACCCACCTTTCTTCAGATGGAGATACGCATGTCGAGCGACTATCGGGATTTTCTTGCCCTCAGCTATGAAGAGCTGGAAGAACTGAACCTCAAGGCAAAGAGCGACCGCCAGAACCGCGTCGCACCGGACAAAATCCGGGAAGAACGGCTGAAATACCTGACCGACGAGAAGCACATCAAAGCGGTCACCGTTCTCTTCTCCGATCTTGAAGGACGTCTGCACCTCCTGGACTACGATAAGAAATTCATCGTCGGCAGCTACGACAACCTCACTTTCGACGGATCCTCGATCCGCGGCTTCACCGCGCAGAAGGAAAGCGACCTGCGCCTCGGCATCGACTGGAGCGCCTTCTACTGGGTTCCCGCCGACGTCTTCGGCAACGGCAAGGTTCTGGTCTTCGGGACCATCATCGACAAAAACGGCGGTCCCTACTCCGGCGACCTGCGCGGCGTCCTGCAGAACTACTCGAACCAGCTCTTCACAGACAAGGGCTACACCCTGAACGCGGCAAACGAAATTGAAGGCTTCCTCTTTAAAGGCGCTGACGCCGAGAAGACCTTCCACCAGACTGGACGGTTCGACTTCGTCAATACCGGAGGCTATTATCACTCCCTCCCCCTCGACCCTCTGCGCCGATTCATCGACACCGCTGCGGAAGTGCAGCGCGCTATGGGCTTTCAGAATGAGAAGGACCACCCTGAAGTTGCCCCCAGTCAGTTCGAAATCAACTACGGCTACGGCGAGGTCGTCGCCGCCGCGGATCAGATTCAGCTCTACAAACTGCTGGCGCGCCAGATCGCCGCGAATATGGGCTACACCGCCTGCTTCCTGCCCAAGCCCGTGGTGGGGGTCAATGGCAGCGGCATGCATACCAACCTCTCCGTCTCGAAAGACAAGACGAATCTCATCTGGGATCCGAACGGCGCTGAGAAGACCTCTGCATTCGGATGGGAGTTCGTGGATAAGGTCCTCACCCACGCGCTCGATCTTTGCCTCATCCTGAACTCGAGCGTCAACGCCTATCGCCGCCTCGATCCCCACTTCGAAGCCCCCAACCAGATCAAAGCTTCGGCGACGGATCGCGGATCGATGATCCGCATTCCGCTCGGAAACTCAAAGTCCGCGCGCATCGAGCTGCGTTCCGTGGCTCCCGATGCCAATCCCTATCTCACTCTTTATACAGTCTTCAAGACCGGGCTCGAGGGCACCGTCGCGGCGACTGAAGGGCTGCGCCAGGCCGAGCGTTATCTCCCTGCCGACATCCAGACCGCCATTGAAGACTTCCGTGCCTCCAGCTGGATCAGCTCCATCCTCGGCGATGACGTGAAGACCCGTTTTGCCGATCTCAAGCAAGCCGCGGCGGATCGCGCACCCAAGCTGCTCGGGACCTTCGTCAAACCAGCCGAGGTGCAGTACCACCACGAGATCTACAACCAGGCGTTGTGGAACTTGTTCTAGGCGATCGGGCGACCGGGGCTCAACGGGCCCCGGAACCCTCATTACCTGCGTACCCTCCCCGCCTTCGTTTCCTGTTGCCTCCAAACACACTCGCGTCCTAACGTTGGAGCAGAGGGGATTCTCCGCCCAGGCGGATCAATCCCCATTTGTCTTTCTGTACCCGGCTCTTTGAAATCCTCGTTGCCCTCCCCCACCTCGCCCTCCACGGCTCATCCAGCCTGGGCTGGAGTGGCAAAAGGACATGCGGAAACGCCCATTAACCTGCTCGACAACACCAGGGCGGTGACCCCTCCGTATGCTGTTGATTCGAGGACTAAGGGGAGGGGGTCAACCCCCTCGAATCTAAAATTCGCGAGCATCCTGGCCTTGTGCAGTGAGGCCTCGGTAGAAGTCATGGCCAATCAGGCCATGGAGAAGCCCAGGGAGAAGGCGGCTTCAGCTGCGGGCCTCAACTGATTCCGAGCTCAACGGCAAAGCCATACTAAACAAACCCTGGAGTAACCGTCTCGACAACCCCTGCGGGGTTGACCCCTCCGTATGCTGTTGATTCCAGAAGAAACGGAGGGGGGTGAACCGCCGGAACCAGGATTTCTGGCGGTCTCCTGCGAGCCTACGCAGTCGGCAAATGCAGCTCCGCTTCCGGGGGCTCAACCGTCGCCAGCGGCGCGACCTCCTCGGCAAAGCGGTAGCCCACGCAGGTGTCGGTGAGCAGATAGCGCGGGTTCGCGGGGTCGTCCTCAATCTTCTTGCGCAGCTGTCGAACGAAGGTGCGGAGATAGTCCACCTCCTGCCGGTAGGCGCCCCCCCAGACCGAGGTCAGCAGTTTGCCGTAGGTCACCGCACGCCCGGCGTGCGACATCAGGTAATAGAGGATGTCGTATTCCTTGCGGGTGAGGCGGATCGCCTTGCCGGATTTGCTCATCGTCCGTCGCGCCGGTGAAAGCTGGATTTCTCCAATGGTGATCGGAGCATCTTCCGGCCGCTCAGGCGTCTGAGCGCGGCGCACCGCAGAGCGGATGCGGGCAATGCACTCGCGCACGCTGAAGGGCTTCGTGATGTAGTCATCGGCCCCGCACTCGAGCGCCTCTACCTTGTCCTGTTCCTCATCGCGCACCGTGAGCATCAGGATCGGGAGGCGCGGCGCCAGCGCGCGCATCTTCACCAGCGTCGCCATCCCTCCAATGCCCGGCATATTGAGGTCGAGCAGAACCACATCGAAGCTCGACATGCGGGCCAGATGCAGCGCTTCTTCGCCGCGCGAGGCCTCCACCGTGCAGAAGCCCAGCTCATTGAGCGACGTTCGCAAAGCGCGGCGGATCGACGGCTCGTCGTCCACCAGCAGGATACGAATCGGCTCCCCGCTCATGAGGCGCGCGCCTCGTGGGCGATGATGGGCAGCGAGGCAAAGAACGTGGTCCCGCGGCGGCGATCGCTGGTCACCCACACATGCCCGCCGTGCGCCTGGGCGGCCTGCTTCGCCACCGAAAGGCCAATGCCCGTGCCAGGAGCTTTGTTGTTTCCCAGCGAGGAACGGAAATAGCGATCGAAGATGCGCTCGTGGTCGTCGGGCGGAATCACCGGCCCGAGGTTATGCACGCTGAGCAAAACGGCGTCCTGTTGCTCGGCCGCCCGGATGGTCATGGTGGTGCCGGCGGTGGCGTACTTTGCGGCGTTGTCGACAAACTGCAGGAGCATCGCCTCCAGCAAGCTTCGATCGCCGACGATGGTGAGATCCTCACGCTCGATGGCAATCCTTACTGAGAGGCATCCCAGCTGTTCACGCGCGCCGGCAACGACCTCCTCGATCAGCGGTGCGATCGCAATGCACTCGGTCTGTAGTGCGTGCGCCTCCAGACGCGCGGCTCGCAGCAGCCGCGTGGTCAGATTATTCAGCAGCTCCGACTGCTCGGCGATCAGCGAGACGAGCCCGCTTTGCGCCGGGGTCAGGTTTCCCATCTCATCCAGACCGGTGCTTGCCGCGCGGATGGCAGTCAGCGGGGTCTTGTAAGCATGGGCGAGGCTGTCGAGAACCGTAGTCCGCAGCTGCTCGGCTTTCCTTGCGCTCTCCATCCGCATCTCGCTGGCCAGGGCGTGGTAACGGTCGAAGGTGATCGAAACCAGCGAGGCGATGTTGTTGCTGGTCAACTCGTCTGTCTCCCCCCGCAGCAGTAAAGCACCGATGGGCAGATTTCGGACGCGCAGCACGCGCCGGATCAGGCCCGTTCCGGGATCGTCGCGCATCGTCTCAAAGACAAACACATTCCGAACCGTCTCCTCCACTCCGGGGAACCATTCGCCTGCCTCATAGATCTCGTTGAGATCGGCGTCCAGAATCGCCACGGCCTCGACATCAAAGATTGCGTGGATCAGGGCGGCGAGCTGCGGGCCCGGCTTCTGGTGCAGGTCGAGGTGCGCTGCGCTCCGGACCAGCTCGCAAACCTTCTCGGCCGCAGTGCGCCCTTTCCTCAAACCGCTCACCGGGGGGATGCGCACGTAGCGAACTGCCGCCACCCAAAGAATGACCGCCGGAACAATCCATAACCAGGACGGCAAGCCGATCCACCACCTGGGTTGCAGCAGTTGCTGAACGCCCGGCAAAATCGTTTGAGCGAGCATGGAGGAGGTTAACATCACAGGCCCTCCTCTTCCCACTCGCCGAACTGCGCCAGCGGTTCGCCCGCCGCCGACCTGCGGCTGAGCGCACTCGAGGCCTGCGTCCCGTCAATCCGGTACGGCGAAAGGAACAGAGTGCCCCTTCCGGCCGAAGCGGTTGGAGTTCTTTCGATCAAGGGCGATCCTCTACCTGCGCAAAACTGGAGTTGGGCCGGTTGCGGCAAGACCCGCCGCTTTGGTTCCACCCTGCCCGGAGAAATGAAGGCTTGTATCAGAGTTTGAATCAGATTTGCATGGAGGTCCACGGAAATTTCATATTCTGTACATTTGACCCCCAAATAGCCCTGGGCTAAGGTTCTTTAACCGATCTTCATGGATTCCTCATGCCTTCTTTGCGTTGATAGGAGTTAACCCCTGTGCCTAATCTGCTCACCCCCTGAAACAGAGCACTGGGGAAAGTCGTAATCGGGTCGATTTCAAGCCCGAGACCTTCTTCCTGAGGACGCATCGATGAACGTGAAGCGAAATCCTGTTTCGGCAGGGATGGCGACCATCCTTTTAGCGCTGGGGTTCACCGCCTCAGCTCAGACGCAGAGCCCACCCACCCCTACCCCTGCGGCTCCGGCCGCTACTCAAACCCCAGCCCCAGCCCCGGCCCCAGCCGCAGCCGCCACTCCAGCGGCTCCTGCCAACTGGAAATTTGCCGGGGTCAACTGGACCGGATTTGTCGATGGCTATTACAGCTTCAACGATAACCACCCGACTAACTCCGCGAACGGTCAATCCAACGACCTCTACAATTTCGACGACAGGACCAATCAATGGGACCTCGACGCTGCCAAGATCACCTTTAACCGCGATCCGGCGACGTTCGGCGTTCACGCCGACGTGATCTTCGGCCGGACCAACACCCTCATCCACCCGAATACTACGAAGTACGACGATGATTACCTCGAACAGGCTTACGTCTCCTGGAAGCCCGCGAAGGGGCTGAGGGGATCGGAGATTGATTTCGGCCAGTTCTCTGCCTCGGCGGGCGCGGAAACGATCGAGGCAAAAGATAACTGGAATTACTCGCGCTCTATTCTGTTCGCCTGGGCCATTCCCTATTACAACTTCGGACTCCGTACTTCCACCCCGGTGACGAAGACCTGGACTGCGGGCGTGCAACTGGTTAACGGCTGGAATAACGTCATTAACGGCGAAGACGGACCCACCGGCGTTTTCACCAGCGCTCTGACGGAAGCAAAATACACATGGTCATTCAATGTGTACACGGGACCGGAGAAGAGCGGCGGAGTCGGCGAGTATCGGAACCTGGTAGACACCACCATCCTGCTCACCCCGAATGCAAAATTCAACGCTTATGTGAATATCGACTATGGCCACAACACCACCTCGGCCTATACCGTCAAGGGAGTTACCACACCCCAGGCCACGGCGGACTGGTCAGGCATCGCTCTGGCGGCGCACGAACAGTTCACCACCAATCTTGCGGCTGCCGCACGCTGGGAATTCTTTAACGACAGACAGGGCTTTGCGACCGGCACCACGCAGGTCGTGCAGGAGGCAACGGCCACCATCGAACGCAAGTGGACTCCGCGCTTCATCGCTCGCGCCGAATTGCGTCACGATTATTCGAATGAAGATTTCTTTCACAAAGGAGCAACCGGTCTGGCCCCCGCCCAGACCACTCTGACCGTTGGCCTCATTGCTGTGATCGCCCCTAAACAGTAGAGTCCGTAACCCAAAGACCATCACTTTTGAGGAGAACTACATGGCAGATGAGAAGAAACCTACCGGACAGATGCAAGCTACCCTCGGCCTGACCGGGCTGACGAGTAACGCAATGGCGCTGATCGCGCCTGGCGCGTTTCTGTGGCTGACCTTCGCCATTCAGGCGAACACGGGCGCGACTTCGCCGTCGATGTGGGCGGGGATTTTCGCCGCGCTGCTGCTTTGTCTGGCGACAGCGGTGAGCTATGCCGAAATTTCGAAGCTCTATCCCGGCACCGGCTCGAGCTACTACTATGCCGAGCAGGCACTGCTCTCCAAAGACAAGGCCTTTAAGTATGCCCGCGTTTTCAAGTTCATCGTTGGCTGGGGTTCGCACCTCTACTACTGGGTCTATCCCGGTGTGATGGTCGGCGTTACCGGCTTGTTTGTCGGCTACGTGGTCGGCTTCCTCTATCCGAACTTCATCAGCGGCTCGAACCCCGGACCCGTCTTTACCGGGCTGGTTGCGGTGGTCTTCTCCTTTGCTGTGGCATGGATCGCACAGAAGGGCGCCAACGCCTCGACCGCGGTCAACGTGGCCATTAACGTGGTGCAGATCTCGGCGCTGGTGCTGTTTAGCGTGCTGGCCCTCGGCTACCGTGTGAACCATCCCGACGGCGCGACAGCTCTCCAGTACGACACCAATACTCTGGCGACGTACAGCTATGAGTTCGCCACCAAGCCGGACGGCACCATCATTCGCGACGCCAGCGGCGTGCCCCAGCCGCAGCTCGACAAGGCAGGACAGCCGGTCACGTTTCACATTCACTACCCTGCCTACGATTCGACCGGCAAATTCGTCTCTCATCCAAATGCGAAATCGGTGATCGGTATCCACAACTTCAACTGGGTGATGATTCAGGCAACGGTCGCCATCCTGATCCTGGTCGGTTTCGAATCGGTGACAGCGCTGGGAGGCGAAGCGAAAAACGCCAAACGCGATATCCCGATCGCGGTGATTGCCTCGCTCCTGATACAGGGGCTGGTCTGTTACCTGATCGAATATTTTGCAGCCAACTATTTATTGAGTTCGGCGTATAACATGCAGGCGGCGACCGGGTCGGCCGCGCCCATCGGCGACATGATGATCATGGTCGGCGACGCGCTGCTCGGCCAGGGACACGGCAAATACTTCATGCTGGCCGAGGCGGTGACGGTCTTCCTCGCTCTGATCGGCACCACGCTCTCCTGCATGAATACCGGCGCGCGCGTCACCTATGCTATGGGCCAGGACGACGAGGCGCCTGAGCACTTCGGCATGTTGCACGCCAACAACCTCACCCCCCACCGCGCCATCTGGACTCTCGCGGGGATCTCGGCGGTCATTGGCATCATCGCCGTCTGCCTCGCCTTTGGCGATGCAGGGGCACCGGCCGATGCGACTGTAGCCGCGCTGCCTCACGGCCTGTTCTCGAGCGTCGGGTACTTTTCGCACGACAAGATGGCATCTTTGCCAAACTCGCTGCTCGCCGTCACCCTCACCTCCAACTTCGGAACCTTTATCCTCTACGCCCTCACCTGCTTCCTTTGCATGGTGGCCTTCCATAAGCGCCCCGATTACAGTCTGCTGCGGCATACCCTCATTCCCGGCTTCGGCCTGCTGGCGAATATCGGCTGCATGCTCTTCTACCTGATCGGACCCACCATGGGCTACGGCACGGTCAAGGAACCGCTGATCGCGCTGCTGGTCGCAGGAGTCTGGGGCCTTTACGGCGCATTCTATTTCTGGCGGTCCTCGAAAGCCAAGGGCCGGGGGATGCTGATCGAAAGCAAGGTCAAGGTCGCCAGCTAACGCCAGCGTTGTCTCAACCGCCGGGGGCTTTCCAAAGCGGAAAGCCCTCGGTTTCTTTTCCGGGCGTTGCGAATTGATGCGGCGGTACCATCGGTAGAGAGATGCTGGAAATCGAGTACGGCGAGGCCAGCCACCCGGGCAAGGTGCGCACCAACAACGAAGACGCGACCGGGGTCTTTGCTCCCAAGGACCACCATGAGGCGCGCTCGCGCGGATGGCTGTTCGTGCTGGCCGACGGCGTGGGGGGCCTCGACCTGGGCGAGGTGGCGTCGGCCCGGGCGGTGGAGGTGATTCGCGACGAGTTTGCCGATGCGCAGGAAAACACCTCGCTCTCGAGCCTGCTGCCCCGCCTGATCCAGCACGCCAACGCCGCGGTGCACGATGAAGGACTGCGCCCCGGCCGCCGCGGTAAACATATGGCGACCACCGTCGTTACCTGCGCCCTGCGCCACGATCAGGCGTACGTGGCGCATGTGGGCGACTCGCGCTGCTATCACGTGCGCGGCGGGGAAGCTGTGGCCGTCACACGCGACCATACATGGGTCACCGAGCAGCGCAAGCTCGGCCTGCTCTCCGCCGTCGAGGCGGCGAACTCCGAATCGCGCCACGTGCTCACTCGCTCGCTCGGCCCGGAGCTTTTCGTCAGCGCCGATACCACGACGCTCACCCTGCGCCCCGGCGACCGGCTCGTGCTCTGCTCCGACGGCCTCTACTCCGGCATCGACAGCAAAGACATCGCACGCATCGTCTCTCAGCAGAAAGTCATCGATGAAATCGCCGATGAGCTCGTCGATTACTCCGTCGAGATCGATGGCTCTGACAACACGTCCGCCCAGATCATCGCGATCCGCCAGGTCGAAGCTATGTCCATGTACCGCGGCCGCCTTTACCCGCGTCCCGGCGCCTGAACGCGCGAGGCTATTCTGCCTTGGCGGTGGGTATCTGGAACGCTGAAGCTGTTTCTTGACGCTGCCAACCTATTCGCCAACGCTTCTCCTATGAGTGGGGTTGTTCCGGCTCAGGCTTTGGCGGCATCTGCATTTATCGCCCGGACTGGAATGGCTCACTGTGCTTAGGTTGGCGAAGCCAGAGCGGTCTCAAAGAGGAGACTACTGACGACATCTCGGTTGGGAAAGAGCTCTGATTCCGCAACCGACAGGAGCGGGCGTTTGGGCGAAGTGGGCGGCCCTGATAGTAAACTGCTGATGTCCGGCGGTTTAATCCAGACCAAGCGGGCCTGTAGCTCAACGGTTAGAGCAGGGGACTCATAATCCCTTGGTTGGGGGTTCAAATCCCTCCGGGCCCACCATTCTTGTCGAATCTGCCTGGGTTCGACATCGATCCCGTTACCTCAGTTTAGTGTCTGTCCCTCCACTCCACTCCGGGCGACCTTTCCAGCTCTGTTCTGTCTCTGGAATGCCCCTCGCGACGCAATCGCTGAGGAAATCTCAAGCCTGAAGTAACCCATTCTCCCTCCATCGTTTTCCCTCCTGCGTCTCCTGAGCAGCGGTAGCACGAAAGTACCAGGCGTTCTTTACCAAGGTAATTTTTATAAGTGACTTGACGTGCTATGTTGCGAGCATATTGGTAACAGGGGAATGACTTACCGGGCTCGTTGGCCGGCATTAGGTCGAATGTTCGCCCTGCTGCCCTCTGCTCAACAGGTTCCTCCGCGGAGTGGGACCACGGCAGAGAAATCACAGCGAGGAAACACTGTATGACTTCCTGCCCCTGCCTGGTTTCGAGATTCGTTGTGCGGCCATTGCTCCAGAAAGCGCTTTTTGCTGCGTCGTTCATGCTGGCGGCAGTTTGTGTGACCGCGATACCTTCAGCGCAAGCCCAAAATCTGACGACATTTCCTGCAACAGCGGTCGGCGCATCGACGCCCGCTACAGAGACCGTCACCGTCAATGTGCAGGCGGCGGGCACGGTCGTGCAGGTCGAGGTGTTGACGCTCGGCGCGCCGAACATGGACTTCATGGAATCAGGCACTGACAACTGCGCCGGCCTCACGTCCGGCAGCTGTTCCGTCACCGTTGCCTTCGCCCCGAAATATCCAGGACCCCGCAAAGGCGCAATCCTGCTGCTCGACGCGAACAACAACACGCTGGGAACGGCGTATCTGACCGGGATCGGACAGGGATCGCTCGCGGTGATGGTCCCGGGTTCGATCAGCATCGTCGCGGGTGAGGTTGGGGAGTGGACGCGGGTGAACGACGGGCAGTTGGCGACGCAGGCAGACATCTATCTGCCTTCCGGAGTCGCAGTCGATGGCGCCGGCAATCTATTCATCGCCGACTCGCACCACAACCGAGTGCGGGAGGTATACGCTGCGGGCGCCAACGCCGGGACTATTACAACGGTGGCCGGCGATGGCAGCGCCGGCTACGACGCGGCTGCTACTGTGGCCACAGCGACAGCGCTCAATGTTCCGGGCGGAGTGGCATTGGACGGTGCGGGCAATCTCTACATCGCCGACACGAATAACAACGTGATCCGCGAAGTTAACCTGCGGACCGGCACCATCACCACCGTTGCGGGCAACGGCACCCCGGGATATGCGGGCGACGGCGGCGCGGCGACCGCAGCAACGCTCAACTCGCCGGAAGGTGTGGCTGTCGATAGCGCCGGCAATCTGTACATTGCGGATACCGACAATCAGGCGGTACGTGAAGTTTTCGCCTCGACCGGAAAGATCACGACGATCGCCGGCGATGGCACGGGGATCGCGGGCTTCTCAGGCGACGGCGCCCCGGCGATTCACGCGAAACTGAATGAGCCGTACAGCGTGGCCCTGGACTACGCGGGCAACCTGTATATCGCGGACTCCGCCAACGACCGGGTGCGGCAGGTGAATACAAGCGGCAACATCAGCACCTACGCGGGCACGGGCGCGACCGGGTATCAGGGCGACGGCGGGTTGGCGTCCTCCGCGGAGCTGTACTCGCCTCTCGGTGTTGCCTGCGATCCGGCCGGGAACGTCTACATTGCCGACGCCCGCAATTACGTCGTACGCAAGGTCAACGCTGTATCGGGAATGATCACGACGATTGCCGGGAGCACCGAGTACGACAGCTATATTGACGGAAAATCCGATTACGCTTACGGGAACGGAGAAAACGGAGATGCCTTTGGGGGAGGCGGCATTGCAAACGGGGCGGGCATCTATGCGCCGTACGCAGTTGCGGTCGACGCGAGCGGCAATCTCCTGGTCGCGGAATACTTCGATCACATCATCCGCAAGGTTTCCGCCAACTCGGCTACGTTGTTCTTCCAGCCGGAGCTGTGGACGAACCAGCTAAGCTCCCCGCAGAACCAGAGCATCGAGAACGACGGCAATGCAGCTCTAACGTTTTCCTCGGTTGCGCCGGATGCGAATGCGGCCGTGGCATCCAGTGCAACCACCTGCAGTTCGTCCGGCAGCGTCGGCGTCGACGGTCAGTGCATCGTGGCGGCGGAGTTCGCGCCGACCAGCACGGCGATTCCTCTTCCCGATCCGCTTGTGGGCAACGTGAATTTGAAGGGTAATGCGGCCAATTCACCGCTCGATATCTCGATCGTCGGCGAGGCGCTTGGTCTGAACGGAGCGATCGTCACGTTAAGCTCCAGCCAGAACCCATCGCCCTTCGGGCAGGCCGTGACGATGAACGTCACGGTGAAGCAGGATCCCAATTCGACGCAGGGAACGCCGACAGGAACGGTGACATTTTCCGATACATTCCAGGGGACAACCAACCCTCTCGGGACGGCGCAGATGCTGAACAGCAGCGGCAACGCGAGCCTTGAACTGAGCTCACTCGCGGTCGGCACGCACGTCATCACCGCAGCGTATAGCGGTGACACCTACTACAGCGCATCAACCTCGAATCCGGTCTCGCAGGTGATTCAGGAGCAGGTGACGGTCACGATTGCCAGCTCGAGCCCCAACGACACATCGACCTTCGGCTCGACGGTCGTCTTTACGTCCACCGTCTCGGTTTCCGGAGGTCTTTCGGTCACCGGCGCCGTGTCTTTCTACAACGGATCGACTTATCTCGGAAGCGGCACGCTCAACGGGAGCGGCGTAGCAACCTACGCGACCGCTGCCCTGCCGGTCGGAAGCAACTCGATCACGGCCAGCTACACCGATTCGAATAATGTCAGCTCGACATCGTCGCCTCTGACGCAGACCGTGGAGCAGACTACGACGACAACGCTTACATCGAGCAACAACCCATCCATCCACGGAACGCCTGTGAACTTCACAGCGGTTGTCGTGGCGGCAGGGTCCGTAGTACCCACCGGCACAGTAACGTTCCTCGACGGCACCACGCAGATCGGCACGGGAACGCTGGCCGCGGCCGGGGCAGCGAGTGCGGCCGCGACCTTCCAAACCTCCGCTCTGTCGGCGGGCACCCACACCATCGTCGCCTCCTATGCCGGCGATGCAAATAACTTCAGCAGCACCTCCGCGCCGCTGGCGCAAACGGTGAACATTGCCTCGACAACGACGGCACTGACAGACAGCGGCAGCCCGGCGATCGCCGGAAAGGCAGTGTTGCTCACCGCGACGGTGACGTCCAATGGTGGAGTGGCAGCGGGCTCTGTGAACTTCTACAACGGAACGACCCTGCTCGGGGCAGGATCCCTGAACGGGGCCGGAGTCGCCACACTTTCGACGTCGAACCTTTCCGTGGGATCGTACACGCTCACCGCCAGCTATCAGGGCGACTCAAACGACACAGCAAGTACATCGACGGGTGTACCGCTGACCGTGATTCAGGCGACGACCGGCACACAGCTCGCGTCGAGCAGTGCCACGGCCGTGGTTACCACTGCTGTCACGTTTACGGCGACGGTGACCGGCAACGGCGGCATCCCCACCGGCAACGTCACCTTTATGGATGGCGCCAACACGCTGGGATCGTCCGCCGTGAACAACGCCGGAGTGGCAACCTACAGCACCTCTTCGCTGGCAGTTGGCCAGCACACCATAACCGCGGTTTATGGGGGCGATGCCAACGACCAGGGCAGCAGCTCAGGAGCGGTGACCGAGACGGTAACCGCGTACGCTACGGAGACATCGCTGGCTGTTTCGGCGACCAAGCTGACCACCGACCAGGAGCTAGCGTTGCTGACGACGACCGCGTCGACCAGCGGCGTTCCGGTCACCGGCACGGTCACCTTTATGAACGGGACCACGACCATGGGCTCGGCGACCATCGGAGCCAACGGCACGGCAACGCTGACTATCAATCCGAGCCAGGGTTCCTACAGCATTACGGCTCACTACGGGGGCGACGCGCTGAATGCGCCATCGGTTTCAAGTCCAATCAACGTGACTGTGGCCCAGGCAACTGAATTCACCATCGCGCTCAACCCCACCTCGCTCAGCATTCCCACCACACAGTCTGCGAGCGTGACGATCAACCTTGGTTCGGAGAATGGCTTCGCCGACAAGATTGCCCTTGGCTGCGATTCGCTGCCGTACTCGGTGACCTGCAACTTCGCTACGAACGACCTGACGCTGAACGCCAATGGAACCGCATCCGTGCAGCTGACGGTCGATACGAATTCGCCGCTGGCTTCGGGAACGACGCTGTCGAAGAACGAAACGCCGGGCAATGGCTTCCTGGCAGCCTGCGTTTTCCCAGGCGCGGCGCTTTTCGGTTTCGCGTTCTGGCGCTTCCGCAAGCAGGCCGGGGTTCTCAGGGTCCTCGTTTTGATCGCGATGCTGGCCGGCTCCACTTTCCTCATGACCGGTTGCGGCGGCTTTTCACTGAACAGCGCGAAGGCGGGCAACTATGTCATCCAGGTGACAGCGACCGGTGAGCAAACCGGCGTTACTCACGTGGCGAATCTAACCGTGACGGTGACGCAATGAGCGGGGCGGGAATCATGAAGCACTGCAAATGGATGACCGGCGCGCTGTTACTCGCGGGATTGTTCGCCGGGCTGCATCCGGCACAGGCCCAATCTCCCGAATCGGCAACCGGGGACTGGTCCTCGTTGTCCGCAGGCGGCACCTTCAGCGCGACGCGTCTGCAATACGGCCAGCATTGGATGTACGGTGGCAGTGTTTTCGCCGATGCTAACTTTACCTGGCAGTATGGAATCGAAGGCGAGACGAACTGGGCAGTCCTGAACCAGAAGGAGAATACGCACGCAACCACCTATCTGATCGGACCGCGGTACCAGTTGGCTGGGTTCGGGCAAAATTCCGAGTTCCGGCCATATGTGAAGTTTCTGGCCGGCGATGGTTACTTCAACTTTCCTTACAGCTATGCATGGGGGAATTACTTCGTGATGGCTCCGGGGGCGGGGCTGGACTACCGCGTCAATTCGCGGATTCGCCTCCGTCTCTTCGATGCGGAATATCAGTACTGGCCTGGGTTCACGTATGGGTCGATGACCAACCTCAGCGTGAGCACCGGGGTGCGATACAGGATTCGTTGAAGACGGAGGAAACAGCACGACTGCAGTGGAAAGGGGTCTTTATGCCTGAGTTTCTGCGCAATTCATGGTTGCTTGTAGTTCTTTGTGGGGTAAGTTGCACTCTGGTCACAACTGCGCCAGCTCAGGCGCAGGATGAGAATGAGGTGGCTGTGTCGACACTTTCCATGCCTTCGCTCCCAATGGCGGGGCACGACACATTCGCCGCCTTCATCCAGGAGATCGGCTTCGACAACCTCCAGGCGCGTAAAGAGGCTGCCACGGGCGAACGGCAGTTCCGGGTGGACTGGCTGAAAGTGAATCACCAGTCGATTGGTCTCTCCGACGACGAATGGAATAAGGCCTATGCAATCCTGCTGGACGGCAGCGAGCGCATCGATACGTGGAGCGATCAGATGCACGAAGCCCTTGGATGGAGCGACGGCCGCTTTCAGATCGATCCCTCGAAACGTACGCAGCAGCTGGCCAAAGTCGATCTGCTGAGCCGTCAGGGTGAACCGATCGTCGGTGACACTATGCTCAAATTGCGGCGCGCGCTAGGGGACGACGGCTTCCTCAAACTGGCGTCGTTTGTCGATCAGCGGGAAGGCGGAGACCGAATCGTGAATCAGGGGCCGATCCACCGTGGACCGGTCCAGACTGCGAAGGTTTCTCCGCAGGGCGGCATTCCCGCGCACAAATAGCTACGGCGCCCCGGGGAATCCCGGCTCACGGCCTGGTGCTTCATTGCCTGGGTCGATATCCTCACCCGGGGAAGGCGGCGTTACAGGCTGAGGATCGGCGATCCGGGCGGCAACAGGCGAAATTTGCACCAGACTCGGCTGCTGCGGCTCGACCGCGCCCATGGCAGCCTCGTGTTGGCGGCGAGCGGCTGCGTCGATATCGACTGGAATTCCTCCCGGGACGATTTCCGAGAACCCATACTTATATTTCAGATCGCTCGTGAGCCGGATCATCCAGATGAGCAGGAGAATGGAGACCAGCACGGCAAACGCAGACCCTTCGGGCCCCTGGTTCCCCCCGCTGATCCATGCCGGACCCCGCGCATTGGTCACGATGATCGGCGAGTAATTCATCGATCCGGCAATAGGCAGACCGAAGAGCATGCTCATGGTCGCGATCCACGCAAAATGGAATCCCCAACCGACCCAAACGGCCCGCGTACGCAACACTGCAAGCGCCAGCACCCATCCCAGGAAAAATGAAACCAGCACGGATGCAGTCGTCGCGGGCGCGCCATGCGTACGCCATATGGCATAGACAACCGCCATAAAAAAGGTTCCGAGGGCCGGCCCCATTGCCTCGACCAGCCGCAGGAAGGGATAGCCGCGAAACGCCACTTCGATCGCGAGGGTGCCGGCGGCAAGCGCAATCAGGTCAAGCAGCGCGACGAAAAGCTGATGCTGGTTGGTGAATACGGTGATGACCAACCCTCCGATAAGCGCAGCGGGCAGCACACAGGCCAGCACCCCCGCCCACCCCAGCGCGGCTCCGAGCGCAAATTCCCGGGCCCATCCTGGGCGGACGACGACGGCTGTCGCCTGAGCCGCGACCATGCGCCGCTGGCCAAGACGGCTCATCACGCGAAAGCCAATGATCAACAGAAAAAGCAGCAGGATGCGGTAAAGCGGCTCCTCAAAATCGTTTGAGGTCAGGCCGCTGGCGGCGCGCGACGCCACGAGATCGGAGAACAGGAACCACGCAGAAGCGATGAGGAACCACACCAGCGCTCGCAGTCGCTCGAGGAAGTTCACGCGGTTACTCCGAAATGGAAAGCGGTACCGTCGGTGGAAATCATCAGGGCTATTTCGATGCCTGCCGGTGATCAGGCGGTGTAGAACTGGGCAATGTTGCGGAATTTCTCGTAGCGGCGGTGCAGGAGTTCGTCGAGCGGCATCGACTCAAGCTCATTCAGATGCCAGCGGAGCTTTTCCGCCAACAGCTCAGCGGCTCCGGACGGATCGGTGTGCGCGCCGCCAGCCGGTTCCGGAACAATGTCATCGACGCAGCCCAGGGAGCGAACATCCGGCGCGGAAATGCGCATCGCCTCGGCGGCCTGTTCCTTAAAAGCAGCGTCGCGCCACAGGATGGCCGCACAGCCTTCCGGTGGAATGACGGAGTAGATGGCATCTTCGAGGATGAGCACGCGATCGGCGAGCGCCAGTCCAAGTGCCCCTCCCGACCCGCCTTCGCCGGTGATCGCTGCAATCGTCGGAACGCGCAGGCGCGACATCTCGCGGAGGTTGCGTGCGATGGCCTCAGCCTGGCCGCGCTCCTCAGCCCCGACGCCTGGGTATGCGGCTGGAACGTCGATGAGAGCGATGACGGGCCTGCCGAACTTCTCGGCGATTTTCATCGCGCGCAGCGCCTTCCGATACCCCTCCGGATTCGGCATGCCAAAGCGGCGTTGCACCTTCTCTTTGGTCGAGCGCCCCTTCAGGTTGGCAATCACCATCACTTCCCTGCCGTCGAAGCGGGCCATGCCACAAGCCATCGCGGGGTCGTCGCCGAAGTAGCGGTCACCATGAATCTCGCTGAAGTCGGTGAACATCCGCTCGATAAAGTCCATCGGGTAGGGCCTCTGGGGATGCCTTGCCAGCTCGGTTTTAGCCCACGCCGGAGAAATCGCAGGCGGATTGATGTCGGGCTGATCGGTCATAGAGGGAGGATGTCCGACTTCGATTGTATGGATGGGGAGTGGGAGGGGCAAATGAAGATGGCCTGGCCGACATGAAAAGCATCCGATGCATCAACGGGGTGATCCGGGTTCAAAGGATGCGACCCGCGGTAATGAGGACGATGAGCCGGGCGCCGACTCAGTTGTCGCGATGCTTGCGCATATAGACTTCGAATTTCTTCGCGGCGCGGCGTCGCTTCCATCGGTAATAGCGATTGCGCAGGCCATAAACGGTTTCGCTGCCAGCATTCGCAAAACCGCGGCGCGGCGAGAATTTGATGTAGAGATATCCGAAGAGCGCCCCGCCCAGTTGCGAGAAGGCAAATACCTTTTGCTGGGAGAAAAGCATCGCGATCGCGATGAGCATATAAACGGCAACGAGATACTTAGCCTTGATGGAGATGGGAAGCGGGAACATCATGAACGGCAAATCAGCGTAAAGCACACCGAACGCGATCAGGAGTCCGAAGATACCGCCGTAGCACCCATAGAGAACCGCACCCGAATCAGGCATTGCCAGGGAGAGGGCTATGGCGGCGAGACCAGCGCCCAGAACCGACACAAAGAAAATCTCGGCCAGCCAGCGGGAGCCGTGATTGGCCTCAAGAAAGCTGCCGAGAAACCACAGCGAGAGCAGCTCAAAGGCGGAGCCGATGATTCCGACGTGGATAAAGCAGTACGTCAGCAGCTGCCAAAGCCATCCATGGCGAAGCGCCAGGGTGGGATCGAGAGCGAACCAGAGGACAAGCTCACTCGCCAGCGCCTTCGCTGCGACACCGAGGATCAGCAGTGCGAAGAATGTACCGAGATTCCAGAGGATGAGGCTGCGCGTGAATCCGCGAAAATCGGGGAAGCCGAGAACGCCGCTGGAGAGACGAGGCACAGGGAATATTGTCTCATTCGGCGTGTGCAGGCCGCGGCGCCGGCCAGGGAATCACTGCCGGACTGCGATGATCCTTTGCATCGACCGCAACAATTCCGAAGATCACGTTGTCCTTTGAAACGGGGATCTGCGCGGAGAAATGGCCGTCGGGGGTCGCGGCAAATTTTCCCTGCGGCAGCACGGCAAGACGTTCGGCGGAGATGGAGCGTTGCCAGTCCGCTGCAGCGAGCGCGCGCCACACAATCTGGTAATGGGTGCCGGGCGGTGTGCCGGGCCCCTGCTCCCAGTTGATCGTGGTGTTGTTGAGCGCGTTGCTGAACCCCTTCTCCGGCGGGAACTCTGCGTTGATCGGCTCCGGTGGAGCAGCGCCAAGCTCCGCCATGGTGGCAGCATTGAGCCGCGCAATCCGCGCCACGTAGTCGAAGTCAACGAACTTTAAAAGGTCGCCAAACTGAATTCCGTTTTCGATCCGGACGTTCTGGTGCTGATGGTTAAAGTCCTCGCGCCACTCTGTAAAACGCACCGCCGCAAAGCCGTCCTGGTTGAACGAGGTGTGATCGCCGCCGCGCAGGAAGCGATCACGGCGAAATTCCAGAACGGGCGTGAGGCGGGCGGAGACCGGCCTCGCCATGTAGGTGCGCGCTGCTCCGGCAATCGCCCGGGCGAGCTCGCGGGATGCCGAGTCACTCTCGTAGCCAAGCTGCAGGATGCGTCGAATCTCCTCCGGGGGCGCATCGGAGGGAATGCTTTCGGAAAAGATGCGCACAGCGTGCGGATCCTGAAGCTTGTCTCCCGGAGTGCGATTGCCACCGACGATGTCATTGTTGAGAACCGCTTCGAGGCGCCAGTCCTGCTGCTTTGCGAGATCGGCCAGATGCTTGCTGCCGAAGAGCCCCTGCTCTTCCCCCGCAACCGCGACAAAAATTAGCGTGGCCGGCAGTTTGAGTTTGGAAAGCACACGCGCGCACTCGAGGCTCACAGCCACGCCGCTGGCGTCGTCGTTTGCGCCAGGGGCCTCGCCGTGGGTGTCCAAAACGTTCGTGGCCCGCGAATCGTAATGTCCCGTCACCAGGATCATGCGTGAAGCCTGGGTTGGATCGTTGCCGTGCATCACCGCGTAGATATTGGTCAATGGCGTAGGCTGGAGCACACGGGCATTGGGGCCGCTTCCGGGCTGCTGGATGAAGTTGTCGCGATGGACCTCGAGGCAGCCGTTGCAGGCGGCGGAGGTTTTTTTGAACTGTTCCTCGATCCAGTCGGCGGCGGCGTTAATGCCGGTTCCGGGGGGCAGATCTCTTTCAACACTGGAAACCGTGCTGCGATTGCGGAAGGAGACGAGGGCCGCAATCGTATGCTGGATCTCAATCGGAGATATTTGACGGAGCGCACGATCAATCGCGGGATCGGCCGACATGGGACGGATCGGAGCGCCGATGGCATCCAGATCGCGACGCCCCGCATCGCCAGAGGGGGAGGAGGACTGACTGTTCGCAGCAAGACAGACCGCAATCAGCAGGACCCAGGCGGGAAAGCGACTACCGTTCATGATTATCGAGTATGCCTCAGGCTGGGACATAGCGCACCCTTGACGCGCGAGGCGATTCTCCTCAAAACTAGCGGAGGACCAGCGCTACAACGGGCAGCAGCGTCGGGGCACAGCATCCGGTCAGTCTGCCGCCAACATTTTCCCTGAGAACAGCGTCATTGTGATGGACTGAAGATTCGTTTCTCCTGGTGGAGGGATTCATGATTTGCCCTGAATGCGAAAGCGCTCTCGATTTTGACGAAGAGGAAGTGGAGGAGGGCGACGTGGTGGTCTGCGATGAGTGCGGCACCGAATACGAAGTGGTGGCTACCGATCCGCTGGAACTGAGCAAGGTCGAAGATGACTACGAAGATGAAGAAGAATTGACAGAGGAGGAAGAGGAATGAGGGTTTTCTGTGGAACCTCGCCGCGGACTTTATGGCCGCGGGCGGGCTCGCTGCCGGTCGTCCTCTGTTCTCTCGCGCTGGTGGCATCGTTCGCCGCACTGGCGCCGCTCTGCCGCTCCCAGGACTTCGGCCTCAAAACCCTTCAGGGAAAGGTCTACGACGGACAGGATGCGACCCTTCAGGGAGCCATTGTCTATCTGCAGAATTCGCGCAACAACGACGTAAAGACCTATATCTCGGCAAACGACGGAGCCTACCGTTTTGCAGCCCTTTCTGCCGACACGGACTACACGGTCTGGGCTGTCTTTAAGGGAAAGAGGAGCCCGACAAAGGCCATCAGCTCCTTTGACTCGCGCAAGCAGGTGTATGTCGATCTGCACATCAAGTGAGCGGGTTTGCGTGCCATCTAAAGCAAAAGCGCCACCCGCAGAGGTGACGCCTCGCCTGGCTTACTGACAAGTCCGCGGTTACTTCTCGCGCTTCCAGTTAACCAGATCGCCCAGCGTGGTGGTGGAGCTTGAAACCGCGGGCTGTTTGTAGGCTTCGACATCCACACGGCTCGCTTCTTCTCCACTGACGGCGCGGATGCTGAGCGCAACCTTCTTCTCCTCCGGGTTCATCCGGATGATTTTGAATTCGTGTTCACTGCCCTGCTCCAGTTTCACTGGGACGCCATGCGCATCTGTGGCTTCCGAGACGTGGCAGAGACCTTCAACACCTTCTGCGATTTCAACGAAAGCGCCGAATTGGGCCGTGCGCAGAACCTTACCCTTGACCACATCGCCAACGCGATGCTGGGCGAAGAAGGTCTCCCAGACATCCGGTTGCAGCTGCTTGATGCCGAGTGAGAGCCGCCGATTTTCCGGCTCCACGCCGAGCACCACGGCCCGCACCTTTTCGCCTTTCTTCAGCACTTCCGACGGATGCTTCACGCGTTTGGTCCAGCTGAGATTGCTCACGTGTACCAGCCCGTCGATGCCATCTTCGATCTCGATGAAGGCGCCGAAGTCGGTGAGATTGCGAACCCGGCCTTCCACGGTGGCGCCGGTTGGATATTTGTCGCCCAGATGCTCCCAGGGATTTTCGAGGAGCTGCTTCATGCCAAGCGAGATGCGCCGGTCGGCTGGATTTACGGCCAGGATGACGGTCTCGACCTCGTCGCCGGGCTTGACCAGCTTGGAGGGATGCTTCATCCGCTTCGACCAGGTCATCTCGGAGACGTGCACCAGCCCCTCAATGCCCTGCTCCAGTTCCACAAATGCTCCATAGTCGGTGACACTGAGCACGCGACCGCGCACCCGGGCCCCGATCGGATACCGCTCCGCGGCGTCGAGCCACGGATCAGGTGTCAGCTGCTTAAAGCCAAGGGATACGCGTTGCTTGTCCTTATCGAACTTGAGGACTTTCACCTGAATCTCATCGCCCACGTTGACCAGGTCGCGCGGATGCGTCAGGCGGCCCCAGGACATGTCGGTGATGTGAAGGAGCCCGTCGATCCCGCCCAGATCGACAAAAGCACCGTAATCGGTGAGATTCTTGACTGTGCCGGTGAGGACGGCGCCTTCTTCCAGGTGCTCGAGGGTATGGGAGCGGCGCTCCGCCTGCTCCTCCTCGAGGATTTCCTTGCGCGAAACGACGACGTTGCCGCGCTTTTTGTTCAGCTTGATGACCCGCACCTGGATCGGCTGGCCGATATACGCGTCCAGATTGCGAACCGGGCGCAGTTCGAGTTGCGAACCAGGCAGAAACGCCTTGATCCCGATATCGACAGTGAGGCCGCCCTTCACGCGGCCGACCACGGTCCCGGTCACCGGAGTCTTCTCGTTGTGCGCCTTCTCGACCGTGTCCCACACACGGAGCCGCTGGGCCTTCTCATACCCGAGGAGATAGCCACCCTCCGGCTCTTCGCGCTCGATTACCACGTCCACGGAATCGCCTGGATGCAGCTTGGGCTGGCCCGCATGATCGAGCACCTGCTCGATGGGGATAAGCCCCTCGGACTTCATGCCCACGTCGACGACGACGTGCTTATCGGTGAGCTTGAGCACGGTGCCGGTGACAATCGCGGAATCGTCGAACGCCTGCGCCGCAGCTTCAGCAGCCTGCTCGCGGTCGAACGATTCGAGTGCGGCGGCGAAGTCTTCCATGCTGAGGTCGGGTTCGTCCTGATGGGACTCGGGCAATTCCTCCGCGGCCTGCGTGGCAACGGGCTCAGCATCGAGCGCTCCGTGCTCCGGAGTCCGGAACGCGGACTCGGGGTTAGAGGTGGTTTCAGCCGACAGCTCAGGGGCGTCGGTCGGGGCTTCCAGCGCAGGGGTTTCCAATTCGGTGTTCAGAGGGTTGCTCTCGGTTTGTTCAGGATTGAGGACGTGTGCCATAGCAGACAACTCCGGGATTGAGGCGGCGGCTCCCGAATTCCGCTCCGCAACGAGGAGGTCTGGCGAAACGGCATCGCCGAATCTCCGGGCTGCAGCTTTCTTCGCCGTCAGCGGCGGGTTTGGGACCCGGGCGCGGTTCTCGACGAAGTTCGGGGATCGTCTCGGCTGTATGTTCCAGTCCAGGCGGAGGAAACCATCGGAGACGGTGCGCGTGGGATCGCAACATCGACTCTCCAGACGGGTGCATCCGCAGGTCAGGAATGAACAGGAGTGGCGACCGGAAGGTCAGCGCCAGGAATCCCGAGCGCGCAAACCCCCTATGAAAACTATAGTGCCGCGTTCCTGGCGTGTCAATTGACGTCATGTGAAGAGAACGAAAATAGAACGACACTTTCGTTATGAAATTTGTGTCGTGCGCCTTGACTTTTCCCCAAAAGAAAGGAGCGGCTCACGCCGCTCCAATTTGGATTCTGCCAGGAATCCGAAGGGGGCCCACAGAAAATTACTGATCCGAGGAAGGAGGAGCCGGCGACTGACCCGGAGTAAGAGCTGGAGTGGGCGCGGAGCCATCCGGCGGCGCCTGACGATGCCTGCGCCACATTTGTGCATCGGGGCCTCCAGGCCCTCTCGCTCCGCCGGGGCCTCGACGGTCGTCGCGCATCATCTTCCCGGGGCGGTGTTCCTCGCGCATCGCCTTGAGCTTTTGCCACTGCTCTGGCGTCAGAGTCTTGCGAATATCGAAGAGCATGCGCGCATTCGCCTTCTCGAGGTCGGCGCGCGCCTGAGCGACAGCATCGATCTGCGACAGGATTTTCGCCTCGTCCGGCTGATCGACTTCGATCATCGGATGCAGCAGCGTTTCCTGCTTTTCGAGGTTGGCGTTGAGGTCAATCAGCTTGAGCCGATGCTGCAGAAAGATGTCGTCCATCTGATGCTTCTGCTGCTCGGTGATCCCGAGTTGCTGCGCCATCTGTGGATCGTTCCACCAGCGGCCGAAGTGACCGTCGTGGCCGTCGCGGCCATCGTGAAAGGCACGCTCCATTGGTGGCGCGCCGAATCCGCCTCCGCCGGGTCCCTGGGACGGGTCGGGTCCGCCCGGGCCGGATCCATCGAAGCCCTGGGCGAAAGCCAGCCCGGAACCGATCAGACAAAACAATGCGGCAATCAAAAAACTATTCCTGCGTTGCATTTTTCTTCTCCAAGACAGAACTGGTTGTGGTGGTTTGGCTGCTCAGATCGGCGAGCGGCCGCAGAGCGTCCGGCACATCCTCAGAAACTTCGCTGTCGATCTTCGTCATCAGCGTCGCGTCATCGACGGCAGCAAGGGTTTGGTTGTGAGTCGCCTGCGCATTCCCGACCGCCTGCGCGGGCGTTGCAACGTGTGGATGATGGAGATGGCGGTAGATGGGGGCCAGCGCTGCGGCGGCCACCGCGGCCGCGAGAGCCGGGGCGAGAAGCAATCCGAATCGAATCTTCCTGACCGGCCGGCGATCAGCGAGGGCGCCAAAGCTCCGGGAACGTGCCGTCTCGCGCTCCGCGATATGATGCATCGCCGAGCGATAGAGACTCAGGGCCTCGGCGAGATCCCTCACCTCTTCCCGCGCCTCGATCGGATCGTTTTCGTCTCTGCGGAATTTCATTTCGTTCCTCCCATGCGCTCGCGAACAATCGCTAGCGCCCGATACAAATGGGATTTGACCGTGCTCAGGTTCATCCCAAGAGTGGTTGCTATCTCTTCCAGTTCCAGCTCCTCGACAAAACGCAGCACGAAAACCGTCCGCTGCTGCGAGGACAAATCGTTCACTGCACTCCATACTGCGGCCACCTGCCCGCGCGCCAGCGCTGAACTCTCCGGCGTACCGCGGCCGTCGGGAACCCAGTCGCCGATATCCATCACATCCAGCGCTGCGCCGCGCGTCTTCTGCCAGAAGCGGAGACTGCGGCTGCGCAGGTGATCCCGCATCAGATTGACAGCGATGCGGGTAAGCCAGGTGCTCAGGCTCGAGTCGCCGCGAAACTGTTGTCGCGCCATCCAGGCCTTCAGGAAGCATTCCTGGGTGAGCGACTCGGCCGCATCCCGGTCCGTCAAAGCGGAAAGCAGAAAGCGCAGAATGCGCGGGCGGTAGACGCGCACGACTTCGTCAAAGTCGGCGAGCTCCAGCACAGCCTGCTCCCGTTTTTCGATGGCGAGCTCGGTTCCTGCGATCTCTTCCATGCGACCAGATAGACGCGATTTCACGCGGCAAGTTTACAGCCGGTTCGCAAAAAGAGGCGGGTGAAGAACGGGGTCGAACACATCACGGGAAACCAGGGCGGCCCAATTGCCCGCGCAGCGAGCAGCGGCCCTGGCGCCGAAAAACTTACTCCGGCTCCGGACCGAGGTTCGACGCCTCGCTCGCCAGCAACGGCTCGAGCAGAAGCGAATCAGGGGAGTCGCCCCGGACACAGTTCTTGCCCGCAATCTTCGCCTGGGCCAGAGCCCGCTCCGCTTCGCGCAGGACGATCAGCGGCGAGCGACCATTGCTGATTGCCACACCAAAGCTGGCATTCAGCGTGGTGGCATCGTGATCGAGAGCGAACGGCCGGCCAAGGATCGACTCACGAATCCGGTTGCCCAGAATGACGCCCTGTTCGAGGGTGCAGCCCGGCAGAGCCAGCAGAAACTCATCCTCACCGCAACGGCCGATCAGATCGTAGCTGCGAAGCTGACGCCGAAAGCGGTTGGCCAGCTCGATCAGTACCCGATCCCCGACCTCGTAGCCGTAGTTGTGGTTGATCAGGGAGAAATCGTCCAGATCCAAAAGCATCAGGCTGAGCGGAGTCCTGAGGCGCTGCACCCGGTCGGTTTCCTGGAAAACGAGGCTGAGCAGCGCTTCCCGGTTCCAGAGGCCTGTCAATCCGTCATGCGAAACATGGTAGCGCAGCTCGGCGCCCTGCTTTTGCACGCGACTGGACAGCGCAAGCACCCTCTCCGCGACCCGAATGCGCACTTTCAGGTCCGCATTGAGCTCACTGGGATCGCTGGCCCTAAAGAGGAAATCGTCTCCACCGCATGCAAGGGCCGCGCATGCATGCTCCTTGCCCCGACGGTTGCTGAAGAAGATGATCCAACTGCTCCGCTGCTCGAGCCGGCGAATTTGCCATACGACTTCCGTGGCGGCAGGGCCCCGCAAGTTCATGTCGAGGAGTGAGATCGCAGGAGGCGTGGGCGCTTCGAGCCGCGCTCGGGTATCCGCGCCGTTGTGGGCCACCTCAACCTGATAGTGCCAGGATTCAAGACTTGCCGCCATGCTATCGATGGTTGCCGAATCGGAGCACGCGATCAGGACAGTCGGGCTGGTGCTCACGGTAATCGTTTTCATAGATTGCGAAATCCCCGGGCGCCGTTTCCTGCCCCGGCTATCGGGCGAAAAGGGCCATGGCTTTAAGAACCTGAGGATATGGCGGAATTTGGGCCAGCGAGGGTAGAAAGGCCTGCGGTTCATTCGGGAACTCCGCTTTCCCGAATTGGCAAACCATGGCTGGCACGACGGTTGGGGGCTACCTTTAGTAACCGATATTCCGAAAAATATCGCGCATCCTGGCGCCGAGTATGTGACGATTGCGTGCAATAATGAATACGAAAGAGCTATTCCAATTCGCAAAAATTCAGGGCCCGTACGTCGCGACTCTGTCGAGGAGAGAGCGATGAACCCATCCGTTAAGACCACGCACGTGATCCCCACACAGCTCCCCCCGGTGCGGCTGGCGAGTGTCTCAACCCTTCTGGTTTGCCGTTTCTGCATGACAACTGTCGGAGCTTATAAGACTCCGGCGGAACGGCTGCGTCTGGAGGCGAGACACATCTGCAACGAGAAGGTAGTTGTCGGTAAGCCTGCGGTTTCCATCCCGTTTAATTAAAGCCTGCCCAATTTCCTGAGGGAGCGGCGATCCGGGGTGGGTGTGTCTGTTGCCGCGCGCTGATTTTTGCCGATTGACATTCTTTCCGGAACCGAACAACTGCGGCGTCCTGTGCCTGTTGCCCTCCATTTCAGCTCAAGCGGACAGCCTGTTACGCTCGTGTGCAGAACCCGTATCTCCCTGGCGCGCTTTAAACCTGTGAGCGCAATCGATCCGTGACTACGACAGATCAAAAAAATCAGCGTCCGATCCGGGCGGCACGATTTCCGCGGCTCTATCCCATCCTCGATGCGGAGCTGGCTTTGCGCGGTGTGAGCCCCGGAGAGCGCTCGGCTTTTCTTGAGCGGCTGGTTCTGGAGCTGGCCGAAACCGGCGTTGGAATTCTTCAATATCGTAATAAACGCGATCCTGACCCCATCGTCCTGGAAGAGACACGAGCGATGCGACAAGCTGGAGGTCCGGCTCAGATGCAGCTCATTCTGAACGACCGTGCAGAGCTGTCGGCGGCTGCGGGATGGGATGGCGTCCATGTGGGGCAGGAGGATTTGTCACCGCAGCAGGCGCGTTTGCTGGCTGGGCCGAAAGCCATCATTGGCGTTTCGACCCACAATGAAGCGCAGGTGATGGCAGCCAACGCCGAGCCCCTGGATTACATCGCAATCGGCCCCGTCTTTGCGACTCGGACCAAGTCCGACACCTCGCCCGTAGTTGGGCTTGAGGGCGTACGACGAGCCCGAGCACTCACTCAAAAGCCTCTCGTCGCCATCGGCGGCATCACTTTGGAAACCGCCGCCGCGGTCTGCGAGGCCGGCGCGGACTCCATCGCCGTCATCTCGGCGATTTTTGACGCGGCGGGACTGCACGGCAAAAGCCCGGCGCAATCCGCGAAAGACTTTCTCAAAATTTTCAAGTAGAACTGTAGGACACGTGCGCTCCGAGTCCTCCACCGCCGCCCCTTCCTCCGGAAAAACGGGTTTCGTAGCGAGCCTCGGCCTGTTCAGCGCCACAGCGATCGTGGTCGGGTCGATGATCGGGTCAGGCATCTTCATCGTCCCCGCCGACATCAGCCGCGGGGTTGGATCGCCTGCCCTTCTGATTGGCGCGTGGGTGGTCACCACCGTCATGACCATCATCGGCGCCCTCAGCTACGGTGAGCTGGCCGCCATGATGCCCCGAGCGGGCGGTCAATACATCTATCTGCGTGAAGCGCTGGGCCGCATCTGGGGATTTCTCTTCGGCTGGACGTTATTTCTCGTCATACAAACCGGGACCATCGCCGCGGTTGCCGTGGCCTTCGGAAAATTTCTTGGCGTGTTTTTCCCCTCTGTCTCGACGACGAACTGGCTCTGGCATATTGGCCACATTCCGCCGTGGCATGTGGGCCCGATGGTGCTTGGCAACATGGACATTGGCCTGAGCACCGCGAATCTCGCGGGCATCGCGATCATCCTCCTGCTCGCTGTCGTCAACATTTTCGGCGTCAGGCTGGGCGCGCTGGTTCAGAACATTTTCACGACGGCCAAGACCGCAGCCCTGTTAGGGCTCGTCATTCTCGGCGTCCTCTTCGGCCGCAATGCGCTGTCGATGAAGGCTAACTTCGGCAACAATTTTTGGGGCGGCGCCTCATGGCACGATCTGCACGCAGTCCAGGTGGGCGTGGGCGGACCGATCGCGATGGTTGGCGTGCTCACCATCCTCGCCGTCGTCCAGACCGGTTCGCTCTTCTCCGCTGACGCGTGGAATAACGTCACGTACACCGCAGGCGAGGTCCGCAATCCACGCCGCAACCTTCCGCTGTCGCTGGCGCTGGGCACCATGCTGGTCCTCGGCCTGTATATCCTGTCGAATTTTGTGTATCTTCTCGCCCTGCCGCTGCACGGCGACCCGCAGGGAACGACGATCGTGGCGCGCGGAATTCAGTACGCGTCGGAAGATCGTGTAGCGACGGCGGTGCTTCAGCAGATCTTCTCCCGCGGCGGAGCCTACCTGATGGCGGGCGCGATCCTCGTATCCACCTTTGGGTGCGCCAACGGCCTGACTCTGGCCGGAGCCCGCGTTTATTACGCAATGAGCCGCGACGGCCTGTTTTTCAAGGCAGCGGGCAAGCTGCATCCGCGCTGGCACACACCCGTGGCTGCGCTCATCGTTCAGGCCCTGTGGACCTGTGTGCTCTGCATCTCGGGCTCCTACGGACAGCTGCTCGACTACATCATCTGCACGGAGCTGGTCTTTTACATCCTGACCATCGTTTGTCTTTTCGTTCTGCGTGCGAAGCGTCCTGACGCCGAGCGGCCTTATAAGGCGATCGGCTATCCGGTACTGCCGGCCGTCTATATTTTGATGGCGGCGTGGATTTGTATCGTATTATTGCGCTACAAACCGCAGTACACATGGCCGGGACTGGTGATCGTTTTACTGGGAATCCCCGTGTTCGCCGTGTGGTCCCGCAAAGCGGTTTCCGATACACCGCCGGCCTCGTCGCCCGGACAGATTCCTGGAGGAACAGCCGAGAATGGCTAAGCTTTTTGCGGTTAAACCCCTTTCCCTTTTGAGCAGGGAAGCCGGCGAGGAAGGCGAGCATACGCTCCGCCGGTCGCTCGGCCCGGTCAACCTGATCACCCTCGGCATCGGCGCGATCATCGGCGCGGGCATCTTCGTGCTCACCGGACAGGCGGCGGCCTTGCACGCCGGACCGGCGGTGGCGCTGAGCTTTATTGTTGCCGGAGTGACCTGTGCGTTTGCAGGACTGTGCTACGCAGAGTTTGCCTCCATCATTCCGATTGCGGGGTCGGCTTATACCTACGGCTACGCGACGCTGGGCGAACTCGTTGCCTGGATCATTGGCTGGGATTTATGTCTTGAATATGCATTTGGCGCGGCGACGGTAGCTTCGGGGTGGTCGGGTTATTTCCTGAGCCTGCTTGCGCAGCTCGGCTTTACGCCGGGGCCCGGGCTGGCCCGCTTTACTACTACCTTGGGCAATGACATTTATCTTTACCACGGCAGCTGGATGCCGGCTATGTCGCTGCCCATGAACGTTGCTCCGGCCGGGCTGCCGCACGTTGTCGGCATCTGCAATCTGATCGCGTTCTTTGCCATCGTGGTGGTCACCATCGTTCTCGTCCGGGGCATCAAGGAATCCGCGAATCTGAACTCCGCGATCGTCTTTGTCAAGCTTGCTGTAGTGGGAATCTTCCTCGTGGTGGGAATCAATTTCCTCTTCCACCATCCGCATCTCGCTTCCGTGAACTGGCATCCGTTCATTCCGCCCAACCAGGGCAGGGGCGCATTCGGCATCAATGGAATTGTGGCCGGGGCATCATCGGTTTTCTTCGCATATATCGGATTCGACGCGGTATCGACCGCCGCGCAGGAGGCGAAAAACCCGCAGCGGGACATGCCGATCGGCATTTTGGGATCGCTGGTGGTCTGCACCATCCTCTATATAGCGGTGTCGCTCACGCTCACCGGGCTGGTCAACTATCGCGAGCTGAATGTGGCACAGCCGGTGGCGCTGGGCATCGATGCAACGGGCGTAACCTGGGGCAGCCTGCTGGTGAAGATCGGCGCCGTGTTCGGTCTGGGCACGGTGATGCTGGTGATGTTGCTGGGCCAATCGCGCGTGTTCTTCTCGATGTCACGCGACGGCCTGTTGTGGAAGTGGGCCAGCGATATCCATCCCAAGTTTCGCACTCCGTGGATCTCGAATATCGTCGTCGGAACCATCGTGGCCTTCCTGCCGGCGTTCCTGCCTATCGGCAAGCTGGCGGAGCTGGTGAACATGGGCACCCTGCTGGCTTTCGCGATTGTCTCGGCAGGCGTCTGGATTTTGCGGGTGCGCATGCCTGACCTCGAACGCCCCTTCAAAACGCCTCTGGTGCCGATCGTTCCGATCCTCGGCGTCATCAGCGCCTTTTATCTCATGATCAATTTGCCGCTGCTGACGTGGGAAGTCGTGGGCATCTGGCTGGTGATCGGTCTGGTGATTTACTTCACCTATTCGACAAAGCACAGTAAGGTCCAGGCGCTGCTGCGCGGAAACGATGCAGCCGCGGTTACGCAGCGCTAACACGCGTGAACACCGCTGAGGATATACTTCGCCCGTGGACTACCTCTGGACGCCGTGGCGCTATACCTACGTCAGCGAGGGTGATCGAAAGAAGCGTCCCGGTATTCCCGAGGAATTAAATGCCTGGCCGGGCGATATGGGCTGCGTCTTCTGCAACATGATCGCCGCCGCCGACTACGCCGTCGAACACGGCATGGATCGCCGGGAAGCCGAGCGCGCCGCAGGAATCGTCCTCCGCGCCGAGCACTGTTACATCTGCGTCAACCGCTTTCCCTATACATCGGGACACATGATGGTCGTGCCGTACGCGCACGAGGCGGCCCTCACCGCACTGCCACAGGAAACAGCTCACGAGATGATGGACCTTGCCCAGCGCAGCGAAGGTGTCCTCGCTGAACTCTACCGGCCCGACGGTTTCAACTTTGGCCTCAACCTGGGCAAGTCGGCCGGCGCCGGCGTCGCGGGCCATCTGCACCTTCATGCATTGCCGCGCTGGACTGGCGATACCAACTTCCTAACCGTGATCAGCGAGACGCGGATCCTGCCGGAGGAATTCTCGGTTACATGGGAGCGTCTACGAAACGGCTTTGGGGTGGACGCGCCAAAGAGCGCCAAACCCTCACAATGAGAGGGCCGTTCACCACTGGACGGGTGGGTTGGCATCCAATTGGGGTTGTCCTTTGGTCGATCATTCCCTGAATGAGGTGCTGGCGATGCCGCGATCCTCCGCCGTGAAGGTTCAACCGCAGTCAGGTTCCCGCAATGAGCCAGACCCGAAAGCCTCGGGCCCGCAGCCGACGGCGCAACAGCACCAGGCCAGCGTTCAGCCCATTGAGCCCGAAGACGCCAAGGTCACGGGAACCAGCCGTTCGTTGCAGCGGCGGCTTCTGGGTTTGAATGTAGAGGGCGGGCAAGGTGAGGAGCATCCTCAAACTCCGGCCGGCCAGCATGCAACCGGCTCCTTCACCGGGAACAAAGATTCGAAGAACAGCCGGAAGACGGCCTGATCCGATTAGCTGGCAAGCTTCTCGCCAATGCCGGCGAATTCCAGTTCCGCCTGCGGCTCGGGTTGCCAGTCCTCGGCCTTCAACTCCCGCGCTGTTGGTTCGAGCACCTGCACGGTCTCCTGAATTTCAACGTTGCCAATTCCCAGATCGTGCATTTTGCGCGCCTGATCGAAGACGCTTTCCCGTCCCTCGACGCAACCCACGAGGCTGTTGTAGTGGGTCATTGAGCGTTTCAGAGACTTGCCTAGCTCGTCGAAGTAATTCCGCGCCGTTGACAGCTTTTCGTAAAGCTTCTTCGCCGCCTCCTGGATGGCGATGGCATTCCGAGTAACTTCCACCTGCTGCCATCCATACGCGACCGCCTTGAGCAGTGCGATGAGGGTCGTGGGTGTGGCAAGGATGACGTTGTTGTTGCAGCTGTAGCCAATCAGATCCGCATCCTGCTCCAGCGCGGCGCTGAACGAGGCTTCGCTCGGAAGGAAACAGACAACAAAATCCGGGCTCTGCGCGAACTGTTTCGCGTAGCTCTTTGCCGAGAGACTCTTCACGTGTTCCCGGACGTTGCGGGCGTGCGCGAGGAGCCAGGCCTCCCGGTCGGATTCCTCCGCACAATTGCCGGCGTTGAGAAGGGCCTCCAGGGGTGTCTTAACGTCGATGACGATTACGCGGTCGTTGGGCAGCTGGACGATGCAGTCCGGACGCATTCCTTCAGCACTCACCACTTCGTTGTCAAAGGAGACATGCTCGACCATGCCCGCATACTCGATGCAGCGCTCCAGCTGCTCCTGGCCCCAGTTGCCACGAACCTGGGGACGGCGCAGTGCTTCCATCAGCTGGTTCGTCCTGGCCCCAAGTTTTTCACCGACTTCGGCGACCCCGCGCACGGCGCCGAGCACGGCCTGATACGCGCCTTCGCGGCGGACCTCGAGATCCTGGGTCGTGGTCTGGAGCTTTTCGAGAGCAAGACCGACCGGCTTGAGCATGTTCTCAATCGCTTTTTCTTTGGACTCGAGCGCGCCGGTTGCAAAGGCGTTTTGTTTTCCCAGTTCCAGTTGCGCGAGGGCCAGGAAATTCTTGTTGTTGTCCTGAAGCGCCTTCGCTGCCAGGGAATCGAAGGACTCTTTCAGCGAGCAGCGCGTTTGCTCCAGTGCTTCCTTCTCGGCAACCAGCCGCTCCTCCAGGCGAACGTTTTCAATTTGCAGCGCGGAAGCCCTTGCTTGTTCGGTTTCCAGGGCCTTGGCGAGCTCTGAAGCGAAGGAATCAGCGAGCTGGCGTTGCGACGAGCCACGGCCACGAAGGGCAAGCCAGACAACGAGCGCACCGGTAACCAGGCCAGCGATGAAAGTGATGAAGGGGAGTGGCATGGCCTGACTATAAACTTCTTAAAGCAGTCCCAAACGGTAGTGGTTCTCAGGAGTTAACTCCGCTGATTCTCCCCCTCCCGAAGTTTATGGATGAAATTTTGCCAGTCTTTCCGGTACGGGTTGCCGAAATTTTGGCGACTCGGGGATAGCACTACCGTCGGCGCGGGGGTCGGATGCGCCGTAATTGATGCCCGTCGCGCTGCTGTGAAGGACCGCCTGGCCGCGGCCCATGGTGGTGCTGAATTCCTTACGGACCTCGAGTTGGTGCCCCATCCTGGTGAGCGCGTCGATGGACGCCTGGGTCACGCGCGACTCAATTACGATATGGCAGCCGAGCCTGGCGTTAACGGTAAAGCGCGGCTCTTCCAGCGCGGCCTGGATGTTCAGGTGGTAATCGGCCAGGTTCGAGACAAACTGGGCGTGGGCGAGCGGCTGATTCCAGCCACCCATGATGCCAAAGCCGATGTGCTCGTCGCCGCGCTGCATGAAGGCGGGAATGATGGTGTGGAGCGGGCGTTTGCGGCCGGCCAGTGCGTTTGGCGATTGCGGATCGAGAGAGAAAAGGCCGCCGCGATTCTGCAGGACAAATCCCATGCCGTCGACCGTGATGCCGGAACCAAAGGCGGAGTAATTGCTCTGGATGAAGGAGACGATGTTGCCGTTGCTGTCGACGACAGTCAGATAGGTGGTGTCGCTGCCGCCCAAAGACCCGGGCGCGACGCTGCAATTGGCCTTTTGCGGATCGATCGCTTTGGCTCGCGTGGCGGCAAAGGCTTTCGAGAGGAGCGGCTGGACGGGAATCTTCGAGAAACGCGGATCGCCGTCGTATGCCTTGACGTCGGCGTAGGCGAGCTTCATGGCCTCGATACGCGTGTGCAGTTCGCCAGGACTGTGTGGGCCGGCGGGATCGGGCGGAAACTGCTCCATGATGTTGAGCATTTCCAGCGCCGCGAGTCCATCGCCGTTCGGAGGAAGCTCGTAAACGGTCCAGTCGCGATAGGTGGTGGAGATCGGCTCGACCCATTCGGCGGAATACTGCGCCAGATCGTCGGCGGTCATGGCGCCACCTTGTTCCGCCGAGGTTTTGAGGATAGCGTCGGCGATTGCGCCCTTGTAAAAGGCGTCTTCACCGTGGTCTGCGATGAGGCGAAGGGTGTTGGCCAGCTCAGGATTGCGGAAGATCTGACCGGTGGCGGGAACCTGATCGTTAGGCAGAAAGACCCGCCTGCTCTCCGGGTTGGCGCGAAGCTCTGTATCGAGCGGCACCCAGTAGTCGTGAATCATCTCGGGCACGGTGACGCCGTGGTCGGCATAGAAGACAGCGGGCTCGAAGAGTTCGCGCCATGGAAGTTTGCCCCAGCGAGCATGAAGCTTCGTCCAGCCATCGACCATACCGGGGACAGTGACGGAATCGATGCCCAGCTGGGGCATGGAGGTGATGCCCTTCGCCTTGAGGTGGTCGGGGGTGAGGCCCTGCGGGGCCCAGCCGCTGGCATTCAGACCATAAAGCTTGCCCGACTTCGCGTCCCAGTAGATGGCGAAGAGGTCGCCGCCCATGCCGTTCGTCATCGGTTCGGAGGCATTCAGCACGGCGTTCGCGGCTATGGCCGCATCGATGGCGGATCCGCCCTGTTCCAGGATGTTTGCTCCGGCCTGCGAGGCCTGGACCCAGCTGGTGGCGACGATACCGTAGGGCGTCGAGACGACAGAACGGCCATACGACCGGTCTTGTGCAGCCGCAGTAGCCACGGCGACGAAACAGAGGATAATGCCAAAGCCGGCGAAGATTCTCATGGGTGCAGCTCCATTTGGGCGAGGCAGGGACGATATGAGCGGGAGGAGACTGCAAGGGTAGCAAATTGGCGGGCCATGTCGTCTTGCGCCACGGTGCATCTCGTGTTGGAGCGTGCTTTACACTACCCGGAGGCCTCAGTAGACTTGGAATTTCGGAGCGGAGGGTCGAAGCGCGTGCAGCGAGCCTCGGCGCCTGCGCGTGGAGGCATCGCATCCGCCCTCCCGATTTTCAGCATCAACAGGAACGAAGGATCACAGGAGAGACGCATGGCATCTGGTGTGGAAGAAAAGGTGAAGCAGATCATTGTCGAGCAGCTTCAGGTGGACGAAGCAGAGGTTACTCCCACGGCTTCTTTTCAGGAAGATCTGGGTGCTGACTCCCTCGACGTGGTCGAGCTGGTGATGCAGTTTGAGGAAGCTTTCGACCTCGAAATCCCCGACGAGGACGCTGAGAAGATCAAGACCGTTAAGGACGCGATCGACTACATCGATAAGAACGCGAAAGGCGGCAAGTAAACTTGCAACGACGTGTCGTTGTCACCGGGCTCGGGCTGGTTTCCGCCGTCGGCAATACCGCTCCCGAAACCTGGAACAACCTGTTGTCCGCGAAGAGCGGGATCGCCACGATCACCAGCTTCGATACCACCAGCTTTCCAGTCACGTTTGCCGCCGAAGTCAAGAACTACGATCCGCTCCAGTTCATCGATAAAAAGGAAGCGCGCAAGATGGGGCGCTTTATCCATCTCGCGATGGGCGCCACGCATGAGGCCATGGAGAGTTCCGGACTCCGGGTCACGCCCGCCAACGCCGAACGGATCGGGGTCTTCATCGGCTCCGGCATCGGCGGATTCGATGTCATCGAGCGCGAGCATAACAATATGCTCCAGGGTGGTCCGCGCAAGATCTCTCCCTTTTTCATTCCCGCTGCCATCATCAATCTGGCTGCCGGCCAGGTGAGCATCCGCTACGGCGCCAAAGGGCCCAATGAGGCGACCGCCACAGCCTGCACCACCAGCGCTCATGCGATCGGCGACGCTTATCGCATCATCGAACGCGACGACGCCGACGTGATGATCGCCGGCGGTTCAGAGGCGGCTATCACACCGATGGGAGTCGGCGGCTTCGCAGCGATGCGCGCTCTCTCGACGCGCAATGACGATCCAGCCCACGCCTGCCGCCCCTTCGACCGGGATCGCGACGGATTCGTGGTTGGAGAAGGCGCGGGCATCCTGATCCTTGAAGAGCTGGAGCACGCGAAGGCGCGCGGCGCGAAGATTCTGGCTGAGATTATCGGCTATGGCATGAGCGCGGATGCGTACCATATCACCGGCATGCCGGAAGACGGCGATGGCTGCTTCCGCTCGATGCAAAATGCGCTGCGGTCCGCGAAGATCGAGCCTGGCCAGGTAGACTACGTCAACGCCCACGCCACCTCGACCGCGCTCGGCGACGTTGTCGAGTCCAAAGCGATGCAGCGCATCTTTGGCGAGCATGCTACCAGCCACAAGCTGATGATCAGCTCGACCAAATCGATGACGGGCCATCTCCTCGGCGGGGCCGGCGGACTGGAGGCGGGCATCACCATCCTCGCTCTGATGAATCAGACCGCTCCCCCCACCGCAAATCTTGAGAACGTCGATCCGGAGTGCGTCCTGAACTACGTTCCGAACCATCCGCAGAAGGGGCCGCTTCACGTTGCGCTTTCGAACTCCTTCGGTTTCGGCGGGACGAATGGCTCGCTGATCTTCCGGCGGTGGGAATAAGGCACCGAGTTTCGGTACGTGATTCCTCCGCGACATCTTTTCACTTCAAAGGAACCTGAAATCGCTCACGCCAGTGGTACGCTTCCTCATCCGCAGAGGATCCATGCCCATCTCACCCCTCGATGTCGCGAGCGCGTTCGTGAAGGCCATCAATAACGAGGATCTTCCCGCCCTTCGGGAGTTGATGACCGAAGACCACACGTTTACCGATGCGCTCGGAAGAAGCTTTTCCGGCGCAGAAAAGATGACAGCCGGCTGGCGTCACTTTTTCGACGCTTACCCCGGCTACTCTATTCGCATCGGCGCGACATTCGTCGATGGATGCCGTGTTGCGCTCTTCGGGGAAGCTGGTGGCAAATGGAAAGTCGACGACCGTGTGCTCCCAGCGACATGGAGCGTGAGGGCAGCGTGGCTCGCCGAAGTGCAGGATGGCAAGTTGAAGAAGTGGAGCGTATACTGCGATACCGGCTGGGCAAGTCCCCCGGCTCAACCGACGGAGCCAGTCAGGAGACCCTGAAGAATATCGATGAAGCAGACCTTTTCCGTCGAACTGATCGGGCGTGGTCCGGGCGGCGCTTGGACCCAACTGCCGATCCCCTTCAACGTCGAAAACGCCTTCGGGACCAAGGCACGGGTAGCTGTGCGCGGAACCATCAACGGCGTCGCCTATCGCAGCTCGATCATGCCCCGTGGAAACGGGATCTACTACATGGCGGTGAATCAGGCCATTCGGACGGCTGCGGGTGTTGCCGTCGGCGATACCGTGAAGGTCGTCATGGAGCCGGACACAGCCGAGCGGACGGTGACTGTTCCCCCGGATTTGAAGGATGCATTGGCTCGTAAACCCAAGGCCGAAACTGTCTTCACCGCTTTCTCGTACTCGCACCGCAAGGAACTGGTAGATTGGATTGAGCAGGCAAAGAAGCCGGAGACCCGTTCCGGGCGCATCGAAAAGTGCCTGAAGTTGTTGCTGGATCGGAAGCCCCTCAAACGATAACGCCCTCCCAATCCGCAGCCCTGATTTTTGGGCCCATCCAATGAGGCGTGCATTCCTTTTACCCAATCCCAAAAAATTGCTGAATTCCTGCGCTTCCTCATGGCCCCTGGCGCGACTTGGCGCGTATGATCGGGGGATAGTTTGACGGGGGAATGCAGTCCGCCCGACACCCAGACCGGCAGTTCACCACAATCTGCGAGACGCTCTCTGAGGCCCCCGCAACCGCCACACCACGAAAGGTCAGGCACCATGAGCGTTTTCCTCGTGAACCCCAGCGACAATTCATTTGGAACGGCTGTCATCACGCCCCGTTGGCTCTTCGTCCTCGCAGCCGCCACACCCGCCTCGGTCGGCGATCCGATTCTCGTTGACGAGTCTCTCGAGCCGATCGATCCCAGCCGCATTCAGGCCGGCGACATCGTCGGTATCAGCGTGCACACCGGGAACGCCCTCCGCGGTTATCAGGTTGGGAAGATGGCGCGCGAGCGCGGCGCATGGGTCGTCTACGGCGGCATTCACGCCACCCTTTTCCCGGAAGAGGCACTCGAGAAAGGCGAGGCCCACGCCGTGGTAAAAGGCGACGGCGACCTGGTCTGGGCCAAAGTGGTAAACGACTGCCTGGCCGGCCATCCCGTTTCCCTTTATGACGGCGGCCGTATCTCGGGAACGGATTTCCTTGCCGCCCGCTGGGACCTGATGCAGCCGGACAAATACATGTGGGCTTCGGTGCAGACCATCCGCGGCTGCCCCAAACATTGCTCCTTTTGCAGCGTGTGGCGGACCGACGGCCAGCAGCCGAGGCAGCGGCGCTTCCAGAGCGTGATCGACGAAATCGTCAACCTGCGACGCCTGGGCTTCAAATTCATCGCCCTCGCTGACGACAATTTCTACCCCGTCACCCTGACCGATCTGCGTCTGGCGCGCGAACAGAACAATCTCGAGAAGCTCGACGAGCTCACGGCCATCCGCAACGAGCGGCTCCAGTTGATGGAAGAGCTGGCCAAGCTGCCCCGGGACATGGTGTTCTTCACCCAGATCACCATGGAAGCCGGCGAAGACGGCGATTATCTGGACGCCATGCGCAAAGCCAACATTAAGGGCGCTCTTGTCGGCGTGGAAGCCGTTACCCCCGAGGGCCTCAAGGCGGTCTACAAAGACTGGAACTACTCCGGCGACGCGCTGGCGAAACGGCTGCAGACTTTCAAGGAACACGGCGTCCACGTCCTCGGCTCCTTTATCTTCGGCCTGCCGACGGACAAGCCGGCCACCTTTGACGCCACTGTGGACATGGCGATGAAGGCGGGCGTGACCTTTGCGCAGTTCGTGATGATGACGCCCTTCCCCGGCACAGTGGATTTCATGCGCTGGGAAAAACAGCAGTCGCCGGATCCAGTGGTGCGCGACGTGCCGATCACACGATACTGGCTCATCCCGTGGGAGGAGCGGCCGAAGATGTTCACACCGCATCCGTCCATGTCATCCAGTGAGATCAGCGATCGCACGCAGAAAGTATGGGACAGGTTTTACAACTGGCCGGCGATCTGGGAGCGGTCGGCCTGCTGCCCGAACATCACGTCGCGGATCGCGTTTATCTTTTTGTCGAAGCTCTATCGGCAGATGTACGCAGGCACCGGCATTTCCAGCGACAGCGCGCGTCGGAAAAAGTCGCGCCGCTGGGCGCGCTGGACGGCTCGGCAGTGCAAAAGGCTCTTTCAGGCTAAGCCAATGCCGGAGTTGCGCTCGCCGTCATGGGGACCGGGGTACAACGTCCCCGCGTTTTTGCCCGAGGCACAGACGGACGCGGGACGGCTCGCCATGTTCCCAAAGAACTAAGGGCGTACAAGCTACAGCCTCAGTAATACAGATACTTCCGCCACTTCGAATCCGAGTGGCCGATCATGCGCATGATGTGCCGGCTGGTGTGCAGGGTGAAGGGCCGCGGCTCGCGTTGCAGCTTCATATGCTCCTGCTCGTGCAGCAGATGATTACCCTTGCGCCGGTTACAGCTGTGGCAGGCCGCCACCAGGTTTTCCCAGGTCGAGAGCCCACCGCGCGAACGCGGGATCACGTGATCGAGTGTCAGCTCCGCCGAAGGCAGCACGACGCCGCAGTACTGGCAGGTATTGCGATCGCGCAGCAGGATATTCTTCCGCGACAGCGCACGGGTCTGGTGCGGGATGCGCCGGTATTCAAGCAGCCGGATTACCGATGGCATGGCCATGCGCACGCGCGCCGAATGCAGCTCTGTCCCCTGCTCTTCTTCCGTGCGCGCCACCCCTTTCAGCACCAGCACCAGGGCGCGGCGAGCCCCGCAAATATTGATCGGCTCATAGGAGGCGTTCAGCACGAGCACGGGCGTCTGCAGGGCCTGGGTGGTCGTGACCAGGCGCAGTCCTTCGCCATGGCTTTCTGCTTTGGCGTGAATTGCGCCCAGGGATTTCCCCACGGGTTGTCTCCGAGCGTGAACTCCAGCTTTCCCTAACGACATAATCCCTCCGTCTCAGGTCAACCCGGGCTTGCCAGGCCAGGGCAGCTATCGTGTGTCTCCGCCGGTCGAAAGGTTCGGCCAGAGGATTCAGTGCGTCATTCAATCCAGAGTTCGGTTCGAACTTTCCACGGCGCCCAGTGCTGGTGGGTCGGCGTGGGGTGCTTCCTCCCACAAGGCAAAATCCTCTTCCATCGGAAGGTCGGGGGGGACTTGCCCCCGTATCTCAAAGCCTTCAACCTGTGCTGCGAATTCCTTCTGCGCGCGCGCCACCGTGGCAACCCAAACGGATGCCGCTCCCGCCCGCCGCAGCGCCAAAGAACAGGCGCGAGAGGTAGCGCCCGTCGTATAGATGTCGTCGATCAAAAGCACATGGCGTCCCGCGACCATTTCCGGCCTGGGGACAAAAAAAGCACCGCGGACATTCACGCGGCGCTGATGCGGGCTCAGACCCGCCTGACTTTCCGTCGCACGCTGCCTCCTCAGCAGCGCGGCCGCAAGAGTGACTTGTATTTTGGACCTGTGCCTGCGCATCTCCATCACAACGCCCTGCGCCAGCAAATCCGCCTGATTGAATCCGCGATCGCGCCGTTTTTTCCCAAACAAAGGAACCGGAACGGCTACGAGTTCGTCGGGCAGATCGGGAATCGCCAGAATCCGTTGCCCCAGCAGCGCGCCCAGCGGTTTGGCCAGCGGCTCGATGCCGTCGTACTTGAGCAGATGCAGCAGCGATCTCAGCTTGCCGTCGTAAACCCCATGCGCCACGGCCTTCCGGAAATCGGGAGGCGCTACGCGACAGGGCCGGCACAACGTCTCGCCGGTGAGCATCGGATCGGAAGGCAAATGCTCGCCGCAGCAGGCGCAGAGCGCGCCACTTTGGGCGGGCAAATCATCCCAGCAGGGGGCACAAACCGGGAAGGGGGTGAATCCACACAACGGGGAGCCGCAAACGCGGCACTCAGCGGGAAAAAGAACAGCGGAAAGGCTATCGAGGGTCCCGATCGCGGTACTTCGCAGCACGCGAACCACCGCGCGCCAGACCGATACATCGGATGGCGGAACTTCGTTGGTCAGAATGAGGCTCTGACTGAAGACGCACCTCGTTTCGGAGGAACCCGCAATGGACCCCTCGTTGGGTGCAGTATACGGGGGAAGGCCCCATGCGGCAACAGAAAGGCACCGTAATCCCGGCAGCCAGTACTCTGGAATCAGGACCGAAGCCCGGAACCCTCGGCGAATGAGCGCCCGTGGAAACCATGACCCCCTCATCCTTCCGCGAAGTCCTCGAAGAGCTGGCCCGCCGGGCGGGATTCGCCGCAGCGGGCATCGCGGCGGTTCCTGAGCCCGGATCCGAGGAAGACGAGAGAGAGCGCAGCCGCTTCGACGGATGGGTCCAGGCCGGACATGCCGGGGAGATGGAATATCTGAAGCGCCGTGACGACTCGGGCCAGCTCCTCCGCTCCTCGGTGCGCGTGGCGCTGCCCTGGGCGCGCTCGGTCATCGTCTGCGCTGCGAACTATAACTCCAACCAGCCGCGTTCCATCGATCCCGCTCCCGAGGGCACTGGCTGGATCGCGCGCTATGCCTTCACCGGGAAACCGTTACAAGGCAAACCCGCGCCCGGCGAGGCCGCAAGCGTGCCCGAGTCTCCTTCCGACTACCACAACGTCCTCTCGCCCCGACTCAAGGACCTCCGCGACCGCCTCGTCATCCAGTTCGGCCCCTTCGAATCGCGCTGCTTCGTCGACACAGGGCCCGTGGTCGAGCGCGTCTACGCACGCTATGCCGGCATCGGCTGGGTCGGCAAGAACACCTGCATCCTGAATCAGCAGCTTGGTTCGTGGTTATTTCTCGGGGTGATCGTGAGCTCCCTCGAGATCGGCGAACCCGGAGAGGCAAACGCACACCTTCCCCCGGATCGCTGCGGATCGTGCACGCGCTGCATCGACGCGTGCCCCACCGGGGCGCTGATCGCTCCGCGTCAGATGGATGCGACCCGCTGCATCTCTTATCTGACCATCGAGAAGCGGGGCGAGATCCCGGAAGAGCTCCGCCCGGTCATCGGCCGGCAGATCTTTGGCTGCGACATTTGTCAGGACGTGTGCCCGTGGAACCGGCGCGCACCCATCGGCGCCGACCCCGAGCTGGCCCCGCGCCAGGCCCTCGTCAATCCGGCGCTCGAATGGCTGGCCGCGATGAGCGAAGCGGACTTTGGCCGGTGGTTCAACGGCTCTCCCGTCAAGCGCGCAAGATTCGCCGGCTTCCGGCGCAATCTCGCCACCGCCATGGGCAACAGCGGGCAACCACGCTTTCTGCCAATACTTCTTGCGTGGTCCAAAGACACCGATTCGGTCCTGGCCGAGACGGCGAGGTGGGCAGTCAAAAACCTGCGACGGGATGAGCGCGAGGGAAGCACCCTATCCAATCACCGATCGACTTGAACCAAGGCGGATTGACCCCGCAGAATTCAAAACGGCAGGAAGCCATACGGTTCGCGGGGGAAAGGAAGGAACCGCGCGGCGATTGCCGAAATCAGGCGCTGGCGCGTACGACGTTCGCAGCGCTCAGGCCTTTGGGGCCCTGCTGGCACTCGAACTCGACGGCTTCGCCCTCATTCAACGTCCTGTAACCCGAATCCTGGATCGCGGAGAAGTGGACGAACACGTCCTCCCCGCTCGACCGCTGGATAAACCCGTAACCCTTGGCACCGTTAAACCATTTGACTACGCCATTTTCTTTCACTGGGACTCCTGTCGTTTGCGTCTACGTTGTAGTCTCCGCTTTTGCTCGGGTTCTCTTGTCTCGTTACGGATGTAACGACCTCAGAGACACCAAAAGCTGCCTTAGCCCGCCCTGCATCGGCGGTTCGGGCAGCTCAGGGGATTACCCGGCGGACACGGAAACAGTCATGCAGGTACATCAAAACTGGCCTTCTCAGAAGCGATTCTCTTTTTTGGGGACGAGAATCGTGTACCTGTTATGGCAGGAAACGATTGTGAAATCAAGAAAAAATTTCCTGGAAACAGCGCGTTTTTGAGCGCGTTACCGAAGTACAGGCCCCTTTCGTGCTGGACGATTACCGTGTTGCAAGCAATATTCGGGCCTTCCTTTGCGCTCTGTTACGATTTTTCAGGTATCCATGGCTGGGAAAATTGAGCTACAGCTCGCGGAAGCAGGTGGACTCCGCGATGCGCTGCCGCCGCAGGCTCCAAAACCGCCCGCGCACCCCCGCGGATGGTGGCCTGTCCTGGTGGCACTGGGCCGTTATCTCGGCCAGACGGAAGTTCACACGTACGCTTTCAGTGTCGCCGCCAACACCATCCTTTCCATTTTCCCGTTCATCGTGATGATCTTCACCATCGCGGAGCAGGTCTTTCATTCGCAGAATATGGTGAAGGAGATCGGGGGAATCCTGCGCGACGTCCTGCCGTCCAACCAGGATTTCGTCGTGCGCAATATGAGCCTGCTTGCGCACCCGCGCGGCAGCGTGCAGTTAGCCTCGGTCGTCATGCTCCTGATCTCGTCCACGGGCGTGTTTTTGCCGTTGGAAGTTGCCCTGAACCAGGTTTGGGGCGTGAAGAAGAATCGTTCTTACCTGATGAACCAGGTGGTTGCGCTCGGCCTCGCCTTCCTCATTGCGATTCTGGCGATGCTGGCGGTAGCCGCTGCAACGGCCCAGGCCGGCATCCTGAGCTTTCTTTTTCTCGGCCACACCAGCAACATCGTCTACTCCTTCATCCACCAGATCTTTTTGCAGATTGCCGTCGCCTTTCTGAGCGTGGCGATGTTTCTGGTCGTCTACTGGATTCTCCCCAACCGGCGTTTGCCCATCCGGGCGGTGCTGCCGACGGCGATCATTACAGGACTGCTGTGGGACGTAGGGAGGCTGATCTATATCCTGGTGCTGCCGCACCTCGATCTGCAGTCCGTTTACGGTCCATTTGAGGTGTCGGTGAGTCTGATGATCTGGGCGTTCCTGACCGGCCTTTTGCTCCTGGCCGGCGCCCAGTACTCAGCGACGCGCTATACGCTGCGGCTCGCCCACGAGGCAGACCGTGAAGCCGCAAAGAAGGAAGCAGCGGGCTGAGTCCGAGGCCGGTTTGTTTGGGGTACCTTATCGCGTGTTTTCTGCTGGTGTCTCGCTGCGCGTGGGTCATCACTTGTGCCCCGGGTCTCAAAGTCGAGACTTGGGCCAGCCAGCCTCATGGTGGTGCGAATTTCATGTTTAAGGGGTTCGACCCCCCCTCCCGCTCTTCTGGAATCAGAGATATGCGGAGGGGTCACCCCCCCAGGGGTTATCTATTTCGTACTTGGTCCCCCGGGTCTCAAAATCGAGACCCGGGCCAGCCAGCCGGTTAGTTCTTACCTGTTCCCTCCGGGTCTCAAAATCGAGACCCGGGCGAGCCAGCCGAAGCGCCGCAAAGATTTCAAAGAGCTGGGTGCAGAAACAACAATGGGGATTGTCCGCCTGGGCGGAGAATCCCCTCTGTATCAAAGGTAGGACGCGGGGTGCGAGGAAGCAACTGGAAACAGAAGGGGCGAAGGTACGGAGGTACTGCAGGCCAGGGCGCTCGGTCGGAGAATGCGCTTCCTGCCTGAAAGTTATTTGCCGCTGTGCAGGTAGCCGTATTTGTAGACAATCCCGACGGATCCGGCAAACTCATTCTGCCAGGAGAAGCCATAGTGGGTGGGCTGCCAGTCGGAGACTACGCGCACCGACCAGCGCGGCGTGACGTTGAAATCGACCCAGGGTCCGACACCGAGACCGATCGCCAGCTTGTCGTTGTAAATACCGACGTCCTGGGGCATCGTTCCCGACGGAAACCCTGAACTAAAGCTTCCGTAGGCAGCGCCGACCAGCGTGTGAAAGCCGACGGTGTAACCGCTGTGGCGCATGAGCCGGAAGTCCGGACCGAACAGGAACAGGTATTCGTGCATCGGCGGATTGGCAGGAATGTTCTCGCTGTTCGGCGGCACGACCAGCGATCCATGGACGTAACGCGCGCTGCCTTCGAAGCCCCACGATTCCCGCGCCCACACAGTCGCGGTTCCGTTTACACCGAGCAGGTTGATCGCCGCCACGCCGCGGCCCTCGGCAGGATTGAAGTGCGAATATTGAGCGCCACCGTAGAAATCCCACCGCTGTTCGTAGTGCGACGCTTCCGTATCGGGAGCCGTGGCGACCACCTGCGCCTGCACGCGAGGCTGCGGAACCAGACAAGCCCCAAGCGCCGCCAGGGCCACAAATCGAAACTTCACAGCTTTCACGCGGTCGGAAACCTCAGTCGAGTGTTTTGCAAGATTCAAGGGTAACACCGTGGCCGGGGCGCGGGTTTGCTGCTGGGCGTTCAATTCCGGACCACAGGCCGGATGTGCAGCTCCTTCAGCTGCGCATCGCTCACCGGGGTCGGCGCGTCCACCATCAGATCGATGGCGCGCGCGGTCTTGGGGAAGGCAATCACTTCGCGCAGGCTCGATGCTCCGGCGAGGATCATCACCAGCCGATCGAGTCCGAGGGCGATGCCGCCGTGCGGCGGCGTGCCGTATTGCAGCGCTTCGAGGAAGAATCCGAAGCGCGCCTTCGCCTCTTCATCCGACATGCCGAGGGCGCGAAAGATCTGTTGCTGGACATCCTGGCGGTGAATGCGGATGGAGCCGGAGCCGAGCTCGAGGCCATTCATGGCGAGATCGTAGTAGCGTGCGCGCACAGAAGCCGGATCGGAAACCAGCCGATCCATGTCCTCTTCGTGCGGCGAGGTGAAGGGATGGTGCGCCGGAGCCCAGGAGCCTGTCTCCGCATCGTGCTCGAACATGGGAAAGTCCGTGACCCACAACGGCCGAAACGCGGATGAGCCGTTGGCGGGGGCGACAACCGTACCCGGCGACTGCACGATCGCTTCGGTGACGGCAAAGGCTCCATGCCGATCGGCGTATTTGCGGGCCAGTTCGACGCGGAAGTTGCCGGCAGCGGAGAGGACTGCAATCTCTCTCTCGGAAAGGCGGCCAGCAAACTTTGTGTCGCTGGCGGCGATATGGGTGGCCGCGTCGCCGGCGACGATAATCACGAGGTCGTCGGGCTCGGCCTGGGTCAGCTCGCGCAGCTTTGTGACGGATTCGGGGAAGGATTTTTCGAGGCGCCTGAGGTCGTCGATGTATTTGGCGCCCTTCTTCGTTTCGAAGAGCGGGCGATTATCGTCGCGCTCCTTGCGCGACAGCTCGCCGACCCTGGGGATACGCAGAGCGACGACGGGAAGCGCTGGGTCAGCGGCGAGCGTCTGGAGCTGCTCTGCTGTGAACGCTTCGCGAATGTCCGTGAGCCCCGGCAAGCGCATGTCGGGCTTGTCGATGCCGTACTTCCGCATCGCTTCGTCGTAGGTGATGCGCGGGAAGGGGACAGGCAGTGCGATGCCGACCGCGGCAAAGGCCGCGGCCATGAACCCTTCGACCACCGCGAAGATGGTTTCCTGCTGGGGGAAGGTCATCTCCAGATCGATCTGGGTGAACTCGGGCTGGCGATCGGCGCGCAGGTCTTCGTCGCGGAAGCAGCGCACGATCTGAAAATACTTGTCCATGCCGGAGACCATCAGAATCTGCTTGAAGAGCTGGGGCGACTGCGGCAGCGCGTAGAAGGTCCCGGGGCTAACGCGGCTGGGAACCAGATAATCGCGCGCGCCCTCCGGCGTCGATCGCGTGAGGAACGGCGTTTCAATCTCGTAGAAGCCCTGGCCGGAGAGATTTTGCCGCACCGCGAGCGCGACCTTGTGCCGGATTTCAAAATTGCGCTGCATTTCGGGACGCCGTAGGTCGAGATAGCGGTACTTGAGGCGGACCTCTTCATTGGCGATCGCGTCTTCGGCTGGCGAAAACGGCGCCAGCTTCGCGTCGCTCAGGATCAGAAGATCTGTTGCGGCAATCTCAATTTCGCCCGTCGCCATTTTGGGATTGATGGCGTCGGCTCCACGGAGACGAACCTTGCCGATGGCGGCGACGACGTATTCGGGGCGGACGTGTTCGGCCTTCGCGTGGCCGTCGGGCGTCAGCTCCTTGTCGAGGACGATCTGCGTGATGCCGTAGCGGTCGCGCAGGTCGAGGAAGATAAGGTTGCCGTGATCACGCCGGCGATTGACCCAGCCCATGAGGGTGACGGTCTTGCCGGCGTCGGCTGCGCGGAGTTCTCCGCAGGTGTGGGTGCGTTGGCGTGTGCCTAGAAAGTCGAGCAAGATTGAGGTCCTAACTATATTTTCAGCGTCTGGGCTAGCTCGCCGCGCGGGATTTTGGTTTGCTCCCCGCTCGCGAAGTTCTTCACCGTCAGGATACCGGAGGCTTGCTCGTCGTCGCCGAGCAGGACGATGTTGCGGGCGAGCTTGTTGCCGATTTCGAAGGATTTTTTGAGGCGGAAAGAACCGTCGCCGAGGTCGATGCGGAGGCCGTGGCGGCGGAGTTCGCGGGCGAGTTCGAGGGCCGGGGCGTTGAGTTGTTCGCCGAGGGGGGCGACGAAGGCGTCGGCGAGGACGGGCGCGGATTTTTCCGGACCAGCGTCGGCTTGTGCCTGCAGAGTCAGGATCAACCGGTCGAGCCCCATGGCAAAGCCGATGCCGGGGGCTTTGGGTCCGCCGAGCATTTCGGAGAGGCCGTCGTAGCGGCCGCCGCCGAGGAGCGCATTTTGCGCGCCGAGTCCACCGTGGGTGAATTCGAAGGTGGTGCGTGTGTAGTAGTCGAGGCCGCGGACGAGGCGCGGGTTGATTTCGTATTTCACTCCGCAGGCGTCGAGGGCGGCGAGGACCGCGGCGAAGTGGGCTTTCGATTCGTCGTCGAGGAAGTCGGCGATCTTGGGGAGGGTCGCGATGATGGCTTCGTCGGCGGGGTCCTTCGAGTCGAGAACGCGGAGAGGATTGGTTTCGGCGCGGCGCTGGTTGTCGGGGGACATCTGGTCCTTGACGGGCGCAAGGGCTTCGCGAAGGGCGGCGACGTATTTGGGGCGGTCGGTTGCGGAGCCGACGGAGTTGAGGACGAGGGTCCAGCCGGTGATGCCAAGTTCGTCGAGGAGGCTCGCTAGCATTTCGAGGACTTCGGCATCGCGGAGCGGGGATTCGGAACCGGCCGATGGCGGGCCAATGACTTCGGCGCCGATCTGCCAGAACTGACGATAGCGGCCTTTCTGGGGGCGTTCGCGGCGGAACTGCGGGCCGATGTAGTAGAGCTTCTGGAGCAGGCCGGTCTCGCCGAGCTTGTGTTCGATATAAGCGCGGACGACGCCGGCTGTGTTCTCGGGGCGGAGAGTGAGGGACTGGGACTTTTCACTCTGCGCGCGGGCGCGGTCTTCCCACGTGTACATCTCCTTGGAGACGATGTCGGTTTCTTCGCCGACGCCGCGGGCGAAGAGCGAAGTGTCCTCGAAGACAGGGGTGCGAATCTCGCCGAAGTTGTAGCGCGCGAAGACGCGGCGGGCGGTCGACTCGACGCGGTTCCAGAGCTCGGTTTCAGGCGGCAGCAGGTCGCGGGTGCCGCGCACGGCTTTCAGCAGGGTCATGAGATACGCGTTTCTACTGTCAGTTTACCGGAGGTCTCCGAAGGGCTTCCGAATCAGACGGGGGGCTGCTTTCGACCGACGATCTGGACCACGGCGACAATCAGGAAGATCACGAGGCCGAGGAAGATCACCGGGAGCGCCAGGACGCCGAGCTCAGTGAGCAATGAAGGTGCGGATAGACGGAAGAAGCCGAGAAGCGAGCCAGCGAGCCCGAGGGCGGCCAGCAAAACCCCGGAAATCGTGATCCACTGCGCCAGTTTCATGGTCACGCGCAACATCCCAGCATGGGCCATGTCGGCCACTGTAGCACGGAGATCACAGGACTGTTTCTTATCCCTTTTGGGCGTGGTACGATCCGTCGTTAATCATGCGGCGAACCATCGCTCTGCTCCTTCTGCTCGTTTCCGGACGCGCCTGGGCCCGTGAGAATGCGTCTGGATGGGTCGAAGTCAGCAGCCCACATTTCCGCGTCGTCACCAATGCCGGCGAGAAGCAGGGGCGCCACATCCTCGATCAGTTTGAGCGCATGCGCTGGGTCTTTCAGACCCTGTTCCCAAAAAGCAACGTCGACCCTGTCGCGCCCATCGTGGTGATCGCGGTCAAGAATCAAAAGGACATGCAGGCTCTCGAACCCGTACAGTATCTGGCCAGGGGTCAGATCAATCTCGCGGGGCTGTTTCAGCGGTCGCCCGACAAGAATTACATTCTGCTGCGCCTCGACGTTGAAGGAGAACATCCCTTCGCCACCGTCTACCACGAATACACGCACCTGGAGCTGGGCCGGGAATCGATGCCATTGTGGCTCAACGAGGGTCTCGCCGAGTTTTTCCAGAATACCGATATCCGCGATAAGGATGTTCTCCTCGGTCAAGCCAGCGCGGACGACCTGCTCTATCTCCAGCAGAATCGACTCATCCCACTACCCGTGCTGTTTCGGGTCGACGCAAATTCACCGTATTATCACGAGGAACAAAAGGGCTCGATCTTCTATGCGGAATCGTGGGCGCTCACGCACTATCTCGAAGTCGCCGACTACAAAGAGCACACCAACCGGGTCGGCGCCTACCTTCGCCTGGTCGATCATCAGGTAGATCCGGTGACGGCAGCGGAACAGGCCTTTGGCGACCTCAAGAAGCTGGAGTCGATGCTGGACGATTACACCCGCCATCCAGAGTTCATGTACTTCCACATGAACAGCGCGGCCGCTCCCATCGATCCCGACGCCGTCACGGTCGCCCCTCTCGCCCAGCCCCAGGCGGATGCTATTCGCGCCGATTTCCTTGCTTACAGCGGGCGCACCGATGACGCGCGCGCGCTGCTCGATACCGTGCTGAAGGCCGACCCCAGTAACGTCCTCGCTCACGAGACCATGGGCTTCCTCGAATTCCGCGCCGGGCATCGCGAGGAAGCCAGGAAGTGGTACGGCCAGGCAGTCGCTCTCGATTCCCAGAGCTATCTCGCCCAGTATTATTTTGGCGTCCTCTCCCTCATGGGCGGATCGACCGGAGACGAAGTGGAGGCCAGCCTTCGCACCGCCGTCAAGCTCAACCCTCGTTTCGCGCCAGCTTATGACAGCCTGGCCATGCTCTATCTCCGGCGTGGGAACAAGCTCGACGAGGCGCATATGTTCAACCTGCAGGCGGTGGAACTCGAGCCCACCAACGTTAATTACCGCCTCAATACTGCGAACATCCTCATGGCCCAGGGTCAGTACGATGCGGCCGTTCAGGTTCTTCAAACCGCGGCCAGCAAAGCCCGGACGCCCCTCGAAGCGGATGTGGTGGACCGCGTTCTGAAGCAGGCGCGGCACATGCAGGACTGGAAGCGCCAGCAGGCGGAGACGCCGGCGGACGGGCAAACGACGGTGGTTCTACAGAACTCCGGAGCAGCCAACGGCATCGTCCAGGACACGCCAAAACATCCCACGGAAACGCCGCACGGACCCATGCTCACCGCGCAGGGTGTAATTCACAGCGTGCAGTGCAGCTACCCGACCGTGCTGGAGCTGCGCATCGACAGTCCCGCACAGAAAATCTCTCTCTATAACAACAATTACTTCAAGATTGAATTCACCGTGGCTAACTTCACGCCCAAAGGCGACCTTCACCCCTGCGACGAAATGGAGGGACTCAAAGCCAAGGTCCGCTATTTCGCGACGGCCGATTCATCTGTTGACGGCCAGATCGTGTCGATGGAATTAAGCAAGTAGAGAGCTGGCCGAGACCAGATCCGCGAAGCCTCGTCGCGCACACCCGGACCCGGCCAAACCGCCACCCCACCGCTACGCCGGCAAGACCTCCGCCTCCAGCTCTTCCGATGCAAGCCTTCTGCGACCCTGCGGCGCCGGCAGCCCCGCATCCTCGCCGTTTCCCGCCTCCAGAAAGATGTCGAAGAGCATTTTGTACAAGCCCTGCTGACCAGCCAATCGATCCCGCCGCCGCCGCAAAAATCCAAAGCGGAACGGCGACCAGCCCTCCGCCTCCGCCAAAAAATCCCGGGAGAAATGCGCATGCGACTCCGCCACCGCCATCAGGATCAGCGAACGCCAGCTCATCCGCAGCAATCCTTTCAGTGTCGTCGTGCCATGCGGCAACCGTTCCGCCTCCGTCGCCACCTGCTCGCTGAAGTTCAGCAACTGCCGGACCAGTTGATCCAGCCGCTCGCCGCGGGCTGCCGCCCCGGAAAACAGCGTCAAAGACCCGCGCTGCCGATCTTCCCGCACATCCTGCAAATCGTCGCCCAGTTGCAGCACCACGCCCCAACCGAACGCGAACCCACTCTCCGCATCGCTCAGCCACGGCTGCGCCAGGCAGGCGTCCGCCAGCACCGATGTACCGCCCTTCGCGCAGCTGATCCGCAGGAGTTCCTCGGCCGAGCAAGCCCCGCGCACCTGCGCCAGACTCTGTTCCTGCGCCCGGTGAATCGCCAGCAGGCAATCGAACACCTGCGGATACTGCACCCGTGGATACTGGCCTTCCACCAGCTCGACGAGCGCCCACACCGCCGCTTCCTGCTCGTTCTCGGCCCCCGCCATGACGCCGCGCAACCGCTCCCGAAAGCGCCGGCAAAATGCGAGCTTCCCGTCGCGCGAAACGTCATCCCGATCCAGATGATTGTCGCTGTAGGGATAAAGCAGGCTGTATCCCAGAATCGACGGGGTCAGCTGTGCCGGCTGGCCCAGCAGCGGCTGCAGTCCGCACGCGGTCCACGCATTCCGGCAGGCCTGAATAATGCCGGCCTTGCTCAGGCCGGGATCGAACTGCCTCGCCCATCGCGCCAGCTGCGTCCCCGCCGGCAAAAAATCCTGGGTCAGCAGGTCGATCGAATCGCCGTCCAGATCCAGAGCCGTTGCCGCAAATCGCGCGAACGACTTCACAACCCTTTCATAAATCGCGTCGGACCCGGCCGCGCCTCCGCGCTTTAACCCCCGCGCGCGCCGCGCCTCGCGCTCCACCGTATCGAGCGCTTCGTCGTATGCCCTTTCGCGCTCCCGGTGTTCCTGATCCGAATATCGCCGGACTTGGGGCACCGCGCATCCCGCACACGCGTTCCAGACATCCATCGTCAGCGCCGTCTGTGCTTCCACCCACGCCCAGTCGTATACGCATTTCATGTCACCCAAGCTTACGAGTATCGGGACCTGGGAGTTCCCCCGCAGCTCTTCCACAACCGGCGTCAGTCTTTTAAGAATCTCCAGCTGTGTTACGGGAATCATGGTCATAGCCCAAAAACGGAAGTCCACACCAACGCAGCAAACCGAGGAGGAATTATGGGAGCAGCACCCGCCGTAGCCACGATGAAAGTCGCGCAGATCACCAAACCAGGTGCAGGGTTCGAGGTCATCGAGCGCGAAATCCCGAAGCCCGGAGCGGGCCAGGTTCGCATCAAAGTTGTGGCCTGCGGGGTTTGCCACAGCGACGCCCTGACCGTGGAAGGCGCATGGCCTGGCATCGAATATCCCCGCATTCCCGGGCATGAGGTCACGGGTATCGTCGATGAAGCGGGCCCCGGCGTCGCCGTGTGGAAGAAAGGCCAGCGCGTCGGGGTGGGCTGGCACGGCGGCCACGATAACACCTGCCGCGAATGCCGCCGCGGCGATTTCCGCAACTGTCAGAATGTCAGGATCGCAGGCATCAGTTACGACGGCGGATACCAGGAGTTCATGATCGCGCCCGTCGAAGCCCTGGTCTCGATCCCGGACTCGCTGAAGGACGCCGATGCGGCTCCGCTGCTTTGCGCCGGCATCACCACCTATAACGCTCTTCGCCACAGCGGCGCCCTCCCCGGCGACCTCGTTGCAGTCCAGGGCATCGGTGGTCTCGGCCACCTGGGCGTTCAGTTCGCCGACAAGTTTGGATACAAGGTCGCCGCCATCGGGCGCGGCCCGGACAATGCGGCGCTCGCGAAGAAGCTCGGAGCCACCCTCTACATCGACAGCAAAGCCACCAAACCCGCAGAGGAACTGCAGAAGCTCGGAGGCGCCAAAGTCATCCTCGCTACCGCACCCAGCGCAAAGGCCATGTCCGAGCTGATCGACGGCCTCGGGCCCAACGGCAAACTCATCGTCATCGGCGCGGACTTCGATCCGATCGAGGTCACCCCGATCCAGCTGATCAACGGCAGCCGATCGATCCAGGGCTGGGCTGCCGGCACGCCTGCCGATTCCGAGGACACGCTGCGCTTTGCCGAACTCAGCGGGGTGCGTCCCATGATCGAAGCGTATCCAATCGAAAAGGCAGCCGAGGCCTACGCGCGCATGATGAGCGGCAAAGCCGAGTTCCGCGTTGTGCTCAGAATGTGAACGAGGAGCAACCGCGCGGCCCGGTTCTCAGAAGAGGCCGGGCTCCGCGGTCACGCCGCCGGCCACCCTCAAATCCCTCCCGGAAAACGACAGACATGCGTCTTCGCAAAATCAGCGGGCAGGTACGGCGGGCTCCCCAGAGTCATAAGCTGAGAACCCGCCGTTGCGAAGAAATAAATCGCCAGCATACCGAAGGCGAGCGTGACCGCCTGCAACGTCATCTTGCCCCATTCGCCCACAATTACATACGTTAACTGTCTGCTGGAGATCCAGCTGGAATACAGTTGCGCGATGGCGGCAGTTGCCAACACCGCGAGTCCGCTTCTGAGAATGGCGTGAGCGGCATAATGCAGAAGATAACGAGCACCGCAATTCGCCGCAGGATCGCTCACATAGACATTGGGCAGGCTCGAGGCCATCACCGAAGCGTCCAGCACGATCAGTGCCAGCCAGGCGCCCGAAACAGCAATCGCGCCGGTTCGAACGGATTTAACAGCCGACTCGTAGTTCATGTCCGGATGAGGCCGGCCGGGGCCGTTACTCCCGACGCTCCTGCAGGAAGTCCGGGGCCACCGGGTTCTCGTAAAGAGAGTAATCGCGGGTAACGACCGTGAGACCGCTGGGTGTGACAAAATAATTCTTGCGGTCATCGTTGGCGTCGTAGCCGATTACGGTGCCTTCGGGCAGATGCACGTCGCGGTCGATAATCGCTCGCCGAATTCGGCAGTGCCTTCCGATGTTCACATGGGTGAAGACAATGCTGGAGTCCACCTCGGAGTACGAGTTCACGCGCACATCCTGGGAGAGCACGCTGTTGCGCACCACGGCGCCAGAAACGATGCAGCCCCCCGACACAATCGAATTGATGGACATACCGGTTCGGCCCGGCTCGCCGAACACAAATTTTGCGGGGGGATATTGGCGCACCCGCGTGCGGATGGCCCAGCTATTGTCGTACAGATTGAAGATCGGCGATACCGCGGCTACGTCCATGTTTGCGTCGTAGTAGGCCTCGAGCGTACCGACGTCGCGCCAGTACAGGGCTTCCTTGCGGTTCTCGTCGACGAAGTTATACGCGTACATCTTGTAGTTCCCGAGGATCGCCGGCAGAATATCGTGCCCGAAATCGTGCTGCGACTCGGGGTCCTCGGCATCCTTGATCAGGGCCGGCAACAACACATCGGTATTGAACAGGTAGACGCCCATGGAAGCATCCACCATGTTCGGATTAAAGGGGGAACGCAGATCCGTCTGCTTCGGCTTCTCCAGAAAACCGGTGACCTCGCCGTTGCGCGCCACTTCGACTACGCCAAAGCGCGATACATCCTGCGGCTCGATCGGGAGCGTGGCGAGGGTCACGTCCGCGCCTGAATCCAGATGCTGGCGCAGCATCTTGCCGTAATTCATCTTGTAGATGTGATCGCCGGAGAGAATGAGCACGTGCTTCGGCTGCTCGGATCCGATGGAGTAGATGTTCTGGTAGACGGCGTCCGCGGTACCCATGTACCAATTCGCGCTCACCCGCTGCATGGGCGGGAGAATCTCGATGAACTCGCCCAGTTCCTGGGCGACGACGCTGGTCCAGCCCTCGCGGATATGCCGGTTCAGGGATAGCGCTTTGTATTGCGTGAGGATATACACCCGGCGCAGGTCGGAGTTGATGCAGTTGGACAGGGTGATATCGATGATGCGGTATTGCCCACCGAAGGGGACCGCGGGTTTGGCGCGGTCGCGCGTGAGTGGAAATAACCGCTCGCCGGCCCCCCCCGCTAAAAGGACACCAAGAGTATCTCTCATCGGCATGATCGCCTCTCAGGGCTCTTGCCCGAAGTTCGCTGCCTGCCGCAATGGTGCCGCGGCCCGTTTCCCAACACGCTCAACTCCGGTGCTCAAGTGTCGGGCGAAGGCCAGATATATCACAATCCAACCGCATTGCGCGCCCGGCGCAACATGGCAACGTTACCCGGCAGTGTCATCCTGCTCTCCCTCGTCACCGGCAATCGAAATTCGGAGGGAGCGCAGAAAATGGAGGTCCTGGGCGGTGAATGTGCCTTTTTCCTTCGTCTCGGCATCCTCGTGTCCCGGCTGCGGCACCTCAAGGGCCGCGTGCGGCTGTTCCTCCACCTCGTTCAGCCCAATGGTCGCTTCCAGCATGAGCATCACTTCGAAGCCCTGGCGGCGAATATCGGCAACGACGCCGGCAATCTGTGGAGACTCAGAGACGCTTTCATGGATCGCTTCGCCCAGTTGCTGAACCAGTTTGCGGAGTTTTTGATTCAATTCAAACCTCGTTTTCCCGGGATCGCAGCCGGCAGCAGCGACCGCCCCTTCTCTTACCTTATCTTCTGATGTTGCCACGGAGCAATTCGAACGGCTGCGTGCGATTTTGGCACGCTGCTAGACTTTTTTCATGGAGCCGAACCGCTTCGGCCGGATTCTCGGAATCGGCGCCCGGGTGGCCGCCGATAAGCTGCGGGAACGCTCCGCCCAGGCCGCGGCAGCCGAGCCGCGGCAACGCTCGACGAGGACAGCTGCGGCATCCACGGTTCCTCCGGCGTCCGCTTCCGCAACGTCCGGCTCCAGGGCGCCCGCGAGCGGTGGGCCGGCGGCGTCTCGCCCTGCAATTCCTTCAGCAGCCGCGATCGGCGAAGGCAGCCGACGCCTTGCGCGCGGCGCTGGACGCTTCAGCGGTTCTCTCTGGCGTCCCTTCGCCCACGCTACGGGCGTGCTTTGGCTGCAGATCACCGGCCTGTTCTTCGCTTTCTTCGCTGTTGGCTTCGTCGGCTATTCCTGGCAGCTCTGGAAAGCCTCTGGATGGCGGGATCACCATCTGCCGCTCTACGCCACCTTCGCCGTGCTGTTTGCCTGGTTTGCGGTGAGCTCCTTCTGGCGCGCCAGCCGAAGGCAGAAGAGAGCTTAACCGGAGCGGATGTGGAGCATTCCTGCAACACGATGAAGGCGCCGTCCTGATCCTGAGGCCTTAACAATGTCCGACGACCCGAAGCCTCTCTATACCGCCGAAGACCTCGCCGGCTTTTCCGCGGAGCGCGAGCTCGGCTTGCCGGGTGAATTCCCGTTCACGCGCGGCATCCAGCCGACCATGTACCGCGGGCGCCTTTGGACGATGCGCCAGTACGCGGGCATGGGCGATGCGGAAGAGAGCAACCGCCGATACAAATTCCTGCTCGACCAGGGGACAGCCGGCCTCTCGGTCGCCTTCGACCTGCCCACACAGATCGGCTACGACTCCGACTCGCCGATGGCCCTGGGCGAGGTCGGCAAAGTCGGCGTCGCTATCGATTCCATCGAGGACATGGAGCGACTCTTCGCAGATATTCCACTCGATCGCATCTCGACATCGATGACGATCAACGCCACCGCGAGCGTCCTGCTCGCGCTCTACGTGGCGGTCGCCCGTCGCACCGGTGCGGAGGTGAAGAAGCTCTCCGGGACCATCCAGAACGACATCCTTAAGGAGTACATTGCGCGCGGGACTTATATCTACCCGGTGCGCCACGCGATGCGGATCGTCACGGACGTGTTCGCGTGGGCTGGCGAGAACCTGCCCGAGTGGAACACTATCTCCATCTCCGGCTATCACATGCGCGAGGCAGGATCGACAGCGGCGCAGGAGGTCGCCTTCACCCTGGCCAACGGGATGGCTTACGTTGAGGCGGCTATCGAAGCGGGTCTGGACGTCGACCAATTCGCTCCGCGCCTTTCGTTCTTCTTCAATGCGCATAACAACTTTCTCGAGGAGATCGCGAAATTCCGCGCGGCCCGCCGCATCTGGGCCGGGATCATGCGCTACGACTTTGGGGCAAAGAGCCCGCGCTCGTGGATGCTCCGCTTCCACACGCAGACAGCCGGGTCGACGCTTACCGCACAGCAGCCGGAAAACAACATCGTCCGCACCGCAATTCAGGCGATGGCTGCGGTTCTCGGGGGAACGCAATCGCTTCACACCAACGGCTACGACGAAGCGCTCGCGCTGCCTACCGAAGAGGCGGCCCGCATCGCGCTGCGGACGCAGCAGATCATCGCCTGCGAATCGGGCGTGGCCAATAGCGTCGACCCGGTCGCCGGCTCCTACGCCATTGAATCCCTGACTGCGCAGATTGGAAAGCAGGTTCAGGAATACTTCGACGAGATCGATAAACTCGGCGGCATGATCCGTGCCATTGAGCGCGGCTGGGTCCAGCAGGAGATTCAGAACGCCGCCTACGGCTATCAGCGAGCCGTCGATAGCGGCGAAGCTATCGTCGTCGGCGTCAACCGCTTCACGCGCGAGGACGAGCCGCCGATCCCGACGCAGCGGATCGATGAAGCCCTCGAGCGTAAGCAGGTGGAGCGGGTCCGGGCGTTGCGCACACGGCGCGATCCCCAACCGTGGCAGGCATCCCTCGACCGCGTTCGCGAAGCCGCCCGCGCCGGCGCCAATCTGATGCCGGTGATTCTCGCAGCGGTCGAGGGCTACGCCACCGTTGGCGAAATAGCGTCAACCCTGCGCGAAGTTTTTGGGGAGTATCAGGAAAGCGTGACGGTCTGAACTGACGGCGCTGCTCGGGCAACAACGGTGGGCTAAAGGCTCAGCCGGTTCCTGGCGGTCAGCGGCTCAATGGCGAAGAAGAAGCTCTGGTAGCTGAAGGAAATCCTGAAGACGCTGCCATCGCTCAGGATTAGTTGCTGATCCTCCGGTTCGAAGCCCTTCTCGTTGCCGGCAAGATGGCCTTCGATGACAGGCTGCAGAATGGTGGTGGTTCCGGGCGGCCGTCCGCCCCCGCGCCGCATGCGCACATCGGAACCGAAGCGTATTTCCTTGCGGGTCCCGTTTCGCTGGATCACGGTGGCAGTCTGGCCTGCCAGGCTCTGCGTTTCGCTCGTCTGCCATTCCGCCTGATAGGTGCCTGCAACCTGACTCATGCCACGAAGAGTAGTCCGCTTGGGAAAGGAGGCGGAATCCCTCCCCGGGGGCAGCAGGATGGCCTCCCGGTGCTCTCAGGGTGCGCACCAACGGGGCATGATTACAGCGGTAATTGGAGGATGAGAGTCTACGCCAGCGCCTGCGGAATGGCCTCTTCCCAACGGCCCTGGGCTTTCAGAATCAGTTCGACGACTTCGCGCGCCGCGCCGCGTCCTGCGCGCCTGCGCGTGGTGAAGTGGCAGACCGCGGCCAGCTCCGGAGCGCCATCGGCGACGCACACGGCGAGACCGGCACGCCGCGCGAGAGGAATGTCGGGGAGGTCGTCACCCATATAGGCGACCTCGTCTTCCGTGACGCCTGCCTTGCGGACGCATTCCTCGAAGGCGTCGGTCTTCTTCGCCTGGCCGAGATAGACGAATGTGACTTTCAGCTCGTGCGCGCGCCGGGCGACAGCGGGCGAAGATCGGCCGGTGATGAAGCCAGTCTGAATACCCATGGTGTGGGCCAGCGACAGTCCCTGGCCGTCCTGGGCGTTGAAGATCTTCATCTCGGAGACGACCGGATCGGCCGAGCCGTCCGATGCGACGGTTGAGATCAGGCAGACGCCGCCGTCGGTGAGCGTGCCGTCGACGTCCATGAGGAAGAGCTTGATTTTGCGGGCGCGGGCCAGCACATCGGGCGAGGCGAGATCGGCGAGGGCGATGTCCTGCATGGGAGGGACCTTCGGGCTTTATTGGAATGGAGCGATTGGTGCCGAAGAAGGGACTCGAACCCCCACACCCTTGCGGGTACATGGACCTGAACCATGCGCGTCTGCCAATTCCGCCACTTCGGCACGAAGAGGTCCTGCGAGAACACGCTGGACGGCAGCAATTGCTAGTGTTACAAAGGCATCCAACCGTGTCAAACAGCGCGGCCGGGCCCGGCATCGCGGTATTCTCGAAGGAGAAGGCTCGACGGATGACCTTACCCGCGCAGCACAAATCCATTCCCGAAGAGCAGGCGAAAGAGATTCGCCGGCTGTCGCACGATCTGAGCAACGCGCTTGAAATCGTCCTGCAGACCAGCTTTCTGCTGGGGACGGTGGCGCTCGACGAGGATGCCAGGAAGTGGCAGTCGATGCTGGACAAAGGGGTGCAGCAGGCGGCGGAGATCAACAAGCAGCTGCGCGAGTACATCCGCGGGAACAGCTAAAGCCAGCGTCCGAAAGTGCGATAATAGAGGTGCTGTCAGGGATTCCCTATTGCACCCGGGAGGGGGCGTCACGGTTTCGACGGGATCGCTTGCGGCAAAGAGGCATGCCGGGGTCTGGGCACCCGTAATCGCCTGGAAAACCATAATTGCCAACAATCAACTGGCATACGCAGCTTAATTAGTTAAGTTGCCGTCCTCCGCGGCTTCGCCTGTGGGCTGAGGAAGGACGTCGCACAGCAGGCTGGCTTCCGGCATTCGGTCCGTATGGCGGCGGCGAGATCATCGGACTAGTTTTCGGCTTTTCTTGTCCGTTCTAAGAGCCGGGAGCGAAACATTTGAATTGGACTGAGCATGGAGTCTCTTGGCTGACAACGATTTCGGACGCGGGTTCGACTCCCGCCGCCTCCACCAACCTACCTCCTGAATTATTCCTGCTTGAGGTCCTTCGACTCGCTGCGCTCGCTCAGGATTTCGCCTGCGGGCTCGGAGGGCCGCAAGACGGCTCAAGTTCGACTCCCGCCGCCTCCACCAAAGTTGTTTTCTGTTGCGTCCCTCTTTCTTTTGAGAGGCCTCCTTATTTCCCAATTTGTTAAGTGCTTGATTCTAAGCCGCATGGCCTGCATTTCCCGTGTAAGTATTTGATTCTTTGATGTTTGCTGTTTCCGTTCTGTTTCCAGGTTCTTGCGATGTGTCGCTGTTTTGTGCCGCCTCGTCCCCGATTGGACGATTCAAGCATGCGGGGAGGGGGTACCCCCCTGGGTTTGGGGCTGTGGCAAACCCTTGAAAATAAGGCTGCCTAAAATGTTGTCGAGGTTGACAACAGGGCCGGGATCCGGACCTGTGGTCCCGAATCTACAGGTCCGGATCTGCCGGTCTCGATCTGTCTGAGCGGCCTAAGGGATCGATGCGCATGTAAATTCGGGGTCGGCCGGGTAGCTCGACCCAATTGGGCTGAGCCGAGGCAGAGTAAGGTGCGGGAGGGCCGACGAGGATTTCAAAGAGCAGGGTCCGGAAAAAGCAACAGGGATTATCCGCCTGGGCGGAGAATCCCTCTGGTTCAAGGGTAAGACCCGGGGATTCGTGGGCGCAAGGAGAAACGGGCCGACGGGGGTACGGAGGTACCGGGGTACTGCGGCTCACCACAGAGAGCACAGAGGTCGCAGAGAACATCCCGGTTTTGCCGGAGGTAGATTCGCGGAACCCGGGTCTCAGGGACGAGACCCGGGCCAGCCGGCCGGTGTGCTCGTCAGTCTTCGGCTCCGGGATGCACAGGCTCCGTGGCAGGTTGTAGTCCATCTTTGGGTTAACTCTGACCCTTTTGTGGAGTTGCCGGAGGCTGGGACGGGGGAGACGATGGCGTATTGCCGTGGAATCCACACGACCGCCGCTCGGTGGTTGAAGGCCAACCTCCCCCATGTTCTCGCGTACGAAATCCGGAAATGCAGGCGCCTTGTGAGCGCCCACCCGCAGCTGCCGGTCGATCCGGCATTTAGCTTTGCCTTTCAGCCCATCGTGGACACGGTGGCCAAAGAAGTGGTGGCGTGGGAGGCGTTGATCCGCGGCACGTGGGATGAGCCGGCGTGGCAGGTGCTGCATCAGGTTTCACCGCTGCGTTTGCATCTGTTCGACCAGACGGCGCGGGCGGAGGCGGTGGAGCTGGCGGTGCGGCTGGGGATCGATCGCACGCTGCAGCTGAATTTTCTGCCGCAGAGTTTGGGGTCGTATCCGAAGTCGGTGATGAGCACGATCGAGGCGGCGCAGAAGGCGGGGCTGCCGCTGCACAGGTTGGTTCTCGAAGCGCCGGAATCGCTGATGGTGGAGCAGGCGAGCCATCTGGCGGGGCTGCTGAAGGAGTGCCGCGCGCTCGGATTGCGGATTGCGATCGACGATTTTGGCGTGGCGCATGCGGGGCTGAACCTGCTCGAAGACCTCGAGCCGAACCAGATCAAACTGGATATGCGGCTGATCCGCGGGATCGAGCGGCCAGGGCCGCGGCAGGCGATGGTGCGGGCGATCCGGCTGGGCTGTTTTGAGATGGGGATCGACGTGGTTGTCGAAGGGGTCGAGACGGTGGCGGAGTACACGTGGTTGTCGGAGCAGAATATCCGGTTGTTCCAGGGATATTTGTTCGCGCGGCCGGCGTTCGAGGCGTTTCCGGAGGTCCACTATCCGCAGACCGCGCAGGAAGCGGCGCAGGCACCGCGGCGGCCGGTCAGCTCGGTACGCGGCGCGGATGCGCGCTCGAAGAAGTTGCGCGCGTGAGTTTGGGGTGTTGCTCAGGGGCTAAAGCCCGGATGATTTTGCGCCTTTTAGGCACGACTGAAGTCGTGCCCCTTCACAAGACTCCCGGCGCTTAAAGCATTACGGTGTCAGGGGGCGCTGCTCAGGGGCTAAAGCCCGGGTGATTTTGCGCCTTTTAGGCACGACTGAAGTCGTGCCCCTTCACAAGACTCGCGGCTTTCCGGCACGACTGAAGCCGTGCCCCTTCACATTGGCAGGGCTAAGGCCAACCCACGTCTCAACAACGAGACGTGGGGCAGCCATTTTCGCGATGGTGCTAACGAGTTTCCTGCGACACGACTCTGGAACGCCCCAGTTCAGTTAAAGAGCGACAGATCGATGGAGGAGCCCATCTTCTCGTAGCCGGCGTCGCCGGGGTGGAGATGGTCGCCGGAATCGACAGCGGGGAGAAACGCGGTGGGATTCGCGGGATCCTGGGTAGCCTTGTCGAAGTCGATGACGCCGTCAAAGACGCCGCTGGTGCGTATCCACTGATTGACAGCCTCGCGTACCTGCTCGCCGACTGGTGAGGCGTACTTCGCTCCGATGTAGGGGGTGATGGTGGCGCCGAAGATGCGGATGCCATGGTCGTGGGCGCGGGTGACGAGCTGCGAGAGGACGAAGATTTCGTCCTGGGCGGTGATGATGTCGCCGGGCTCGCGCGGAGCGGCGAGGCGGCCGATGTCGTTGATGCCTTCCAGAACGATGACGTAGCGGACGCCGGTTTGCGCGATGACGTCGCGATCGAAGCGGGCGATGACGTTGGGGCCGGTTCCATCGTGGAGGAGGCGATTGCCGCCGATGCCTTCGTCGAGGACGGAGAGGCGGGCGGTCGCTGGGTCAGCCTGCAGACGGCGAGCGAGGACATCGGGCCAGCGGTGGTTGGTATCGCGGGTGGAGAGCGCGCCGTCGGTGATGGAGTCGCCGAGGGTCACGATGGAGGCGGCATCGGGCACGCGCGTGGCGACGTCGATGCCTTTGAGGAAGCACCAGGAGTAGATGGGGCGCGCATTGGGAAGGGTCTCGGCGGTGGTGGTGTCGCCGGGGGTGGTGAAGTTGGTGGAGAGCGCGTCCTGATGGCAGGTGGTGTCGTCGATGGGCTGGCTGGGGAGAAAGAGGCTGACGGCCAGGTCGGTGAAAGCGGAGACGGTGAGGGGCACGGGATCGCTGAAGGCGAGGCCGCCGGCGGGGATGGTGACGGAGGTTTGTCCGTCGAAGGTGAGGGCGTGGTCGGTGGCGGGCTGGATGGCGCCCGACGGGGTCGGGCTGGCGGCGGTGAGGGCGATGTGAGCGGAGGCGATGGTGAGGGAGCGCGCGCCGAATTCGTTGGTGAGCTGCACGCGGACGGAGGATCCACCGAGGTTGATGTGGACGACGTTGCGGTAGGTGGAGTTGGCGGGGGCGGGCTGTCCTGGGTTGACGTGCTCACCCATGGGGGCGGTGGCCCAGGCGCCGACCCAGCGCGGTGCATCCTGGGAGCGGACTTGAGAGGCAGCGAGCAGAAACAAGACGAGAGCGGTCCAGGAGGTGAGGCGGTTCATGCGTTCTCCTTCACGAAGCTATCGTCCCTTCTACACCATTTTGGAGCGGGTGGGCATGGGAGGGGGGCGCGAAGGGGGTGCAGAGGTGTCAGGCTTCGAGGTGGACGCTGGCCATGGCGAGGGAGGCGGTGTGCGTGAGCGAAAGTGAGACACGGGTAACGCCGAGTTGTCCGGCAATGGCACGGGCGCGGCCGCTGAGAACGAGGGTGGGACGGCTGCCGGGGGCGCGGCGGACTTCGAGTTCTTTCCAGGAGACGCCATGCTGGATGCCGGTGCCGAGGGCTTTGGCTCCTGCTTCTTTGGCGGCAAAACGGGCGGCAAAACTCTCGGCGGAAGAGGCGCGGGCGCGGCAGTAGGCGATCTCCGCGTCGGTAAAGATGCGGCGGAGGAAGCGATCACCGAAGCGCTCGATGGAGCGGAGGATGCGCGGCACTTCGACGAGATCGATGCCAGTGCCGATGATCATGACGCAACGTTAGCACAGGAAAAAAGCTTTAGCGCGTATGCGCGGCGGGTGGAGGACTGAAGGGATTACCGGGAATTTCCGATGCAGAGGGCGTGTGCGGATTCGCCGAGCCGGTGATGGAAAAAGGGGGCAGCTGGGAGCTGCAGCTGAGCGCGCGTTGCTCGGAGGATGCGCCCCGGACGGTGCGCTTTCTGACCGGGGCGGTGATGGCATGTGGAGGGTGCGTGCTGTCGCGGCGCTTCGACGCGAACGAGACAGCGGCGATCGAATTTGAGTTTGTGCGCGCCATGTGCGTGGAGATGTACAGCGTGCTGATCGCGTCCGGACTGGAACTGACCGGGGCGTCGCACTCACTGCTGGCAGCGCTTTGCCAGTGCACGCGGGAGACGCTGGAGGCGACGGCGGGGGATGCGGTGCATGTGGAGCTGACGATCCAGAAGGGAGCAGCGATGCCGCGGCGCGAACCGGGAGGATCGGCGGCGCCGCCGCAGATGGCCTAGCGGCTGGATTACGCGGTGGCGGGTCCGCGGATTTTATAGCGGCCCGGGTTTTATAGCGGCCGAGGTCTGGACATACTATTGCAGGTATGGAGCGCTGGGACGCCATTGTGGTGGGAGCCGGTCCCGCGGGATGCGCGGCGGCCTACGATCTGGCGAAGGCGGGGCGCGCGGTTCTGCTGCTGGACCGGGCGGAGTTTCCGCGGCACAAGGCCTGCGCGGGGGGGCTGACGCGGAAGTCGCTGCGGGCGCTGCGGTATTCGGTAGAGCCGGTGGTGCGAGAGACGGTGTCGGCCATTGTGGTGGAGAAGAGCCGCGAGGAATCCGCGCAGCTGGCCAGCCGGACGGCGGTGTGCGCGATGACGGTGCGCGAGGAGCTGGACGCTTTCTGTCTGCGGCGGACGATGGAGGCGGGAGCGCGGTTTGAGCGGATTGGGGCGATAACGGCGGCGGGCGAGACGGGCGATGGGGTCATCGTGGAGACCGCGGAGAACAAGTATGCGGGGCGCTTTTTGGTGGGCGCGGATGGCGTTCACAGCCGGGTGCGGCAGCTGGTGTGCGGAGAGGAGACGGCGGCGTGGTTCCGGCGCGGATTTGCGCTGGAGGCGCAGGTGTATCCCGGGGATGGGCGCAGTTCGGAGTTGATCTTCGATTTTGCGCCGGTGCGGCATGGGTACGGCTGGATTTTTCCGAAGCGCGATCATCTGAATGCAGGGCTGGGAGTTTACGACGAATCGGGGACGGAGAAGCTGGATCGGGCGCGGCTTGGATTGTATATTCGCGAACGTCTGGGCGATGCGCGTGTAGAGCATGTGACGGGGCAGTATCTGGGATTCGGAGCGGAGAATGGGCCGGAGGCTGCGGGGCGGATTTTTCTGGTGGGGGATGCGGGCGGATTTGCCGACGCGCTGACGGGCGAGGGCATCTATGGTGCGATTGCGAGCGGGCAGGCAGCGGCGGAGGCGATTGACGGCGAGCTGCGGGGAAAAGGGGCGGCGGATCGGACGTTTGCGCAACGGACGGCACCGCTGCGCCGGGATCTGCGGTTGTCGGCATCGGGAGCGCGGTGGTTTTACAACAATCTCGATGCGGGGTACCGGGCGCTGACTGCGCCGGTTTTTCGCAGAGCCGTAATCAATGCGTACGCGAATGGGGCTAAGATCGCTGCTCTGGCAAATGCGGTTCGCCGTTTTGCGCGGATGTTTGCGGCCAGCGCTTAGCGGGATGAATATGCGGGTGGGCCTCCAGGGCGAGGAGGCGGTTCTCATAACTGCTAAGATGATTTTTCGAAGGGCCCCTGATTCGTTCCGATCGACAGCGAGACCGGTCGACGGCACATGCGCAGCAGGGCGGGCGTCTCCAGGACATTTTCACGCACGCGCCGCAATCGAACACGAACGGCAACCGTCCCACGAAGTTCTGACGCGGAAACAGATGCCATCCAAGAGTCGGAAGCAAAGCGCGCGCGCGATTCGCCTGAGGCGTCTGCTTTTTTTATGGTGCGCCATCGTCTGTGGAAGCGGCGCAGGCTGGGCGGACGGCCCACAAACGACGCCCAACATCTTCGCTCCGGCATCGACGCCCGCCAACAGCATTGTGGGCCTGTCGTGGTTCGTGCTTGCAATCACCGGTGGAATTTTCGTGGGCGTGGGCGGACTGCTGACGTGGGCGATCGTGCGCTATCGGGTGCGCGAGACGGACGACGGCAGCGAGCCCGCGCAGATTTATGGCAGCACGCAGGTGGAGCTGGCGTGGACGGTGATCCCGATCCTGATCGTGGTGGTGCTGTTCCTGACGACGGCGCGGATTATTTTCGCGGTGCAGGATGCGCCGAAGCCGCGCGCGGCGCTCGATGTGACGGTGGTGGGGCATCAGTACTGGTGGGAGTTCCGCTATCCGAAGTACGGCATTGTGACCGCCAACGAGCTGCACATTCCGGTCAGCAACACGCACACACCGCAACCAACGTACCTGCATTTGCTGTCGGCGGATGTGGACCACAGTTTCTGGGTTCCGCAACTCGCGGGCAAGACGGACCTGATTCCAAATCACCCGAATGAAACGTGGATCGATCCTCTGCATACGGGGCTGTATGTGGGGCAGTGCGCGCAGTTCTGCGGCGTGGAACACGCAAAGATGCTGCTGCGGGTCTACGTCGAATCGACGGATGATTTCGCCACGTGGGTGAAGCAACAGCAGCAACCAGGGAACCAGGATCCCAGGGTTGCGGCGGGGCGGCACATATTTGAAACCGAGGCCTGTACAAATTGCCACCGGATTGCGGGAACAGCGGCGGTGGGAACCTTCGGGCCGGACCTGACGCATCTGGCGAGCCGCGCGACGATTGCTTCCGGCGCCGCGCTGAATACGCCGGCGAATCTTCGCGCGTGGATTGACAACCCGGACAATTTGAAGCCGGGAGCATTGATGCCGGCAATGCAGCTGAACAGTGAGCAGATCGACGAGTTGGTGGCCTACTTAACGACACTTCATTAGGACAAAGGGATGGCGGACCAGACCTTACCGATACCGGGGACGATCGACGTAACGCCGCAGCGGCGGTCGCCTTCGCTGCTGATCGAGGCGCTGCATGAGTGGGTGGTGACGGTCGATCACAAGCGGCTGGGCATTCTGTACGTGGTGTACTCGATCTTCTTTTTGCTGGTGGCAGGGGCGGAGGCGCTGGCGATCCGCATTCAACTGGCGTGGCCGGGCAATCATTTTCTGTCGCCGCAGGTCTACAACCGGATGTTCACCATGCACGGCACCACGATGGTGTTTCTGGTGGGGATGCCGATTCTGTTTGGGTTCGCGAATTATCTTGTGCCGCTGATGATCGGCGCGCGGGATATGGCATTTCCGCGGCTCAATGCTTTCAGCTTCTGGCTGACGGCGTTCGGCGGACTGCTGCTTTATTACAGCTTTATCGGCGGATTCGGTCTGTACGGCATGGGGAATGCGCCGGATGTGGGTTGGTTCGCCTACGCGCCGCTGACGGCGCGGGCGTTTTCTCCAGGGCACGCGACGGATTACTGGGCGCTGGCGCTGATCGTGAGCGGGTTCGGAACGCTGGGCACGGCGATCAACATTATTGCAACGACGCTGTCGATGCGCTGCCGCGGGATGACGCTGTTGCGCATGCCTCTGTTTGTTTGGCTGATGCTGGTGGTAAGCGGGCTGACGCTGGTGACCATCACACCGCTGACGGCGGCGCAGATCATGCTGGTGATCGACCGCTACCTGGGGGGGCATTTTTTCGATACGCAGGCCGGCGGATCGGCGCTGGTGTGGATTCACTTCTTCTGGATCTTCGGCCACCCGGAGGTGTACGTGCTGGTGATGCCGGCGTTCGGCATCGCGAGCGAGATTATTCCGGTGTTTTCGCGGAAGGCGATCTTCGGCTATCCGGCGATGGTGGCGGCGTCGGTGGGGATCGCGTTCGTGAGCCTGGGCGTGTGGGCGCACCACATGTTTACGGTGGGGATGACGTCGGTGGGCAATACATTCTTCGTGCTGTCGACGATGCTGGTGGGGATTCCCACGGGGATCAAGATTTTCAACTGGCTGGCGACGATCTGGGGCGGAAAGATACGATTCTCGACGCCGATGCTGTTCTGCGTTGGATTTCTGTTTCAGTTCCTGATCGCCGGGTTGACGGGCATTATGCTGTCGGTCGCACCGTGGGACTGGCAGTTGCACAATTCGTATTTCGTGATCGCACATTTTCATTACGTGCTCGTGGGTGGAATTGTCTTCAATATTTTTGCGGCGATTTACTACTGGTATCCCAAGGTCACGGGCCGGATGCTGAGCGAGACTTTGGGCAAGTGGCACTTCTGGCTGTTTCTGATCGGCTTTCACATCACGTTCGACACGATGCATTTCCTGGGATTCTTCGGGATGCCGCGCTCGATTTACACCTACGAACCGGATCGGGGATGGAACCAATTGAACTTCATCATTTCGATCGGGGGCATGATCCAGGGAATTGCGGTGCTGATCTTCGCGTGGAATCTATTTCAATCGTATTTCCGGGGCAAAGAGGCGGGGAACGATCCATGGGATGCGTGGACGCTGGAGTGGGCGGTGCCGTCGCCGCCGCCGTCGTATAACTTCGCGACCGATCCGGTGGTGCGCAGCCGCCGGCCATTGTGGGATTTAAAACATCCGGAAGATCCGGACTGGAAGTATGAAGCATGAGCGCGATCCCTGTCTCTCCGATGGCCGAACCGTGGCATCTGCCCTCGCGTGGGCGCGTGGGCATGTACTCGCTGATCGTCGGCGAGACAGCGATCTTCACGATCTTTGTGGTCGCCTACATCTTCTATATCGGGAAGAGCCTGAGCGGACCGACGCCGCAGCAGGTGCTGGACATTCCGCTCTTCAACACGGTTTGTCTTTTGTCGAGCAGCGTGACGATCTGGCTTGCGGAGCGACAGATCGAGCGCGGAAAGATGCGGGCGTTCGCGGCGTGGTGGGGGCTGACCATATCGCTGGGCGTGGTGTTCCTCGTGGGCACCGGCATCGAGTGGCACAAGCTGATCTACCAGGACGGGCTGACGATCCGGACGAATCTTTTCGGGACGACGTTCTATTCGCTGGTGGGACTGCACGCGACGCACGTGGTGGTGGGGCTGATTGGGCTCTCCCTGATTTTTCTGTTCACGCTGACGGGGCACGTGCAGGAGAGGCATTCGGAGCGCGTCCAGGTATTCGCGCTCTATTGGCATTTTGTGGATGCGGTGTGGGTGGTGGTCTTCACCGTGGTGTACATCGTGGGCCGGTAGCCGGGGAGAGGCATGACGGAGATCACGCAACAAAAGACGGGACCCGCGCACGGCGAGACGATCCATCTGCCTGCGCCGACGGCGTGGCCGATCATCCTCGCGTTTGGGTGCACGATGGCGGCGGCCGGATTGGTGACGACGCTTTGGGTGACATTGTTCGGCGCGGTGCTGATGGTGGCGGGATGCGTGGGGTGGTTCCGCGAGGTGCTGCCGCATGAGGCGCACGAGGATGTTCGCGTGCTGGTGCAGCCGGTGACGATTACGACAGCGCGACATGTGGTGCGGCACCTGCATGTCGGAGGGGAACATCGGATCCATCTGCCTGTCGAGACGTATCCGGTCTCGAGCGGCATTAAGGGTGGGATCGCCGGCGGCATCGCGATGATCTTTCCGGCGCTGCTCTACGGATTGATCGCGCAGCACAGCATCTGGTATCCGGTGAACCTGCTGGGGGGCGCGGGCGTGGGGCCGTCGGCCAATATCACGACAGCGGAGATCGCGACGTTCCACTGGAGCTGGCTGCTGGTCGCAATTGTGATCCACTCTGTTACGTGTTTACTGGTCGGCTTGCTCTACGGGGCGATGCTGCCGATGTTGCCGCGGCGGCCTGTGCTGCTGGGCGGTGTGATCGCGCCGCTGCTGTGGACGGGCTTGCTGCATTCGGCGATGGGCGTGATCAATCCGGCGCTCGACGCGCGCATCCAGTGGGGATGGTTCGTCGTTTCGCAGGTGATGTTTGGCGTGGTTGCGGGCCTGGTGGTGGCGCGAGAAGGGCGGATCAAGACGAGCCAGGGATTGCCCTTCTTTGCGCGCCTGGGGATTGAAGCGCCGGGGCTGATGGAGTCGAATCCGGACGCCGGTCCGCCAGCCGATGGGGAGAAGCGCTGATGCGTGCCGGGGCCATGACGCTGGCGTTTCCCTTGTTGCTGGCCCTCACAGGCTGCGGGCGGTTGCCGGGTGCGGCAGCGGCGGCCGGCACTGCGCCTCGTCCGGACGAAATCATGGATTTTCACGCGCTCTACAGCACGAATTGCCAGGCTTGCCACGGCGCAGGCGGGCAGAATGGTCCGGCGACGGATCTGGCCAATCCGGAATACCAGGCGCTGGTGGACGACGGCACGCTGCGCAAATGGATTTCCGGAGGGATGCCGGGAACGCAGATGCCGGCGTTCGCGCAGTCGGCGGGCGGCATGCTGACCGATGCGCAAATTGGCGCGATTATTGCCGGGATGCGGAAGGAGTGGGCGAAGCCGAATGCATTTGCGGGTGGGACGCCGCCGCCGTACGCGCAGGGGACGGGCGGAGATGGGAAGCGAGGGCAGGCGGCGTACCAGGCGCATTGTGCGGGCTGCCACATGAAACCGGAACGGCAGCAGGTGACAAGCCAGGTGTATCTGTCCCTGGTCGGGGATCAGGCGCTGCGGACGATCATCGTCGCGGGACGGCCGGATATCGGGCAGCCGGACTGGCGGCTGGCGAGTGCCGGGGCGTCGGGGCAGGCGCTGTCCGCGCAGGATGTCACCGACATTGTTACGTATTTGGGATCGCTGCGAAATCCAGCGGCGGTTTCGGCAGCGTCGATGCCTATTCCGGCGAGGAGAGAGCCATGAGCGAGCAGAGCGACAGCCCGCACAAGCAGGATACGGGGCCTGATATCGGAACGGCGAGCGAGCACGCGAGCGATCGCGAGAATCCGGCGATTGTTTCGCGGCGGTGGTTGCTGCTGAAGGCGGGCGTGGCGCTGAACGGGCTGGTGGGGCTGGCGCTGGCGGTGCCGATCGTGCGCTATTTACTGGCGCCGGTAAGGAAAGATTCTTCGTACAAGTCATGGATCTCGCTGGGAGCGGCGGACGGATTTCCGATGGGGGAGACGCGGCTGGCGTTTTACAAGAATCCCTGGACCGAACCCTGGGACGGCCAGACGGATAACGTCGCCTGCTATGTGCGGCGCGAGGGCACGGCGCAGTTCAAGGTATTCGCGATCAACTGCGCGCATCTGGGATGCCCGGTGCGGTGGTTTCCGCAGTCGCAGCTGTTTATGTGTCCCTGCCACGGCGGGGTCTACTATGCCGATGGTTCGCGGGCGTCGGGGCCGCCGGAACGCGGGCTTTTCACCTACGACTACAAAATAGCCGGGGGACAGTTACAAATTGACGCGGGGCAGATGCCGAGTTTGTCGAATACGGCAAAGCTGGTGAACATTTCCAGGCCGGCGCGGGACGAATCCGGGAAAGACGGGGATTGCCCATGCCGCGGATGAAGGAGACCGCCAAAGAGGTCTACGACTGGTTCGAGCGGCGGCTGCAGGTGGAAGGGCCGATCAAGGACGCCGCACTGCACAAGGTTCCGCGCAATACGGCGAGCTGGTGGTACGTGTTCGGCAGCGCGGCGTTCACGCTGCTGATGCTGCAGATCGTGACGGGCATTCTGCTGGCGCTGGTGTACGTGCCGTCGGCAGCAGAGGCGTGGAACAGCCTGAACATCCTGAACCACCAGGTGCCGCTGGGGTGGCTGCTGCGCGCCATTCACGGCTGGGGATCGAATTTCATGGTGGCCGTGGTTTTCATCCACATGGCGCAGGTGTTTCTGTTCGGGGCGTATAAATTCCCGCGCGAGCTGACGTGGGTGGTGGGGGTTTTTCTGCTGCTGATGACGCTGGGCATGGCGTTCACGGGGCAGGTGCTGCGCTTCGATCAGGATGCGTACTGGGGGCTGGGGATCGGCGTGTTCATCCTGAGCCGCGTGCCGTGGATGGGAGGCGGACTGGTCCATTTGCTGCTGGGCGGACCGACGATTGCCGGGGCGACATTGTCGCGTTTTTTTGCGCTGCACGTGTTTGTGATTCCGGGGACGCTGCTGTTTCTGGCTGCGGTGCATGTGTGGATGGTGCTGAAGCTGGGCATCAACGAGTGGCCGATGCCGGGACGGCTGGTGCGCAAGTCCACTTATATTGCCGAGTACAACAAGCTCGCGCACGAAGACGGGATTCCATTTATCCCGGGCGCGTTCTGGAAGGATCTGATCTTCTCCGGCGCGGTGCTGGCGGCGGTGGCGGTATGCGCGGTGGTGTTTGGGCCGTCGGGACCGGGGGGGCAGCCCGATCCATCGATCACGCAGACGGTGCCCAAGCCGGACTTTCCTTTTCTGTGGATTTACGCGGTGCTGTCGTATCTGCCGCCGTCGATGGAGACGCCGTTCATTTTGATTGCGCCGATTCTGATGATCGCGGGCCTGCTGGCGGTGCCGTTTGTCGCCGGCGAGGGGGAGAAGAGCTGGCATCGGCGGCCGGTAGCGGTACTCGCGCTGACCAGTGTGGCGGTGGCGTGGGCTGTGTTCACGCACCTGGCGACGTTTACGCCGTGGAGCCCGCACATGAGCGCGTGGAGCGGCGATCCATTGCCTGTGAAATACCTGCGGGAGGCAACGCCGGTGGTGCGGCAGGGTGCGGTGATCTTTCAGGCGAAGCAATGCCGGAACTGCCACTCGGTGGGCGGCGAAGGAGGTGAGCGCGGGCCGGCGCTCGACGACGTGGCGACGCGGATGACGCCCGACCAGATGCGCTACAAGGTGGTGACGGGCGGCGGGAATATGCCCGCGTATGGGAAGAATCTTTCGCCGGCGGAGATTGAGGCGCTGGTGAGCTTCCTGGAGACGCTGCATCCGGCGAACGAGCAGCCCGCATTCGACGCGTCGCAGGAGACGTTGCAGACGAATCCTACGCCAGCGCCGGTCAGCGGGACCGGCGGTCCCTGAGCGTCTGTTGAGCCATGAATGCAGAGGCGCTCATCACGAGGTGGGACGTTCCGTGGGCCGTGACTGCGGCGCTCGCGGTGACAGCGGGCCTTTATGTTCGGGGATGGTTACAAATTCGGAAGACCCGGGGAGGATTCTTTCCCGCGTGGCGGCTGGCAGCATTCCTGGGCGGGATCTTAGCGATTTTCGTCGCGGTCGCCTCGCCGCTCGACACTTTCAGCGAGTCGCTGCTCTTCATGCACATGGCGCAGCACTTCGTGCTGATGTCGGTTGCACCGCCGCTGATCGTGCTGGGTGCGCCGGTAGTTCCGATGCTACGCGGTCTGCCGCGATGGATCGTTCGGCGGCCGCTGCGGCCGTTGTTTGCAATGGGAATTCTGCACCGGGCTGGGAGTTTCCTGACGCGCCCGCGGGTCGCGTGGTTAGCGATGAACGTCGCATATGTGGGGTGGCATGTTCCGCGGGCCTATGAATTTGCTCTGGCGTCGGAGGGATGGCACAACGTGGAGCATGGATGTTTTCTCGCCACAAGCCTGATGTTCTGGTGGCCGGTGATCGCGCCGTGGCCCTATCGGCAGCGATTTTCGCGATGGATGCTGCTCCCGTACCTGCTGGGCGCCGATCTCGTGAATACGGGACTCTCGGCGTTCCTGTGTTTTTCCGGCCGGTTGCTATACCCCAGCTACGGAACGGTTCCGCGGCTGTTCGGACTGAACGCGCTCAACGATCAGATTGCGGCGGGTGCCTTTATGTGGGTGCTGGGATCGACGGTATTTCTGATTCCGGCGGTGGTGGTGACGATGCAGTTGCTCTCGCCGCCGCCCCGGGAGCGCCAGGCGGCGCGGGAGATGGCCGCCGCGCATCGGTGAGAGCCCACAAGCGGGAGGGCCGATTTGCGGATATGCTTCGCGCAGGATGAGAAATCTGCGTCAGGGCCTGGTTGCCAGGATCAGCGGTGAAGGCCCCGGCGACGCAAGCGTTCGCGGATTCGTGAAGCCGGCTTCTTTGAGCCACGAGGCGATCTCATCAAAAGACCAGGTATTGCCGTTCTGGGTGTTCACCAGCATATTGACCGCAAAGAAGATTCCGTTGGGGGGCCCGGTCCGTTCGTTGTTTACGAGGAACTCCTGAATGGCGATGGTCCCGCCGCTGGCGAGAGCCGCGAATGTTTTGCCGAGGAGTTTGCGGCTGAGCGCCTCGCCTTCGCTGTGGAGGATGTGCCCGAGCGTCGCCAGTGCGTAGCCGGATCCGAAATCCGCATCGTGGAGATCGCCCTCGACGAAGCTGAAGCGGGCGTCGAGGCCAAAGCGGGCCACGGTCTGCTTCGTCACAGGAATCACCTCCGGCCAGTCGACCGCTGTCACCTGCACGCGAGGCGAGCTTTGTGCGAGGGCAATGCCCCAGACGCCTGACCCCGCCGCGAGGTCCAGCACCCTGACCGGCGCTCCCTCATGACCAAAGCGCATTTCGCCGCCGAGGAACTGCGCCGCGGGATAGCTGAGGGGAAAGATGTCGAGGACAAATTCATGGAAGAACTCGCCACCGCTCTGCTCGAGATTGACGGCAGCGACCGGATTGCCCGTCGCGACGATTTCATTGATGTGCAGCCAGCGCGGGATGAGATGTTCGCTGCAATGTTTGACGAAGCCGCCATGGAAGGTAGGCTTCGTGCTCACGAGAAATGTCTCGCTCTCTGGGGTGAGGGCGTACCGGCTCTGTTCATCTTTGGAGAGAAAGTTGAGGGTGACGAGAACGTTCATGATCGCGGTGAGTCCGCGAGCGGAAGCCCCGGTTTCCTTGTGAACCTCGGCAACGGTCTTCGGGCCGCTGTCGAGGACATCGAAGACCCGGTGGCGGATGGCCGCTTCCATTACGAGGGGAGGGACATATCCCCACGCCATTTGCATAATGCGATCGGGGGTTACCTGCACACTCGTGGCAGCTGCCATTGGATGGACCTCGTGTCTGGTTGGGCTCGCCGGCGAAGGGAGCGGGGCGGATCGCCAAAGTGTAGCAGCTTCCCTGGAGTGGGAGGCCCTTTGCCCTGTTCAACCGAGGCCTGGAGCGGGCGCAACGGGAGGATGGGCAGCAGAAACAGCTCTAAAAACGCGCAGATGTGATTTTGCTCACATTCGGAGCTGGGCGCGCTTCAGATAATGGGTTCGGCGGGCTGTAATGCCGAGGTTATTTATACTTTTGTTATTCCCTCGGGTGCGGCCCTCCTCTGAGATTTTCCCCATGTTCCTCCTGTGGTTACGAGTTGCGGCAGGTTTATATGCGGTCGCCAGCGTGCTGGCGATTCCCGCCGTGCTCGGAAACCGTCCGAGGGGACACCGCTATTGCCTGCCGGTGGCACTGGGGGGATGGTTCTTCCACCTCGTAGCTTCGGTGGAGATGCTGGCGTCGGCGCACCACCTGATCCCGGTAATGGCGGACGAGATTCTCTCGACGCTGGCGCTGGTGATTGTCGCGGTGTTTCTCTTCATCTTTTTTGTTTATCGGACGATTTCGTTTGGATTGTTCGCTCTACCCCTGGCGTTTTTGCTGACGGTGATTCCGGCGATTGGGCCACAGAGGTATACGTTCGGGTCGCCGCTGGTGCGGAATGGATGGATCGCATTCCACGTGGTGATGTTGCTGGCAGCCTATGCGGCGTTGCTGTTCAGCATGCTGTCGAGCTTCCTGTACCTGATCCAGGAGAAGCGGCTGAAGAACAAGGACTGGGCCAAGGCAGGCGTGACGGACCGCCCGAAGACGCGGCCACGCGGTTTTCTCACCTGGCTGCCACCGCTGGCGACGATGGACCAGATTGCGCAGAGCACGCTGATGCTGGGTTTCTTCTGCATGACGGCGGGGTTGTTTGCGGGGTCGCTGATCGCGCAGGAGGATGTGGGGATTCGGTACTTCGCCGATCCGAAAGTGGTGCTGTCGTTTGTGATGTGGGGGCTGTATGTCGTGATCCTGTTCATCCGGCGGAACACGGGTTTGCGTGGACGGCGCGCGGCGTGGCTATCGTCGGGTGTATTTGCGCTGATGCTTTGCGTGCTGGCGGCGAATTTGCTGGGGTCGGTGCATAATTCCGCGCACAGGTTCGGTTTGAAATGAGATTCCTGGTCACAGGGCTGAATCACAAAACGGCGCCGGTGGAGCTGCGGGAGCGATTGGCCATTGGCGGCGACGCGCTGCCGGAGACGACGCGCGCGCTGCTGGCGGAGCCGGGTGTTCAGGAAGCGATGATCCTGTCGACGTGCAACCGTGTGGAGCTGCTGGTCTCGCACAACGGGCTGGAGCCGCATTTGCCGGGATTTCTCGCACAGCATTTCGCGCTGGACCGTTCGGTGCTGGAGCCGCATTTATATCGCTACCAGGATGAGGAAGCGGTGCGGCACATGTTTCGGGTGGCCGCGAGCCTGGACTCGATGGTGGTGGGCGAAGCGCAGATTCTGGGTCAGGTGAAGCAGTCGTGGACCACGGCGCGGGAGCTGGGAGCGGTGAAGGGTCCGCTGGACAAGCTGCTGCAGGGGGCGTTTTCGGCGGCGAAGCGGGTTCGGACGGAGACGGAGATTGGGTCTTCGTCGATATCGATAGCGTCGGTGGCAGTGGATCTGGCGCGGCGGATATTCGGATCGCTGGAAGGGAAGAAGATTCTGGTGATCGGGGCCGGCAAGATGAGCGAGCTGGCGGCGCGGCACATGATGCAGCACGGGGCCGACTCGATGCTGGTGGCGAACCGGACTTACGAGCGGGCGGTGAAGCTGGCGGAGCAGTTCCTGGGAGAGGCGATCCGATTTGAGGAGCTGGATGCGCGGGCGCACGAAGCGGACATCATCATCACGTCGACAGGAGCAACGGAGCAGATTCTGGGCGTTGAGCAGGCGCAGCAGATCCTGCATCGGCGGAAGAACCGGCCGGTGTTTGTGATCGATATTGCAGTGCCGCGCGATGTGGATCCGCGAGTGAACCAGCTGGAAGGGATGTTCCTTTACGACATCGACGATTTGCAGTCGGTGGCGGCGTCGCATCTGGTGGATCGTGGCCGCGAAGCTGAGCGCGCCGAGGCGATTATTACGGAAGAGACGGAGCGATTCCGGCGGCGGATTCGGACGATCGATATAGCTCCGGCGATCATGCAGGTGCAGGGAACGGCGGAGGAATTGCGGCAGGCGGAATTGCATCGGCAGCGGCAGCTGCTGCAGTCGCTGACGCCAGAGCAGCAGGCGGCGGTGGATTCGCTGACGCGTGGCCTGATGAACAAGTTTTTGCATTTACCGTTGCAGGCATTAAAGTCGGCAGCGCGGGACGGGGACGCGGCGGCGCTGGAAGCGATTCGCGGAATGTTCGAGAAGGAATGCGGGAACAAGGCTGCGGGGTCAGAGCCGGGGCCGACCGAGGACAGGGAGAAGTAAGCGGCTCGTCGACGGAGTGCCGTGGCTGAGGCCCCTTTTCTTTCGGAGGGATTTGACTGGCGGGGTCGGCGTTTTGAAGGGCCTCGCAAAGGCCCGCGGCTGAAGCCGATTTCTTTGGGCCTTTATTCCATGGCCTGAAGGGCGGGCTTCTAAAGTCGTGCTGCCGCGCAGCACTTGATGGACGGGGAACGACATTCGGCAAGGTTGCGTCCCGCGCTATGCTAATGCTCATGCCTGATTCCAGGAAGACAAAGAGCGGAGAGGGTGACGTGCTGCGCATAGGGTCGCGCGGGTCGCAACTGGCGTTGTGGCAGGCGAATCACATCGCGGATCGGCTGCGTGGGGCGGGGCACGAAGTTTCGATTGAAATTATCAAGACGCTGGGCGACCGGATGCAGCATGTGCCATTCGCCGAAGTAGGCGGGTCTGGTAGCGGAGCCCAGATCGACGGGAAAGGGATGTTCACGAAGGAGATTGAAGAGGCTCTGTTCGATGGCCGGATCGATCTGGCCGTGCACAGCCTGAAGGATCTGCCGACCGAGCTGGCGGAACCATTTGCGATTGCGGCGATTCCGGTGCGTGTGGATGCGCGAGATGCGTTTGTGTCGGTGAAATATGCGAGTTTCGAGGCGCTGCCTCACGGCGCGCGGATCGGGACGAGCAGTTTGCGGAGGCAGGCGCAGCTGAAGGCGCAGCGCGCGGACGTGGATTGCGTGGAGTTTCGCGGGAACGTGGATACGCGATTGCGCAAGCTGGCGGAGGGTCAGGTGGACGCGATCATTCTGGCGAGTGCGGGGCTGGAGCGGCTGGGGCTGACGGCACATCGGCGGGAATGCTTTTCGCCATTGGTGTTGTGCCCTGCGGCGGGACAGGGGGCGCTGGCGATTGAGGCGCGGGCGAGGGATGAGAGGACGCTCGCGGCGCTGGCGTTTCTGGATCATGCGGCGACGCGATATGCGGTGACGGCGGAGCGCGCGGCGCTGGCGGCGCTCGGTGGAGGGTGCCAGGTGCCAATCGGGGTTCACTGCTTCGCTGGGGATGAGGGTTACAGCGTCGTGTCGGCGGTCGCGGCGGCTGACGGCTCCGAGGTGCTGCGGGTGGTGATGGATCGGCAAGAGGGTGTCGAGGCGGAGGCGCTGGGGCGGAAGGTGGCAGAGGAGTTGCTGCGGCAGGGAGCGGCGCGGCTGCTGGGGATGGTTGCACCTGCGAGTCCCGCGGCAGGTGCGTAGTCCATGCAGGATGGTTCCGCAGGGGCTAAGGCCCTTTCTCGACTAAGCGGAGAAACGGCACGACTGAAGTCGTGCCCTGATACAAGGACAAAATTCGAAATCATTGCCGGGAGCAGAGTTGACGCCGCGATCTGAATCGGCCAATCCGCTGGCGGGGCGGAGGATTCTGGTGACGCGGGCGCGGCATCAGGCGGGGCAGTTGTCGGAAAAGCTGCGGGCGCTGGGGGCAGAGGTCGTCGAGATTCCGACGATCGAGATTGCGCCGCCGGAATCGTATGCGGAGATGGATGAGGCGCTGAGGCATTTGTCACAGTATCAGTGGCTGATTGTGACGAGCGCGAACGGGGTGAATGCTCTCGCCGGGCGGCTGGAACGGCTGGGGGTCGGAGTTGAGGATTTCGGGCATTTGAAAGTGGCTGCGGTGGGAGCGGGGACGGCTCGCGCTTTGCGTCAGCTGGGGCTGGATGCTGCGGTGACGCCAGATGAGTATGTTGCGGAGTCGCTGGTCTCGGCATTGGAGAGTGAAGTGCAGGGGCAGCGGGTGCTGTTGGCGCGGGCGGCGGTGGCGCGGGATGTAATTCCGGATGCGCTGCGGGCGCGCGGGGCGACGGTAGATGTGGTGGATGCTTATCGGACGGTGATTCCGGCGGAATCTGTAACGGCGATACGCACAATTTTGGGGGATGGGGGGCGGGTTCCGGATGCGGCGACGTTTACCAGCTCTTCTACTGTTACAAATTTTCTGAATTTGGTGCGGGAGGCGGGAGTTGCACGGCCAGAGTCGATGCGGGCGGTGTCGATTGGGCCGGTGACGAGCGGGACGCTCAGGGAAAACGGATGGGAGCCGGCGGCGGAGGCTGATCCGCATGATCTGGACGGGTTGGTGGAGGCGGTGGTGCGGGCGGTAGGGAGTAGGGAGTAGGGCACAGGGTACAGGGTACAGGGTACAGGGTACAGGGCACAGGGCACAGGGCACAGGGCACAGGGCACAGGGTACAGGGTACAGGGTACAGGGTACAGGGTACAGGGTACAGGGTACAGGGTAGAGATTAAGTCAAAGACCATCCATTGGCGGCTAAATGTGAAGTTGCAATAGGTTGTTGTCCATTCGGTCGAGAACTGGGAAGCTAGTGCGCCGGCACGGTGAAGTGGCCGGCGCGGATGGAGGCGAGTTCCGCGGTGGTTTTCTGGCCCGGCTTGATGGGTAGCGGCTTGCCGCCGAGGGCGTTGGGATCGGCGGGGTTGGACCAGAGGGCGCCCACCTGCTCCTGTTTAGGCTGCTGCGCGATGAGATTGTGATCGAGAGCGCGCTGCTTGTTGACGTAGGCAGCGATGACCTGAGCAGCCAGGCGGCCGGCTAATTTGCCGTGCTCGCCCGCTTCAAAGAGGACGCAGACGGCGATGTCGGGGTTGCGGCGTGGGGCGAAGCCGACGAACCAGGCGTTGTCCTTGATGGAGTGGGCGTGACCCATCCTGGCAGCGAGGGCGTTGCTCATGGTCTGGGCGCTGCCGGTCTTGCCGGCGAAGTCGATGCCTTCGAGGTGGCCGCTGGGATCGGTGCCGATGGGGAGGGTGACCTCGGCCATGGAATCGGTGATCATGTCCCAGTCAGCGGGGGCGATGGGGAAGCTGACGTCGCCGGAGCCGGGAAAGTTCTCCAGAAAAGACTTGCGCTCGTCGGTGGGGATTTCGTCGGTGAAGACAACGTGGGGACGCTTGAGCGCGCCACCGGAAGCAATGCCGGCGAGGGCGCGGACCATCTGGACGGGCGTAGCGGCGACGGCTCCCTGGCCGATGCCGACGGAGGTGACTTCGCCGGGATACCAGCGCTGGTGGAAGTTTTTCATCTTCCATTCGGCGGAGGGCATGGTACCGGCGACCTCGTCGGGGAGATCGATGCCGGTTTTGTAACCGAGCCCGACTTTGTGGGCCCAGAAGGCGATCTTGTCGATGCCGAGGCGGGCAGCGAGGGTATAGAAGAAGACGTCGCAGGACTGATAGATAGCCTTGTTGATGTTGACTGCGCCGTGGCCGCCGTGCACCCAGCAGCGCTGGTAGGTTCCAAAGAGGTTGACGCCGCCGGCACAATGGACGGTCATGTCCTGAGCAATGCCCTCTTCGAGTCCGGCGAGGGACATGATGATCTTGAAGGTTGAGCCGGGTGCGAGCTGGGCCTGGATGGCCTTGTCCATCAGAGGATGTTCGGGATCGGCGATGTATTTGTTCCACTCATCGCGGGAGATGCGGACGGCGAAGGCGTTGGGATCGAAGTAGGGGCGGCTGACGAGGGCAAGGACTTCGCCGGTATGCGGATCGATGGCGATGACAGCGCCGTTGCGATCGCCGAGAGCGTTTTCCGCGGCGCGCTGGATATCGAGATCGAGGGTGAGCCTGAGACTTTGGCCGGGCCGGGCGGGCTCGGTGCCCAGATGGCCGACTTCGCGACCATGGCTGTCGACGATGACATCCTGGGAGCCGTCGACGCCGCGGAGGATGGAGTCGTAGGATCCTTCCACGCCGGAGCGGCCGACGACATCGCCGGGTTCATAGATAGCGTAGCGAGGATCGTTGAGCATCTCTTCGCTGACTTCGCCAACGTAGCCGATGAGGTGGGCGGCAAATCCATCTTTGGGATAGAGGCGGCGCTGCTCCTGAATGGTGTCGAGCTCGGGGAGCTCGTCTTTGTGGGCCTCGATGAATTCCTCTTCGTCGGGGGTGATGTCCTGCTTGAGCGGGAGGGGCTCGTACTTTGGAGCGGTGCGGTAGCGTTTGAGGATGGCGTCGATCTGATCGACGGTCATGTGGAGGCCGCGGGCGATGAGGGGCAGATCGGGAGAGATGTCGTGGCCCTGCTCGCGGACGAGGAAGCAGGAGACCGAGGGATAGTTGTCGACGAGGAGCCGGTTCTCGCGATCGAAGATCTTGCCGCGGGGGGCGAGGATGGGGACCTTCCGGATGCGATTGGCTTCAGCGAGGGCGTGGTAATTCTGGCCGCCGACGACCTGCAGACGCCAGAGACCGAGCACCAGCACACCCATGACGATGGCGATGAGGTACTGGATAACGGCGAGGCGGACGCCGGGCAGCTTTTCGTCGCGGTTAAGCACGGTTTGGGGGGTACTCCCGAGCCCGCGGCTTGCAAAACGGGCCTGAATTCCTGCGAAAGTGGTGATATAAGGATAGCGCGAAAACAATTGGTCCAGGACCGACTGCTTTTAAAGTTGTAGATTCCCCCCCTGAGCCAGTACAACGTGGGCATGGCTGCGCGCAGGAAAGCATCGGCAAAGAAAGTGACACAGGGACGGGATGGATCGGGCGAAGAGGCGACAGGCGAGTTCCTGCCGCCGCGGCCGATCAGCCTGCGGACGCTGGGGGATTATCTGGATCTCTCGCCGGCGACGATATCGCTGGTGCTGAATAACGCGCCGGGAGTGCGGTCGATCCCGCAGGAGACGCGAGACCGGGTCGTCGCCGCGGCGAAGAAGTTCGATTACCGGCCGAGCTTTTTCGCGCGATCGCTGCGGCGGCGGCAGAGCTTCTCGGTGGGGGTACTGGTCCCCGAGTTGAGCGACGGCTATTCGGTGCTGGTGATGAGCGGCATCGAAGAAGTACTCATGGAAGAAGGCTACTTCTACCTGACAGCGAGCCACCGGCGCAAAGCCGACCTGATCGAGGAATACCCCAGACTGTTGATGGACCGTTCGGTGGAGGGCTTCATCGCCATCGACACGGCTTTGCAGCACGCGCTGCCATTGCCGGTGGTGGCCGTGGCCGCGCACAAGCCGCTGCCCGGCGTAACGCGCATCACCCTGGACCACGCGCGGGCGGCGGAGCTGATGCTGAAACACCTGTATCAGCTGGGGCATCGGCAGATTGCGTTCATGCGAGGGCAGACCTTCAGCTCAGATTCCGACGATCGCTGGAAGAGCCTGGTGACGGTGGCGAAGGACCTGGGCATTGAAGTTTTGCCGGAGCTGGTGGTGCAGCTGCAACTGAATCTTTCTTCGCCGGAGCTGGGGTATCCGGTAGTGCCGCAGCTGCTGGCGGCGAAGCGGACGTTTACGGCGCTGGTTTCCTATAACGATATCGCGGCAATCGGGGCGATCCGGGCGTTGCAGGATCACGGTCTGCGCGTGCCGGAAGATGTATCGGTGATCGGCTTCGACGATATTCAGGGGGCGGCGTATCACACGCCGAGCCTGACGACGATACGGCAGCCGCTCAACAGCATGGGCAACACGGCGGCGCGCATCCTGCTGCAGAGGATTCGCGGGATGAAGGATTATCCGGAGGCGGTGCCGATTGTGCCGGAGCTGATCATTCGGGAGTCGACGTTGCCGCCGAATCCGGCGCGGATGAAGAAACGCTAGCGTACAGGGTGCAGCGTGCAGCGTGAGGTTTACGGTGAGCGACGGAATTGGCGTGTGAATGACGGCTGAGCGCGAACCGCGATTTTCCCTTTTATGTTTTGGATTTGTCGTGTGCGGCATCGTGACGGTGCTGCCGGGTCCGCTGCTGCCGGTGATGGCGGCGCGATGGGGCCTGCGCGATGTGCAGTCGGGAGGGTTTTTCGCGGCTGAATTTGCGGCTTCGACGGTGGGAGCGCTGTTTTCGCCGCATGCGCTGCGGCGGAATCTTCCCCTTGGTTACGCGTCGATGACGGCGGGGGTTGCGGTCCTGACGGTTGCCGGCTCGACGGCACAGGCTGCGCTGGGACACGCGCTGGCACTGACTGGGTTTGCGCTGATCGGCCTGGGGACGGGGCTGTCGGTGACGGCGACCAACCTGGTCGCCGGATTGATGGGGGAAGGCGCAGCGGCCGTTGAACGTAAGCCGGCCGAACCGCGCGGGCGGGCGCGGAGGATTTCGATCGTCAACCTGTGGTGGGGGATGGGGGCGGTGGCGTGCCCGTGGATGGTTGCAGCCGCCGAGCATGGCGGCTACCTGCGTGGATTTCTTGTGGCGGCGGGTTTGGGAACGGGGTTGATGTTCGCGGCGCTGTTGCCGTTATTGCGGACACCGTCAGGAGGGACGGATGCCGGGCCGCGCGGTGCGGTAGCGGCGGACGCCGGCGCTCTGGCGTTCTTCGCGGTATTGCTGTTTTTGTATGTCGGCGTGGAAACGGTGGTGGGGGGATGGATCGCCACGTATGCGCATCGTTTTGCCGGGATGACGCTGGCGAATGCAAGCCTAACGGTGTCGTTGTACTGGATGGCGCTGCTGACGGGGCGATGGGTTGGATCGATGGCGCTGAAGACGCTGGCCGAGCGCACGGTGCTGCTGCCCAGTTTGGGGCTGGCGCTGCTCGCGGTAGCGATGCTGGTGGCGCCGCATTCGATGGCGGTGATGCTGGCGGCGGTGGCGATCGCGGGGGCGGGGTTTGGGCCGGTGTTTCCGATTGGTGTGTCGCGGATGCTGGCGCGGGTGGCGGACCATCGCAATACCGGATGGGTGTTCGCGATATGCGCGAGCGGCGGAGCGGTGCTGCCGTGGCTGACGGGGTTGGTATCGACGCGGTCGGGATCGTTGCGGATGGGATTTGCGGTGCCGGTGGCGGCGGTAGGGGCGATCCTGATGCTCGCGGCAGGGGAGAAGGTCTTGCTGCGGAGACGAGACGCGTAGGGTACAGGGTACCGGGCACCGGGCACCGGAGGCACCGGGCACCGGGCACCGGGCACCGGGCACCGGACGGGCACCGGGCACCGGGCAAAACTAAGGCATCTCGCTACACGGCGGGCTCTTTTCTCTTACAGCTTTTCGTAGAACTCGCAGGCGGAGCAGGAGATGTAGACGCCGCCGGGGATGCCGCGTTCACGATCCTTCACGCGCTTGACGATGCGAGTGGGTTTCGCGCACTTGGGGCAGTCGGTGCTCTTGGTCGTGTCCATCACTTTTTTGCGGTCGCCGGTTTTGGCAATCTTGGCCATGGTGGTGCTCCTGATATCGTTTTGCGCCTGATTGTGGAGGCGCGCAGCGTCCTGGGTCTTCGCGGGGATTCACCTGAGTTGGGCAGGGAGACGCGGGAAGAGCGCGAGGACGCGCTGTGGGTAATTTTACATGATCAGGCGATGAGGCAGGCAGCGTTGGGGGCCGGTCCTGAAGGCGTGCTTCTCCCGCTCTATGCCCTGGGAAAACAGCTCAGGCACGCAGCGGCTAAAGCCGCCCATCCTTTGGTGCGGTTGCGGCACGACTGGAAGTCGTGCCCTGATACCAAAACAGCTGCGTGGTTCCCCGGGTCTCAAGGTCGAGACCCGGGCCAGCCGGATGTCTGGAAAAGGACATGCTTCAGGGGCTGAAGCCCGTTCATTTGCGGTCTTTGGCGGCACGGCTGAAGCCGTGCCCTGATACAAACCGGAGTGTGCTCGCAGCGAGACCGGCATCGCAGGGCGATCCGTATCGAGCCCTATTCAGGGCGCAGCTCGTAGTGGCCAGGTTTGGCGATTTGGATGGCGACCCGAGAGCCATTTTCGGCTGACGCGCCGGATTGCGGCGAGCCGTTTACTCGGACGTGATCCGCGCCGGATTTTACCGGGAAAAGAATCGTCGCTTCGACGCCGTCGGGGATGTCGATGGTGGCGTGGAGGCCGCTGCCTTCCTTCTTCAGATCGACTTTGATCAGGCCGTGCGGTGTGGGTTCGGCGCCACGGGCCCAGTCGAGGCCGGCGAGATCGGGGCGGATGGTGGTCTCTTTGAAGCCGGCGGCGGTGGGGACGACGCCGAGCACCTGTTCCATCAGCCACCACGTGGGCGCGCTCGACCAGCCGTGCGCGAGCGAGATGCGGTAGCCGGCGGTGTCGTCGGCCTGGAGGTCCACGTGGGGATTGTTCTTCGGCCAGGCAGGATCGTAGGCTTCCCAGAAGCTGGTCGCGCCTTCGTTGATCATGCCGCCCCAGTACTCGCGAATCCAGGCAAGGGCCGCGTCGCGATGGCCGGTGCGGGCCATGGCGTCGAGGACGTAGGAGCCATAGTAGGGCGTGATGACGTCGGGACGCCAGGTGGGCTTGCCGACATTCGCAAGGACATTTTGCCAGATCGACGAATACTCGTCGGTCGTGGCGACGCCGGAGAGGATGGCCATGGCGTTGGTCTGCCAGCGGGGTCCGAAGGATCCGTTGGCGAATTGCGCGGCCTGAGCAAATTTCGCGATGGCATCGGCGCGGTGGGCGAAGTGCTCGGCGTTTTCCGTGTCGCCGAGCTCCTGGAGCAGGCGGACGCCGGAGTGGTAGGCGCGGACGTATTCGAGGGTGGTGGCGGCGCGGGTTTCGGCGGTTGCTCCGTTGAGATCGAGGGACCAGTCGACGTAGAGCCACTCATGGGTGTGGTTGATGAAGTTGTTCTCGCGATCGAAGTCCTTGTCCATGAATTGGAGCAGGCCGACGATGCGGTCGCGCATCGAGGCGAGGTATTCTTTGCGGCCGGTGTGCAGGTAGTAGTGCTCGAGCTCGGTGAACCAGTAGGAGGAGTAGCCGGGGATGCCGTTGACGTGCTGGTCGATGGGCAGAGGGCCGATGAGGCGGGTAAGGGTGTCCTCGATGAGGAACTGGTCGGCGAAGACGTCGTCGATGACGCGTCCGCTGACGTCTGTGTCGCCCATCCAGCGGCCGCGATCGCGCTTGGGGGCGTCCCAGATGTCGTCCTGCATGCAGAGATGGCTGGTGTAGGCGCCGGTTTCCCAGATGCGGTTGAGGAGCGGGTCGGAGGATTCAAAGGAGCCCTGGTAGCGGACCGGGTAATAGACGTCTTCAAGATGGATAGCTTTGAAGCGGAGTTCGGGCGGCCCGGCGAGGAAGCGAATCTGCGCATAGCGGAAGGCGGACTTGGGGCCGACGCCCGATCCGTGGGGCGCGAGGTGGAGGACGTCGATGCCGAGGTAAGGCTCGTCGTGGGCTTCCTCGATGGATTCGCCGTAGGCGATGGAGACGATGGCAGGCGCGTCGGCGTCGGAGACGAGCTGGACGCGGCCTGTGACTTCGCGGCCGAAGTCGAGGGTGATGGAGGGAATGTACTCCTCGGGCGATGGGCTGGAGGCGAGGTGGACGGTGAACTCGGCGTTGCCGGCAGATGACTGAGTGAGGGCGTCGGTGTGGTCGAAGGAGCCCTGACCGGCGTAGATGTCGCGGACTTCGGTGGCTGGGAGATAGGTGTGAGCGAGGAACGGGGATTCGCCTTCGTAGCCAGGCCAGTTGTAGAGGCCGGCGTCGCCGTTCCACTGGAGGAATTCGATGGAGCCTTCGACGGAGCTGAGGGCGGCGACGGCGGGCCAGGAATTGTCGTCGAAGCCGGCATTTTGCCAGCCGTCGGAGGCGTGGAGAGAACCCTTCCAGGAAGCGTCGCTGATGAGGATGGGCGGTGCGAGGGCTCCAGGAGCGGCGGGAATTAATTTGGCGACAAGGACGTTGCCGAGAATCTCCTGCATGCTGAGAGCGCTGTTGGAGAAGCCGTTGGCGCGGTGGCCGCGGACGACGGAGAGCGCCAGGATGTTGTCGCCGGGATGAAGGAGGCGGGCGATGTCGATGGAGAAGACGTGAAGGTTAAGGCGCGAGCCGGGATCTGCGAGGAAATGAGCGGCGGGCGATCCGTTGACGTAGATATCGGCGGAGCGCGGGCCGGCGAGGTAAAGAGTGGCGTTGGGGAGCGAGCCGTCCAGGTGAATATGGACGCGGAAGTAGTGCGGCTCGATCTTTTGATTGTCCTGCGGGAAGGTGTACTGGACGGTGCTGGTCTGGCTGGTGAAGGAGTCTTCCTTCGTCCAGATGTACTGCTCGGGCAGCGGCTGATGGAAGGAGGAGAAGAGCTGGGGCTCGTCGATGGCGCGGGTGGGGTCAAGCTGGCCGATGGGCGGCAGAGAGGGCGCGGGCTGGGCGATCAGGGACGGGGCGGCGCAGGCAGAGAGCAGAACGAGGGGAAGGATGGCAGAGCGGCGCATTCCGGATTACTCCTTGCGGAGGGAGGGATGGATGCAAGAGCCGAAGTTATGCGCTGCGGGTTGGGTTGTCAATCGGAGTGGCGGGCGCGGGCAGATTGTAGTATTTTCGGTCTTCCTCCCCAATCCTGACAGCGCCGGCGCAGCGCTCGGTCCCTCGTTCAGTTCAACCGGAGGCGCGGCAGAGCCGCTCCCACACCAACGATGAAAGGATTTCGTCATGATTCTCGGGATGAGTCTGGGCCTGTTTACGCAGTTTCATGTGGCGTTGAGCATCTTCGGGATCGGCGCCGGGTTTGTGGTGATCTTTGGGATGATGGCGTCGCGAAAGATGCCGCTGCTGACGGCGCTGTTTCTGATCACCACTGCGGCGACGAGCATCACGGGATTTCTGTTTCCGTACCACGGGGTGACGCCGGGAATCGTGCTCGGCGTTCTGTCGATGATCGTGTTGCTGATCGCGACGATTGCGCGCTACGGAGGGCACCTGGCGGGAGGCTGGCGCGGCACCTGGGTGATCACATCGGTGATCGCGGAGTTTCTGAACTTTTTCGTGCTGATCGTGCAGTCGTTCGAGAAAGTGCCGGCGCTGCATGCGCTCGCGCCCACGGGGAAGGAAATGCCGCTCAAGGCGGCGCAACTGGCAGCGCTGGTGCTTTTCGTAGTGCTGGGCGTGGTGACGTACCGGAGATTCAGGGTGGTGAAGTGAGAGCGGATCAACAGGGCCGCGAATCGTCTTATTGCATCATGGTCATAATGATCGATATGATAGTTATGGACCAGGATGAGAGGGACCCATGGTGAACGAGGTGAACGCGGTGACGTTTCGCCAGAACCTTGGCGAGATGCTGAACCGGGTGCAGTACAGAGGCGATTCCATCGTGATCAGCAAGGATGGGAAACCGGTTGCGGCACTGGTGGACGCGGAACTGTTTGCGCGAATTCGGAGGATGCGGGCTCGCTTCGATGAGCTCAGCAGCCGTTTGGCGAAGGCCTATGCCGACGTGCCGGAAGCGGAAGGGCTGGCTGAAATTGAGGCTGCGATTGCACGTGTTCGATCTCGCTGATGGCGGGACTGCGCATCGTGCTGGATTCGAATGTGGTGATCTCGGGTTTGATGTATCCGGCAAGCATCCCTGGGCTGATCGTTCGGGCAGGGCTTGAGAGTCGCCTGACTCTGGTGATGTCGCGATACATCCTCGAAGAGGTGCAGCGGGTTCTGCCGGAGCTGAAACGGAGTCCATTCAGCGCCGAGGAAGTCCTGGATTTAGTCGATCAATTCATTTTTCAGGCAGAGTTTGTGGAACCGGATAAAGCAGAGGATCCGGAGCTGCGCGATCCTGCCGATCAGCTGGTGCTGGCGACCTTTCGCGCCGCGCAGGCGGAATATCTGATCACCGGAGATAAGGATCTGCTTGCGTTGAGGCAGCGATACCCGATTGTCACGCCCGCGGAGTTCTGGGCGCGGCATGGCGGGTAGCCGGATAAAGGAAGCAAGGAATGCGACAATTCCGCAATGGCCGGACACGAGGCGTGGAAGCCGTTCGCGCTGTTTGCCATGCACTGCGCGGTCGCGGCAGCCGCGATTGGAGTGGGATTCATCCCGGAGGCGCTCCTGAGTCACCGCTATGCGGACACGCGGCTGGCGGCGTTCTTTCCGAGCGTCCTGCTCACCGCTGTGCTGGCGGGATTCTTTGTGAATCGGAAGGAGAAGGTCTCAGGGCCGGGAGGGCAGGCTCGTTGCCAGGGAGAAGGAGAATCGGGCGCGGGCTGCGCACATGACTTTGGTACTGCATGGCCCTGCATAGGGCCTGGCGGCGCGCTAGGATAGAGGGTGATCGAACGCAGTATGAGGGAGCACCGGCAACGCGCGGTTGTCTGCCTGTCGGGTGGCATGGATTCCTGTGTGTGTGCGGCGCTGGCGGCGCGCGATTATGACGCTTACGCTCTGCACTGCAGCTACGGGCAGCGCACCGAAGAGCGGGAGATGGAGGCGGCGCACAGCGTAGCGAATGCGCTGGGTTTCCGCGACTTCCTGCGGCTGCGGCTGGATCTGTTCCGGCGCATCGGCGGATCGGCGCTGACGGATACGCGGATTGAAGTGCCACGGGCACCGGCGGACGGATCAGCCATCGGAACCGAAATACCTGTCACCTATGTTCCCTTCCGCAACGCGCATTTTTTGTCGGCGGCGGTGAGCTGGGCCGAGGTACTGGGGGCCAGGAAGGTATTTATCGGGGCCGTGGAGCAGGACAGCTCCGGGTACCCGGACTGCCGGCCGGCGTATTACGCGGCGTTTCAGGAGCTGATCCTGCAGGGAACGCGGGACGGCGACATCGTTATCCACACGCCGCTCATCCATATGCACAAGAAGGAGATCGTGGCGCTTGGCCTTGAACTGGCCGCGCCGCTGGATTTAACGTGGTCATGCTATTCGGGCACGGAGGTTGCGTGCGGGGTCTGCGAGAGCTGCGTACTGCGATTGCGGGCGTTCGAGCAGGCCGGTGTGAGGGATCCGATTCCGTACGCGCGATCGAAGGATGGGGCAAATCAGGAGGGCGCGGCATGACCGTGCGTTCCAAAGAGAGAGGAATGAATATGGAGACGAAGAAAATCTGGCCGTGCCTGGCGCTGGCCGTTTTAGTGGCTGCGGCGTTGCCGCTGGCGGCGCAGGAAGCGAACGTGAAGATCCATGGGCACGTCAACGATCCGGCGGGCTCGGCACTGACAACGGGAACGGTTTCGCTGTACCCCGGGGGCATGGCCTCGCCGAATGCCGATGCGAAGTATGTTTTCAATGTGGACCCGAACGGCGACTACAAGGGAGAAGTGGCGCCGGGGAGTTACACGATGGTGTATCGCAAGCCGGAGACGCCGAAGAATCAGGTGGTGGATCAGATCGACGATGTGAAGGTGGCGGCGGGCGGGGACACGGAAGCGAACGATGACATGTCGCGCAAGGAGTATCTGGACAAGCTGACACCGGAGCAGCGGAAGGCGCTTGAAGAGACCAAAGAAAAGAACGCGAGCATTCTGAAGGAAAACGCGCAGATCAAGAATCTGAACGCCGATCTGGCGAAGGCGCGGCAGGACGACAAGGACAAGAATTACCAGGAAGCCGTAGACCTGATGAAGCGCGATGCAGCGCTCAAACCGGACGCCGCCGTGATCTGGGTGGAACTGGGTCTGGCGCAGCGCGGGCTGAAACAGTGGTCCGACGCGGAAACGTCTCTGCAAAAGGGATTGACACTGGACGAGGCGGCAAAGAAGCCTAATCCCGACCTGGAGGGGGCGGCGCAGGATGCTTTGGGCGAGGCGTTCGCTTCGGATGGGAAGATTCCGGAGTCGCAGGCGGCGTACGACGCTGCGGCCAAGGTGAATCCCGCGGGCGCGGGAATGTATTACCAGAACGAAACGATCGTGATGGCGCGGTCGGGGCAAACGGACGCCACGGTGGCGTCGGCCGACAAGGCGATCGCCGCCGATCCGAAACGGCCCATTCCCTATTATTTGAAGGGGCAGGCGCTGATCAGCAAGGCGACGCTGGACCCGAAGACGCAGAAGATCGTTGCGCCGCCGGGATGCCAGGAGGCGTACCAGAAGTATCTGGAGCTGGATCCAACGGGTCAGTTTGCCAACGATGCGAAGGGAGTGCTGGCGGAGATGAACCAGACGCAGAGCACGAACTTTAAGGCGTCATCGAAGAAGACGCACTAGAGGGCGTCATCGAAGAAGACGCACCAGGGGTTGTTGCAGAGAATTCGTTACCGACTGGAGTTTCTCCAACCCACGTCTCAACATCGAGACGTGGGGCACCCGTTTTCATGATGGTGCGAACGAATCGCTGCTGCTGGCTACCCGGACTGAAGAGGGAGCGCCGGTTTCTTCATCCGCAAGCGGACGGAGGACGGCGCTCCTGTACTTTTGCGACAATCAATTCGGAATGACTGCGCCTTCGCCATCGATCGTGTTGAGCTACGAAGAAGCCGCAGCGGCCGTGTCGCGTGAGGCGGAAATTGCAAAGGCTGAGCGCGCTGTGGAGCGGGCGCCGCTGGCAGAGGCGTTCGGGCGGGTGCTGGCAGAAGCGGTGTTCGCGGATCGGGATCAGCCGCCCTTTGCGCGATCGACACGCGACGGCTTTGCGTGCCGGGCTGCGGAATTGCTGCACGGCGATTTGCGGGTCGTGGGACTGCTGCGCGCGGGAGAGCCGTGGGCGCGAGGGGCACTGGAGGCAGGCACCGCAGTTGAAATCATGACCGGAGCCGCTGTTCCTCCGGGCGCCGACTGCGTGGTGATGGTCGAGCAAGCGGAGTTCGCGGATCGGCGAATCAGGCTGACGGGGGAGCGCAGGGTCGAGGCGGGGGAGAACATCGTGCCCGCGGGAGCGGAGGCGCGGGCGGGCGACGCGGTGGTTCCCGCGGGCACACGCCTGGGCATTACAGGAATGGGCGCTGCGGCGACCTGTGGCAGCGCGGTTTTGAAGGTCTTCCGGAAGCCGCGGGTGGGAATTATCGCTACGGGCGACGAGCTGGTAGAAGTGGCGGAGAAGCCGCTGGGGCATCAGATTCGAAACTCGAACAGTTACTCATTGGCGGCGCAGGTGGCTGCGGCGGGTGGCGAGGCACGGATTCTGCCGATCGTGCGCGACGAGAAGGCCGCGACGAGGCAGGCGATTCTGGAGGCGGGCGATTGCGATCTGCTGCTGCTAAGCGGCGGCGTGTCGATGGGAAAATTCGATTTTGTCGAAGAGGCGCTGCTGGCCGAGGGGGCGGAGTTTTTCTTTACGGGGGTGCGGATCCAGCCGGGGAAGCCCGTGGTGTTTGGCAGGCTGCCGAAGATGTATTTTCTGGGGCTGCCGGGAAATCCAATCTCGACGATGGTGACGTTTGCCTTATTTGCCGCGCCTCTGGTGCGCGCGCTGGGCGGCGAACGGGCGGGAAGGCCGCGGTTCAGGATGGCGCGTCTGGTCGAAGAGGTGCGAGTGAAGGCAGGGCTGACGCGCTTTCTGCCTGCGCGCGTGGAAGGCGACGCGCGGGGTGCGCTGGTGAAACGGATCGCATGGCAGGGATCGGGCGATCTGGCTGCAGCGGCGCGCGCGAATGGCTTTCTGGTGGTGCCGGAGACGGCGGACGGGCTGGCGGCGGGGGAGATGGTTACGGTGCTGGAAGTCTGACGCTTTTCAGGCGCGACAGTAGGCGCGCGCGGCCGTGTCGTGGAAGAGGGAGGCGCGTTCGGTTTCAGAAAGGGGTGCGGCGAAGCGCTCGACGGTTCGCACCCAATCGACATACTTCGCAGCCACACGGCAGACCGGCCAGTCGGATCCGAACATCAGACGTGAGGGGCCGAAGGCGGCGAGGGCCGCTTCAAGGTAAGGAAGGATCTGCTCCCAGGTCCAGGTTGCATAGTCCGCTTCGGTAACGACTCCGGAAATCTTGCAGAAGATGTTGGGGCGGCGAGCGAGCTCGGCCAGGTCGCGCGCCCAGGGCTGAAGCTCGCCAGCGCGGATGGGCGGCTTGGCGATGTGATCGAGCACGAAAATCTGGTCCGGGTGGCGATCGACAAGGCGGATGGCCGCGGGCAGCTGGTGATGGACGATGAGGATGTCGTAGGCGAGGCCGAGACGGCGCAGTTGCGCGATGCCGGCGTTGAAATCGGAGCGGTCCATGTATTCGACGGGCTCGGCTTGCAGGACGTGGCGGACGGATTTGAGGGCGGGGTTGGCCGCGAGGCGTTCGAGGAGAGAGCCGACGGCTGGATCGACGAGCGGCACCCAGCCGACGACACCGGCGATCCAGGGGTGGGAGGCTGCGAGTTCGAGCAGCCACTCGGTTTCGGCGATAGTCTGGCGTGCCTGAACGGAGATGACCTGGCCGATGCCAGCGGCGGCGATTTCATTGGCGAGATCGGCAGGGAGAAAGTCGCGGCGAATCGAGGCCATCGCGTCGTCGATCCAGTCGTACTCGACGGGGGTGTAACGCCAGAAGTGGTGGTGAGCGTCGATGGCTGAGTGGAAAGGGCGCGTGGGATAAGCAGACATGCGGGTGGCGTGAGGACTTATTCTATCTGCGGAGCAGCTCGCGCTGCTATGTGCCGTTGGCGATCCCGGGTCTCAGAATCGAGACCCGGGGCAGCCGAAGCGTAGTGGGCCCGGAGAGACAGGATGGAGAGCGCGGTGATCGGGGGTCTCAGAAGCGAGACCCGGGCAGCCGAAGCGTAGTGGGCGGGGAGAGACAGGATGGAGAGCGCGGTCATCCCGGGTCTCAGAAGCGAGACCCGGGCAGCCGAAGAGTAGTGGGCCCGGAGAGACAGGATGGAGAGCGCGGCGATCGGGGTCTGAGAAGCGAGACCCCGGGGCAGCCGAAGAGGAGTGGGCGGGAGAGACAGGATGGAGAGCGTGGTGATCCCGGGTCTCAGAATCGAGACCCGGGCAGCCGGAGCGTAATGGGCCGGGAGAGACAGGATGGAGAGCGTGGTGTCCCGGGTCTCAGAAGCGAGACCCGGGGCAGCCGAAGCGTGGTGGGCCGGGAGAGACAGGATGGACAACGTGGTGATCCCGGGTCTGAGAAGCGAGACCCGGGGAAGCCGGGACACGGGAGATTGGAGAACGAATGAAAGCGCTGGTGCTTGATGCTGCGGGCCGGACGAGGCTCGCCGATGTGCCGCATCCGGGAAAGCCGGGGCCGGGGGAAGTGCTGTTGCAGGTGCGCATGGTCGGCCTGTGCGGCTCGGACCTGAGCACGTTTGGGGGAAGAAATCCGCTGGTGAGCTATCCGCGGATTCCCGGACATGAGATCGCGGCCGTGGTGGCCGAGACGGGCGCCGATGTTCCCGCACAGCTTGAGGGAAAGGCGGTGACCCTGCTCCCGTATTCGAACTGCGGGGTCTGTGCAGCGTGCCGCCGGGGGCGTCCGAATGCGTGCCGCAACAACCAGACGCTGGGGGTGCAGCGCGACGGCGCGCTCACTGAGTTTGCGCTGGCGCCGTGGAGGAAACTGAAGGAGGCTCCTGGGCTGCCGCTGCAAACGCTGGCGATGGTGGAGCCGCTGACGGTGGGCTGCCACGCGGTGCGGCGGGGGCGCGTGACAAAGGAAGACACCGTGCTGCTGATTGGGTGCGGCATGGTGGGACTGGGAGCGGTGGCGGCGGCGGCGTTTCGCGGAGCGCGCGTCATCGCGATGGATATGGATGACGCCAAGCTGGAACTGGCGCGGCGAACAGGCGCACGGGAGGTGATCCACGCGGGAACCGTGGATGCTGCGGCGGCGGTCGCCGAGCTGACCGGCGGCGAGGGTCCGGATGTGGTGATTGAGGCGGTGGGGACGCCGAACACGTTTCGCCTGGCGGTGGAAGTGGTGGCGTTCACGGGCCGGGTGGTGTATATCGGCTACGCGAAGGAGCCGGTGAGCTACGAGACGAAATTTTTTGTGCAGAAGGAGCTGGATATCCTTGGATCGCGTAATGCCACCGAAGAGGATTTCGACGAGGTGATCGCGATGCTCACGGCGGGAGGATTTCCGGTAGATGACGCAGTGAGCCTGGTGGTTCCGCTGGAAGGGGCGGGTGAGGCGCTGGCGAGGTGGAGCGCCGATCCGCCGTCGATGCGGAAAATCATGGTGAAAGTGGGGTAGGGGCGCGGTCTGTGAAGTGCATTGAACCATTCGTGGCTCGAACAACAATCTCAGGGACTAAAGCCCAGTTGATTTTGGGCCGTTTTCGGCACGAGTGAACTCGTGCCCTGATACAAGAGCCCCGACACCGAGTTTTTCGGCAACGGTGAAGGCGTGCCCTTTCAAAACAAACCAGAAGTTTCGCAGTCTCGGGGGCTGAAGCCCGAGAGTGTTAAGGCCTCGTTCGGCACGGCTGAAGCCGTGCCCCTTCACGTTTTATTGCCCAGGGTCAGGCTGAGGCGGTGATTCAGGAATCGGCGGGAAATCGAATGACGCCAGCCCGAGGCTGCTTCGGCTTCATTACTATGGAACTGGAGGTTTCCCGCTCGAATGGTTTCCCGAAGGATTTCGTGGTTGTTCCTGGCTTTGTTCCTTATCTTTCTTTTCAGTTCGGCAGCGGAGGCGCAGAGGGCGCTCAGGAACGACGACGTCGCGGTCAGCGGCTTCTACCAGTTCACGTCGTCGGCCAGCGGGAACGGGATCACCGACAGTACCAGCCAGTCGCTGGGAGGCGAGGCGAGCTTCCGGCACAGCTTTCACTGGTGGCTGGGCTACCAGGCAGCCTACGATTACACGCGGTACAGCGAGTTCTACACTGGGTCGGCGTTCGGGTACCAGCACAACCAGCACGAGTTGAGCGGCTCATACTACGTGCACGGACCGAAGGCGCTGGGAATTCAGCCGTTCGCGATCGCGGGTGTGACGGCGGTGGTACTCTCGCCTTCGCTGAATGGCGGACAGAATGTGAGCTACCAGGTTCGTCCTGGAATCGACTTTGGAGCGGGCATCAATTACCCGCTGCTGGGCAGCGCGATCGGGCTGCGGCTGCAGTATCGCGGCGTTTACTACGAGGCGCCTGATTTTGGGGTGAAGGCGTTGACGACGAACAGCTATCGGCTGACATCGGAGCCGATGGCGGGCTTCTATTTTCGTTTCTGATGGACGGGAGCGAGGCGACGGATGGATTGCATCTTCTGCAAGATCGCAGCCGGGACGATTCCAGCGAAGAAGGTGATGGAAGACGAGCAGGTGCTTGCTTTCCATGACATCGAGCCGAAGGCCCCGAGGCACATACTGGTGATCCCGAAGAAGCATCTGACATCGCTGGCCGAGGCGAAGACAACCGATGAGGCGCTGCTGGGGCGGCTGTTGCTGGCAGCGGCCGAGATTGCGCGGGAGCAGGGACTGGGCGCCGGGTATCGGGTGGTCATCAGCACAGGAGCGGAGGGCGGCCAGACAGTCGATCATCTGCACGTCCATTTGCTGGGCGGCCGGCAGATGCACTGGCCTCCAGGGTAGCTTTTCGCGCTGCGGAACGTTGCGCTGATACAAAAGGTGCCATCCGGGAACAATTCGTAACTGTGACTCGGCCCGATCAGGCCCAGATCGGGAAATTCGCAAACCTGCAATCCGTTATTCGCTGTACTTTGATCCTCGGCGCCGCGGGAGGAGGTCTATCGTGGTGGGTGCTCCGGTTTGAGCGGAGCCGAAGCGAGGCAGACCATGATCTCCGAAAATGCAACCGCCATTCTGGAGCGGGAAGGTTCGCGCACCGGCCATCGGACTGCGGCGGGGGTTGATGCCCTGGTGCAGTCGTTCCTCGACAACCTGCTTTTCGTACAGGGAAGGTCCGTCGAGCGGGCCACGGTGAACGACCTCTACATGGCGCTGGCGCACACGGTGCGCGACCGGCTGGTTGAGCGGTGGATTTCCACGACAAAGAATTACGTGGCGCAGGATGTGCGCGTGGTGTGCTATCTGTCGGCGGAGTTTCTGACCGGGCCGCATCTGGCAAATAACCTGATCAATCTCGGTATCCAGGACGAGGCCGAGCAGGCGATGCGGCAGCTGGGTCTGGATCTGAATTCGCTGATCGAACAAGAGGGAGAGCCTGGGCTGGGCAATGGCGGCCTGGGACGGCTGGCGTCGTGCTTTATGGATTCGCTGGCGACGCTGGATATTCCGGCGATCGGTTATGGCATCCGCTACGAGTACGGGATTTTCGACCAGCAAATCCGCGACGGATGGCAGGTGGAATCGACGGACAACTGGCTGCGGCTGGGAAATCCGTGGGCACTGGAGCGGCCCGAAGACGCATTTGAGGTGAAGATGGGCGGGCACACGGAGGCGCGCACCGACGCGAAGGGCCGGATGCATGTGAAGTGGATTCCGGAGCGAGTCGTGCGAGGGGTTCCAAACGACACGCCGATTCTCGGGTATCGCACGAATACGGCCAACACCATGCGCTTGTGGTCGGCGCAGGCGGTCGAGAGCTTCGACTTTGGGACATTCAATCACGGGGATTTCTTCGGAGCGGTGGCCGATAAGGTAGCGTCGGAAAACCTTTCAAAGATTCTCTATCCAAACGACGAAGGGGTGCAGGGCAAGCAGCTGCGGCTGGCGCAGCAGTACTTTTTCGTTTCGTGCAGCCTGCAGCACATCGTGCGCATCCAGATCGCGCAGAATCGGCCGCTGGCCGAGCTGCACCGCAACTTTGCGATCCAGATGAACGACACGCATCCGGCCATTGCGGTGGCCGAACTGATGCGGCTGCTGCTGGATGAACACGGGATGGAGTGGGACGCGGCGTGGCAGGTGACGGTCAATGCGCTCTCCTACACAAATCACACGCTGCTGCCGGAGGCGCTGGAGCAGTGGCCGCGAAGCCTGTTCAGCGGTCTGCTGCCGCGGCATATGGAGCTGGTGGAAGAGATCAACCGGCGGCATCTCGAGGATGTGCGTAAGCGCTTCCCCGGGGACGAAGAGCGGGTGCGGCGGCTCTCGCTGATCAACGAGCATGGGGACGGGGAGAAGTTTGTGCGCATGGCTTCTCTCGCCGCAGTGGGCAGCCACGCGATCAACGGCGTGGCGGCGCTGCACACGGAGCTGCTGAAGACGCACGTGCTCGAGGATTTCTATGCGCTGAGCCCGGAGAAGTTCTCGAACAAGACGAACGGGGTGACGCCGCGGCGGTGGATGGTGTTGAGCAATCCGCGGCTGGCGCAGCTGGTGACGCAGCGGCTGGGCCCGGGCTGGGTCTACGACCTGGAGAAGCTGCGGCGGCTGGAGCCGCTGGTGGAGGACGCGGAGTTTCGGCAGGAGTGGAGGGCGATCAAGCGGCACAACAAACTGCAGCTGGCCACCTACATCCAGGAGCGGCTGGGCCTGGCTGCCGATCCCGATTCGATCTTCGATGTGCTGGCGAAGCGGCTGCACGAGTACAAACGGCAGCATCTGCAGATACTGCATATTGTCACGCTGCTCAAGCGACTTCAGCGCGACCCGAACGCGGATGTTGTGCCGCGTACATTTATTTTCGGGGGCAAAGCTGCGCCGGGCTATCGGATGGCGAAGCTGATTATTAAGCTGATCCATTCGGTTGGCGAGGTTCTGCACAACGATCCCGCAGTGGCGGGGCGGCTGCGGGTAATCTTTTTGCCGGACTTCAACGTGAAGCTGGGGCAGAGGGTGTATCCGGCGGCCGATTTGTCAGAGCAGATTTCTCTGGCGGGCAAGGAAGCGTCCGGAACCGGAAACATGAAGTTCGCGATGAATGGAGCCCTCACCATTGGCACGCTGGACGGTGCGAATATCGAAATCCGCGACGAGGTGGGCGCGGAGAACTTCTTCCTGTTCGGGCTGACGACGGAGCAGGTGGAACGGCGCAAGCGGGAGGGATACAACCCGCGCGCCGTTTATGAGGCGAACGCCGACCTGAGGGAGACGCTGGATGCGATCGGGAGCGGAGAGTTTTCTCACGGCGACAGAAGCTTGTTTGAGCCGCTGGTGAACTCGCTGCTGACGAGCGATGAATATATGCTGCTGGCCGATTATCAGTCCTACATCGATTGCCAGGACCAGGTGAGCGCCGCCTATAAGGACCAGGATCGCTGGACGCGCATGTCGATTCTGAATGTGGCGCGGATCGGCAAGTTCTCCTCCGACCGCTCGATCCGCGATTACTGCGCCGACATCTGGAAGACGTGGCCGGTGAAGATCCAGATGTGAGTGGGCGCCGGCTAACTCAGGGTTGCAAGCTGGCCGTGGCCTGTGCGGTTGATCCCTTGAGGGAGTCGGGCGTGGAGAAGCTCCAGGTTTCGGAGAGGCCCGCGTCGGCGTTCGCGGCGAGCACCGTGCCAGTGGCGATTTTGGTTTTCCTTCCGGCAATGACGTCAAAACTGCTCTGCGCGCCGGGCGCCAACGCGGGTGAGAACTGCAGGCTGACGATGTGGTCGCGCTTGCCGCCCGCGGGACTGAAGGTGACGCGGGTGATGGCGCCTCCGGCAATCGTGTAGGCGGCGGTGGTGCCGAGCGCTTTGTTCGCCATCACAACGTTATCGTTGTCTCTGGTCAGGGTAAGGGTCACGCCGTTCGCGGCGGTGAGCGACTGCGAATCGCCTTTCCAGGCGACGGCGCCGGGCGCGAAGGTGAGGACGTGGAGGCCGGTCGATAGCGCGCCGCGATAGGGAACGAAATAGGGAGGCTGCGCGATCTCCTTCCAGACATCGGCGGTACTCGTGACAGAGCCGATCTGGAGAGCGGTACCGGCGCCAGCGAGGCCACCCAGCTCGCGATACATGAGGATCGGAATCCTTGCCCCGGTTGGGGAAAGGCCGCTTCCCTGCTCCGTGACATCGCTGCCGAGGACGAATTGCCAGACGACCGGAGTTCCATTCTCGGTGTTGAAGCGGAGCATATACTGCGCGCCGTTGGCGGGATCGGATGGCCCATCAAACTGCATCGCGACCTGATGAACGGGGCCGCCGAGGCGCTGGTCGATGGCAAGCTCATCAGCGGAATTCGTGTAGCGGATGATCTGGCCGTTGCCGCGCGGGAGGAGCTGCACGTCGTAGATGGGCTGCTTGCCGCGGTCGTCAACGTCGAGCACGATCATCGAGTACGGCAGCTCCGGACCGAGCCACTGCACGAGCTGCTCCGGCCAATAGCGATAGTAGACGCCGGCCAGGGGCATGGCCGGGGCGCCGGGAGTTGTTTGCGCGCGCGAGGCGAGGGGCAGGAGACAGAAGACAAGAGGGAGAGCGAGGCGAAGCGATTTGAGCATCATGACGGATTCCCTTTCGAGTGAAGAAAATTCAGAAGGCGAAGCGAGCTCCGAGTTCGAGGCGGCGTGCGCTTTCGGCGGCCACCGTCTGTCCGAAGCTGGGTGAAGAGATGACTGTGCCGACAGCGGTTGCGTTGGTGTGATTCAGGAGATTGGCGGCGCGGGCATTCAGCGTGAGGGTGCGCGGGTGATCGGATTTCGGGGAGCCGATTTTCCAGGCGCGGCTCAGATTTGTATCGAGATGGATGAGCGCCGGCATGGTGCCGAGGTTGCGCGGGATATTTCCATCGAGGCTGTTGGCCGAGAGCAGGCCGAAGGGCGTGGAGTAAACGCCGGTGCCCGCGGCCGATGCGTAGGATGGCCGATCGTTGAAGACGCCATCGCCGTTGTTGTCTGTGCCGGTAGTGACGTTATAGGGCAAGCCGCTCTGCGCGTCCATTTGCGTGGAGAGGGAGACTTTTTTCGGGAGGTTGACGTTGCCGAAAAAGAAGACCCGTTGCCGCGCTTCCCAATCGGCGAGTGCGGCTTCGCCATGATTGCTGTACGCGGACTGCGCGAAGCCGGCATTGTTCGGCGCGTCGGTAATGAGATTGAAATTGAGATAGCCGAGGAAGAAGGCAAAGCGTTTGTAGCTGTGCTGGTCGAGGCCGAGGAAGACCACGTCGCCGCTGAGGTGTCCGGTGGCCTGGAACTGGAAGATGTTTTCATTCGGAGCGATGGGGCGTGGAGCGGCGAGGGCGGCCATGAGATTGGGCGGGGTATTGTTGCTGGGCGCGAGCAGCGGAGCGTTGATGTTGCGGGAGCGGAGCTGGTTCCAGGCTTCGGCGTAGTAGACGTTAGCCTGGGCGTGCCAGTGATGCGGGAAGTCGTGCTCGATGCCCGCGCCGCTCTGAAACGAAGGGACCTGACCGACCGTGGCGGGGAGCGACCGAATTGTCGTTACGTCAAGAGACTGGCTGGTGGGCACCAGCGGCGCAGTGAATGAAGGCGAATAGATGACGGATTCCAGCTGCCGCGAACCGTTCAGGCGATAGGCCTCGGTGGCGACGGCTTCGGGGACCACAGAGGAGAAGAGTCCCGCGTGGAGATGCAAGACGGTCTTCGAATGCTTGTCGAGCGCCCATGCCACGCCCGCGCGGGGCGCGAAGTTGGCGTAGCTGCCGGGCGTGGTCTGGAGCGCGTAGCGGAGGCCGCCCGAGAGCAGGATGCGCGAGCTGTACTTGTACGTATCTTCCGCATAGAAGGCGAGTTGCCATTGCGTGAAGGGGATCAGCGCGGTTCCGGTGGTGACCTGGTAGCTGGTGGGCGTGCCACCGGGAAGATTCAGGAGCGTGCGGCGGTACTGTTCGAGTCCGCCGATCACGGTGGTTTGACCGGTAGGATTGCCGTTCGCGTCCAGCACCGGGGCGGAGCCTCCGCCGAAGGTGAAACCGCCGTTAAAGTTCACCGGGTCGGTGTTGTGCACGAAGAGGCCGAGGGATTGCGCACCGATTTTCCAGGTTTGTTTGCGATGCGTGTAGATCAGGTCTTCGTCAACTTCGAGGTTGCGCTCGCGGTCGTTGAGGGCCTGCGCGGAGCTGCCGCCGCCCTCGAAATATCCCGCGACCTGCAGGCTGGGGGCGTTGGAGAGCGGGGATTGTGCGGTGTCTTTCCAGGTCCAGGCGGCATGGATTTCGTGCAGCAGACTGGCGCTGAGGGTCTGGGTGTTGGTTGCGCGCAGATCGTATTCGCTGACGGTGCTGTCATAGCCCGCGTCTTCGGTGACGAGGCCGCCGATTCCCTGATTGGTGAGGTTATTGGTATTGGCGGAAAAAGAGAGGGTGAAGACATCGGACCTGCCGAGTTGCCAATCGGTGCGGGCGGAGGCAATCCAGAGGCGCTGAGGGGCGGAGACGGTCTGGCTGAGAGCGGCTTGATCATCGTTGGCGTCGAGGGTGATGGCGTTGACGATGTTGAATTCATCAATGTCGCGTTTTTCGAGGGCGAGGAAGTAGTCGCTCTTCGTTTTCCGGATGGGACCGCCGAGTTCGAATCCATAGCGGCGTTTGCCGGCCGGAGTGGCGACGGTCGAGAACGGGTCGTTGGCATTGAAGGTGGAATCGCTGTCGGTGAGGAAGAGGGCACCGTGGATGGAATCGGCGCCGGGTTTGGTGAAGATTTCGACGCGGCCACCGGCATAGGGAGGGGTGTCATATTCGGCGGAAAAAAGATCAGGCGCGGTTACAATTCGCGCGATGGAGTTTTTGGGAGGAAGGGCGCTGGAGTTCTGAAAGCCGTCGACGGTGATACGCGCGGCTCCGGGAGCGCCGCCGTTGGCTGCGGCGAGAATCTGCAACTCACGCTGGAAGTCGTCAGGGTCGTCGGCGAGTTGCTGGATGTCCTTTTCCGAGAGGGTATGGGAGCCGATGCCCTTGTCAGCATCAAGGCTGACGCCGTCGTCGTCGCCAACCTGGACATTCGTTTCGACGCGCGCGAGGGCGAGATGGAAATCCTGATGGGAGGTGAGGCTTGCGCGCAGCTGGAGGGTAGCGCCCGCCGGGGCGAATCCCGCGGCAGCAGCGGCCATGCGCAAAGTTCCCGGGGCGAGACACTGCAGGATGTAGTGGCCGGTTGCGCTGGTGGTTGCGGTTGCGCCGCCCTGCGCGCGGATTTCGGCGCCGACGATGGCCGCTCCGGTTGGATCGAGGACCGTTCCTTCGACGGAGCCTGCGCCTGGGCAGTGCTGGTCCTGCGCGAGAGCGACGCCGGGCGGGAGTGCCAACAGAGCCAGTGCGAGCCATGTGCGGGGGTGACGCATAATGCTTACCTCGTTGGAATGATCTTCGGTGAAGTGGAAGGGCCCGGCCAGTGTGGAATGTCAGGAACCGTCCATGACAAACGTCATGCTTTGGCGACAGCGCCGTTGACGAAGCATACGCAGAGGCGGAGTGCGTGGTTCCGCGGAAGTATGTGCGTATGAATGCCAGGTTACGGAGCGTCGCCACAAAGCGAACTGGAGTTGACCAGCAGGGGCGAAGAAGTTAATCGAGTGCTCGAATCAGGAGTCGTCTGATTCGTTGAGCAATTCTCCGAGGCGATCGAGCCGGCGCTCCCAGGTAGTGCGGTGGTCGCGAATCCAGTGCTCAAGACGGTCGAATCCGGCGTGATGGATCTGGCAGTTGCGAACGCGGCCGAGCTTCTCCGTGGAGATGAGGCCGCAATCTTCGAGGATCTGAAGATGTTGGCCGACCGCGGTCACGGTGATGTCCAGCGCCTCTGCTAGACGCGTGACGGAAGTGGGGGCCCGGCTAAGGCGATCGAGGATGCCGCGGCGCGTGGGATCGCCGAGTGCGTGAAAGAGACGATCGATGGTGAGGTCTTTCTTTTTCAAGCCAATCCCCGTTCTCGCCGAATGCTCGCCGGTCGACACAGCGGGCGATGGGCATGGTTCCCGTGTCTTCAGTCGTGGATCGCGGCGGAGAGCTGGTCGAGCAGCCTGCGCCAGCCCCCTTCGCGCATCTTCGGGCCGTCGGAGCCCTCGAAGAAAGCGCCCTGGTGGGTTAGCCGCAGATCGGTACCCTGGGGGATGGGCAGGAATTCGAAGGTGACGAGAGACGAGGAGAAGCGATGGTCGCCGAGGGTCATGGCAGAGGCGGAAACGACGCGGCGGTTGGGGACGATGTCGTAAAAGATAGCGTCGTTGGTAAGACCGACTCCGGGAAAAGGTGACCCGGGGCGAAAGCGATAGAGGGTGTGCTCTTTGCCGCCGACGCGGAAGTCCATTTCGAACTGCTCGACGTCGTGGCTGTCGCTTTCGGCGAACCAGCGGCGCTTTTTGGCAGGGTCGGCGAAGGCGGCAAACAAACGCTCAGGAGGGTAGGGGTAGCGGTGCTCGATGACAAAGGTGGCATGGGTAACGGAGAGCTCCATGGGGTGCGAATTCCTTTCGGAGATAGTGAAGTGAATGCTTCAGTATTAAGAGTGCCCGAAGCCCATGGAATTGTCAAGTGGATACTTCAGTATTGTGGAACACGGCGGAATCGGGATCTTTGCACGGCCGTGACGGTTCGCGGAAAAAAACAAGGCCCGACCGGCAACGTTTCGCCGTCGGGCCCTGGTTGGTTCGATGCGCTGGATTTATTGAGGCAGGTTGGTGGCGGCGCCCGTTCCCGGCGCGGGTGTCACATTGGTGACCTGCCAGCCGGCGGAGCTTTTCACCAGCGTGGCGGTACCGGTGTGCGCACCCGAGGTGTCAGCATCGATTTTCGGGAAGGCCGTTTTCATTTCGGTTGAGTTGGCCCAGTCGGGAACGCTGCCAACCGCGTCGTGATAGGCGACGGAGTACTGGGTGGCGTCCGCATCGGGCGGGGTAAAGCTGTCGATGGAAGTGACCTGCCAGTGGCCGAAGCAGAAGTTGCCGTAGCCAGGCTGGGCCGGATCGGCCGTCCAGGTGGAGCGTCCTTTGCCGGAAAGATCGTAGTCGTTGACCTGCTTCGATCCGATGAGGAAGCGCTTCTTCTCAGCGGGGGTGCGGGTCAGCATGCCGGCATCGGTGAGAGCGTCGAAGCCTTTGGTCTGGTCTTCGTTGTTGGTATCGGCCTGAGCGGGAAATTTTACCGAGGCGGACCAGACGCAGACGGGCTGGCCGCTGTAATACGCATTGATGGCGGACTTGAAGGCGCTCTGGTCGACAGCATTTTTGCTGCAGCCCACAGCGGCCGTCAACAGGATGACACTTAAAAGACATACAGTTTTCTTTGCAAGCATTGCCGTGCATTCTCCTCGGGTGGGTAAGATGCGGGAATGCCGAAGCGCAGCGGCCGGGTGGGAGCGAATTGGCGTGTGGTAGTGTTGGGTTAAGGTCGTTTCGGGGCGTCTGCGCGCGTCCCTGCGCTCTCTGCGCTATGCCGCAATCGCCCAACGCTGTACCATCCGCATCGGCGGCGCCGCCCGCCAACTCCAGCGCGACTCCCGCACCAGAACCGCATCGCAGCTTGCATTGGTTGCAGCGTGCCGATTTGTTCGTGCGGGTGATGGTGCGCCTTTACATCGGGCTGATTCTGATTTTTCTGCCCTGGACCCGGGTGTGGGCTTTCAACCGCTTCTTTCTGTATTACGCGCACGTTTCGCGTCTGATGGAGAGCGGGGCGGTACGCGGACTGGTTTCCGGTCTCGGATTATTGAATCTTTGGATCGCTATTTCGGAGGCGATCCATTACAAAGAGAGCTGAGTAACAAGAGAAGATACGATGCCTCGCAAGCTGCCCAATCCGCTCGAAAAGGCCGCGCTCGCCTACGAGAACGACGCCTTCCTGAATAGCCCGGATGGGCGGATCCTGCGCATCCTGGCGGAGTATTCGGAGCCGCTGGCGCGTTTTCGGCGCGAGCGCATTCAGGACACGGTCGTTTTTTTTGGATCGGCGCGCTTCCGCGCTCTGGACGAAGCAAACCGTGAGCTGGAGCTGCTGGAAAATACCGGATCGCGGCAGGCGGCGCCGGAAGAAGAGCAACCGGCGCGCAAGGATGAAATCGAACAGGGAGCGGAGCAGGGAAACGTGAGCGAGCTGCGCCTGCGGCGCGCCGAAGCGGCGGTCGAGATGGCGCATTACTACGAAGACGCACGACGGCTTGCGTTTCAGCTGACGCAATGGGCCAGGGAACTCAAGTCGCGGCGGAATCGTTTCGTCGTCACCTCGGGCGGCGGTCCAGGAATTATGGAGGCGGCGAATCGGGGAGCATGGGAGGCGGGAGGCAAGACGATCGGACTCAACATCAGCCTGCCCTTTGAGCAGGTGCCGAATCGCTACATCACACCGGCGCTCAATTTCGAATTCCACTACTTCTTCATGAGGAAGTACTGGTTCGCGTATTTAGCGAAAGCGCTGGTGGTTTTTCCTGGGGGCTTTGGGACGCTGGACGAGATGTTCGAAATCCTGACGCTTTCTCAAACGCAGAAGCTGGCCAAGAAAATAACGGTGGTGCTGTACGGCTCGTCGTACTGGGAAAAAGTGCTCAATCTGGATGTGCTGGTGGACAAGGGTGCGATTTCGCCGCGGGATCGGGAGCTTTTCCAGATGTCGGACAGTACGGATCACGCATTTGAGATCCTGCGCCACGGGCTGACAAAGAACCATCTGGAGCCGGGGAATGCACAGGAAGAAGATCTGCCGGAGATCGCGCAGACACGGCGTTAGAGCAATGGAACGGCGGATGTGGGAGAATTGATGAGTTAGTTACCACAGGGTCCAAGTGGAGGCACAACTCGTAAACGTCGGACAGATCAAATGTTAGGCGGGCGGCGGGAATCCAGTAGGTAACATTACCATTCATTGATTTGACCGACCATTCTCGTATCCGTAATGCCCCGTTCATGGTGCATACCGATACTGGTTGCAGTAGCACGACCTCGGGAGGTTTCCATGGCCGGTCTGCGCCGCATCTCTTACCTGTGGAAGGAAACTGACGCCGCGAATGGCTATGCCACCGGCGTTTCGCTGCACAGCCACACGAATCAGTCGAAGGAGACGCTGGATTTCCTGGCGAACCTGGGGAATCAGTATCCATTGCTGCGACCGATTCTGGCGCGGGCCGAGCAAAAATCGCGGCGGCGTCATAACATCCCGGTGAATTATGCGGCAGCGTACTGGACTCCGCCCCTGACGCCGCGCCTGGCATTCGACCTTGAGAGCAATCAGATTGCGCAAAAGCTGAACGTCAATCCTCTGGTTTCGATCACCGATCACGATACGATTGCGGCGCCGATGCTGTTGCGGACGGTGGCTTCGGCACGGCACATTCCCGTCTCGGTGGAATGGAGCGCGCCCTTTGGAGGCGATCAGGCCTTTCACCTTGGCATCCATAACCTGCCCAGCGACTCGGGCGCGGCGTGGATGAAGACCTTCGAGGAATACACGGCGAAGCCGGATGAAAAGCGGCTGACCGAAATTTTGTCTGCTCTGCATGCGCTGCCCAACGTGCTGATTATTTTCAATCACCCGATGTGGGATCTGTACCTGATCGGAGCCGAGAAGGCGGCGCAGCGGGTGCAGGACTTCCTCAAAGCGAATCATGAATTCATGCATGCCTTCGAGCTGAACGGCCTGCGACACTGGGAAGAGAACCGGAAGGTGAAGCAGCTGGCGAAGCAATGGGGCAAGCTGCTGATCTCGGGCGGCGACCGGCATGGGCTGGAGCCGAACGGAAATGTGAACCTTTCGCAGGCCACGACGTTTACAGAGTTCGTGCATGAGGTTCGCTACGAGGGACGCAGCCACGTTCTCTTCATGCCGCAATATGCGCAGCCATGGAAGCACCGGATTCTGGAATCGACGCTGGATGCGATCCGGAATTATCCGGAATTTCCGCTGGGATCGCGGACATGGGACGAGCGCGTATGGCATCCGGACCGGAACGGAGTGGTGCGGCCGTTGCGGGAACTGTGGCCGGATGGTTCGGCGCCGGCGTGGATGAACATGATTCTCGGGGCCGTGCGCCTGATGGGCAGCCGTCCGGTATCCGACAGCCTGCGAATTGCCTGGAGCGAGTCGCGCGAACTGCAGTTTGCGCTGGGCGAGGATGCTGTCTAGCGGAGAGCGGTCCGGTGTTTCGGTCATCGACGCGTTGCAGGGATCGGTTATCATTCGCTCCTTGACGCGAGTTGCCTATTTCCCCGATTCGTTTCACGAAATCAATGGCGTGGCGCATACGTCGCGCCATTTCGAGGACTTCGCACGGAGGCGGAATCTGCCGTTTCTGTGCGTGCGGGCGGGCGATCGGCCCAATCCGGTGGTGAGCGAAGGCAATCTGACGACGCTGGAGCTGCCGCGCGGCATTTTTTCCTTTCCGCTGGACAAGGACCTAAGGCTCGATCCGGCCTGGGTGCGGCACATACCCATCATCGGACGCACAATACGGGCGTTTCGGCCGGACATCGTTCACATCACGGGCCCGAGCGAGCTGGGCGTTCTGGGAGCGTTTTTCGCCGCGCGGGAGCGGATTCCTCTGGCGGCGTCGTGGCACACCAACGTGCACGAGTATGCCGCGACCCGCTCGCGATGGTTTTTCGATCCGCTGCCGAAGCTTCAGGCGGAAGAGGGCACGCGCCAGATTGAGGAACTGGCGCTGAAGGTGACAACGTGGTTCTACAGGCTGGCCTCGGTGTTGTTCGCACCCAACCTGGATTTGTGCCGGCTGCTGGAAGAGCGCACGGGCCGGCGCTGCCATCTGATGCAGCGGGGCATCGATGCGCAATTGTTTTCGCCGGAGAGGCGCGACCGGGCGGAAACCGATTCGGAATTCGTTCTGGGCTTTGTGGGGCGGCTGAGCGTGGAAAAGAACATTGCGCTGCTCGCTCGCGTGCAAACGGAGCTGGAGGCCCGAGGCATGCGCAATTTTCGCTTCCGCATTGTGGGCCAGGGAGGGGAAGAAGCGTGGCTGCGGCGCCACCTGCCGCGCGCCGAATTCACGGGGGTGCTGCGGGGGGAAGCGCTGGCCCGCGCTTATGCGGGCATGGACGTATTTGTATTTCCGTCGCACACAGATACGTTCGGCAACGTCGTGCTGGAAGCGATGGCGTCGGGCGTACCCGCCGTGGTCACGCCGGATGGGGGACCGGGGTCGCTGGTACAGGAAGGCAAGACAGGATTGATTGCGGAGGACGCGGATTTTGCCGCGGCGACGGCGCGGATTCTCGAAGATCCCGCGTTGATGGCGAGGATGCGGGGGGCCGCTCGAGAGTACGCTCTCGCGGCGAGCTGGGATGCCGTTTTCGAGGGCGTCTACGCTGCTTACGAACCAGTGCTGCACCGGCTCACGCGGAGCAGAGAGTCAAGGAACGTCGCGTAGCGCCGGTTGGATGGGGACGAATTCCCTGCCAGATCTTCAGGTGGGAGGCGAGAAGTCCAGACCTGCCTGTTGCGCGGCTTGTTGGGTCGCGGAGAGATTGAGATCGGCAAGAGGAATGCGCTGCTGCCGGCCAGCGGCCGCCTGATCGAGCACAAGGACAGCGCTGGCAGTCAGAACATAATTCCGGATCGGCTCCTGATGGCCGTCTTTGAAGATGAGGGTCAGTTGGGGCTCCGGAGCAAGAGGCGCGGGGGCTGACACCGGATCAGCGGGGAGGGAATACGGCGCTCCCTGATAGCCGGGGCGATCGCCCGAGTCGGGCGCATCCACCGCCGCCGTGGGCTGGAGCGCGTTCTCCGATCCTGGGTAGTAGCCTGGGTCGTAGCCGTTGTTATAGCCCGTGAAGTCGGGATAGCCGATGTCCCAGGGAAGCAGCTGCCAGGAATTGACGCCGTAGGGATAGCCTCCGTAGGCATATCGGTTCGCAGAACCACGGTAGGGGGAACGGTAACGATCGCCGTTTCGACCACCGCGGCTCCGGGCGGCCGCTGGGGCGTTCGGCGAAGAATAGCCGGGGACGAAGGCGCGCGCGGGCGCGGTGAAAGTCATGCGCGGAGCCGAGGAGAAGGAGCCACGGGCGAATCCCGATGAGCGGCCGTAGGAGCCAGAGGAAAACCCACCGCTGAAGCTGTGGCCGGAAGGGGCGCTCACGTGTCCGCCGCTGAATCCGCCGGAATGTGGGCTGGCATGTTGAGGGAAGGCCGAGGGCAGCGTCACCAAAAGGACCGAGAGAAACGCGACTGGGAGGGTCCGCCGCATATGAGGCATCCTACTCCTGTTTAGACGCCGTAGAAGCGGAGAGGACTCCGGGAATTCAGCGAGATCAGCAGCCGGTCCTATCAGCTGGGTCAAATGAGTTCCATGCCCCACAGATCGTGGAGATGGATGACGCCTTCGATTTCGTTCGCCGCGCTGACGACAACGAGCGAGGTAATTTTCTTTTCTTCCATGGTGTGGAGGGCGCGCGCGGCGAGTTCAGCCGCGGCGATGGTCTTCGGGGCGGGATTCATCACCTCGCCGGCAGTTTTGCGGAGGCCATCGGGTCCATCGCGCTCGAGGAGGCGGCGCAGATCGCCATCGCTGATGATGCCGGCGAGTTTGCCGTTGCGTTCGACTGCGGTCATGCCGAGTTTCTTGCGGGACATTTCGTAAATCACCGCAGTCATCGGGGTAGAGACATCGACGCGTGGGATGGCATCGCCGGCGTGCATGAGCTGGCGCACGGTCGCCAGACGCTTGCCCAGCTTGCCGCCGGGATGGAGGGCGGCAAAGTCTTCGGCACGAAAGCCTTTGCGAAGAGAAACGGCGATGGCGAGCGCGTCCCCGAGGGCCAGCATAGCGGTGGTCGATGCCGTGGGAGCAAGGCCAAGGCCACAGGCCTCGGCCGGGACCGAACAATCGAGGGCGATGTCGCTCGAACGCGCCAGAGTCGATTGGGTATCGCAAACGAAGGAGATCAGAACGCTGCCCATGCGCTGGAGGGTGGCGAGAAGGCGGAGAATCTCCTCGGTTTCGCCGCTGGCGGAGAGCGCAATGACTACATCGCCTTCGGCGATCATGCCGAGATCGCCGTGGACGGCTTCGGCAGGGTGCATGAACAGAGCCGGGCTGCCGGTGGAGCTGAGGGTGGCCGCTACTTTTTGCGCGACGATGCCGCTTTTTCCCATGCCGGTGACAACGACGCGTCCACGGGCCTTGCCGCATTCGAGGATGCGATGGACGGCGCGGTCGAAGTCTGCGGCCATGGAACCGTCGAGGCGGCCGGCAAGCGCCAGAAGCGCTTCGGCTTCGATCCGGACCAGCTGGGATGGGGTCTGCAGGTCGCTCATGCGCGGGTGTGGTCTGAAACTCCTGATGCTACCACCTGGGGATGGACGTCCTGCGCCGGGGTTGGTCCACTTGTAGAATGGCGTTAAGCGAGGGAATGTGACTTTACGGCGCAACCTGCTGGTATTGGCAGCGATGGTAACGGCTCTGGGGCTGATGTTTGCCGCGGGGACGATCAATTTTCTGCATCGGCGCAACGCGTCGCAGGAGCAGATACCGAAGATCACGCTGGCGCCAGACGACGGTTCGGGAGCGCCGGGGACGAACGCCTCGGCAGCGATGATGCCGGAGGACGACAACTCGACGGAGTTGAACGGGAAGATGGCGCCCGGCTTCACATTGCTGGACCTGAATGGCCGGAAGGTCTCGCTGGCGAGCTACAAGGGACGGCCGGTGGTGCTGGATTTCTGGGCGACGTGGTGCGGTCCATGCAAAGTAGAGATCCCGTGGTTTGAGAAGCTGCACGACCAGTACGCGAGCCAGGGCCTGGAGATCATCGGGATATCTGCCGACGATCTGGATAAGGACGATCCTGCGAAGATGTTCACCGAGAAGCGGGACATCGCCGATTTCGCGGCGAAGATGCACATGAACTATCCGATCCTGATCGATGCTTCGTCGATTGAGAACTCGTACGGCGGCCTGGATGCGCTGCCGACAACGTTCTTTATCGATCGCAACGGGAAGATTGTGGCCTCGTCGATCGGGCTGACGCCGCGCGATGTGATCGAGGCGGATATCAAGAAAGCAATCGGGAGCGGAGCATCGTGAAACTTGTAACGGTTGCGGTTGCTTGTGCAGCGCTGGGGATGGCCGTTACCGGCATCGCGCAGAAGCTTCCATGGGAAACGCAGGCCAGCGGTAGCGGCAATCCGCAGCAGATGGTGCATTTTCTGTATCCGCAGCAGGTCACGGTGGCGGCGGGCAAGCCGGCGACGATCGAGATGCATTTCCGGATCAACGAAGGTCTGCACATCAATTCGCATTCGCCGAGGCAAAAGAGCCTGATCCGGACGGAGCTGATGGAAGAAGAGCCCGGCGGCGTGAATATCGGGTCGGTGGATTTTCCGCCGGGGATGGATTTTGCTTTTCCGGCCGATCCGAGCCAGAAGCTGAGCGTTTACAGCGGCGAGATTGTGCTGAAGATGCACCTGACGGCCACGCGGGGCAATCATCTGCTCGAGGGCGCTCTGCGTTATCAGGCCTGCGATACGAATACCTGCTTTCCGCCGCGGAATTTGCCGGTGGCGGTCAGCGTGATCGGAAACTAGCGGGCAGCGGATTGCAGCACTCGACAGGGGCACTTGGTAGAAGAGAGCCCCGCGCTGGGCGGGGCTCTCCAAGTGGCCAGCCCGCGAACCGTTCGATACGCACTGGGCGCAAGCGAGACGCGGGCGAGATGAGAATAGCCCGCAGGCGCGGGTTTCCATAGCGGCCAAAACATGCCAAGTTCAAAAACGATGGTAACCAGGTGACGGAGATTTCCTGAGCGGACCGGGTCAATGGCCCAAAGAAAAACCGCCGGCAGCTTCCTACGGTCTCGCGCGGCTCGATTCTGTACGCCAGCGGGTGAGGCAACAGTAAGCTCGGAGGGGGTGGAGCATGGTCACGATGGAGCTTTCGAAGCAGGGGCGCACGGAGGCGATTGCGTCGATCCGGAAATATTTCGAAGAAGGAGGCGGCGAGCCGATGGGGGAGCTGCGGGCGGGGCTGTTGCTCGACTTCTTCCTGGAGGAGATTGGGCCGGCGATCTATAACAAAGCCATCGGCGACGCGCAGGCGCGTATGCAGCAGAGGGCCGGAGATCTGGAGGGCGAATTGTTTGCGGAGGAATTTCAATACTGGCCGAGGATGGCGAAGCGAAAGGGAAAGAAATAGGCCGGTAAGGCGGCGTTTCGGGGCAGCAGGCAGAATCTGACGGGCATCCCCTGGCGGGGCAGGCAACATCAGGGCAAGGTTGCACTCATTTTCAGGAGAAGCCAGTCATGCATGTTGAGTCTGCTGCGATGCTCCGCGGGGCGCGGAGTACGAGAAGGGTTTTTGCGACAAGAAAGTTCATCCCCAGCGTCGGCGGAAAGCCGGCGCTTTTATTTTTTGCGCTGCTGTTGTTGCTGGTTCCAGGGGCGCGAGCGCAGTTTGGCGGCGGACTGACGGGCACCGTGACGGACACCAGTGGAGCCGTGATTCCCGGTACGACGGTGACACTGACCAACCCGGCGACGCAGGTGACGAAGACGACAAAGACCAGCGAATCCGGCTTTTACAGCTTCACCGAACTGGGGCCTGGGAACTACACCGTGAAGGTGACGGCGAACGGATTTAAGGAGCAGGACTTCAGCGATGTGGGGGTGACGGGCGAAGGGCCGCGCGGGCTGGACGTGAAGATGACGGTGGGTGCGGCGGCGCAGACGGTAACGGTGAATGGGAATCAGACGCCGATCCTGAACACGACAGATGCGTCGCTGGAGAGCACGATCAGTTCCGAGGATGTGACGCGGCTGCCCGCTTTCGGGCGCGATCCATACGAGCTGCTGCGGACGGGAGTCGGGATTACGGGTGACAGCGCGCGATCGGGAAGCGGCGGCGCGGTGGCGTTGCCGAACAACACGAGCCAAAACCAGTCGAATGTGGGGATCTTCCAGACCGAAAATCAGATTCAGATTTCGGCTTCGGGTCAGCGCGTGACGTCGAACACGTACGAGATCGATGGCGTGACCGTGGACAGCCTGCTGCACGGCGGGTCGACGATCATCACGCCGAGCATCGAGTCCGTGGGGCAGATCACGGTGCTGGCGTCGAACTACGATGCGACGCTGGGACGCGATGTAGGCGCGCATATTCTGACGACGACCAAAGCGGGGTCGAACGATTTTCACGGCAGCGCGTTTTTCCAGTACGACGAGCCGGGACTGAACGCCTATCAGCCGTACGGCGGCCCGACGAGCACGCCGGGGGTGTTCGCTCCGGCGACACGCGACGACCTGCAGCAGCGGGAGTGGGCGGCGAGTCTGGGCGGTCCGATTTTGAAGAACAAGCTGTTCTGGTTTGCCAGCTATGAGGCGGTGAAGAGCACGCTGCAATCGTTCAGCGAGCAGTATGTTCCTACACCGCAGTGGTACGCGGCACTGGCAATGGCACGGCCGACAGGGTTGGTGGCGGGCACGATCACGAAGCCGGCTGGCCAGGCGGTGGTGCGGGCGGTGCTGCCAGGATCATGCAGTGCGATCCAGACGGTGTGCGCGCCGGCGGGCACGGGGTTCGACATTGGATCGTTTGGAGGTGCGTACGGACAGTATCTGCCGAACATGAATGTCAACGGGACGCCGGCAACGCCGAACCTGTTTACGGGGGCGGGGCTGGACGGGGTTCCGGATCTCGAGTTTGCGCAAATACAGACGCCGAGCCAGTTTCGCGGGACACAGTTTCACGGGCGGGTGGACTGGTACATAGGACACCGGGACCAGATCTACGCGGGGTTCTTCACGCAGAAGCTGGACCAGGCATCGCTGGACGCGGCGGCAGGAGCGGCTCCGGACACGTCGCTGCCCTTCCGGCCGTTTAACCAGTCGGCGACGCCGGTGTGGATCCACACGTTTACGCCGACGCTGATCAACGAGCTGCGGGCGAACTACACGCGGTTCGCGGACAACCAGATCAGCGATACGAAGGGCGCGGTGAACTGGGGCGTGCCGGGACTGTACGCGCAGAATTACGGATTCGGGTCGATCCAGTTCAGCATCCTGGCGGCGCCGACAACGCCCTATATCGCAGCGGAAAACACCTATGAAATTCGCGACCTTGTCACCAAGGTTCTCGGGCCGCAATCGCTGCGGATGGGGTTTGTGATTCGCAGGGAACAGGACAACGATAACGACTCGGGACTGGCGCGACCGAATTATGCGTTCCAGGGAATCTGGGATCTGGCGAATGACGCGCCGCTCTATGAAGGGATCGGAGCGAATCCGACGACGGGCGGCGTGGGCAATGTGCAAAGGTACTTCCGCCGCAGCTATTACGCCGGGTACGTGCAGGACGACTGGAAGGTGATGCCGAATCTGACGGTGAACCTGGGGCTGCGTTACGAGTTTTTCGGCGGGTTGACGAACAAGGGATTCCCGATTAACAACATGGTGCTGTCGAGCACGCCGGGCGATGAGATTATCAACTCGCATTTTGTAACAACGGGCACGCTCTATCCGACGACGAACGATGCGCTGGCGCCGAAGGTGGGATTCGCGTGGCAGCCGATGGGGACGAGCAGCAGGATGGTGGTGCACGGCGGCTTCGGCGTGTCGTTCGACAACCTCGATGAAGAGCCGATTTCGCCCGCGTACGAAAACGGGCCGGGCTATTTCGACTACGGATTGTGCTGCGGAGGACTGCAGGCTACGGCTCCGAATTCCACGGGGACGGGGATTGTCTTCGAATATGGGTCGAGCGACTCGCCGTTCAGCTATGCGCCGAATCCGAACCTGGCGGTCGGGGTGAATCCGACGACGGGAACACCGAATGCGTTCACGCCTCCGGGAGGGACGCCGTCCACGCCGCAGGTGGAGACTTACAGCATTCTGCGGGGGATGAAGCAGCCGACGCTTTACACGTTCTCGCTGGACAACCAATGGGCGCTGCCGTGGCAGATGTCGTTCACGGCGGGCTACCAGGGATCGACGGGATTTCACTTCCTGCGGCTGGTGGATCAGAACTTTTTATATCCGCAGTCGAACGGGACGTGCGCAGCGGGCGGCACCTGCACGCCGGGCGTGAACCAGACGCCGTTCTATGCGGCCTATGTGCCAACGGCGGATGTGCAGAGCAATTACCACGCGCTGAATGGACATCTGGAGAAGCGGCTGCAGCACGGCGTGGATTTCAGCGTGGTCTACACGTACTCGAAGAGCATGGACAACGCGTCGGAAGAGGGACCTGGATTCCAGAGCAACCAGACCGATCCGGGAAGCCCGCGCCTGGAGTATGGGCCGTCGGATTTCGATGTGCGGCACCGGTTCAATGCTCTGGGAACGTGGACGCTGCCGAGTCCCAGGGGAAATGGATTGATGAAGAACCTGCTGGGAAACTGGCAGGCGAATGGAGTGTTCACGTTCCACACGGGCTATCCGTGGACACCCGTGATCGGCGTGCCTTCGGTGGCGCTTGTGAACGGAGCTTCGCAGATTGCGCCGACGCGGCCGACGGGGTACGGGCCGGGATCGGGAGCGACCGCAGATGCGAAAGCGATGAACGCCTGCGGCAACAGCAATTTCATCCATGGGGGAAATTTCCCACTGGGCAGCGCCAACTACTTCGTTTACGGAACGCCGGGGCCTCCGGGCATCGGACGGAATTCGTTTAACGGGCCGTGCTATCACGATCTGGACATGAGCTTTGCGAAGCAGGTGACGTTCAACCTGCGCGATCATCCGGCGCTGGTACGGTTCCAGGCAAACTTCTTCAACATTCTGAACCTGACGAACCTGCAGCCGATTTCGTTTGGCAGCACGGAAGCGTTGATTTCGACGAACTCAACACCGGGGACGAGCGTCAACAATCCTCTGTTCGGATTGTCGCCGGGGGCGGACAGCGGCAGGGTGATCGAGTTCCTGGGAAGAGTGCAGTTCTGAAGGCAGGGAGTAAAGAGTAGGGAGTAGGGAGTAGAGAGTAGGGAGGGTGCTTGAAGCGAGCATCCTCCTTTTTGTTTGTGGCCGAGGCGGATGGCCGATGCTTTGCGCGCGCTACAGGTAAGCTGGTTGCGGAGATTTGCGATGAGACGGATAGGGTACGTATTTTTGGGGGCATTGCTGGTGGCCAGTGCGTGGAACCCTGGGTTCGCGCAGGACGACGCGGGATCGAACGAGACGATTGTGGTGGATGCAAAGGCAACAGGAAAGCCGTTTCCGCATTTCTGGGAAGAGATGTTCGGGTCGGGACGGGCGAACCTGGCGATGCGGCAGAGCTATCGCGACGATCTGGATCGCGTGCGCAAAGTGACGGATTTTCGTTATGTGCGTTTCCACGCGATTCTCGACGATGAAAACGGCGTGTACAGCGAAGATGCGCAGGGGAAGCCGGTCTACAACTGGTCGTATGTGGATCAGATTTATGACGGGCTGCTGGCGCACGAGATCCGGCCGTATGTGGAGATCAGTTTTATGCCGCGCGCGCTGGCGCCGAAGGCTCCGTATCACGCATTTTGGTACAAGCCGATTCCCTCTCCGCCGGATGATTATGCAAAGTGGGATGCGCTGATCACGGCTTTTGGAAAGCACCTGGTGGACCGGTACGGGATCGACGAGGTGTCGCAGTGGTATTTCGAAGTATGGAACGAGCCGAATATCGACTTCTGGATCGGGAAGCCTGCGCAGTTGACATATTTTGAACTGTACGATCACACAGCGAAGGCGCTGAAGGCGGTGGATCCGGCGATTCGGGTGGGAGGGCCGGCGACCGCGCAGGCGGCGTGGGTGGGGGATTTGATCGCGCACGCGACCGACAATCAAGTGCCGCTGGATTTTGTGTCGACGCATGTTTACGGGAACGACTCGACGATGGACGTCTTCCACGACAGCCGGCCGATGGCGCCGCACCAGATGGTGTGCGCGGCTGTGGACAAAGTGCATGAAGAGATCGCGCATTCGGCGCAGCCGAAGCTGCCGCTGATCTGGAGCGAGTTCAACGCGACCTACATGAACGAGCAGAAGATCACCGATTCGATTTATATGGGGCCGTGGCTGGCGGACACGATTTCGAGGTGCGACGGGAAGACGCTGATGATGTCGTACTGGAGCTTCTCGGATGTGTTCGAAGAGCAGGGCGTGATCAAGACGCCCTTCTATGGCGGATATGGGATTGTGGCGGAGGACGGTATTCCGAAGCCGGCGTATGACGCCTTCATGCTGCTGCACGAACTGGGGGATGAGCGGCTGGAGGCGCCGAGGGATCAGGCCCTGGTGACGCGGCGCAAAGACGGGACGCTGGTGATGGCGGTGTGGAATCTGGTGGAACCGGATACGCCGGGAGCGGACAAGACGGTGACGATCGACGTGTACGGCGTAGGACTGTTGCAGACGCAGGCCGTCCACGGGGTGCCGTTCGAGATCAGAACTACGCACGCCATGGTTCGACGTCTGGATGCCGCACACGGGGACACGCTGGCGGCGTGGAAGAAGATGGGGAGCCCGGCCTATCCAACCGATGACCAGATTCAGGACCTGCGGAAGGCGTCGGAGCTGGGGCCTCCGGAGGAGATGCCGATCAAGGGGCATCGGCTGACACTGACGTTGCCTCCGATGGGACTGGCGCTGATTGAGGTGCAGGGGACGGGGAAGAGGTGACAGGTTCAGGTCACGGGTGACAGGGTGCAGGTGACAGGTGACAGGGTGCAGGGTGCAGGGTACAGGGTACAGGGTGCAGGGTGCAGGTTACAGGCTACCTTCTTCCTGAAACATTTCGAGGAGGAACTCGGCGGCCTGGTGGGCGTCGAAGCTGAGAAACTCCGGCGTGAGCTGGAGGGCGGTGGCGTGCGGGGCAAAGCCCTTGAGTGCGGCGAGCACGTTGGCGGCAGGCATCTGGGGCGTGCCGGGGCCGACTAGGATGTAATCGACGTTGTGAACCTGGAGGAGGACGCGTGCGTCGCTGACGAGGCTGGCGGAGCGGACTTCGAAGCCATGCTGGGTGAGGACGGCGCGCACGAAGGCACCGAGGTCGGGCGAGCGATCCACGACAAGAACGCGGTGGCCGGGCTGGTCGTGGGGCGTGGGCGCAGCGGGCTGGCGCAGGAAGGAGAGCGTGGCCTCCTGTTCGGTGGGATACGACTGGAAGATCGTGGAGAGCATGGTGATGTTGAGCGCTTCGGCGATGAGCGGCGGAGTGGCGGCGAGGCGAATATCGCCGCCGCGTTTGCGCAGATTCGAGGAATAGCGCACGAGTAGGCCCATGCCCATGCTGTCGAGGCGGGTGACTTCGGCGGCGTTGAGGACAATGTCGTGGAATTCACGGATGGCGGTCTGGAAGGCGGCTTCGAGCGCGGGGAGTTCGTCGGCGACGATGCGGCCGCGGCACTGGAGGATAGCGACGTTGCTGCAGAAGCGGGTTTCGATTTCGAGCGGCATGCAATTCCTCGTCGGCTTGATTCGTCTTCGACGATCCATCAGGGGCTAAAGCCCCATTTCATTTCGGCTGCTGTCGGCACGGCTGAAAGCGGTGCCCCTTCAAAACAGAGAAACCTGATGTGGCTTGCGCCGACCGGTTCGAACCGCGCGCCATGCGACGTAGCCGACGCGGATGAGAGCCAAGGTATCACAGGAAATTTGACGGATGATGGGACGGATCGGGATGGCGCGCCGGGCTTGATCGCGGCAAGGCGCGATAGACTGGGGCCCATCGCAGTCGGCCAGCAATGAACGACAGGACGGGAGGCGGGATCGGTGCGAAGGCGGGCGCTGGGCGTAGGCGTGTCGACGCGCAGGTGGGCGCTGGTGCTGTTGTGGCTGGCCGCGCCGCTGGCTCTGGCGCAGGCGGTGGACGCGACGCAATGGCACCGGGGATCGCTGGACATGAACCGCGGCTGGCGTGTGCAGGATGGCGACGATCCAGCCTGGGCGCAGCCGAATTTTGACGACAGCCGATGGAAGCCGGCGGATCTGAATGTCCGCGCGCGGCCGGGCTGGCGCTGGTATCGGTTGCAGGTGAAGCTGGCGGAAGGGCATCCGCACCTGCATTTGCTGATTGCTGGCGGGGATGGCACGTACGAGCTGTACATCAATGGGCTGCCGATCGAAGGGCCGGGACTGCGCACGCAATTCGGGGTGAAGCGGCCGACGGAATGGGTGTACACGCTGCACGATCGCGATACCGAGCTGAACATCGCGCTGCGGACGCATACGCCGGCGGGCTATGCCGCGTGGCGGCTGCCGCTGTTTCTGACGGTGGCGGTGGGGACGACGGGCGCAATCGACGATGAGCGGGTGGGGATGGAGAGCGACCGGCTGTACTCGGCGCTTCCGTCGATCGCGATCAACCTGGTGCTGATGCTGGCGGGCCTGGGAGCGTTTGCGCTGTACCGCAGCCAGCGCAGTCACGCGGAATATCTGTGGCTGGGTTTGTATCTGTTCCTGGTGGGGCTGTCGGATCTGCTGCAGGTGGGCTCGAGCAACGGAATCTTTCCGCTCGCCTGGGGGCTGCTTTTCGGGGATGCGCTGATCTACGTGTTCACGATCATGCAGATCCAGTTCACGTTCAGCGTGGCGGGCCAGCGGATGCGGCGTGTCTGGCGGATTTATGAGGTGTTGCTGCTGACGCCGCTGGTGCTGTCATGCGCGACGTGGGCGGGGCACTTTTCAAGCGGGCGTTACGTTCTTGTAGAGGCCGCTGTGATTGCGCCGGCCGCGGTGTTGCTGCCGTTGCGGCTGTTCGTCTGGTACTGGCGCGGAAATCGGGAGATGGGCCCGCTGGTGCTTCCCAGCGTGCTGTCGGTGGCGACGACCGCGCTGTACGACGTCGGGACGGCGTCGATTCTTCTGGGTTGGGGTTGGGCGGATTTCCTGGACTCTCCGATCATGGTGGGACCGATTCCGCTGCAACCCAACGACCTCGGCAACCTGATTTTTCTGCTGGCGATTGCGGTGTTGATGTTCTCCCGCTTCACGCGGGTGAGCCGGGAGCAGATGCGGGTGGGCGCGGAGCTCAACGCGGCGCGCGAGATGCAGAGGCGGCTGGTGCCGGAGCACCTGCCGGAGATTGCCGGATACCAAATCGCGGCGGCGTATTTTCCGGCGGAAGAAGTAGGCGGGGATTTCTATCAGGTGCTCGACGCGCGGGCCGGGGCCAAGCTGGTGCTGGTGGGCGATGTGAGCGGCAAAGGTCTGAAGGCGGCGATGACGGGCACGCTGGCGATGGGCGCGCTGCGGGCATTGGCGAAAGAGGGGATGGGGCCGGCAGCTTTGCTGATGCGGCTGAATCGGCAGTTGGCGGAGACGCGGGAAGAGGGGTTCATCACGTGTGTGTGCGCGCAGGTGAGTTCGCAGGGCAAGGTGACGATTGCCAACGCAGGGCATCTGCCGCCGTATCGCAATGGCGAGGAGATGACGCTCGAGCCCGATCTGCCGCTGGGGATCGCGGCGGAGGAGCAATACAGGGAGCATGATTTCCGGCTGGAGCCAGGGGACCAGCTCACGCTGCTGTCGGATGGGGTGGTGGAGGCGCGGGATGCGCACGGAGCGCTGTTTGGATTCGAGCGGACGCGAGCGATCAGCGCCGGGACGGCGGGAGCGATCGCACAAGCGGCGCTCGCTTATGGGCAGGAGGACGACATTACAGTGCTGACGCTGACGCGGGTCGCTGGCGAGGAAGAGGCGAGAGAGGCGGCTGCGGTTGGAGAATTGTCAGGCTAGGATAGGGGAGGGCCCGGATGGCGAAATCGGCAGACGCAGCGGACTTAAAATCCGCAGACCCGCAAGGGTTGTGGGGGTTCAAGTCCCCCTCCGGGCACCAGTGGTTGACAAGGTCCTTCGACTCGGTGCGCTCGCTCAGATTTTCGCCGCGGTCTCAGACACCCGCCCAGTGTCAAATTCAATCCGCGCGAAACAGGCCTTACAGGTGGGTGGGGAAAAGGTGCCGGTCGGTTCGATCAAATGTGTGCGATAGAAAAAGACTAATCATCTAACAAGAGAATGAGAAGTTCCTTAATCAGCGAACGGATTTCGGAAGCATCCTTTGCTACGATTTTGAATCCACGAACAGCTCCTGAAAGAATGCGCGCCGTCTTCTCGGCGGAGACTTTTGTCTTGGTGCTCCGAAATTTGGGGTGTGATTCAAGGATCGGCAAAAGAATCTTCTCAAAGGATCGATAGCCTTGATTGACAGAATCCTGAGCGAATCCAAAAGTGCTTTCCAGGAGTTCCGCGGCTTCGCTGGAAGCTCGCATCCTTTCAAAAGGACGAACCGTCCATAGCTCAAAAGCGGCTCGAAGCTTTTCCTCGGGCGTCTTGAGTTGACCTATTTTGCTTTCGATCTCAATCAGAGTCCCTTTGACCCAGTGCTCGTATACGCTCTTAAATATGTCCTCTTTACTTTCGAAGACCAAATAAAGCGCGGGCCTTGAAATACCGGCAGCCTCGGCGATGTCGTTCATCGTTACGCGCTTGTATCCATAACGAAGAAACACATCGAGAGCGGCTGCGAGTATCTTGTCTCTTTTTGCCACGTCCATCTCTTGACTATTGACAACACGCCGTCTATTTGTCAATACTAGACATATAGACGACTTTTGTCAATCAGTCCAGCAGGAGGCGAGATTTGGCTAAAACAGTTCTCATCACGGGCGCGTCATCGGGCATCGGCGAGGAAACCGTCAAGCGCCTTATGACGGCTGGATACACGGTTTATGCCGGGGCGCGGCGACTTGACCGGATGAAATCCTTAGCCGATGCGGGTGCGCGTTTATTGGCTTTGGATGTGACCGATGATGGCTCAATGACCGCTGCTGTAAAAACTGTTATGCAGGAAACGGGACGTATCGATGTGCTGATTAACAACGCGGGCTACGGTTCCTATGGGGCGCTTGAAGATGTGCCGCCGGAGGAAGCCCGCCGACAATTTGATGTCAACATATTCGGCCTCGCCCGCCTCACCCAACTTGTACTGCCAGCGATGCGGGCGCAACGTTCCGGGCGGATCGTCAATATATCTTCCATCGGCGGAAAGTTCGGCGAACCCTTTGGCTGCTGGTATCACGCTACCAAATTCGCGGTGGAAGGGCTTAGCGATTCTTTGCGTATGGAACTGCATCCGTTCGGTATCGATGTCGTCGTTATCCAGCCGGGAGCGACCCATAGCGAATGGGCCAAGATAGCCCACGACAGTCTGATTAAGTATTCGGGTCACGGCCCCTATGGCAAGGCCGCCTCCGCGCACGCGGAAATGATGGAGGAAGGCCATAAAGGGTCAATTCCTGCGCCGCCAAGTGTTGTCGCCAAGACCATCGTTCAAGCGGTTCAGGCGCGCAACCCCAAGACCCGCTATGTGACCGGCGGATTGGCGAGGACAATGTTGTTCCTGCGCCGCGTTCTTTCCGACCGCGCCTTCGACGCGATGTTCCGGATGATTGAACGCCAAATGTCCAAGCGTGCTGAACTGTCCCCGGAAATCTCTACCAGTTGAAGCTGGAGTTGTCTCGTAGTTCAGGCGAGGAGAGCTGGGATGTGAAAGAACCAGCTTCTCGCAGTCAGACTCATTGAAGAAAGGCCGACTGAAGTTGTCGGCATCAGAAAGGAAACGTCTATGTCCGAAAAAGTATGGTTCATCACTGGCGCGTCACGCGGCTTCGGCCGCATCTGGGCGGAGGGGGCGCTGACGCGGGGCGACAAAGTCGTGGCCACCGCCCGTTCCGTGGAGTCGCTTTCCGACCTCGCCAAAAAGTACGGCGATGCGGTCCTGCCGTTGGCGCTCGACGTGACGAAGCGTGAACAGGTCGAGGCCGTCATTCCGAAGGCTCACGCCCACTTCGGCCGGTTGGACGTGGTGATCAACAATGCAGGCTATGCCTTGCTGGGCGCGGTCGAAGAGGCGACTGAGGCGGAGGTCCGCGCGGAATTCGACACGAACTTCTTTGGCGCGCTCGCTGTGATCCAGACGGTGCTGCCGCTTCTGCGCAAGCAGGGCAGCGGGCATATCCTGGGCGTATCCAGCGTGGCGGGGGTCTCCGCTGGGCCGGTCATGAGCTTCTACAACGCGTCCAAATGGGCCTTCGAAGCGCTGCATGAAGGTCTTTCCAGGGAGGTGGCCGGGTTTGGGATCAAGGTGACGCTGATTGAACCGGGAGCCTACGCCACTGACTTCGGCAGCCAGTCTTCGCTCAAGATCGCGGCTGGCCTGGACGCCTACACCGGGGTCCGGGCGCAGCTGTTCGCCTATGGCGCACAGATCGAGTTCGGAGATCCTCAGGCAACAGTGCCGGCCGTGTTGAAGGTAATCGACGCGGAACACCCGCCGCTACGCATCTTCCTCGGCACAGAAGGCATGCCCGTGGTCCGCGCCGCGTTTGCCGAGCGGATGGCCCAGTGGGAGGCCTGGGAGGCCACGTCGAACGCCGCCCAGGGCGTCTCACGAAAGCTGGCGCTCGATTTGGTGTGATCGGCTATACGCCTGGTCGCTAGAGGGGGGCCGCGCCGCAGCTGTCATTTTTGGGGAAATGCCTAAAATCCGCAGACCCGCAAGGGTTGTGGGGGTTCAAGTCCCCCTCCGGGCACCAGTGGAAACAGGTCTGCGCCAGCCGTCACGATTATTCTGAAGGGTGACTGAGCCGCAAGAGACATCCCCGGAAGTCCCAGTCAAAACGGGGGCGTTCCGATCGCTGGTGATCCGCGCGGGTTTGTTTCGGCCGCTGACGTTTTGGGTTGCCGTCCGATGGTTGTTCATCGGACTGGCTGCTCTCTGGTTGCTGGCCGCGCTGAGCCTGGCAGCGATGCGGTGGATCGATCCGCCGACGACGGCGGTCCACATGGAGCGCCGCGTGCAGGCGTGGATGCACAGCAGGCCCTATCGCGAGCGCTACGAGTTTGTGCCGCTGCGCGCGATCTCGCCCAATCTGCAGCATGCGGTGATCGCCGCGGAAGATGCGCGGTTCTACCAGCACCATGGGTTCGACTGGCACGCGATCGAGATTGCCGCGGAGGGCGATATGGAGGGCGGCCGGCTGCGGGGCGGATCGACACTGACGCAGCAACTGGTCAAGAACCTTTTCTTTGGGACGGGGCGTTCGGTGCTGCGCAAAGGGGCGGAGTTCACGCTGGTTCCGGTGGCCGAGGTCGTTCTCGGGAAGCGACGCATCCTGGAGCTCTACCTGAATGTGGTTGAGTGGGGCCCCGGAATTTATGGGGCGGAGGCGGCGTGCCGCGCGTGGGATGGGACGACGGCCGGTAATGTCGATCGCGAGCAGGCGGCGCGGCTGGCCGCGATTCTGCCGGCTCCTCTGAAGCGGCGGCCCGATCGAATGAATCGCTACAGCGGTCTGATTCTGGAGCGAATGCGGCAGATGGGGTGGTAAGCGCGCGAGGGATTTCCGGGGGCGATCGTTTGGCTCGGGTGACTGAATTAAAAGGGGTGATCACAGGGAAGGAACCACCGGAGGAGGGTGGGTGGTTCCTTCACCGCGCTGGGTTTAGAAGAAGAACCAGGGCCGCGGCACATCGAGGACCGCGCTGACGTTGGCGGTGCCAATGCTCAGGCCGCCCTTGAAGGCCGTGACGTCATAAACGGTGTTGAGAGCCGTGGCAGCCTGTGCATCGAGGGTGACCGGGATGCCGTCGAGGTTCAACACAAAGCCGTATTGGGGCTTCAGGGGCGTGATTCCCGAGGGGACGGCAAGGTCGAAGAGCGGGATGCGGCCGACCAGCTTGCCCTGAGCGCTGACCAGACCGGTGATAACCGGGGAGGAGCCGGTGGTGTCGATGATGAAGCTCTGCAGCTTCACAGTAATGCCGCCTGCAGTGAGCGTGAGTCCGCCGGAGTGGAGGATGTTGCCCTCGGCTGTATCGAGATCGATGGCGCCGCCAGTGATGGGAAAGTCCGCGGTGCCGTTGTAGATGCGGGTGGGGGAAACGGTGCCGGGCGTGACCTTCAGACTGGTCAGGGCGTTAACAAAGGTGCTGCTGAGCTGGACGGTGGTCAGACCCGAATCCACCGTTTTGGTTTGCTGGGCAAAAGCCGACGTTCCGAGCAGGAAAAGCGCAATCGCGAGTCCCGCCTTCGCCGTTGTAGTTCTCATGTGGTTAGCCTCACTCCTGAAATGGATGACCTCAGGGGTCACCTGGTGAACATAACGAGGGGGGCAGGGAGGTTGGATCTCTGTCGTCATGCGAAAAAATTGAGAAAGGCGGAGGAGGCTAAGGGGCAGGGCGAGGCCATCAGGGGCCGACGCGCAGGATTTCCTTGCCGGGGATGGCGGCGATGGCGGAAGCGGGTTCGGCTGTCAGCAGGGCTCCCGCCATGGCATGAAGCGCAGGGCCGGGAGGCACAAACAGGAGGCCGCCTCCGGTGCGGTCGACCTGGACTTCCCCGACATTGACCGGTTTGCCAGTGCCCTTTTGGAAGAACCACAACTGGAAGGAGCCGTCCGGCTGGAGGGGGGGCAGTTCGCGAGCGACGAGGAGCAGGCCAGAGTCGTCTTTCCAGAAGACGCGGGCAGAGGCGCCTGTACCGGGAGCAGGTTTCAGATCGAGCTGCGATAACGGCGCCGACTGAAGAAGGGCGATCATCCGATCGTTGAAGGCGGGGCGCGTGGATTTTTCCCGCTCGAAGACGGCCACCTGCAATTGCGCCTGGCGGAGGCTTACCTCGAGAGCGCGGGCCTGAATCTGGGTACGGACGAGCTGATCGTGGGTGGCCCTGAGTTCCTGGTCGCCGGCGGCTTTGGCGGCCTGAAGGGCGTCCAATTCCTTCTGCAGAGCGGCAATGCGCGCCTGGTCCGTGGACGGCTGGGACTGAACGGATTTTTGCTGGTCGCCGCTCTGGGAGGAAGTTTGACGGGCGCGATCGAGTTCGTGCCGGGTGCGCTGGAGGTTCAGCGTCGTGGCAAAGGCGACGACCGCGCAGACGGCTGCCAGCGCCCACGGGGCGAGTACCCATACAGAGAATTTGGGCTTTCGGAGGCGGGGCTCCCGGGACACGGCACGAGCGGGCGTCTCGCGATCGAGTCTTTGCCGGAAACGCATTTCTGCGCCGGCGGGGAGGGGCGCATCAGGACCAAGAGACGCGAGGCCCGCAACGAAGGCCTGGGCGGAGAGCGATTCCTGACCGCAACGATCGCAGCCCGAGGCCAGATGTTCCGCCATGGCACGCATCTCCTGGTCGTCCAGAGTGCCGAGGGCAAACAGGTCCCAATCGTCGTAATGTCTGTCGATGCCGGGATTCACTGGATCACCTGCCCATGCGCTTTCATGGCGGCGCGCAGCTTATTTAAGCCCAGCCGCAGACGTGTCTTGACGGTGCCGAGAGCCTCATTCAATTTTTCAGCGATCTCGGCGTGCGTCATTCCCTCGAAGTAGGCTAATTCAACAACGGTCCGCTGCTCCGCGGGGAGAGACTCGAGGGCGCCGCGCATGCTGCGAGCGAGGAACGGATCGGCGAGTGCAAGGACCTCGGGCTGCATCAGCGCCGCTGAGGGAGCGGTCATATCATTGAAAACGTCTTCGATGGGCCGGCGGTTCTCTTTTCGTTTGCGATCCAGGGCAAGATTGCGGGTGACGGTATACAGCCAGGCAATGAGGATGCCGCTTTCGGGGCGGAACATCTCCGGATGCTGCCAGAGCTTATAGAAGACATCCTGCACGACTTCTTCGGCAGCCCCACGATCGCCGAGCACGCGCAGGGACAGGGAGAAGAGCCGCTGCCCATAGGCGGCATAGAGTTCGGAAACAGCCTCGGGATCGCGCAGGCGAATACGCTCAAGCAGTTCGTTTTCCTGCGGATCGTGGGGCAAAGGTGCGTGCTCGGAGTGCGTGCAAAAGTCCATTCCGGTCTCGGCAAAACCAATTCCGGGCGGCTGGAGTGGATTGTAAACCGCGACGAGGGAGTTTTTCCGGTTGGCGGCCGGTGGATGCGGCAATGCCGTCGAGGTTCAGGGGTTCAGAGATCGCCGGATACGGGCGGGTTGAAAGCACTGCAAAGTCCGGGTACACTCTGATATAGGACCGCTTTAGTCGTATATTGCACCGGAAGATGAGGGGCGACGAGCGGACTGCGATTTTGGGGGAGCCGCATGAGCACTGATATGAATGTCGTCCACGAGATGGCCGCAAAGGACTATGAGTGGGGTTTCGTTACCGACATTGAGGAAGACCGGATTCCGAAGGGGCTGAACGAGGACGTGATCCGGATGATTTCGGCGAAGAAGAACGAGCCGGAGTTCATGCTGGAGTGGCGGCTGAATGCGTATTGCTACTGGGCGAGCCAGGAAAAGGCGGACGCCGAGCCGAAGTGGGCGAATGTGCACTTCCCTCCGATTGATTATCAGAACATTGCGTACTATTCGGCGCCCAAGCAGAAGAAGGCGCTGAACAGTCTTGAGGAAGTGGACCCTGAGATTCTGCGGACGTACGAGAAGCTGGGGATTCCGCTGGCGGAGCAGAAGCTGCTGGCGAATGTGGCGGTCGACGCGGTGTTTGACAGCGTCAGCGTGGCCACAACGTTCAAGGCAAAGCTGGCGGAGGCGGGCGTGATCTTCTGCTCGTTTTCCGAGGCGGTGCAGAAGCATCCTGACCTCGTGAAGAAGTATCTCGGGTCGGTGGTGCCGCACACGGATAACTTCTATGCGGCGCTGAATGCAGCGGTCTTCAGCGATGGATCGTTTGTGTATGTGCCAAAGGGCGTGCGCTGTCCGATGGAGCTGTCAACCTATTTCCGGATCAACGCGGCGGAAACGGGGCAGTTTGAGCGGACGCTGATAGTGGCCGAGGAGGGCGCCTACGTGAGCTACCTGGAAGGCTGCACGGCTCCGATGCGCGACGAGAATCAGCTGCATGCGGCCGTGGTGGAGCTGGTGGCGCTCGATAACGCGCAGATCCGGTATTCAACGGTGCAGAACTGGTATCCAGGCGATAAGAATGGCAAGGGCGGAATTTATAACTTTGTGACCAAGCGCGGGAAATGCCTGGGACGGAATTCGAAGATTTCCTGGACGCAGGTGGAGACGGGTTCGGCGATTACGTGGAAGTATCCGTCGTGCATTTTGCAGGGCGACAACTCGGTGGGCGAGTTTTATTCCGTCGCGCTGACGAACAATTATCAGCAGGCCGATACGGGGACCAAGATGATTCACCTCGGCAAAAACACGAAGAGCACGATTGTGTCGAAGGGGATCAGCGCGGGACACGGACAGAATACTTACCGCGGCATGGTGAAGATCATGAAGGGCGCGACGGGAGCGAGAAATTACACGCAGTGCGATTCCCTGCTGATCGGCGACAAGTGCGGCGCGCATACGTTTCCTTATATCGAGGTGAAGAATGCGTCAGCGCGGATGGAGCATGAGGCGGCGACGTCGAAGATCGGCGAGGATCAGCTGTTTTATCTGCAGCAGCGCGGGATCAAGACAGAAGACGCTGTGTCGATGATCGTGAGCGGATTCTGCAAGCAGGTGTTCAGGGAGCTGCCGATGGAGTTCGCGGTTGAAGCGCAGAAACTGCTGGCTGTGAGTTTGGAAGGCAGTGTGGGGTAAGCCCACTCAAGCCAAAAGCGGGCTTGAATGGGGCACCCGGCAATAGGGAATAGGGAATAGGGAATAGAAAAGGCCAGAATCATTTGAGACGAGGGGAACGATGAGTTTGCTGGAGATCAAGAATCTGCATGTGCAGGTGGATGGAAACGAGATCCTGAAGGGGATCGAGCTGACGGTGAATGCCGGCGAAGTTCACTCCATTATGGGGCCGAACGGGTCGGGGAAGAGCACGCTGGCGCAGGTGCTGGCGCGGCGCGATGCGTATGAGGTGACGGAGGGATCGATCCGGTTCGATGGAAAAGACCTGCTGGAGATGAAGCCGGAAGAGGCGGCGTGCGAGGGGGTGTTTCTCGCGTTTCAGTATCCGGTAGAGATTCCGGGCATCGGCAACACGTATTTTCTGCGGTCGGCGCTGAATGCGCAGCGCAGGCATCGCGGGCTCGACGAGATGGACGCGATGGATTTTCTGCCCATGTTCCGCGAAAAACTAAAGCTGCTGGAGATGGACGATAAGCTGATGAACCGTTCGCTGAACGAGGGGTTCTCGGGCGGGGAGAAGAAGCGCAACGAGATTCTGCAGATGGCGGTGCTGGAGCCGAAGCTTGCGGTTCTGGACGAGACGGATTCGGGGCTGGACATCGATGCGCTGCGCATTGTGGCGGGCGGCGTGAATTCGCTGCGGAGTCCGGAGCGCGCGATGCTGGTGGTGACGCACTATCAGCGGCTGCTGAACTATATCGTGCCGGACTTCGTGCACGTGCTGGTGGATGGGCGGATTGTGCGCTCGGGCGGCAAGGAGCTGGCTCTGGAGCTGGAGGAGCGTGGCTACAGCTGGACCGAACATGAGCCGGTGGGAGCGCGGTCGTGAGGGAGACGGCAGTGGCAACGGTTGAACAGCTGGAGACCTGGCTCGAGAACTTTACGGAATTCGAGAAGCAGGCCCCGGGGCAAAAACTACCGTGGCTGAAGAGGCTGCGCGAGGATGCGTTTGCGCGCTTCTGCGAAGTAGGCTTTCCGACGACGCGGGATGAAGACTGGCGGTTCACGAACGTGTCGGCGATTGCGAAGACGCAGTTTCGGCCCGCGAAAACAACGAAGCTGGCGCCGGGCGATACGACGGCTTGGCGCGTGGATAACGTCGCGGCAACGCTGGTGTTCGTGAACGGGCGGTTTGAAAAGGAGCTTTCGAAGCTCGACGGCATGCCGAAGGGCGTGACGGTGGCGAGCCTGCGAGAGCAGATCGAGACGCATCCGGAGGACCTGGAGAAGCATCTGGGCCGGTACGCGGATAAGGAGAGGGATCCGTTTGTTGCGCTGAACACGGCGTTCATAGGCGATGGGGCTTACGTGCACGTGGCGCGCGGCGTGGTGCTGGAAGCGCCGGTGTATCTGCTGTATCTCTCGACGAAAGAAGATGGCCCGATGATGACGCATCCGCGGAACCTGATTGTGGCAGAAGACGAAGCCGCAGTCGCGGTGATCGAGGATTATGCCTCGGTGGGCGGCGAGTCGGTGGTGTTCTCGAATGCCGTGACGGAGCTGATCGCGGGCGAGAACACGGTGGCGCAGCATTATCTGATCGAACGCGAGCATCTAAAGGCGTTCAACGTCTCGACGCTGCGGATCGAACAGGGACGGAGCGCCAACGTAGCGTCGCATTCGCTGCTGCTGGGCGGTGGACTGGTGCGGAACAACGTGCATCCGGTGCTGGCGGGTGAGGGCGGCGAGTGCCTGATCAACGGGCTGTTCTGGGGCACGGGACGGCAGCATCTGGACAACTACATGCATGTGGAACATGCAGCCCCGCATTGCGGAAGCCGTCAGTTCTACAACGGCATTCTGGATGGGCAGGCGCACGGGGTTTTCCACGGCCGCATCGTGGTGCACAAAATTGCGCAGAAGACCGATGCGAAGCAGACGAATCGCAACCTGCTGCTGAGCGACGATGCCCAGATCGACACAAAGCCGCAGCTCGAGATCTATGCGGACGATGTGAAGTGTACACACGGCGCAACGATTGGGCAGATTGAAGAGAACGCGCTGTTTTATCTGCAGTCGCGCGGCATCAGCGAAGCAGAGGCTCGCAAACTGCTGCTGATGGCCTTTGCCGAGGAGTGCGTGGATCGAATGCAGTCGAGCGTGGCGCGGGAGCATATCGAGCGGCTGATCAGGGAACATCTGTTGTTGATGGAGAGTGCCGGCCGGCATGAGCCGACGGGGCGCGTGATAGAGAGACGAGTGGAGGAGATTGGATGAGCGCCGCAACCGCTGTGCCAATTCGCGAGAAGGCCGCGAAGTTGCCGTTCGATGTGGAGCAGATTCGCAGGGATTTTCCGATTCTTCAGAGCAAGGTCCATGGGCATCCCCTCGTTTATCTCGACAACGCGGCCACCTCGCAGAAGCCACAGGTGGTGATGGACGCGATCATCCGCTACTACGAGAGCGAGAACGCGAATATCCATCGCGGCGTGCATTATTTGTCGCAGCTGGCGACGGAGGAATTCGAGAAGGCGCGGGAGACGGTGCGGGCCTTTGTAAACGCTTCAGGCACGAAAGAAATTATCTTTACGCGCGGAACCACGGAGGCCATCAATCTGGTGGCGCAGACGTACGGACGGGTGCACGTGGGTGCCGGGGATGAGGTACTGATCACGGCGATGGAGCACCACTCCAATATTGTGCCGTGGCAGATGCTGTGCGAGGAGAAGGGCGCGAAGCTGCGGGTGGCGCCGATGAACGATGCGGGCGAGTTGCTGCTCGATGAATACGAGAAGCTGCTGGGGCCGCGGACGAAGATCGTCGCGGTCGGGCATGTCTCGAATGCGCTGGGCACGATCAATCCCGTTCAGCAGATGATCGCGGCAGCACACGCTCACGGGGTTCCGGTTCTGGTGGATGGAGCGCAGGCGGTTCCGCATCTCGCGGTCGATGTACAAGCTCTCGATGCGGATTTCTACACATTCTCGGGACACAAGATGTACGGGCCGACGGGCATTGGCGTGCTGTATGGAAAGGCCGCTTTGCTGGAGGCGATGCCTCCGTACCAGGGCGGGGGAGACATGATCAGCTCCGTGACGTTTGAGAAGACGACGTACAACAAGCTCCCGCACAAGTTTGAAGCAGGAACGCCGGACATGGCGGGCGTGGCGGGGCTGAAGGCCGCAATCGATTACATGAATGGAATTGGGGTTGCGAAGATCGCCGCGCACGAGCACGATCTGCTGGAGTACGCGACGGAGGTTGTGGGGTCATTGCCGGGCGTGCGGCTGATAGGGACAGCGAGAGAGAAAGCCGGCGTGCTGTCGTTTGTGCTCGACGAGGTGCATCCGCACGATATCGGTACGATTCTGGATCAGCAGGGAATCGCGGTGCGCACGGGCCACCATTGCGCACAACCGGTGATGGAGCGCTTTGGGATTCCGGCGACGGTGCGAGCTTCGTTTGCGATGTACAACACGCGGGGCGAAGTGGATGCGCTGGTGCGCGGGATCGGCAAAGTGCATGAGGTGTTTGGGTAATGGCGGAGCTGAGGGATCTGTACCAGGAAGTGATTCTGGAGCACAGCAGGACGCCCAGGAATTACAAGGCGCTGGAGAGCGCGAATCAAAAGGCGGAGGGCTACAACCCGCTGTGTGGCGACCGCTTCACCGTCTATCTCGAGATGGATGGAGACAAGATTCGCGAAATCGGATTCCAGGGCGCGGGATGCGCGATCTCGAAGGCGTCGGCGTCGATGATGACGCAGAGCGTGAAGGGCAAAACGAAGGCCGAGGCGGAGAAAATCTTCCACCAATTCCATGAGCTGGTGACGGGGCATTCGCACGAGGATGCAGCGGCGCTGGGCAAGTTGGCGGTGTTTTCCGGCGTGTCGGAGTTTCCGGTGCGGGTAAAGTGTGCGACCCTGGCGTGGCACACGCTGGAGGCAGCGCTCGAAGGCAAGCAGGAGAAGATCTCGACGGAGTAGAGATTCAGCTGGGAGCCGGGAGCCGGTAGCGAAACAGGATGCTGATTACCAACCAAACCGTAGCTTTGAAGCGCGATTGCGCGGCGATTGCGATCCCCGCAGGAACGCGACAGGTGTTGCGTGCGGGGACGACGGTGCGCATTACGCAGTCTCTGGGGACGAGCTACACGGTCTCGGCAGATGGGATGCTGTACCGCATCGAAGGTGAAGATGCGGAGGCGCTGGGGCGGAGTGGACCGAAGATCGAGACGCATGCCCCGCCCACATTCAGCGAGCGGATGGTCTGGGACCAGCTGAAGACGGTGTACGACCCTGAGATTCCGGTAAACATTGTCGATCTGGGGCTGATTTATTCCTGTGCGATCGCGGACGATGAAGAAGGCGGCAAGAAGATCGAAGTATCCATGTCGCTGACGGCGCCTGGATGCGGAATGTCGGATGTGCTGAAGGCCGATGTGGAGCGGAAGCTGGCGCGACTGCCTGAAGTGAAGCAGGTGCGCGTCGAGGTGGTGTTCGATCCGCCGTGGAGTCCGGCGCGGATGACGGAGGCGGCCAAGCTGCAGCTGGGTTTCGACCTGGACTACGATGGCGGGTCGCGCGGGACGTTCCCGATCCTGCGATAAGAAGAGGGTTCGGCCCGTTGGCTGAACCATCGCCGGCGGTCGCGTCCGAAAAGTAACAATACTTGCTACGAATTCGCGCCGGGCGGAAGTCCACCCCATTGCCAGAAGCGCACATTGCCGGCCTGAGCAATCCATGCGGAAAGCTGAGGGTTTGGAAAGCGCCTGACGTAAGGCACGGCCCAGCCAATGTCAGCGCCGGAATGCTGGCCGACGGCGATGTCCTGCGGCGCTCCAGCGGCCCTGGCAAACAGTTCGGGATTCTGCAGTCCTGCCACGCAGGCACGGACGAGGCGATGAATGGCGCCCTTGTGATAGCTGTAGAGATCCGTGCCATTGGCGGCCGCGAGCTCGGCGATCATGACGAGCGGCGCAAGGGCGTAGAGGTGGTAGTGAAGCGCCCTGCCGGCGCGGTTCATTTCGAGAGGCAGCACGCCATCGGGAAGAATCTGGTCGACGCCCGCCTCGTAGGAATCGATCCCGAAGCGAAACTCGCGCTTATCGTTGTCGGCAATGCCCGCGGCGGCGACGGCGAGACCCGACCAATAGCGGTGGTTGTTCCACGCATCGCTGTCGCGGTCCTGTTTCCTGCTGTCGACATAATCCATCACATGATTGGCCAACGAAGTAACCCACTTCTGAATTTCCTTCTGCTGCTCCGGAGGGCCAAGGCCACTGTCGCGAACCTTGAGATAGGAGACAGCGACGCCGGCCAGGAGCCACTTCTGTTCGTAGTGACCCTGGCTGGTGGGCATCTCGCCAGACCAGGCGTGCGCAAGCGCTGCTGCGTCGAGCAAAGAGTAAACGCACTGGGCTGCGGCGCGGCTGCCTTTGGTGAGATATGCATCGGCGGCTTCAGTAGCCCACTGGCCGAGATGGGTCGGTGCGGCGGTCGCCTTTTCTTCGGCTTCCTTTTTGCCGGGGTCGATCACGGAGTGATGCGCGTCGGTGTAGTAGCCTTCGACGTCGAGAGTTTTGGCGAAGGGTGGAGCTTGCGGGCAGTCGTAAGGGACATCGGTGAGAGTAACGGGATGGTCGTCCCACGGCGAGCGCAGTTGCTGGGCATGGGCAGAGAGAGAAGCGACGAGAAGCGCCAGGATACCGAGCGCGAAAACGAGGCGATGGATGAGAGGCTTCATCGAAGTTGTGGAATCAGGATTCGATGGGCTCAACAAAAAACATCTCATTCGTCGGCCGAAACCCGCTGGATTCGTAAAGCCGGCGGCCCTCTTCCGTGGAGTGCAGAGCGACAACGCGGATGCCGCGGCGGCCGGCCTCAGCCAGTGCAAGATCGATAAGATTGCTGGCAAGCCGGCGGCGACGATGATCGGGCTCGACGTAGACGTTGAGAAGATAGCCGCGAGCGGTGGAGCGCGGGTCGAGCGGGTGCGGGGGCCAGTCGAGGATGAGCAGGCCCGCGCCGGCGACCACTCTGCCGTCGTCTTCCGTAAGCCAGCCCAGATAGCGGCCGTCGGCGATGGCTTGTGCAACCCACGGCTCGTGAGCCTGGGCCATGAGCTGGAGCACTTGATCGTCGCGACGGCCGGCATCGACAAACATGTGCCGGCGATGTTGGGTGATGAGCGCAGCGTCGGCAGGAGTCGCGAGCCGGGTCTTCAGCATGACGAGCAGTATAGAGCTTTAGGATGGTGACGTGACACCTCCGCCGGAGATCGATCGAAGGCGTCTGCGCGCCGGCATGCGCGTGGCGGTAGCGGTGTCGGGCGGGGCCGATTCCGTGGGGCTGTTGCGCGCGCTCCACGAAGCTGCGCCGGAGATTGGGCTGGTGTTGTCGGTCGCCCACGTGCATCACGGGATTCGCGGTGCGGCGGCGGACGAGGACGTACAGTTCGTGGCCGCGCTGGCGCAGAGGCTGGGGCTTGCTTTCTATTCTCATCGAGTGGATGCGCCGGGAACGGCGCAGAAAAATAAGCAGACACTGGAAGAGGCGGCGCGGCATTTGCGCTACGCGTGGTTTCGCGAATTGATCGCGGCAGGGAGAGTGGACGCGGTAGCGACCGCGCACACGCTCGACGATCAGGCGGAGACAGTGCTGCACCGTTTGCTGCGAGGCGCATGGACAGAGGGTTTGAGCGGGATTCATCCGGATGTTGCCGGAGCTGGCGGTCCGATCCTGCGGCCCTTTCTCGATGTGCGGCGCGAGGAAATTCGGGCGTGGCTACGAGAGATCGGGCAGGCGTGGCGGGAGGATGCTTCGAACGAGGACACTGCGCATACTCGGAATCGGATTCGCCACACATTGATGCCGCAGCTGGCTGAGTTTAATCCACGGATCGCGGAACAGCTTGCGCATCTGGCGACAATTGCGCGCGATGAAGAGAGCTGGTGGGAGGCGGAGCTGGCTCGCGTGCTGCCGGGGATCGTACTGCCTGGGCGAGCGGTGCGTGGTGGTGGACGGGCGGTGCCGACGCGTCCTGACCAGGGCAGCGTGGGGATGGAGCTGGAGCGGCTCCGCGCACTGGCACCGGCTGTACGACGCAGGGTGTTGCGGGCGGCGGCGCGCCAGCTGAATTGCGCGCTGCAATTCGAGCAAACCGAGCGGCTGATGGAGATGTGCGATGGCGAACGCGGCGCTGCGCGAAAGCAACAACTGGCGGCCGAGTTGTGGGCGGAGCGGACGGCGCGGGAGTTGCGCCTGATGCGCGCATCAGCGCAGCTGGAGGCCGCAGCCGCGACGGAGCCAACCGAGGTAGCGATTCCGGGCCGCGTGACAGCGATGGGTGTGACGTTGCGCATCCAGATGCGTGCGGGCGAGCAGGAAACGCCAGTTACGTCAGGGATTCTGCGAGCGCCACGGGCGGGCGATCGGGTGCAGGTGCGGCATTCGCGCGGAGCAAAACCGCTGAAGGAGATTTTTGAGCGGATCAACGTCGCTGCGGACGAACGCAGGAGCTGGCCTCTTCTTGAGTGGGAAGGGCGGATTGTGTGGATGAAAGATGTTGCGCTGGAGGCGGAGGTTCCGTTTGTTGTGGAAGTGGTGGAGGGCAGCGCCGGGATTTCGCAATAAAGGTCAGCGCGGGCCGCCGGCCGGCCATTCGTAAACCACGACGCCGAGATCGCCGAGCATCTGGATGGTGGCTTCGACGTTGGCACGTACCTGGGCGCGATCGGAGCGTGGGGCAAGGGGATCTTCTTCGACCGCGATGACCCGGCCATAGGGCCACGTGTTCGCAGGAAGAGCCGCGAGCGCTTCAGAGAGATCGGAGAGGCGAAGGTCGAGGACACGGCGGCGGGCCGCAGCGGGCCGGAGCAGGTCGCTGCCGGGGCTGTTGTCCGGAGCGCCGCCGAGGCCTTGATCCGGATACATGATGCTCAGGTTCAAAGTGGACTTGCTGACAACCAGGAAAGGGTTCATCCAGCTTTGACGGGTGTGGATCGCCATGTAGATGTTCTTCGAGGGCAGCGGAATGTTGCCGATCTCCTGGCGGTCCTCGTCACGCGCGGTGGCGGCCGCACGGGCTTGCTGGAGAGATTTTTCGCGAGCGGCAGCGGCGGCCTCAATGGATTTCCCGGGATTCGCGGGCGCATGCGAACAGGCGGTGAGGAGAGAGGCCAGCAGCAGAACGCCGGCGGCAGAAGCGAACCATTTCATAGGGTCATTGCCGGATCAGAAACTGCTTTCAGAATAACAAGCGCAACGGATTTCCCCTGATTCTTGTGACCTGATTCAGCGTCGTACGGGATCCTGGGCCATGCGACAGTATCATGCGGATATGACGACGATCCGGCTGGCACAATTTGAATCGGATGATGACGCCGATCTTTGCCGGACGCTGATGCGCGAATACGCGACGTACCTGAATGACTCGGTGGGTGGGGAGCATATCTGCGTCGAAAGTCTCGAGAAGGAACTGGCAGAGTTGCCGGGAGGCTATGCGGTGCCGGGAGGCGCGGTATTGCTGGCTTTCGAAAATGACGATCCGGCTGGATGCGTGGCGCTCAAGCCACTCACATTGACGGGCGCCAGCCAACGAGACGAACGCGCATGCGAAATGAAGCGGCTGTGGGTGCGGCCCGCTCTACAGGGAGCGGGGCTGGGGCGCAAGCTGGCGGACGGGATCGTCGATGTGGCACGCGAGCGCGGCTATACAGCGATGTATCTGGATACCATGCCGCGTACCATGCAGGCTGCGTATCGGCTTTATGCGGCGATGGGATTCGCGCAGGTCGAGCGGTACAACGACAATCCGGTGCTGCTGCAGAAGGAATCGCTGGAAATCGCGTTCCTGCGCAGGGAGCTGTAAGTGGGGTCGCCTCTGCCGATGGTGGGTCAGCCGCGCTTTGCGCATGAAGGCTTCTCTGCGGCTCGTGAGCTGGAGGCGAAGCTACGCGCTACGCTGCGTGCGCCGATTCGCGACGAGATTCGCTTCGATAAAGCATCGCGGGCTCTTTATGCGACCGACGCCTCGAATTACCGCCAGACCCCGATTGGGTTGGTGCTGCCGCGCGATGCAGCGGATGTTGAAGCGACCATCGCCGCCTGCCGGGAGGTGGGCGCGGCGATCTTGCCGCGCGGAGCGGGAACGAGTCTCGCAGGGCAGTGCTGCAATTTCGCGGTGGTGCTGGATTTTTCGAAGTACATGCGCGGGCTGGTTTCGCTCGATCCGGAGAAGAAGGTTGCGGTGGTCGAGCCTGGCATCGTGCTCGATCGCGTACGCGAGGCGGCGGAGCGGCATCACCTGACCTTCGCGCCCGATCCCGCGACCCACAGCCGGTGCACCATCGGCGGCATGATCGGCAACAACTCCTGCGGAACACACAGCGTGATGGGCGGACTGACGGCCAACAATATTCGCTCGCTCGATGTGCTGCTGTATGACGGCACGCGCATGACGGTGGGCGCGGCGACCGAAGACGAGGTTGCTGCAATCATCGGCCGCGGCGGGCGAGCGGCGCAGATTTACGCGGGTATGCGGCGGCTGCGCGACCAATACGGGGACGAGATTCGCCGGCGCTTTCCGAAGATTCCGCGGCGCGTCTCCGGCTACAACCTCGACGAGCTGTTGCCGGAGAGCGGGTTCAATGTGGCGCGGGCGCTGGTGGGCAGCGAGGGAACGCTGGTGAGCGTGGTCAGCGCGACGCTCGATCTGATGCACAGTCCGCCGTGCCGACGCCTCGCTGTGCTGGGATTCCCCGATCCGTTCCTGGCGGCGGATGCGGTGCCGGATGTGATCCTGCACGGACCCATCGGACTCGAAGGCATCGACGCCGTGCTGCTCGACTTCATGCGGCGAAAGGGCATGGCGGTAGACGATGTGAAGCTGCTGCCGGCGGGAGGCGGGTTTCTGCTGGCGGAGTTCGGCGCCGAGACCAGCCAGGAAGCGGATGCGAAGGCGCATGATCTGCTCGCTGATGCAGTTCGATTCGCCGGCTCACCGACAGGCCGCGTTTGCACGCCTGAAGAGGCCGCGCGGATTTGGCACATTCGCGAATCGGCTCTGGGCGCGACGGTCTTTGTTCCTGGCGAGGCGCACGGATGGGAGGGCTGGGAAGACGCGGCGGTTCCACCGGAGCGGCTGGGATCGTATCTGCGAAAAATCTGGGCGCTCATGAAGGACTACGGCTATCGCAGTCCGATGTACGGGCACTTTGGCCAGGGATGCGTGCACACACGCATCAATTTCGATCTGGAGAGCGAAGCGGGCATTCGAAAATTTCGCGCGTTTCTGGATGCAGCGACGGACGTGGTGATCGCGCATGGAGGATCGATTTCGGGAGAGCACGGTGACGGACAGGCGCGCGGGGCACTGCTGCCGAAGATGTTCGGGCCTGAACTGATGCGGGCGTTTCGGGAGTTCAAAACGCTGTGGGATCCGGACAATCGTATGAACCCCGGAAAGATGATGGGCCCGGAGAGCGCAAGCCATGCGGACACAATCGAGATTTATCAGCCCGAAGAGAATTTGCGGCTGGGTGCGGGCTACGAATCGAAGCGGCCCGCCACGTTCTTTCAGTTCCCCGACGATCACGGATCGATGGGCGAAGCGACGCTGCGCTGCGTGGGCGTGGGCGCGTGCCGCAAGGAAAGCGGCGGCACGATGTGTCCGAGTTACATGGCGACGCGCGAAGAGCGGCACTCCACGCGGGGACGCGCGCACCTGCTGTGGGAGCTGATGGAGGGCAGGGTTCTCGAAACGGACTGGCATAACGACGGCGTGCGCGAGGCGCTCGATCTTTGCCTCTCCTGCAAGGCATGCAAGAGCGAGTGTCCGGTGAACGTGGATGTGGCGACGTACAAGGCGGAATTCCTGGCGCATTATTACGGCGACCGTCTGCGGAAGCCGCAGCACTATGCGTTCGGGTTCATGGATCGACTGGCGCAACTGGCGGGGGCGGTTCCAGGCATCACTCCGCGGATCGCGAATGTGATTTTGGGGACGCCAGGATTGTCGGAGGGGATCAAGGCTGTGCTCGGCGTGGCGCAGCAGCGCAGGCTGCCGAAGTTTGCGCAGCGCAGTTTTCAGTCGGGATGGCGGGCGGAGCCGCGCGCGCAAAGAGGACGGGCGGTGATTCTGTGGCCGGATACGTGGAACAATTACTACCGACCTGAGGCGCTGCGGGCGGCAGCGCAGGTCCTTCAAGGCTCTGGGTTTTCAGTTGAGGTTCCGCAGCAACATGTTTGCTGTGGGCGGCCGCTCTACGATTTTGGATTTCTTGAGCAGGCTCGTGGATATTTGCTGAAAATTCTGGATCGGTTCGCGGCGCCCATCGATGGCGGGCGGCTCTTTGTTTTTCTGGAGCCCAGCTGCGCCAGCGTATTCCGCGACGAGCTGATCAATTTCTTCCCTCAAAATGAACGTGCGCTGCGGCTGCGGGATCAAACTCTGCTGCTTAGCGAATTCCTGGTAAAGCACGTACCTGATTTTCAACCGACATCGCTGGAAGGGAGAAAAGTAGTCGTGCACGGCCACTGCCATCACAAGGCGCTGATGAAGATGACGGACGAAGTGGCGATTCTGCGCCGGACCGGCGCGGAGGTCGAGCTGCTGGACGCGGGATGTTGTGGGATGGCGGGGCCTTTCGGCTTCGAGCGCGAAAAGTTTGCGGTGTCGCAGGCGCTGGGGGAACGCGTTCTGCTGCCCGCGGTACGAGCTGCTGGGCCGCAGACCTTGCTGGTTGCCGACGGATTCAGCTGCCGCGAGCAGATCGCCCAGAACTCGACCCGGCGAGCCATTCATTTTGCGGAAGCGATTGCCGGGATGGCAGGCAGTTGACAGGGCGCCTGGTTGCATCCTAAGGTGGGATAGATGCAGGTTCGCGTCCACCATCGTCATCACCACCATCATCACGTGACGAGCGTGCCGGCGAACTTCCGCATTCCAGGGTAGAGAAACTCAACACCAGGATCGAGAAGAGCCCGCCGGCGCAGAGAGCGCTGACGGGCTTTTTGAATTTTCAGTTGAAATAAGGATGGAGATATGACGGAGACGATAGTCGATTTCGCAAAGATGGACGGCCTTGCGCCCGGCATTGTGCAGGATGCGCGCAGCGGCCAGGTGCTGATGCTGGGATTTCTGAACGAAGAGAGCTGGCGCAGGACAAAAGAAACAGGCTTTGTTACATTTTGGAGCCGCACGCGCCACAAACTATGGATGAAGGGCGAAACGAGCGGCAATCGGCTGCGCATTGTGGATGTGACGACGGACTGCGATCAGGACGCGTTGCTGTTTCGCGTAGAGGTGGAAGGCGACGGGCTGGTTTGTCATGAGGGTACAGTGAGCTGCTTTACGCGGCCACTCACGACAGGGGGGCCGGCATGAGCGACAAGCTGCGACTCGGGATTCCCAAAGGTAGTTTGCAGGATGCGACGGTCGCCCTGTTTGGCCGGGCCGGCTGGCGCATCTACGCCGACGGGCGATCGTATTTTCCGAGCATCGACGATGCTGCAATCGAGTGCATGCTGATTCGCGCGCAGGAGATGGCGCGATACGTGGAGCACGGTGTTCTCGATGCGGGCCTCACGGGGATTGACTGGGTGGTCGAAAGCGGCCTCAACGTCGAGAGCATCACGAGCCTCGTCTACGCCAAGCAGAGCCGCCAGCGAGTGCGCTGGGTGCTGGCGGTCCCCGAGAATTCCCCGTGGCATCGCGCCGAGGATCTCTCGGGGAAAATCATCGCTACGGAACTGGTCGAGGTGACGAAGCGGTATTTCGCCGGGAAAAATATTCCTGTGAAAGTGGAATTCAGCTGGGGCGCGACAGAGGTGAAGCCGCCGACACTGGCGGATGCCATCGTCGAGGTGACTGAGACGGGAAGCTCGTTGCGGGCCAATCGCCTGCGCATTATCGACACGGTGATGGAGAGCGAGACGCACCTGATCGCCAATCGCGCGGCGTGTGCCGATCCGTGGAAGAAGCAGAAGATCGACAATATCGCGCTGATGCTGCGCGGAGCGATCGATGCGCAGGGGCAGGTAGGCCTGATGCTGAACGTGCAGAAGGAGCATTTGCCGGCGGTACTGAGTGTTTTGCCGTCATTGAATTCGCCGACGGTCTCCGCTTTGAGCGACACGAACTGGGCGGCCGTGAATACGATTCTTGAGGAGAACACGGTTCGGGAGGTAATCCCGAAGCTAAAGGCGGCGGGGGCGACGGGGATTGTTGAGTATCCGCTGAACAAGGTCGTGCTGTGAAGCTGGTTCGCACTGGTGGAAGCGGATCGGCGGCGGCAATCGCTGCGCTGACGGACCGCCGCAAGGCCCCGTATGAACGGGTGCTGCCCGAGGCGCGTCGTATCGTGGAGGCGGTGCAGCGAGGGGGCGATGGGGCGCTCATGCGGCTTCGCGCGAAGCACGACGGCATTTCGCCACAGTTTTCGTTACGAATTCCCCAGTCCGAGCTCGAAGAAGCGTGGGAGACCACGCGGCAACCTCTGCGGAAGGCGATGCAGCTTGCAGCGCGCAATATACGCAACTTTGCACGAAGGCAGCGACCTAAAGATTTCAACCTGAAGCCGGCTGTTGGCTTGAGAACTGGCCAGCGGGTGATTCCGCTGGCATCGGCTGGTTGCTACGTGCCGAGTGGACGCTATCCTCTGCCCTCCACGCTGCTGATGACGGTCATCCCGGCACAGGTAGCGGGCGTGGAGCGCATTGTTGCCGTGTCACCTCACCCAGGAAAGGAGGCGCTGGCGGTTGCGGCTCTTCTGGGCGTGAAGGAGTTTTATCGCGTGGGAGGAGCACACGGCATCGCTGCGCTGGCCTACGGGACGGAGAGCATTCCCCGGGTGGACAAGATTGCCGGGCCTGGCAATGCGTGGGTGACCGCAGCGAAAAAACTGGTCGCATTCGATTGCGCGATCGACATGCTGGCGGGGCCGACGGAGATTGTCGTGACCAGCGAGGAAGGCGATGCTGCGACCATCGCCGCCGATCTGGTGGCGCAGGCTGAGCACGATCCGGATGCTCTGGCGATCTTTATTACCACACAGACCAATCTCGCGAAAGAGGTCGTCGCGGCTGTAAAGCAGCGGATGCGTGGCAACAAGATTGCCACTGCGGCGATTACAAATCACGGCGTCGCGATCGTCACACGCTCGCAGGAGGAGGCGCGGGAGCTCACGAACCGAATCGCTCCCGAACATCTGACTGTGGACAGCGCGGATGATCTGGCGTGGGTGCGCAATGCGGGGTCGGTGTTCATCGGACGCTGGTCGGCGCAGCCGCTGGGTGACTATATTTCGGGTCCGAATCATACGCTGCCCACCGGGGGACTGGCGCGCGTGCGCTGTGGCCTCAGTGTGGTGGACTTTGTGAAACTGGTGACGGTCCAGGAATACACGGAAAAGGGCGTGCAGCAGCTGGGTCCGGCTGCGATGGGACTGGCGCATGCTGAAGGCCTGATGGCGCACGCGGAAGCCATCCGTGCGCGAGGTGCGCATGACTGACGGGAAGACGCTGCAGCCGTGCGCTGGGATTCGGCGCGTCAAGGAATATCACCCGCCCCTGGGCGACCGGAGCGGATTGCGCCTTGATTTTAACGAGAACACCTTCGCTTGTTCCCCACGCGTGCTGGAGGCGCTGGGGCGCATTTCGGCCTGCGACGTGACGCGCTATCCGGAGCGCGAGCCCGTGGAGCGATGCGTGGCAGCGCACCTGGGGCTGCTGCCAGAGCAGGTGCTGCTGACCAATGGCGTGGACGAGGCGATTCACGTGCTGTGCCAGACCTATCTCGAAGCGGGCAGCGAGGTTCTGCTGCCGGTCCCTACCTACTCGATGTACGAGGTGTACGCTTCGGCAACGCCAGCGGCGATCGTCCGGGTCTCGGCGGAGGAGGGCTTTCGCTTTCCGGTGGAAGCGATGCTGCGTGCAATCACGCCGGCAACGCGGTTGATCGCCATCGCCAATCCGAACAGCCCGACAGGGCAGGCGGCGCGGCGCGAGGATTTGCGGCGGATCATCGACGCGGCCCCGCAGGCAGCGGTCGTAATCGATGAGGCTTACTTTCATTTCTTCGGCCAGTCGGTCATCGACCTTGTGGGGCATGCCGGAAATGTAATCGTCACACGTACCTTTTCGAAAGCCTATGGGCTGGCGGGGCTACGCCTCGGCGTTCTCGCCGCAGCAGAAGAGCAGATGCATTGGATACGAAGGGCGATTTCGCCCTACAGCGTAAACTCTGTGGCGCTGGTGTGCCTTTCGGCAGCGCTCGAGGACGATGCCTATCTTCACTGGTATGTGGATGAGGTTTTGGCGGCGCGGCCCCTCTTCGAAGGCGCGCTTCAGCGTCTCGCAGTTCCCTTCTGGCCCTCGCGGGCGAACTTTGTGCTGGTGAAGATCGGCGCAAAGCACGGCGCGTTGGTTGACGCGATGCGTGCGCGCGGGGTGCTGGTGCGCGACCGTTCGTCGGATGCAGGTTGCGATGGGTGCGTCCGCATCACCGTCGGAACACGCGAGCAGACGGAGCGCGGCATCGCCGCTCTGGAGGAATCATTGGCCGAGATCGGATGGCGGGAGGTGGAACGGTGAGGACCGGGCAGACGAAACGAAGGCGCACGGCGGCCATCGACCGGAAGACGGCGGAGACCGAGATTCATCTGAAGCTGACGATCGAGGGCTCGGGCGGTTACAAAGTTTCGACGGGGATTCGGTTTTTCGATCACATGCTTGAGCTATTCACGCGTCACGGGGGATTCGATCTCGATCTTCTGTGCGAGGGCGATCTGGACGTGGACCAGCACCACACCGTCGAGGACGTCGGCATCGCTCTGGGGGAGGCTTTCGACAAGGCCCTGGGGGATAAGCGCGGCATTTTGCGGGCCGGCTATTTTCTGATGACGATGGACGAAACGCTGGGCCTGGCGGCGGTCGACCTGAGCGGGCGCACCTCGCATGTGGTCGATACAAAGGTGCGGACTCGGCTGGTCGGCGATTTGCAGTCGGAGCTGGTAGAAGATTTCTTCGAGGGCTTCGCGCGGGGAGCTCGCGCCAATGTGCATGTGAAGACAATGTACGGAAGGTCGAACCATCACAAGATTGAGGCGCTGTTTAAGGCGTTTGCTCGGGCGCTGCGCTTCGCGTGCTCGCGCGATCCGCAGATGAAAAAGGTGTTGCCGAGCACGAAGGGGCTGCTGTGATCGCCGTCGTCGATTACAAAGCCGGCAACCTGACCTCGGTGATGAAGGCGGTGCGCGCCGTGGGGGCTGAGGCGGAGCTGACCGATGATCCTGCCGAAGTGTTGCGCGCGGAAAAAGTAATTTTGCCCGGGGTGGGCCATTTTGCGGCCACGAAAGTTCTGGAAGAGCAGGGCCTCAAAGCTGCGATCGAGGCGAGGATTGCGGCAGGCAGGCCTTTCCTTGGCATATGCGTGGGGCTGCAATGGCTGTTCGCGGGAAGCACCGAGGCTCCTGGGCATGCAGGTCTGGGCGCGTTCGCGGAAAGCTGCGATCGTTTCGCGCCGGGGAGGAAGGTTCCGCACGTGGGATGGAATTCGCTGGCCGTTCGCGCCGATTCGCGTCTTCTGGAGGGGGTCGACGACGGCAGCTTCGTCTATTTCACGCATTCCTATCGCGCGCCTGTCGTAAATGCAACGGTCGCGGTGACAGATTATGGCGAGCCCTTCACCGCGGCGGTTGAGCGGGGCAACGTTATGGGGGTTCAGTTTCACCCCGAAAAATCGGGGAACGCCGGGTTGCGGATGCTGGAGAACTTTGTGAGGCTGCGGTGCTGACAAAGCGCATTATTGCGTGTCTCGATGTGAATGCGGGGCGCGTGGTCAAAGGAGTGCAGTTTGTCGATCTGGTCGACGCGGGCGATCCGGCGGAGCTGGCCGCCCGTCATGCGGCTGCCGGGGCGGACGAGATCGTCTTCCTCGACATTACGGCCACACACGAAGCGCGCGGAACGCTGATCAACACGGTGAAGCGCGCGGCCTTGCAGCTTTTCGTGCCGTTCACGGTAGGCGGAGGAATCCGAACGGCGGATGAAGCGGCGAGCGTCTTCGATGCGGGGGCGGACAAGATCAGCATCAACTCGGCGGCGATTGCGCGGCCGGAGCTGATCGGTGAGATTGGAGCAAAGTTTGGAGCGCAGGCGGTGATTGTGGCGATTGACGCGCGGCGGGTCGCGGGTGGCGCGCCCATTGAAGATGCCGAGGTCTTCGTTGCGGGAGGGCGGAAGGCGACGGGGCGGCGCGCCGTGGAGTGGGCGCGCGAGGCAGAAGAGCGCGGCGCGGGCGAGATCCTGCTCACCTCGATGGACGCCGATGGGACGCGCGCTGGTTTCGATTGTGAACTGACCTCAGCGGTCAGTGAGGCGGTGCAGATTCCGGTGATCGCCTCGGGAGGAGCGGGCAACGCGGAGCACTTCACCCGAGTTTTTCGCGAAGGCAAGGCAGACGCGGCACTCGCGGCCAGCATCTTCCACTTCGGCATCGCCGATGTGCGGACTTTGAAAGAAGAATTGCGGCGCGATGGGATTGCGGTGAGACTGCCATGCTGATCCCTTCGATCGACCTGATGGGCGGCCGCATCGTGCAACTGGAGCGCGGCGAAGAGCTGCGTCTGGCGTTCGACGATTTCGAGTATTGGATCGAGCGGTTCGCTCGCTATCCGCTGGTACAGCTCATCGATCTCGATGCGGCAAAGCGTGAGGGGAACAATCGGGTGCTGATCGAGCAGATCGCGAAGCGGCTACCGGTGCAGGTGGGCGGCGGAATTCGCAACGCGGATCAAGCGAAGGCGCTGCTTGAGGCCGGCGCGCGGCGGGTGATCCTGGGGTCGGTGTTGTTTCGCGACGATGGGGTGGACACGGAGGCGGCGTCAGAGATCGCCGCGGCGGTGGGTTCACGGCAATTTGTAGCCAGCATCGATACAAAAGGAGGAAAAATCGCAACGCGGGGGTGGCGCGGGCAGGTGGATGTGACGCCGGCGCAGGCAATCGGGGCGCTCGATCCTTACTGCGGAGCGTTTTTGTATACCCACGTGGATACCGAAGGGACGATGCAGGGATTTCCGCTGGAAGTGGCGCGCGCGCTGCGACCGTTCACGACGCGCCAGCTGATTGTGGCGGGCGGAATTCGCAGCCAGGGGGAAATTGACGCTCTCGAGGCGTTGGGGGTGGATACTGTGGCCGGCATGGCAGTCTACACCGGGATTCTGATGACGTAAGTGGCAATAATCGGCGATTTCCGTCCGCCGGGGAGAGGAAATGCTCTAAGCTGAAACGTCCGGATCGGCGAGTCCCACGAATATGACCAGCAAAGCAAAATCTCTGCACCCCGCAAAGCGACTGGAGGAGGTCGGCTTCTCCGACATCGTCCAGATTCGCAATAAAGTCCTGGAGCTGCGCGCCGCAGGCAAACCCGTTCACGCATTTCATGGTGGCGAGCCGTTCTTCGATACCGCCGATGCCATCAAATACGCCGCGCTGCGGGCGCTGGTGGAGAATCGAACGAAGTACGCTCCGTCTTCGGGGATCGATCCGCTGCGAGCGGCGATCGTTCAGAAACTGAAGACGAAGAATCGCATCGATGCCGAGCCTGAAGACGTGATCGTAACGGTGGGCGGGGCGCACGCGCTGTTCGTGGCATTTCAGGCGGTGCTCGATCCGGGCGACGATGTGCTGGTCTTTGCGCCTTACTGGACGCCAATACGCGACATGATCACGCTGGCGCAGGCGAGGCCGGTGATGGTGCCCACCTCGACAGCGCGGCGCAACGGTCTCACCGCGGCTCTGGAGCGTTTCTCTACGCCGGCCACGCGAGCCATCTACTACAACACGCCGCAGAATCCCGCGGGAACCGTCTTCACGCGGAAGGAGGCAGAGGAGGTTGCAGCCTTTGCGCTCACTCACAACCTGGTGGTGATCGCGGACGAAGCCTATGAGGATCTGGTGTACGACGGAGAGCATGTTTCGATCGCATCGCTGCCCGGCATGGCGGAGAGAACCATCACCGCTTATACGTTTTCAAAAACGTACGCAATGACGGGATGGCGGGCCGGATATGCCGTGGCGAAAGAGCCGTTCATGACGGGACTGCGCAAGCTGGTGCTGTACTCGACGAATGGCGTTTCGACGCCGACGCAATGGGCTGCGCTGGAAGCAATGGCGATCCCGGAGAGCACGATCGCGGCGCGGCGGGAGGAGTATCGGGCGCGCCGGGATTTGCTGGTCAGTGGATTGAACGAGCTGGGACTGGAGTGCGAGGTGCCGGCAGGAGCGTTCTACGCGTTTCCCAGCGTGAGGAAGATTCACAAGGAAAGCCGGCGCGTTGCAAGCCTGCTTTTGGAAAAGGCGCATGTGGCCACGATTCCCGGCGTCGTTTTTGGGGCGCAGGGCGAAGGACATGTGCGTTTTAGCTATGCCGTTTCGCCTGAAAGCATTCAGGCCGGTCTCGAAGCGCTGCGCAAAATGCTGGCCTGAGCGCTCGAACGGCCCGCATTTTTTGTATCCCGATGCCCCCTTCGCACGTCCATTAGGTGCCCCGGTTGCGTACTAGTTGAGTAGGAACCGTGCAGACAGGTTTCAGCATCCTATGGACGTATTGTCATTTTTCGCCGCAAGACGATCTTCACTCCTGTGCGTGCTTTTCGGATTGTCCGCAGCGGTTGCGTCTGCCCAGTCCTACAGCAGCAGCGCGCTTCCAGATGACCCCAGCGTGGCTTTGTCTAACCAGAGTGCGCAGTATTCTTCATCGCTGGCGGACTCGAATTCCGGACCGAACGCAACGACTTCGTCGACCAATAACCAGAACCTTCAGGGAAAGCAGACGAAACGGATTCTGGGCATTGTCCCGAACTTCCGGTCTGTATCTGTCGATGTAAAGTTGCCGCCGCAATCCGCAAAGGATAAGTTTCACGAAGCCACGCAGGACGCATTCGACTACTCGGACTTTATCTTCGTGGCGGCCCTGGCCGGCATCGGGGAGGCGCAGAATTCGTACCCTGAGTTTCATGAGGGGGCGGTGGGCTACGGGCGTTACTACTGGCACGCGCTCGCCGATCAGGTGGATGAGGATTACGAAACAGAGTTCATCTTCCCGGCCCTGCTGCACCAGGATCCTCGCTTTTACACGCTGGGACGAGGCGGCTTTGGCAAGCGGGCGTTTTATGCCTTCAGCCGGTTGGCGATCACGCGCACCGATCACGGCAACGAAACATTCAACGCGTCGGAAGTTGTGGGTGCAGGGGCAGCGGCGGGCATCTCCGACCTTTACTATCCCGGGCAGGAACGGACCTGGACCAAGACGGGGCAGCGTTGGGTTGTCAACATGGGTTTGGACGGAGCGACCTATGTCTTCCAGGAATTCTGGCCTGACATCAACAATAAGATCTTCCATCAGAAGGACTGATTGCGGCAGCGGTGGAACCCCCGCCGCCACTCCATTCCGAATCGTCTCCCACAAGCGGTAGCATCGAAGCATCCTCTGGAAATGGAGTTGCTTCGATGCTGAGAGTAGGCGTGCCCGAAGCCGTTGACGCGGACCTGCACCGTCTTTTGCCGGAAGGCATCTCTCTGGAGTTGATCCCGATGCGTCCGAGCAAGGGCGTGGAGGTTGAATTCTGGATCGCGCCTCCATGGACGCGACAGGCGGAGCAGTCGCTGCCATTCCTCAAAGGGCTGCGGGTTGCGCAGGCGACCGTTGCGGGAGTCGACGGATTGCTGAAGCTGATCCCATCGGATGTGGTGCTGTGCGACGCGCGCGGTGTTCACAATACCTCCACGGCGGAGTGGACGGTGGCTGCAATTCTGGCGTCGCTCAAATATTTTCCGTTGTTCGGCGAGCTGCAGCGCGCGGGCAGGTGGTCTCGCCGCAAAGAAGCCGAAGACTACTACTATGCCCAGCACAGCGGCGAGAAGCGGCTGTACCCGAACGTGCTGTGCGAGGAGCTGAGCGGGCAGCGTGTGCTGATCGTGGGCTATGGTGCGATCGGGCGGGCGATTGAAGAGCGGCTTCGGCCTTTCGGCGCCGAGATCTTCCGCGTGGCGCGCAGCGCACGGGAGGGCGTTTACGGCGCCGAGAAGCTGCCGGAGCTGCTGCCCAACAGCGACATCGTCGTTTTGATCGTTCCCTGCACCAGCGAGACCACGGGCTTGATCGGCGCACGGGAGATGGATCTGATGAAAAAGGGAGCGCTGCTGGTGAATGCGGCGCGGGGACCGGTGATGGATACGTCTGCGCTTTTGGCAGCACTGCAGGCCGGGCACATTCGGGCTGCTGTCGACGTCACCGATCCTGAGCCGCTGCCGGACGGGCATCCACTCTGGACCGCGCCGAATCTGCTGCTCACGCCCCACGTCGCCGGGTCCACGCCGATGTTCATGGTGCGAGCGATGAAATTTGCCGGGGCGCAGATCGGACGGTACCTGCGCGGGGAGCCGCTCGAGAACGTCGTCCGGGGCGAATACTGAACCAGCGGGGCGGTCGTGTGAGGGCGAGCAGGATAGATCGAGTCCCCGGAATGCGAACTTTTGCTGTTCCTGACCGGTTTCCGATTATCGTTCCTGACCGGTTTCCGATTCTTGACCCGCCATTTTTGCAAACCTACAATGCAATAAGGAGACATCCACCTTTTTTCCGGATGTCTCGGTGGCTTTGCATGGGTTCGGATCTGCGTCTCAGTCCTCGGGAACGCGCCGTTTTGACGGCGATTGTGGAGACCTACATCGCTACCGGTGAGCCGGTGGCTTCGCAGGCGCTGGCGCGGCACTTCGGCAACAAGGACGGGATGAGCTCGGCGACCATCCGGAACGTGATGGCTTCCCTGGCAGAGGCTAACCTTCTGGATCAACCCCACACCTCGGCAGGCCGCATTCCTACGGCGCGCGCGTTTCGCTTTTACGTGGAACACCTGGGTGGACCGCAGCTGGCCATTCTCGCTCCGGAGCGAATGGAGCAAATCGAGGAGAGCTTCGCGGGCATCGGCACCAGCCAGCAGTATCTGGAGCGCACATCGCATGTGCTGGCGCTGATTTCGAGCGGCCTCGGGGTGGCGCTGGCCACCACCCAGGAGTTCCATACCCTGGAGCACATTCACTTTTCGCGGCTCACGGCGGGGCGCGTTCTGGCGGTGGTCATCACGAAGGCGGGGACGGTGCTGGATCGCGTGCTGATGCTCGACCACGATCTGACGACGACGGAGCTGGATACGGCGGCGCGGTTTCTGAACGAGAATTTCTACGGCTGGTCGATCGAGCGGATTCGCACCGAGCTGGCGCAGAGGATTGAGGCGGAGCGCGACGAGTATAACCGGATGATGCGCTCGATCGAAGAGCTGTACCGCAAAGGTGCGCTGGCCGGGGAGGACAGCGCGACTCCGGTTATCTTTATTGAGGGAGTGGCGAACCTGCTGGCCGGAGAGACGGACCGGGAGCGGCTGCGCATGATGATGCACGCGCTGGAAGCCAAGGAGCGGCTGATCGAGTTGCTGAACGCCTACGTCGATGCCCGGCAGCGGACGGTGCGCGTGGTGGTCGGCCTCGAAGAGGCCATTCCCGAGCTGAAGGATTTCGTATTGATTGGCACGACAGCACGCTTAGGGAGCGAAAACCTCGGGACAGTGGCCGTGATTGGTCCGACACGCATTCAGTATCAGGAAACGATCAACGCAGTGTCGTACATCGCACAGCTTTCCGGCCGAATTTTCCAGCCGCCGCAATAAGGCGGGCGGTTGACCAACCCAACACCAGAGAGAGCAGGCGCCCCACGTTTCACCCGCCTGTGTCTCGGAAATGAGTGAGAAGTATGCGTCGCATCGCGGTAGAACCGAAACATTCCGACAGGATGGAAGCGGCGCCGGGCGCCGACGCCGGGAACGAACAAGGAGCGGAGATGGCGTCCGATGAGTTCCGGGAGCAACTGGTTCCGGTTGAAACGGCGAGTGTGCCGCAGGAGGAATACGACCGCCTGAAGGCCGAGCGCGACCTGCTCTTTGAGCGGCTGGCGCGTCTGCAGGCGGAATTCGACAACACGCGAAAACGCGAAGCCAAGGACCGCGCAGAGTTCCGCGACTTTGCGGTTGCGAATGCCGTGGAGCAATTTCTCCCGGTGCTCGACAATTTTCAGCTCGCTCTGAAATCGACCGGATCGGAGGCGCAGTTGCGTACGGGCGTTGAGCTGATCGTGAAACAGATGGAAGAGGCGCTGCGCTCGCTGAGTGTACAGCCGGTAGAAACGGTGGGAGCGGTGTTCGATCCTCGCGTGCACGAAGCGCTGGAAATGGTGGAGCGCAAGGACCTGCCGGATCATCAGGTGTTTGAGGAAGTCCGTCGCGGCTACAGGATTCGGGAACGGCTGCTGCGCCCCGCGCTGGTGCGGGTCGCGAGCAATTCACAACAGAAGGAAGCATGAGCAGAACCGAAAACGTGATCAAAACCGATTATTACGAAGTTCTTGGTGTCACCCGCACGGCGTCCGATCAGGAGCTGAAAGCGGCCTACCGCAAACTGGCGCTGCAGCATCATCCCGACCGCAACCCGGGAAACGCAGAAGCGGAAGAGCGCTTCAAGGCGTGCAGCGAAGCGTATCAGGTGCTCAGCGATCCGCAAAAGCGGGCCGCTTACGATCGCTACGGGCACGCGGGCCTGGGTGCGGCTGGTTTCGACGGCAATCCTTTCGGCGCCCAGGATATCGGAGACATCTTCGGCGACCTGTTTGGCGAGATGTTCAACATGGGCAGCGGCAGCCGACGCGCCTCGCGAGTGCAGAAGGGCCGGGATGTCCGTTTCGACCTCACCATCGAATTCGAAGAAGCGGTCTTCGGGAAAGAGACCAAGGTGACGGTGCGCCGCATGGAGGCGTGCAAGGACTGCCGCGGCAGCGGAACGGCGACGGGGCGGGGTCCATCGACCTGCCCGCAGTGCCAGGGCCGCGGACAGGTCCGCTACCAACAGGGCTTCTTTTCCATCGCGCGCGGCTGCAACGTCTGCGCGGGCACGGGAACGGTGATCAGCGATCCATGCACGACGTGCCGGGGTGAGGGCCGGGTCGAGCGCCAGCACGAAGTGAACGTGAGCATCCCGGCCGGCGTGGAAGATGGCACGCGTATTCGCTATCAGGGGGAAGGCGACTCCGGGCGCTTCGGCGGACCTGGCGGCGATCTGTACATCGTGCTGCGGGTTCGGCCCCACAAGGTTTTCGAACGGGACGGGAACGATCTGCATTGCCTTATTCCGATTTCATTTCCGCAGGCAGCGCTGGGCGCCGAGATTACGCTCGCGACTCTCGATGGGGAAACGAAGCTCAGGATTCCCGAAGGCACGCAGAGCGGACAGGAATTTCGGGTGCGCGGCAAGGGCGTGCCTCACCTGAACGAATACGGACGGGGCGACCTGGTGGCGCAGATCATCGTTCGGACGCCGACCAAGCTGAATAAGTCGCAGAAAGAGCTCCTGACGCAGCTCGGTCAGACGGTAAAGGTTGAAAACACGCCAACGCCGCGGAGCCTGCTCGAAAAAGTGAAGGAGATGTTCTCCTGACGTTGTTGCGCGCGGCGTTACTCGAGTAGCGCCGCGGCCACCGCCATCGCGGTGATGGCAGCCGTCTCCACGCGCAGGATACGCGGGCCGAGGCTCACCGGCTTCCAGCCCTCCGCATCGAACATCGCTTCTTCTTCGGGCGCCCAGCCGCCCTCAGGACCGACTGCGATTCGAAGTGCCGGCGCCTCGACGCCGCTGGCCGCGAGCGCTTCCCCGAGCGCGTGATGCAGCGTGGTGGAGCGCTCCTGCTCTGCGAGGACGATGCGCACTGCCTGGGTCTGTGCGCCGAGTGCAACCTTCAACGCAAGAGGGTCGTCGACCTGGAGGACATCGGAGCGACGCGCCTGCTTCGATGCCTCCACCGCAATGCGCCGCCAGCGATCCGCGCGGGATTGGGCAGACTGAGCCAGGTGCTTCTCGCTGCGGCGTGCGATCACCGGAACGATGCGCTCCGCTCCCAGCTCGGTGACTTTTTCGATAGCCCATTCCATGCGGTCGAACTTGAAGACCGACAGGAGAAGAGTGACCGGCAGTGCCGGGTCCGCCTGGACTTCTGCGATCAGGTTGAAGCGAACGGAATCGCCGCTGATGCCCGCCACCACGCTGTGCCACACGCGGCCGCCGGCGACAATGTCGAACTCCATACCCGGCTGCGCGCGCAGCACACGCATCAGATGGGCCGCCTGCGCTCCTTCAAGAGAAGCGGTCGCTTCATCCCAGGTGTCGGCGATCCAGCGGCGTCTGGTCACAACTCAAGCGTACAGCGATTTGAAGCGGAGCCGGAGAAGGCCGGGGATTGCGGCGGGAGATTGTGGGGCAACGGCGATAGCGGGAAATTTCGAGGTGAAAAGCATTGGGGGGACGCTGACGCGTCCCCCCAATACGTTGCCGAGGTCCTCTTACTTTTTCTTTGAGGACTTCTTGGCTGCCTTTTTTGCGCTCTTCTTAGCTGCCTTTTTGGTTGCCATGTTTTCTATTCTCCCTTTTCGATGTCTACATCGAAGTCTGCAACATAAAATGTTGCAGTTAACGAATGTATAGAGTTCCACGCATGGAGTGTCAAGAAAAAAATACAAATTTCCTCTACAACTTTTCTCTCTGTCAAATCGCGCGCGTGACGAAATCGCGCGAAGCAAAATTACAGAGGCTGAAAGTGACGAAGCAAAGCGAGCATCGCTCCGGTGAAGATGTCGTGCCATGCGTGCGCGATCATGCCAGGGCGAAGACTCCGGCGCAACAGCGCGAGCACGCAGAAGAGCGCGCCGTACGCGGTGATGGCGATCATCCCCGATGCTCCTTCGTAACCGTGACTGATACCAAAGAGCAGCGATGAGGCGACGACGCCGAGCCACAATCGCGCGCCGATGGAAGAAAACTGGCGGAGGCAATATCCGCGGAAGACGAATTCTTCGCAGAAACCGGCGGACAGACTGAGAACCACCCATAGCAACATTTCGAGCGGAGTGCGCGGCGCAATCGCCATCAAAGTCTTCTGCGGAGCGGAGAGATGGACGGCGCGCAGAAGCAAGCCGATGGCCGCAAGGATGACGATCGCGGCGATCCAGAAGACCGCCGCCGCACCCAGATCTTCGGCGATCGCCTGAAGGCCTGGCCGGAATTGCAGAAGATCGGCAAAGGCAACGCGCCTCATGCGCAATCCCCACCAGACCAGGAGCAGAAGCGTCCACTCGGAGCCAATTCCAAAAATGTAGCGCGCGGCGTGGTGAGCGGCCAGCGCGTTGGCGTGCGCCTGGCGGCTGCTGAGGATTGAGGCGGCAATCAAAAGCAGTGCGATCAGCACCGTGTGCCACCATGGAGCCAGCATGCGCAGGTTTTGCGGTGCGGCGGTTTCGGGCGGCCCTGCGTGCATCGAGTCCTCGCTCTCTGTTATCGTCCTCTGGATTCTAAAGGCTGCTTCGAGCATCGAATCAGGTAAAGGAATAGCTATGGATCCGATTGTGATTGTCTCCGGCGTGCGCACGCCGGTGGGTAAGTTTCAGGGTTCGCTCTCCGAAGTGAAGGCAACCCAGCTTGGAGCGTTGGTGGTGCGAGAGGCAGTGAGTCGCGCGCATCTCAACCCCGAGCAGATCGACGAGTGCATCATGGGGAACGTGGTGTCGGCGGGGCTCGGGCAAAATCCTGCGCGGCAGGCGGCCATCTTTGGAGGTTTGCCAGCCGAGGTGAGCGCGGTGACGGTGAATATGGTCTGCGGATCGGGCTTGCGCGCCATCGCGCTCGCCGCGCAGTCGATCCAGACGGGAAATGCGGAGATTGTGGTGGCGGGGGGAATGGAGTCGATGACGAACGCGCCCTACCTGCTGCCGCAGGCGCGCAGCGGATTCCGCATGGGCAACGCGGTCGCCGTTGACTCCATGGTGCACGATGGGCTGTGGGATGTGTACAACGACTTCCACATGGGGCAGACGGCGGAGCTGGTGGCGGAGAAGTACGGCATCACGCGCGAGGATCAGGACTGCTTCGCAGTCTTGTCGCATAAGAAGGCGGCCGCAGCGTGGCGCGAGGGGCGGTTCGCGGCCGAGGTGGTTCCGGTGGAGATTCCCGCGAGGAAGAAGGGGCAGGCTCCCACGTTGTTCGAGCGGGATGAGTCGATACGCGAAGACACGACCATCGAAGCGCTGCGCGCGCTTAAGCCGGCATTTAAGAAGGATGGAAGCGTGACGGCGGGGAATGCTCCGGGAGTGAACGACGCGGCGGCAGCCGTGGTGGTAATGAGCGCGGCGAAGGCGCAGGAGCTTGGGCTGAAGCCGATGGCGCGCATCGTGGCGCATGCGACGAGCGGCATCGATCCGAAGTGGGTGATGATGGCGCCGGTCAATGGGGCACGGAAAGCGCTCGACAGGGCAGGATGGACGATCGCGGACATCGACCTCTTCGAAGTGAACGAGGCGTTCGCAGCGCAGGCATTGGCGGTGACGCGGGAGCTGGGGATTCCGCCGGAGAAGGTCAACGTGAATGGTGGATCGGTGGCCATCGGTCATGCTATCGGCGCGAGCGGCGCGCGCGTGCTGGTCACGATGATGCATGAACTGATCCGGCGTAACGCGCGGCGGGGGTTGGCGGCGCTGTGCCTCGGTGGCGGCAACTCGGTGGCCATGTGTATCGAGCGGGGCTAAAAGCAGGCAGGGAAAACGCGGTTAGGGAGAAGTCCGGTCAGCGGAGAAACGCGTTAGCAAAAACGGTCTTCAGGATTGGGCCGTATCCAATCTTTTCAGCACTCGATCACATTCAGCGCCAAGCCAGCGAGGCTCGTCTCCTTGTACCGCGATTGCATATCGAGCCCAGTGAGATACATCGTCCGGATCACCTGATCCAGCGACACTTTGTGGCCCTCGGTTTCGTTCATGGCGAGGCGGCAGGCCTGCACCGCTTTGACTGCGCCCATGGCGTTGCGTTCGATGCAGGGAATCTGGACGAGACCGCCGATGGGATCGCAGGTCATGCCGAGGTTATGCTCCATGCCGATCTCGGCAGCGTGTTCGACCTGGTCGTTCGTGCCGCCGAGCGCAGCAGCTAAACCACCAGCGGCCATCGAACACGCGACGCCTACCTCGCCCTGGCAGCCGACTTCCGCGCCGCTGATTGAGGCGTTCTCTTTATAGAGGACGCCGATGGCTGCAGAGGCGAGGAAGTAGCGGAGGATGCCCTCCTCGTCCGCACCGGGAATGAAGTCGCGATAGTAGCGCGCGACGGCGGGGATGACGCCCGCGGCCCCGTTGGTGGGCGCAGTCACGACGCGACCTCCGGCGGCATTCTCTTCGTTCACGGCCATAGCGTAGACGGTGACCCAGTCGAGAGGAGCGAGCGGGTCGCTCGATCCCTTCTGCCGGAGGCGCTCGGTAAGGCGCGCCGCGCGCCGACGAACGGCGAGGCCACCGGGCAAAATCCCCTCTGTGGTCATGCCGCGATCGATGCATGCCTGCATCACATCCCAGATGTGGAGAATGCCGGCGCGGACGTCTTCAGGACTGCGCAGCGCGCATTCATTGGCGAGCATGAGTTCCCAGACGGCAAGGCCGGCATCGCGCGCCATCTGGAGCATCTCCGCGGCGCTCGCGAAGGGGTACGGGAGTGCGACAGTACCGGATGCAACGCCGGGCAGAGAATCTTCACCATCGGCGATGATGAATCCGCCGCCAATCGAGAAATAGGTGCGCGTCAGCAGTACATTTCCTGCTGCGTCAAAGGCGGTAAAGCGGACGCCGTTGGGGTGGTTGGTCACGGCACCCGGCGGAAGCATCTGGTCGCGATGGAAGATGAGGTGTTCCGGTTCGCGAAAAGGAATGGGGCGAGCGCCGAGGAGGGGCAGCTTTCCTGAAGTGCGGATCTCCGCCAGCCTCGGCTCGATGGTGGCGGGATCGATGGTTGCCGCCTCGGCACCACTGAGGCCGAGCAGGATGGCGCGATCGGTTCCATGACCATGACCGGTGAGGGCGAGGGATCCATACAAGTCGACGCGCATCTCGCCGACGCGCGGCAGCAGTCCGGCCAGCTCCAGCTCCACCATGAAGCGGCGTGCTGCGCGCATGGGTCCCATGGTGTGGGAGCTGGAGGGTCCGATGCCGACCTTGAACAGGTCAAACAGGCTCGTTTTCACCAATACAGGTTACAGGTGACAGAGGACAGGTTGCAGAGCGCGGCCGTTATGCCCCGGCTACGTAGATGAACCGTGCCAGAAAAAGCAGGGCGAGGATGTAGAGGAGCCAGTCCCTGCGATTGAAGCGGCCCATGGCGAGATGGAGCGCGGCGTAAGCGATGATGCCGAAGCCGAGACCATTCGCGATGGAAGTAGTGAGGGGGATGAGCACGAGGGTGAGGAAAGCGGGAAAGGCGATGAGGGGCTGCTTCCATTCGATTTCCCCGAGCGTATGCAGCATGAGGCTGCCGACGACGATGAGCGCCGGCGCTGTGGCTGCGGTGGGCACCATGCTCACGAAGGGAGCGGCAACGAGGGAACAGAGAAAGAGAATGCCGGTCACGATGGCAGTGACGCCGCTGCGTCCGCCGGCCGCGACGCCGGCGGCCGATTCAATGTAGCTGGTCACGGTCGAAGTGCCGACGAGCGAACCGGCGACGGTCGCTGTGGCGTCGGCAAAAAGAATCTGACTGAGGCGCGGAATTTCGTTGTTCGGCCCGAGAAGCCCGGCGTGCTTGGTAACGGCAACCAGGGTGCCGAGGTTGTCGAAGAGGTCGACGAAGAGAAAGACGAAGACGATCTCGACCAGTCCGATGCGCAGAGCCGCGGGGATGTTGAGGCGGAAGGCGGTCTGGGTGATGGCGGAGATGCTGTAAGGCGCTGGGTTCCAATGCACCAGACCGAAGGGGATGGCGGCGAGCGTCACGGCAATCACGCCGATGAGAATCGCTCCGCGGATGCGCCATGCGAGCAGCGCGGCCATCAGCAGCACGCCGAAGAGAGCGAGGAAAGTCGGCGGCTGCCGCAGATTGCCGAGAGTGACCATGGTGGCGGGATCGGCAACCACGATGCCGGCGTTTTTGAATCCGATGAAGGCGATGAAGAGGCCGATGCCGCCGGCGACCGAGGAATAGAGCTCGTGAGGGATGCTCTGCAAGATGGCCTGGCGCAGTCCCGTGGCGGTGAGCAGCAGAAAAATCGCGCCGGAGAGAAAGACGGCTCCGAGCGCCGTCTGCCACGGCACGTGCATTTTCATCACGACCACATAGCTGAAGTAGGCGTTCAGCCCCATCCCCGGCGCGAGCGCGAGGGGATAGCGCGCGATGAAGCCCATGAGGATGCTGCCGAAGGCAGCGGCGATACAGGTGGCCGCGGTGACGGCAGCAACGGGCAGCCCTGCCTTGCCGAGGATGGAGGGGTTGACCACGATGATGTACGCCATCGTGACGAAGGTGGTGATGCCGGCGAAGATCTCCGTCCTCCAGGTCGTCTTCAGCCCGGCAAAATCGAAATACCGTTCCAGTCGTTCGCGCATGGTCTCCGTGACGGTGCGATGGGTGTGAATGCTATAAGACCACAGCCTCGGACCGGGCCAGAGATTTTTTTCGACCGGTGCGGGCGACGGCGAGACCCGGCGACCTGATATAACAGCGCCCATGACGAAATGTGGTTTCCCATTTTCGAGCGTGGCTTGGGGCATGGCTCTGAGCCTGGGGTCAGGCGTGGCTTTGAGCGTGCCGTCGCCGGGATTGGCGCAGACGCCGCCCGCCCTTCAAGCCGCTCCTGTGGCGCACGACCCGCGCATCGGGCAGCTGATCGAGTCGCTGAGTCAGGTGAGAGGCGTGCGCGAGACGGCACTCTCGCCCGATGGCAAGTGGATCGTTTGGAACGTGAGCGGCCACGGCGGCTCGGACATTGAACTGGCGCCTCTCGACAATCCCTCGGCGGCAAAGCCGATCACGGCATGCACGAGCGGCGCGAACAGCACAACCAGGGGACAGGAGAGCAACGCGGTCTTCTCGCCGGACTCAAAGCATCTGGCGTTTTTCTCTGACTGCACGGCCGACCAGAAGGCGGCGATTTTCCTGGCCGATGCCTCCGGAGCATCAGCGCCGCGCCAGCTTGCCGCGCTGAATGGATTTGCGAAGGAGATGGAGTGGTCGCCGGACGGCAAGCGGCTGAGCTTCCTTTATGTGGAAGGAGCGACGCGGCCGTCAGGAGCGCTCGCAGCGGAGAAGCTTCCATCTGGAGTGATAGGGGTTGAGGGGTTGGAAGTGCAGCGGGTAGCTGCGGTGGACGCGGCGAGCGGGCAACTCACGGAGCTCACTCCCGAGAAGCTGCATGTCTTCGAGTACGACTGGTCGCCGGATTCGAAGCAGCTCGCGTACGTGGCCGCTCCGCCGCCTGGCGAAAACAACTGGTGGGTGGCGAAGCTCTACACACAGCCAGTGGATGGGAAGCCGACGGCGATTCTCGACCCGCCCACAGTCACAGGATCGCTGCATGGGTTGCAGATTGCGGTACCGCGATGGTCGCCCGATGGACAGCGGATCGCATTTATCGGCGGATTGATGTCGGACCAGGGTGTGACGGGTGGCGACATCTACGTGATGCCGGCAACAGGCGGCGAGCCGACGGATGTGACACCAGATCGCGAGGCCAGCCCAGCGTGGTTTGAGTGGCTCGATGACCAGCAAATGGGGATCTCCGAAATCAAGGGCGGTTCGTCGCATCTGTTGGTCTACAACATCCAGACCCATGAGGATTCGACGGAGTACAACCTGACGCTGCCGGGCTCGGTGGGAGCGGGCGGGTTGACGATGAGCGTGGCAACCTCGAATACGAACAACGTCGCGCTGATCCGTTCTTCGTTCGACCAGGCGCCGGAGGTTTGGGCCGGTGAGCTGATGAACCTGAAGCAGATCACCCATATCAATGGTTGGGAAAATCCGGCGGGGGACGCTGCAAAGCCGATGTGGGGGAAGACGGAGTCGGTGGAGTGGGAGAATGAAGGGTTTCACGTCCAGGGCTGGCTGCTGCTGCCGGCGCATTACGATCCGGCGAAGAAGTATCCGATGGTTGTGTTTGTGCATGGGGGACCATCGGCGGCGGAGCTGCCGCGCTGGCCGGGCGCGGGCTATGGGCCAGTTCCCTTCTCGGCTCTGGATTATTTTGTGCTGATCCCCAATCCGCGGGGCAGTTATGGCGAGGGCGAGAGGTTTACGCAGGCCAATCGCAAGGATTTTGGCTATGGCGATCTGCGCGACATTCTGGCGGGGGTCGATACGGTCGAGAAGAAGTATCCCATCGACGATGCGCGCGTGGGCCTGACCGGGTGGAGCTATGGAGGCTTCATGACCATGTTTGCGGTGACACAGACGCATCGCTTCAGGGCGGCTGTGGCGGGAGCGGGGATCAGCAACTGGCAAAGCTACTACGGAGAGAATTCCATCGACCAGTGGATGATTCCGTTCTTCGGCGCGTCTGTGTATGACGATCCAGCGATCTATGCGAAGATGTCGGCGATCAACTACATGAAGAACGTGACGACGCCGACGCTGGCGGTGGTTGGCGATCGGGACGGGGAATGTCCGGCACCGCAGTCGTTCGAGTTCTGGCACGCGATGCGCGACCTCGGCAAGACCACGGAGCTGGTGGTATATGCCAACGAGGGCCACGGCTTCGTCAATCCGGAGCACAGGCGCGACGTGCTCGAGCGGGCGCTGGGTTGGTTTGAGGAGTACATGCCGGACGACGGGGCTCAGGGCACCGGGCTCCGGGCGCAGGGTGCGAGGCAGACACCTTAGTCGAATGAGCTGAAGACAGTGCGCAGGCTGAAAGGGCGGCGGCTGGATTTCTTACGTTCAGCAGTTTCAGCGCAGAGTTACGGGGGCCGTTCAGTGCTGTGCTCTGTGCATTTACTTTGTTATTCTGAATCGCACGCAGATTTTTCTGGTGTTTCGACCGTCTAAGCGGCTGGACCGCTCAGGCGGGGAGGTTTCATGCGGCGGTTTCTTGCTTTTGTAGTTCTGTTTGCGTGTTCGCTTCCGGTTGGTCTTTCCATCACGGGCTGTGGCCACAATCCCAACAATTACTGCATTAAGAATGGCCATGCCTACGGCATATCGACCAGCCAGGTGGTGTACGTCACGCTGCAGCCGCAGACCACGGGAATATCTCTGGCGTGGGGACAGACGGGAACGGTCGGTGCTCCGACGGCCTTCAATTGCGACGGCGGCACGGAGAGCGTGAGCTCCTATACCTACGCGAGTTCGAACCTGCAGCTGGCGGACATCTCACCATCGGGAGCGATCTGCGCCGGTACATGGAACCGCAACAGTCCGGGCGGCGTCGGCAACTTCACCATTTGCACGCCGCCAGCGGGCTCCTCGCTCTCATCGTTTTCAGGATGCACGGCCGCGACGTGCGGAACGGTGCAGGTAACGGCAACGGGCGCGGCGGTGACCAGCAATCCGGTGAATGTGTTCATCCATCCACCCATTACATCGATCACGATTCCGAATCAGACGGCGTGCATCTCGCAGGGGCAGACGCTGGCAACATCGCTGCTGGCGGAGACGACGGTTACCGGTCCAGGGGGCGTGACCCTGTGCAGTCCCAGCACAATCGCGTGCACCGCTCCCAATGCCAATGTGGGAACGATCGTTTATAACCCGCAGACGACGAGCGTGGTGACGATCAACAACACAACGAACCCCACGAGCAGTAATCCCGTGACGGGAGGCACGACACCTCCGGCCTCGAACCCCAACGGGATCGCGACCGCGAATCTTCCCGGCTCAACGATCATCAATGCGAATACTTCCGACGTGACGTCGGCGGCGGGATACTTCTCGACGTGCCCGCCAAAGACGATCGCACTCAGCATCAATGGCGGGACCACAGCGACGGTTACGCCGAGTTCACCGCAAACGGTGGTAGCGCAGGTGACCGACACGCAGGGTGTCACCATCAACGGGGTGCCACTGACTTACGCGTCCACGCAACCGCAGAATCTGTCGGTCAGCAGCACGGGCCAGATAACGGACACCTTTCCCAGTCACGCGACCATCACGGCTGTTTGCCAGCCGCCGAGCTGTAATCCAGCGCCCGTGAATCTGATCGGGGTTCTGGGCAACGGCATGCCCGTGACTGCCAACACGCTGACGATCAATTCACCGGGGCGGAGCAGCAATCAAATCTGGATGGCCTCCTCGCAGTCGCCTTATTTCTCCGAGGTGGATTTGACGACCGGCGGCCAGGGTGCGCCGATCCGTCTGCCCTACACTCCGAATTCCATGGTGGTCGATCAGGGTGGAGACACGCTCTACTTCGGCAGCTATCACGAGCTGATGATCTACACCGCGCTGAACAACAACCTCTATAAGGAAGTGACCGCTGTGCCGGGCGTGGTGCTGGCGACCTCGCCGACCGGGCAGACCGTAGTTGTCAACGATCAGCTGCGGCAGGTCATCTATTTGTATAGCTCGCAGTCGGGGACCTATTCGAGCATCGGCGGACTGGCCAGCCGGGCTCAATATTCGCCCGACGGCACAACGGTTTACATCACGGGGCAGGATCCGGCGACAGGCCAGAACACGTTGTTTGTGAACAACACGGAGACGGGGTGGAGCAGCTATCCACTGACGAACCAGCCGACCTACAATTGTCCGCTGGAGGCGTCGGGGTCGGCGGCGGTTCCGGCCTATAACCCGTCGTGGGATCCTTATTGCGGCCCATCGCTGACGATCACAGTGCCGAGCGTGGCGACGTTCCTGAGCGGGAATACAACGGCGGCCCGCAGCTTCTGTCCGAACGCTAACTCGAATCCTCCGTATTTTCCGCCGGCCGGCGATGTCGGCGTGACCACGACGCAATTGACCGCAACCGCGGACGGCGATCACATCCTGGGCGCGGACGCCACGACGTTCTCGGACATCCACCTGTTTCAGGGGGCGGCACCAGGCGGGCCAACGGGCGTTCCTGCCGGAGCCTGTCCCGCGTACACGGCTGCGCCGCTGACGCTGACTACATCGTTCATGCAGGCAGCACTGCCGGTGGCGCCCACCGAAATCGACCAGGTGGTTTCGTCACCGGACTCGACCATCGCTTTCGTGACGTATAACGCCGGCACGGCGGGCGGGCTGCTGCCGTATTACATGCCCTCGGCTACGGCGGGAGCGTTCGGAACGCTGGGGACGGTCCAGCTATCGACCGGAGCGCAGGCGCCGATCGCGGGCATCTTCTCTCCGGACGGTTCCATTTTCTTCACGAGCACGAGCGGCGACAATCTCGTTCATCTGGTGAACACGCAATCGCTGACCGATACGCAGACCATCGATCCGAAGCTGACGAACGGCAACGGAGTCGCGGTTCCGGCACAGTTCCTCGCCGTGAAGAGCCGGTCGACGACCTAGGCTGGGTGCGGGGTTCAGGGTTCGGGGTGGCGATCCGCAGGATCGCCTCAACCCACCGTTCGTAACCTGGATACACTAGGACGCATGTCGCGTGTCGCCATCATCTCGAAACCGCAAAAGGAAGAGCTGCGGCAACTGCTGCCGGATCTTGTGCTGTGGCTGAAGGCACATGGACACGAGGCGCTGCTGGACCCGGTCAGCGCGAATTACGTGACGGACGAGAAGGTACACGCGCGCCCGGAGCTCTCCTCGCTGAACCCCGAGCTGGTCATCGTGCTGGGAGGCGATGGGACGCTGCTGGCGGCGGCGCGGGTTTTCGCGCGCAGTGCGGTGCCGATCCTGAGCGTCAATCTTGGGGCGCTGGGCTTCCTCACCGAAGTGCGCCTCGGGGATATCTATACTCACCTGGAAGCGTGGGGAAAGGGCGAGTGCTGTGTCGAATCGAGGTCGATGCTGCACAGCGAGCTATGGCGCGACGGCAAGCTGAGCTGCGCGTATGAAGCGCTGAACGATGTCGTCGTCGCGAAAGGAGCTATCGCCCGCATGGGACATTTTGCGGTCGAGGTCGATGACCAGCCGGCGGCTACTTTTCGCGCGGATGGCGTGATCGTGTCAACGCCGACCGGGTCGACTGCGTATTCCCTGGCGGCGGGCGGACCGGTCATGGTTCCGATGGTCGATGCGCTGATCGTCACACCGATTTGTCCGCATCAGCTGACGCTGCGCCCGATGGTTTTGCGCGGGGAGTCGCGCATCCTTTTGCGGGTGGAAGGTATACCGGACCAGACATTTCTGACGGTCGATGGACAGGAAGCAATCCAGGTGCGGCTCGGCGATGAGCTGCGCTGCCGCCGCTCCGAATACTTTGTCAAACTGATTCGGCTCGGCGAGAACGGTTTCTTCGATGTCCTGCGCACAAAGCTGAAGTGGGGAGAGAAGTAGGAAGCTTTTTTCTCTCAATTTACAAGTGTTTGAAAAGAAGCGCCTTACTTGCTGTGACGATGCAAGTGTTGAAAACAGGGCGCTTGCCTCGTTAATCCAGACAAGTATTTGAAAAGAAGGCACTTCCCTTTCATGTCGAGTTGAGCCAGGAATTTTGGCTCCGTGGGTGCCCCCCTCCCCCCTCCCTGGGGGTATGTCGCAAACGATTGAAAACAGGCCCGCTTCTATTGTTGTCAAGCTTGACAACATATTTTGGCTTTTGCGGAATCCCACTCAAGCCAAAAGAAGGCTTGAATGGGGCACCCGTCTTGTGGACCCCGGGTCTCAAGGTCGAGACCCGGGCCAGCCAGCCAAGTTACAGGAAGGCATGGCTTATCCCACTCAAGCCAAAAGAAGGCTTGAATGGGGCACCCGTCTTGTGGACCCCGGGTCTCAGGATCGAGACCCGGGCCAGCCAGCCAAGTTACAGGAAGGCATGGGTTTATCCCACTCAAGCCAAAGGAGGGCTTGAATGGGGCACCCGTCTTGTGGAATTTCAAAGAGCAGTCAGAGAACAGGGCGAACTCCTGGGAGTTCCGCAACGATCGAAGGGGATTGTCTGCAAAGCAGGCAATCCCCCTGGGATCAGGGTAGAGGGGCGAGCTTGAGGAGGACAAGAGAAATGCGAGGGCGGGAAGGTACGAAAGTCTGAGGGGGGATCGATCCCACTCAAGCCAAAAGAAGGCTTGAATGGGCCACCCGTCCAGCGAAGTTACAGGAAGGCATGGGCTTATCCCACTCAAGCCAAAAGAAGGCTTGAATGGGCCACCCGTCCTGTTTGGTTGGGTGGCTACTGCTGGGTGAGTTCCAGCAACAAAAGATGGGCTTTGGTGGAGAGGGTGCGCGCGCCGTCGAGGTCGTCGACTTTCAAAGCGTCGCGAGCCCTCGTAATGAAGTTGCGAATCTGCGCGACGGTCTTCTGCTCGTCGGTACTGAAGGAACGCTTGATCGCGTTGAGACCATTTTCGGTCGAGTCGATCTGATCGGAGATCTGGTGGCGATCGGCGGTATTGGCGTTGTCGTTCTCCGCCGAAAGCTGGCCAATGGGCGACTTCTCCGCGGGCTGAACGCTGGCAATCTGAGGATTCGGCGTTGCAGGCGCGGCCGTGGTTTGCACGGTGGGTTTGGGAACGTCGAGCTGATCCTGGGATCGGGAGCGCCGCTTCGGAGGACGGTGGTCGTTGCTGGCGGTCTCCGTCTTCATCTCGGGAGGGGCGGTGGTATCCAGTTTGAGGATCGGTCTTTTGGTGGCAGGGATCGGGGGGGGTGTGGAAGGAAGGAGGGCGACCATGCGGGTGGGAGGCAGCGAGGGAGCCTGCACGGCAACCGGGGACACGATGGTCTTCGGCTGTTTGGGCCCGCATCCGGTCAGCAGCGCCGGCAACAAGGCAAGCGCCGCGATTACTTTTCCGGATCTCATGGTCCGGACCTTTCTGGCTGGGTCTCACCACCCTGGCGAGCGAACTCGCTGGGAATCGCGTGCCCTGTATTTTCCAGAACTACGCGCTGTCCCGAACCGGCAGAAATTAGCGGGAGCCGCAGTACAAAAGTTGTTCCGCTCCCAGGCTTCGATTCTACGTCAATTTGGCCGTGATGCATCTGAACAATTCGATAGGTCATGGCCAGGCCGATCCCGCTGCCTTCTTTCTTCGTGGTGAAGTAGAGATCGAAGATGCGGGCGCGAATCTCGTCGGGGATACCCTCCCCGTGGTCGCGAATCCGGATATAGGCCCAGCGGGAATCCTCGGTGAGGCGGACTTCGAGGGCGCCGCCGGTGGCCATGGCCTGGGCGCCGTTGAGAACGATGTTGAGGAGCGCCTGCTCCATGAGGTCGGCGTCGACACGGCAGAGGACGGAGCGGGGCGGCGTCTGGCTTTCGACCGTGATGCCACGGGTTTGGAGCTCGGCTGAGGCCAGCATCAGGACGCTGGCGACCACCCCGCGCAGGTCCTGATCCTTCAGCTGGAGTTCGACGGGGCGGGAGAAGTCGACGAGGGTCTGGACGACGCGATCGAGGCGGCGAATCTCGCTCTGGATGATGTCGAGGTGGCGGAGGGCGTCGCCGCCGGCATGAACCTTGTTGCGCAGCAGTTCGAGGTGGACGACGATGGCGTTGATGGGGTTCTTGACCTCGTGGCCGACGCCTGCAGTGAGGCGGCCGATGGAGGCCATGCGGCGCGAAACTTCAAGCTCGGACTCGATCTCCTGCACGGATTCGAGGTCGTGGAGGGTCAGCAAAGCCCCGAGAGACTGGCGGTCGCGGGACTGAGCATCGTGGATGAAGTCGAGGGAGACCTCGATCCGGCGGCCGGTTTCGGTGGTGACCTCCTCCTGGACGATGGACATACCGCCTTCGAAGGCGTCGCGCACAATCCGGCCGAGACGGGTATTGCGATCGAAGATGTCGCGGACCTCGGCGCCGAAGATGTGATCGCGGCCCATATTGAGGAAGCGCTCAACGGCGCTGGAGACGAGGACGGCGCGGGAGTCGCGCGTAAACAGCATCACGCCATCCTGAAGGTTGGACAGCATCTGGTCGAGGTTTTCACGGAGGGCGGAGAAGACTTCCTCCACATTGCGGATGCGCTGGCCGAGGCGGTCGATCTTGCCGGAGACTTTGGCGACGGTATCGTCGCCCCGGCGCGATTGGGGTTCCGCTACGACCGGGGCATTCCCGGTGAGCTCCTTCTCAACGGTGCGGCGGAGCTCGCGGGAGGTGGCGTTGTCGTCGATGGCCTCGTGGCCGGCGAGGGTGTCCAGACGCTCGCTGATCTGTTCGATGGGCTGAAGAGCGAGGTTCGCGACAAAGGCGGCGACGACCATGGAGATGATCATGGCCAGACCCATGAAGCTGAAGGACTCGATCAGCCATGGGCGGAAGGCGTTTCTGAGGAAGGTGGTGCGGATGCCGATGCGGATGGTGAGGAAGGGCTGATCGTTGCGGTCGAGGCCGAGGGAGACCTCGTAGACCTGGGGTGGCCCGAAGACGATGAGGAGGGTGCGGACGAGGGAGCGGTGCCGGAGCACGGTATAGTCGGGGCGTTTGGGCAGAATCTGGTCGTCAATGCTGGAATCGGGGACAGCGATAATGGCCCGGTTCTGGCGATCGGCGATGGCGATATCGAGGACGGTCGGAGAGTAGTTAACGATGGAGGTGAGGAGGGCGTTCAGACCTGGGTCTTTGCGGAGGGAGTCGGCAACAGCGGCGCGGACGGCGGCCGGATCGTTGGGATCGAGGGTGCCCTGACGCAGTCCGGACTCGAGGGCCTGGCGGACCTGAAAGAGAACCTGGTGGGCGATGATGTCGGTGGCGCCCCAGGACTGTTCGACATGCTGCTGGAGCAACTGGCTGAGCCAGATCCAGGACAGAGCTACAACGACGGAGAAAACGAGTCCGGTGATGGCGAGGACGAGTTTGGTCTTGAGGCGCATGGCTTGGGGGGCAGCGCTCAGTGTTTACGGAACGGTAAGGGGAGGATAGCTGGATTGCTCCCCCCGTACCACATTATTCTTCCATAGCGCCGGTGGCGGCAGCGGTACTCCCGTACTCCCTGAGTTTATTGTGCAGAGTCTTGAGGCTGATGCCCAGGATCTCGGCAGCGCGGGTTTTGTTGTTGTGCGTGGACTCGAGAGTCTTAAAGATGAGCATGCGTTCGGCGTCGTCGACGGTGGCTCCCACCTCGAGCTGAATGGCGTTGGGGGGGAGCTCGCTGACGGCGCGGACGGGGCGGGTTCCGAAGCCGGGAGGAAGGTGGCGGGACTGGAGCAGGCCTTCGGTGCAGAGCACTGTGGCGCGCTCGATGGTGTTACGGAGCTCGCGGACATTGCCGGGCCAGTCGTGGGCCATGAGGCGCGCGAGCATTTCGCTGTCGATGCCGGAGACGCGCCGCTGGTGCTTCTGATTCATGTCGACGATCATGGTCTCGACGATGGAGGGGATGTCTTCTTTGTGCTCGCGCAGGGGCGGCATATGGATATTGAAGACGTTGAGGCGGTAGAAGAGGTCGCCGCGGAGGTGCCCGTCGGCAACGGCCATCTCGGGATCTTTGTTGGTAGCGGCGAGGACGCGGACATCGATGGGGGATTCGACTTTGCTGCCGAGGCGGCGCAGCTTGCGATCCTCGAGAACGCGCAGGAGCTTGGCCTGGGTGGCGACGGGCATCTCGCCAATTTCGTCGAGCAGGAGGGTGCCGTCTTCGGCGAGTTCGAAACAGCCGGCGCGGCGTTCGATGGCGCCGGTGAATGCGCCTTTTTCGTGGCCGAAGATTTCGCTTTCGATGAGAGTCTCGGGGATGGCGGCGCAGTTGACGGCGACGAAGGGCTTGCTGCGGCGGGGGCTGAGGTCGTGCAGGGTGCGGGCGACGAGCTCCTTGCCGGTTCCGCTTTCCCCGGTGATGAGAACGGAGACGTTGCTGGGGGCGACGCGCTCGATGAGGGCGAAGACCTCCTGCATTTTTTTCGAGGCGCCGACGAGGGAGCCAAGGACGCCGGTTTCGCGGAGCTTGCGGCGGGTGACTTCCAGTTCGCGCTCGGTATCGCGCTGGCGTGAGGCATTGGTAAGAATGGCGCGGAGGCGGGTTGGGTCGACGGGCTTCTGGATGAAGTCGTAGGCGCCGTTCTTCATGGCTTCAACGGCGGCTTCGATGGAGCCCTGGGCAGTGAGCATGACGACGGCGACTTTTTCGTTGGCTTCGCCGAGGCGGGCCAGGAGCTGGAGGCCGTCCATGCGCGGCATTTTGAGATCGGAGACGACGATACCGGGCTGCCAGGCGCTGACTTTTTCGAGGGCTTCGAGGCCATCGCGGGCGGTCTCAGTGCGGTAGCCCCAACCGGAAACAAGCTCAGCGAGCCCCGAGAGGGCGTGCGGCTCGTCTTCCACGATCAGAACCTTTTCCTGGCTTGCCATCTGCGGGGGATCATTCCGGGGGATCACGGTCTGTTGTATCACTTTTGACGTATCCGGGACTACAAGCGGACTATGCCGGAGGGCGCGGCGCGCGTGTATCCTGAAGAGGATTCAGGTTTTGGAGAAGCATGCACAATCAGCGCCTGCGAATGTTCGTGCACTGGATACCGGCCCTGGTGGGGATCGGGATCATCCTCGCCGAATCGACAGCGACGATGTCGGCGGAGAATACGAGCCGGTGGCTGCTTCCTTTATGGATCAAGCTGTTTGGACCGATCAGCCCGGCGCGCTGGGCGATCGTTCACCATTACATTCGCAAGACGGGGCACTTTGTCGGCTACGGATCGGTGAGCCTGGGATTTTTTGACTCGTGGCGGGTGACCCTGGAGCGGTATCGGCCGCAGTGGCAGCTTCGTTTCCGGTATGCGGCGGGGCTGGCTTTGCTGTGCACGCTGCTGCTGGCCAGCTGGGACGAGTGGCACCAGAGCTTTCTTCCGGGGCGGACGAGCTCCGTGCGCGATGTGGCTCTCGATTTTTGCGGAGCGCTGACGGCTAATTTGGCGCTGCTGTGTATTGCCTGCCTGACCCGCAAGCGGCCGAGCGTGATCGTGGCGCCGGCGTAAGGGCGCTCGAGAAATCCTGCGGTTCATCGAATTCAAGAGAAGACATCTGGATGCATTGGTATCTCTACATCGCTTGTTTCTTTTCCGGGATGTTGCTGGCGAATGCTGTGCCCCACTTTGTGCAGGGCATCTCGGGCGATCGTTTCCCGACGCCGTTTGCCAGGCCTCCGGGGAAGGGGCTGTCGTCGGCGACGGTGAATGTGGTGTGGGGGCTGGTGAATATAGCCATTGGGTATTGGTTGTTCAGGGTGGGAAGGGTCGCGAGCTCCGAGCTGACGGGGGTGGTTTTCTTCGGAGGGGTGGTGGCGATCAGCGTGATGATGAGTGTGAATTTCGCGAAGAAGCACACGAGCTAGGCGGGCGGGAGCGAGAACCATCCCTCAGGGTTTACGGCACGGCTGGAAGCCGTGCCCCTTCACAAGACGCGGCAATTTTTTAGGGGAATTGTGGGGCGTGGGGAATCCGGTGGTGGCGCTGGGTCGTACTTCAGGCAGATATGAGACGAGTGGCTGCAATCTTCGGGATGTTTTTTGCCCTTGTGGCCAGCGGGGGAGCGCGCGCGGAGACGCCGCAGCAACTTCATTGGCAGCCGTGGTCGAATGCGGCCTTCACGGAGGCGAAGGCTCAGCACAAATTCGTGCTGCTGGATCTGGAAGCCGTGTGGTGCCACTGGTGCCACGTGATGGACGATGTGACCTATCGCGATCCGGTGGTGATCCGGCTGCTGAACGAGCGGTATGTGCTGGTGAAGGTGGATCAGGATGCGCGGCCCGATCTTTCGAACCGCTATGGCGACTGGGGCTGGCCGGCGACGATCGTCTTCGCGGCGGATGGATCGGAGATTGTGAAGCGGCAGGGATACATTCCGCCGCGGCCGATGTCGTCGATGCTGCAGGCGATCATCGACGATCCGTCGCCGGGGCCGAGCGTGGAGAAGGAGGCGGCGTTTCATCCGGCGGAGAGCCCGGCGATGGGTGCGGCGCTGCTGACGCGGGTGGAGACGGCCTACGGAAAGCAATACGACACGGCGGCCTCCGGCTGGGGATTCGGGCATAAATATCTGGACGGCGACTCGGTTGAGTATGCAATGCGTCTGGGTGCGGGCGGGAACGCCGATGCCGCGAAGCGCGCGGCCGATACGCTGCACAATGCAACGGCGCTGATCGATCCGGCGTGGGGCGGGATGTATCAGTACTCGGTGGACGGGAAGTGGACGGAGCCGCACTTCGAGAAGCTGATCTCGATCCAGGCAACGGCGCTGCGGGAGTATTCGCTGGGGTATGCGCAGACGCAGAATCCCGAGGATCTGCGGGCCGCGCAGGATGTTCATCGGTACGTGACGAATTTCCTGACTTCACCGGGCGGAGCGTTCTTTGTCTCCCAGGACGCCGATTTGCACGATGGGCAGGAGAATGAGGCGTATTTCAAGTTGGGGGATGCGGAACGGAGGGCGCAGGGCGTCCCTCGTGTCGATCAACATATCTATGCTCGCGAAAACGGCTGGATGATCGGCGCGCTCAGCGAATTTTGTGCCGCGAGCGGCGATGCGGAGGCGCTCAGGCAGGCGCAGCGGGCGGCGCAGTGGATCGTCGAGCACCGGAGCCTGGCTGGAGGGGGATTCCGGCACGACCAGGCGGATCCGGCGGGACCGTATCTGGGCGATACGCTGGCCATGGGACAGGGGTTTCTCGCACTCTACAACGTCACGGGGGATCGCGAGGATCTGAAGGCGGCAGAGGCGGCAGCGAAGTACATCGCTCGCAACTTTGCGCCGCGCTCGGCGGGGACGGGTTTCGTGACATCGCGCACGGCAACAGATGCGGCGTTTCGTCCGCACCCGGACCGCGACGAGAACATCGCGCTGGTGCGGTTTGCGTCGATGCTGGCATTTGCCACGAGCGACGATCATTTTCGAGCGACGGCGGTCGAGGCCATGCGGTACCTTGCGGCTGAATCGGTGGCGTTGCAACCGTTGTCGGCCGGAATCCTGCTGGCGAATGAAGATATGACCGAGGCACCGCTGCATGTGACGGTGGTCGGCGCGCGAGCGAGCCAGGATTCCGTTGCGCTGCACACGGCGGCACTGCGGACGATTGCGTCGCATGAGCTGATTGAGGTGCGGGACCCCGACGATCCTTCGCCACTGCCGACGAACGTGACGTATCCGCAGCTGAAGCGGCCGGCGCTGTTTCTATGCACGGCGCGGGCGTGCTCGTCGCCGGTGTTTGAGGCGGGTGAGGTACGCGGGAAGATTGAGCGGGCGGAGCGGCGGTGAGTCAGGGCACAGGGCACAGGGCACAGGGCACAGGGCACAGGGCACAGGGCACAGGGCGCAGGGCGCGGGCACAGGGCACAGGGTGCAGGGCACAGGGCACAGGGCACAGGGCACAGAGCACAGGGCACAGGGCACGCTACTCCCCTATCAGGGTGCGGAGGTCCTTCATCAGCAGCATGAGATGGAGGTCGTTGACCGGTGAGGGCTCAAAGTCGAAGCGCCGGTAGAACTGTGCGGCTGCGGTGTCGATAGCATGGACCAGGACGGCGCGCGCGCCCACAATGTCCGCGGCCCGCGCCATGCGGCGCAACGCATCTTTGAGGAGGGCGCTGCCAAGGCCGTTGCCCTGTTCCGACCTGTCCACGGCCAGGCGCGTGAGAAGCAGGACCGGAACCGGATGGCTGGCGAGCCCTTTGGCCACCCGTGCCGGTGCGGTTTCGCGAACGACACTGCCGGTGGCAATGGAGTAGTAGCCCACCACGCGGCGGCTTCGATGGACCACATAGGTGCGGGAAGTTTCGCTCTGCTGGTTAGGCCATGCAAAGCGTCTCAGCCAATCGTTCAACGAGGGGTGCGCGCCGCAGTCAAAGTGATTCAGATCGTGCGAGCGGGAAGTGCCTCGGCTCCAGAGAGGGACGCGGCTTCTCTTTCCGACTCACTCAAGGACGGAGCGCTCGCGGAGCAGCTTCTCAAGGCGCGGGAGTTTTTTTACGGGACGGTCGAGGGCATGGGTGAAGGCCCGCCACTGCCTGGGATCCAATTCGAAATGGCGTTGGTCCGCAAGGGTGCGCTGGGCGCGTTCGGAGGCACTCTCCAGGATGAATGCGCTGACACTCACTCCGGCTGTCGCCGCCGCGCGACGAATGGTGGCGACTTCGCGCTTCGAGGCGCGCAGCTGGATTCTGTGTTCTTTACGCTGGGCAGCGGGCACAGCATCCCTCCGTACTCACATTGTACTCCACGGGTGGAGGGGAGGCGGCTGGCGGACGGCAATGAAGGCCACGCCGTATACTTTCCTGTTTGCACCACGCGGAGGTGAGGAATGGCGACCAGTGCGGTTGCGTATGCGCGCGAGAATGCGGCGCGGTTTCTGGAAGAGCTGAAGACGCTGTTGCGGATTCCGTCGGTTTCGACGACGCCGGAGCACAAGGGCGATGTAGAGAAAGCCGCCGTGTGGGTCGCTGCAGAGCTGAAGCGCATCGGCATGGAACATGTGGAGGTGATCCGCAGCGGCGAGGGGCATCCGCTGGTGTATGCGGACTGGCTGCATGCGACGGGGAAGCCAACGGTGCTTTGCTACGCGCATTACGATGTGCAGCCGCCCGATCCGCTGGACGAGTGGGTGACGCCGCCGTTTGAGCCGACGGAGCGGAATGGGAACCTGTATGCGCGCGGGGCGGTGGACGATAAAGGGCAGCTGATGACGCAGGTGAAGGCGCTGGAGGCGCTCCTGCGGCCGGCTGCTGCGGGGAAGGCTTCAGCCTCCAGCAAGGGGAAGCTGCCGATCAACGTGCGCGTGATCTATGAGGGCGAAGAGGAAGTGGGCGGGGAGAGGATTGCCGCGTTTGTGCGCGAGCATCCGGAGCGGCTGAAGGCCGACTTTGCGCTGATATCGGATACGGAAATGTTCGCGCCGGAGCTTCCGACGCTGTGCGTTGGGCTGCGGGGGATGATCTACACGGAGCTGGAGGTGCGGGGCGCGAAGACCGATCTGCATTCCGGGATGTATGGCGGGGCGGCGCCGAATCCATTTGTGGCGCTGGCACAGATCATCGCGGGGCTGAAGGATCGCGAAGGGAAGATTCTGATTCCGGGGTTCTACCACGATGTGCAGTCGCCGAGCGCGGATGAGCTGGCGGCGTGGCGGAAGCTGCCGTTCGATGAGGAGGAGTATCGCGAGAAGGAAGTGGGTGCGGTGAAGCTGGTGGGCGAGAAGGGGTACTCAGCGATTGAGCGGACGTGGGCGCGGCCGACGCTCGATGTGCATGGGATTGTGGGCGGGTTCACGGGAGCGGGGGCGAAGACGGTGATCCCGGCGAAGGCGACGGCGAAGGTGTCGATGCGGCTGGTGCCGGACATGAGCCCGGAGAAGGCATTCCGCCAGTACAAGGAGTATGTGGACAGCATTAAGCCGGAGGGCGTGACGGTGGAGGTGCGACTGATCCATTCGGGCGAGCCGATTGTGATTGGCACGGACAATCCTTACGTGAAGGCGGCGACGAAGGCGCTTCAAAAAGGTCTGGGGTAAGGAGACGGTGTTTATCCGGTCAGGCGGCTCGATTCCGATTGTGGGGGATTTCGAGAAGCACCTGAAGATTCCGTCGGTGATGATGGGTTTTGGATTGCCGGACGATGGGCTGCACGCGCCGAACGAGAAGTTTCACATCGCGAACTATTATCGGGGGATTGAGAGTTTGATTGAGTTTTTTGAGGAAGCGGGCAGGGGATAGCGTTCAGCGTTCAGGAAGATGCAGCAGTACGCGGGAATTCGTAGTTATTTTCCGTAGAGGTCTTCTTCGGAGAGGACGGGGGCGCTCGTATCGCTGTGCGTGGCGCGGGCAGCGGCGGTGAACATCGATCCACGAGCGGGAACGATGGGGGCGAAGGTCATGAAGCCTATCTTCGGGGCTATGTCGTCATAGATAGCTTCCATGCCGCCGCGCATGGTGTAAGTTTCGTGCCAGAAGCCGGTGCCGCCGGAGTCGCGAAGGAACTTCTTCCACCAGATGCGGTGAGGATCGGAGCGGGTCCAGGCGAGGAGCGAGGGCATGTCGCGCCAATACTGGCGCATGCCAACGTGTACGGGAAGGAGCGAGAGGACGAAGTTCTCGTGGCGGAGGAGGCCGTCTGGCTGGGCAGCGACAGAGTTGGAGATTTGGGGGCCGAAGCCAAAGAGGGTTTTGAGGCCGGTGAGGCGGTTGACCCGCATTCCCAGATAGACGACGACCAGGTCGGGATACTGGGAGAGATCGACGGTGCGGCGGTTGACGGGCGTGGGCACAGGGTACAGGGTACAGGGTAGAGGGTGCAGGGTGCAGGGTACAGGGTGCAGGGTACAGGGGACAGGGGACAGGGGACAGGGGACAGGGTGCAGGGGACAGGTGCAGGGTACAGGGGACAGGGTGCAGGGGACAGGGTGCAGGGGACAGGGCACAGGGGACAGGGTGCAGGGGACAGGGGACAGGGTGCAGGGTGCAGGGTACAGGGTAGAGGGTGCCGGGTAACAGTGGAAGGAGCGTCGTTTGCAGGCGCTCGCGCATCTGGTAATGTGGTACGTCGGACGGAAAGAGAAGGAACAGAGAACGATGGCGAAGGCGGTTTGGAACGGCAAAGTCGTAGCGGAAAGTGAGACTTACGAGACGGTGGAGGGCAACGTTTATTTCCCGGAAGGCGCCGTCCATCGGGAGTATTTGCGGCCGAGCTCAACGACGTCGACCTGTCCGTGGAAGGGGCAGGCGCGCTATTACAGCCTTCTTGTGGACGGGCAGGAAAACCAGGATGCTGCGTGGTATTACCCCAATCCGAATCCTGCTGCTCGTAACATCAAGAATCATATAGCTTTCTGGCGCGGGGTCGAGATCGAGAAGTAGACGGGGCAGCTGGGGCCGGGAGCGTCCGAAATCAGCTTTTGTAGCGGATCTGATGCCACTCCCAGGCGCTGGTGACGATGGTGTCAAGATTCGTGTGCAGGGGTTTCCAGCCGAGTTCCCGGCCAATCTTTTCGTAACTGGCAATCAGCACGGCCGGGTCGCCGGGGCGGCGCGGGGCCACTTCCACCGGGATGGGGCGGCGGGTTACGCGGCGCGCGGAGTCAATGACCTCACGAACGGAGAAGCCGGAGCCGTTTCCGAGGTTGTAGATGAGCGGGCTTCGTTCGCTAAGTGACTGCAAGGCGAGCAGATGGGCCGCCGCCAGGTCCTCGACATGGACGTAATCGCGAACGCAGGTTCCATCGGGTGTGGGGTAATCGTCCCCATAGATTTTGATGTGGCCGCGACGGCCCAAAGCGACATCCAAAACAAGGGGGATGAGGTGGGATTCGGGCTCATGGGCCTCCCCCCGTCCGGGAATGGCGCCGGCCACATTGAAGTAGCGCAAACTGGCGTAGGGAAAAGCGTGTACGCGATACATCCAGGAGAGCATTTTTTCCACCAGGAGCTTGGACTCGCCGTAGGCATTGGTGGGATGGAGGGGAGCGTCTTCGCGGATGGGGGTGGATTCGGGTTCGCCATACACAGCGGCTGTGGAAGAAAAGACGAGGCGGCGAACTCCGGTTGCGAGCATTGCTTCGAGAAGGGTTAGGGTCGAGGCGCTGTTGTTGCGAAAGTAAATTTCCGGTTTTTTCATGCTTTCGCCGGCTTCGATTAAAGCTGCGAAATGCATCACGCCGTCGAAGCCGGAAGAGAGGATTTGTTCAAGGCGGGCGCGGTCGGAGAGCTCTCCGTGGACGAATTCCACATTGGGCGGGACAGCGGATTGTGTGGCGTGGGAAAGGTTGTCGTAGACCAGAACGGAATGGCCCTGTTGGGCGAGAATGCAAGCGACCGTCCCACCAATGTACCCAGCTCCGCCCGTGACCAAAATTCGCAACTTTCCCTACCCCCGATCCTTTATGCTAAATGGGTCCCTGCTGCGTCAGACTTTTTATACTCCACGGGGAAGAATCCCTCGACAGCGAAAGCGTAAGGCGAGGGGTTGGACTCCGGGGTGGTTTCTTTCGACAGACCAGCTCACCTGGCGCGATGGTCCGGGCAGCACAGGGAGCGCTTACCTGAGGCCACGCGAGGCTCAATGTTGAGTGAGCGACACGGGGTGGAGTTGCGTCGTTCACTAAGGTCATGCCCAGGAATAGGGAGGCATCTGGCCCGTTCTGGTGACTGTGAGTAGTAATCCTCGGGAGTACGCTCAAGTAACTCTCTTGCGCGACCAGAAGTACCTATAGGACGAGCCGATGGTAATGCCAGTTTGCAGGGCGAGAGGTTCGGAGGGAATCCCTCGCTTTGCCTGATTTCGATTGAAATGAGTCAAAGGCGGGTGCGGCTCGCTGGCCATCAAAGTGCATGACAGTGGGGACGCACCGGAAACAATCTAAGGTTCGCAACTTCTTTTTGCGGGTCATGTTGGAGATACAGGGCAATGGCGACAGATAATTCTTTGAAACGCGGAACGTTTGGACTGCTTCCTGAGCCGGAGGGGCGCATGGGCTCCTTTGGTATGAGCATGGTGATCAACGTCACGATAGCGGCACTGCTGCTTTTGCTGACCATCGCACAGGTGCATCAGGTGCAGGAGCGCAGGTACGAGACGACGCAGCTGATCTTCCCGGTTGAACAGCCCAAGCCGTATGTGCCGCCTGTCCCGAAAATCAAGATCATTCCGCCGCCCCCGGTGGCGAAGCTGGAGCAGCCGAAGATCGAGATGCCGAAGCCGCTGCCTGCGCCTCCGAAGATTGCGGAAATCAAGCTGCCGACGCCGGTGATGCCGAAGATCGAAGCAGCCCAGCCGAAGCGATTCACGCCGCCGCCTCAGCCGAAGGTCGGGTTGTTCAAGAGTGAGACGCCGACGACGGTAGCGAACAACATGACGGCACCGAGCCCCAAGGTGGGGGGATTCGGCGATCCGCAGGGAGTGAAGCCAAATCCGAACGCCACACGCACGGCGACCGTGGCGGCTGTAGGAGCGTTTAATGCGGCACCGGGCGTTGGGGCAGCAGGAGCGGGCGCGGCACGGGCTGGTTCGGTGCACGGGGTCGACTTTGGTTCTGGGGTTGCCAACGGGGTACCTGGCGGCAAGGATCGTGGAGCGGTTGCGTCGGCCGGATTCGCGAACGGGGTCATTGGGGGTACAGGACAGGCAGGAAGCCACGGAACGGTGGCGAAGGGCAGCTTCGGGGATAATCTTTACGGATCGGCACCCGCACCGGCGGCCCGGCCGACGGAACCGTCAACAACTCCGATTGTGGTGCTGGCGAAGCCTCTGCCCACCTATACTGCTGAAGCACGTCAATTGAAGATCGAAGGGGACGTGACGCTGCAGGTACGGTTCGCGGCATCGGGTCAGGTAGAGGTGCTGCGGGTGATCAGCGGCCTGGGTCATGGGTTGGATGAGCAGGCAAAGGTGGCGGCCGAACGGATCCGTTTCAAGCCGGCGACGAAGGATGGGCATCCGGTGGACGAAGTCAGCATTATTCACGTGACATTCCAGATGGCGTAGGGCGAGTCTTACCGCGGGCGAGGCGGAGATGACGCCGGCGGCGTAAATTCAGGAACGAGAGTCAGGAGTTACATAATGTATCGGAATCTTATGATGCTGGGTATCACACTGCTGCTGGGCGTACCGGCGTCCCAGGCGAAGGAACCTCGTGGAATGGCGCCGGTGCCCTTGACACCGCAGCAGCAGCGGCTGGTGCAGCAGGCGATCGGGCGCGAGAAGGTGATCATTAAGCAGATCCAGAAGAGCACCCCGGTGGTGCAGTCCTACATTCAGGATCTGCGGTCCGACGTGAAGCTGTATCAGGTACCGGTATCGGACCAGTACATGATCGGGCGTGTGGACTTCGGTAAGGCATTCACGGCGGACGAGTATGCGCAGGCGCCGCGGAGCCAGCCATCGCACGGATTTTTCGGTGGGTCATTGCATTTCATGTCCGATCTGACAAAGGCGTTCCATCTGGAGAATTCGCCGACCGGATTCATGGCGATGATGTTCATCGACCCGACGGGATTCGACCAGCAGCACTACGACTTCACGTTCGTGCGGCGGGAATTTCTGGGAACGGTACGGACGTGGGTTTTCGACGTTCATCCGAAGGCGAAGGGGACGGGGCGGTTCTTCGGGCGCATCTGGGTTGAAGACGAAGATGGAAACGTGGTTCGCTTCAACGGGACCTACATCAGCAATCCGAATGACGAAGCGGCGCATTACTTCCATTTCGACAGCTGGCGGATGAATGTGCAGCCTGGAGTCTGGGCGCCGGCGGCGGTTTACATCGAAGACACACTGCGCGATCCAGTCGCGCACGCCCAGAGCTTCCGCGGGCAGACGACATACTGGGGCTATTCGCTGAAGCTGCCGACGAAGGAGTCGGATGCGGAATCGATGGAGATCGAGAACGCACAGGACCAGAGCGACAACTCCGCGGATGTGAGCCCGCTGCAGGCGGAGCGGGAATGGATATCGCAGGCGGAGCAAAACGTGCTGGACCGGCTGACGCAGGCGGGACTGGTAGCGCCGCCGAGCGACTTCGACAAGCAGCTGGAGCAGGTCACGAATAACATCATCATTGGAAACAATCTGCAGCTGCCCAGCGACATTCACTGCCGGGTGATCCTGACGACTCCGCTGGAGTCGCTGGCGATCGGGAACACGATCCTGCTGAGCAAAGGCCTCGTGGACGTTCTTCCGACGGAAGAAGATCTGGCAGCGATCATCAGTTTCCAGCTGGCGCATATTGTGACCGGCCACCATATCGACACGCGGTACGCGTTCAACGATCGGCTGCTGTTCCCGGACACGTCGACGTTCCGGCGCATCACGATGAATCACTCGACAGCGGATAACGAGGAAGCTGCGAAAAAGGCCGTGGACCTGTTCAACCACTCGATCTATCACGACAAGGTTGGGAGCGTGGGCCTGTTCTTCCAGCAACTGGAAGTTCGGGAAAAGGCGCTGCCGGCGCTGTTCACACCGCGGCTGGGAGATTCGCTGGTGCGTGCCGATGGGCAGCCGTGGCTGGCGGGCATGGCGCAGGGAGCACCGAAGCTGGACATGGACAACCTGACACAGATTGCAGCGTTGCCGCTGAACAGCCGACTGAAGATCGATCCCTGGGACGACAAGGTGTTCATGCTGAACGTGAAGCCAGCGCCGCTTTTGAACGCGCGGGATAAGATGCCACTGGAGCTGACTCCTGTGTACTACAGGCTGCAGCGGTATCAGGAAGGTGGACCGGCGGCGCCAGCGCCCGCGAGTCCGACACCGGCCGCGGCTACGCCGGCACCTCCCTCAGCAGATGCCGGGGGGCAACAGCCTGCGGTGAGTGCGCAGGCCCAGCCCCAGGTACCACAGTAATTTCAGTGTTCCGCACGACGAGCCCGAGCGGTTCAGAAAAGCGAACCGCCCGGCGCGTCCTTTGCAGGTCCCTCGGGTTCTTAAACGGGTATAAACCAGGAAACGGTATTGTAAGTCTGGGACGTAACTGACCGGAGATAGAGCGTGGTCCATAAATTCGCCTTATTAGCATTACTTTTTCTACCCGCTGCGGTACTCGCTCAGAATCCTGAAGCGGCGACCGGTGGCGAGTTCTCGCTGTCGGCTGGCGGCGAAATGTCGGAGTTCAATCCGGACTACGGATGCCCCGACAACTCGCCCTTCAGCTGCGGCAGCGCGAACCTTTTGATTGGTCCGACCGCGGTGTTTGACCTCAACCTGCACAACAAGTGGGGTCTGGAGGGCGAAGCGCGCTGGCTACACTGGAACGGGTCGGTAGGGGAGAGAGAATCGAATTATCTGGCGGGCCCGCATTACCGGTTGATTCGGTATCATCGCTTCACGATCTGGGGGAAGCTGTTGCTGGGCGGCGGCTGGATCACCACACCTGGCTATCCTGCGGCGGGCACCCTGAAGGGAAGCTATTTCGTCGAGGCTCCGGGAGTAACGTTTGACTACCGGCTCACGCACCGGTTGGCGGTGCGCGGTGATTTTGAGTATCAGCGGTGGCCGGCATTTCAGGGACCGCCGACCTACAATCCTGTGACCGGGCAGCTGAACCCGAACAACAGCGGGCTTACGCCAAATGGTCTGAGTGTTGGTGTGGTTTACAGGGTTCTGGGACCCTAGCGCCGCAACGACAACAGGGATATTGAAAGGGCACGGGCTGGGCGGCGACGTCCAGCCCGTTTTGCGTGGGAGTTAGAAGTGGTAGGCGATACCGATCACGGGATCGTAGATGTTGTAGTAGACGTTGGTGCGGAAGTCGTTGCTCTGATAACCGAAGGTTGGCGTCTTCATCACAAGACCGCGATACTCGGCTCGGATATCGAAGCTGGGACTGATCTCATAGGCGATTCCGGCACCGTAGAGGAGGCCGATATTGGTATTGCGGCTGAGTCCGAAGGTGTTGGTTTTGGAATCGTCAATGGGCGAAAATATGTAGCCCCCGACACCCCCTTCGATAAAGGGATTGAAGTTCCGGAAGTTGAAGCTGTAGACATAGGCGCCGGAAATTTCCTGGAAGCGATCATGGATGTGATAGCTGCCGCTGGGAATGATAAAGTGCTGGACGTTCTGGTTGTACTGGTAGTTCAGTTCCAGGCCGCCGTGGGGTGTGAGCAGATAGCGATAGCTGATGAGAGGGCCGGCATACCCGACGGTGGCGTGAAGCTGGACTGTGTTCCCAGAGGCAAAGGGCGGGATAAGGGCGGTGCCGCTCACGCTGATATCCTGACGACTCTCCTGGGCAAAGCCGGGTAGTGCTGCCAGGAGCAGCAAAAACAAAAACAGCGATTTCTTCATTCGTTGGTCAACCTCTTGGCTACGTCCGTGGGGGAGTTCAGGCGCGTCGGCGCCGGAAGCCCAGGCTCCTTGAAATTGCAAACATCGGGGGGATGTCCACCTCGTCATTGTACCTGCCGCGAGAGGTTTGGACAGGGGGAGGAGGGTTATCGCCTGGAGGGCCGAGGAGAGCGGGCGGGCGGTGACTCCGTGCGAAAGGCGAAGGGATGGCCGCGTTCGGCAGCGACGGCGCGGACAATCTCAAGAAAAGCAGCGCCGGCATGGGAAGGTGTGGTGCGCGCTCGATGCACGAGCCAGAGGCGGCGGGCGATTTTGAGTTCGGGGACGGCGACCTGAACCAGTTCGCCACGAGCCAGCTCCGGCTGGACGGTAAGGCCGGGAACGAGGGCGACGCCGTTGCCGCACGCGACGAATCGTTTGATGGCTTCGAGGCTGGGCAACTCGACCCCCATGTTGAGCGGGGTTTGATGACGGGCGAAGGTCTCGATGACACGCTGGCGCAGCGGCGATGCGACGGTATGGGCAATGAAATTTTCTGTGCCGAGTTCTCCGATGGAGACCTGCTTCTGACGGGCGAGTGGATGTTTTGGGTCCACCACAAAGACGACGGAGTCGGTATAAACGGCGATAGCCTGGAGGCGCGCGTCATCCGGGCGAAAGGAAAGCATCCCGAACTCCACGGCGCGATCGAGGATCTGATCGGAGATCTGGCTGGCAAAGGAGCGCTGGACGGTGACACCGATGTGGGGGTAGTTGCGGCGAAAGGCATCCAGGACGGGCAGGAGCCAGAGACAGGTGTATTCATTGGCGGCGATGGCAAGCCGTCCGCGCTCCAGAGAGCGCAGTTCTTCGAGAGCGGTGACGGTTTCGCCGCGCAGCCGCAGAAGGCGTTCAGCATAGCTGCGCAGAAGCTTACCGGTCGCGGTGAGAGTGCCGTCGCGCGCGGCTCGATCGAAGAGGGGTTCGCCGATTTCCTCTTCCAGCTTGCGGATGGCATGGCTGATGGCGGGTTGGGTGCGGCGCATTCGAACAGCGGCCCGGGAGAAGCCTTTTTCTTCAACGACGGCGAGGAAGGTCTCGAGTTGGTAAAGGTCCATAAACGCAGTGAGGGTAGAGGTACGAGGCTATTATGAATGCATTTTATGTAAATGCAAACAATTACAAATTTGCCTTATGGGGCGGCCTTTGTCAGACTGGTAACAGGAAGAGCAGGATGGTTGTTGCAAGTGACGCCGGGCGTGCTTGCCTGCGAGGGCGCTCCGGAAGAGAACTACGTTATGCCCCAGAACCATATTTATTTTTTCGATACGACGCTGCGCGACGGTGAGCAGTCGCCGGGCTGCAGCATGACCCATCACGAGAAACTGGCGCTGGCGCATTCGCTGGCCGATCTGGGTGTGGACATTCTTGAGGCGGGATTCGCAATCGCCTCGGACGGAGATTTCGCGGCGATCTCGGCGATCGCGAAGGAGGTTCGCGGTCCGAAGGTCGCTTCGCTGGCGCGAGCGCGGCGCGAGGATATCGAGCGGGCAGCGAAAGCGGTGGAGAAAGCGGAGCGGCCGCGGATCCATGTGTTCCTGGCCAGCTCGGACATTCATCTCGAGTACAAACTGAAGATCACGCGTGACGAGGCGCTGGAGCAGGCGGCGAAGATGGTTGCGCTGGCGAGGACCTATGCCGACGACGTGGAGTTTTCGCCGGAAGACGCCACGCGGACCGATCCGGAGTTTCTTTGCCAGTTTGTGGGAGCGGCGATTGGCGCGGGCGCAACGACGATCAATCTGCCGGACACAGTCGGTTACGCGACACCCGAGGATTATGCGGGGATGTTCCGCATGATTCTGGAGAAGGTGCCGGGCGCGGAGCGGGTGATCCTGTCGACGCACTGCCATGACGATCTGGGGCTGGCGGTGGCGAATACGCTGGCGGCGATTCGAGCGGGGGCGCGGCAGGTGGAGTGCACGATCAACGGGATTGGCGAGCGAGCCGGCAATGCGGCGCTTGAAGAAATTGCCGCGGCGATTAAGGTGCGGGCCGATGTGTTTCCCTACGGATGCAATTTGAAGCTGGAGAAGCTGTACCCGGTGAGCCAGCAACTGGCGGGCACGATCAGTTTTGGCGCGGCACCGAATAAGGCGGTGGTGGGAGCCAATGCATTTGCACATGAAGCGGGGATTCATCAGCACGGCGTGTTGTCGAACCCGCTGACCTACGAGATCATGACGCCGGTTTCCGTGGGGGTTCCGGCGAATCGGATGGTTCTGGGCAAGCATTCGGGGCGGACGGCGTTGCGCTCGCGGCTGCATGAGCTCGGTTATCGTTTGTCTCCGGAGGATCTGGACATTGCGTACCGGGCATTTACGGAGCTGGCGGACCGGAAGAAGGCCATCTACGACCAGGACCTGATCAATCTGGTCGCTCATCATCAGCGGCACGAAGATTTGATTTCGCGGGAGCCGGCGGTCAACTGACCAGAGCAGCTGGGAGCTGGGAGCAGGGAGCTTGGAGCTGGGAGCAGGTTGAGCGGTGACCGCAGCGGGATTGCCGCAGGAAAGTCATGACGAAGAAACTGAAGATTCTGATTGTGGCCGGAGATGGGATTGGTCCGGAGGTGACGGGCGAAGCGGTGAGCGTGCTGCGGTCCGTTGCCGAGCTGGGCGGGTATGACTTTGCGTTTCGCGAAGAGCTGATCGGCGGCGTCGCTATCAAAGCGCACGGCACTCCGCTGCCGGATGGAACGCTGCAGGCGGCGCTGGACAGCGATGCGGTGCTGCTGGGCGCGGTGGGCAGCAACGAGTTCAATGCGCTGCCGCCGAGCCAGCGGCCGGAGGCGGGGTTGCTGAGGATTCGCGAGGCGCTGGGCGGGTTTGCGAATTTGCGGCCATCGTTTGCGTGGCCGGGGCTGAGCCAGAATTCGCCGCTGCGGCCGGAGGTTGTGGAGGGAGCCGATATTTTGTTTGTGCGCGAGCTGCTCGGTGGACTGTATTTTGGCGCGCCGCGGGAGTGGAACCAGCTGAAGGGCGAGGCGTGGAACACGATGCGCTACACGCGGGACGAAGTGGTGCGCGTGGCGAAGGTGGCTTTCGAGCTGGCGGGGAAGCGGCGGAAGAAGGTGACTTCGGTCGATAAGGCGAACGTGCTGGAGGTTTCGCAGCTGTGGCGGGCGACGGTGAGCGAAGTGGCGAAGGATTATCCGGACATCGCACTGGAACACCAATACGTGGACGCGATGGCGATGCACATCATGAATCAGCCGCGGGACTACGATGTCGTCCTCACGGAAAATTTGTTTGGCGATATTTTGTCGGATGAGGCGGGCGTGATCACGGGGTCGCTGGGGATGCTGCCGTCGGCAACGATTGGCGGCAAGGTGAATTTGTACGAGCCGGTGCATGGATCGGCACCGGACATTGCGGGCAAAGGGATTGCAAATCCGCTGGGCGCGATTTTGACGGCGGCGATGCTGCTGCGGTATTCGGCGGGGCTCGAGGAAGAGGCTGTGGCGATTGAAGCGGCGGTGAAGCAAGTGGTGGCGGATGGGGTTCGGACGGCGGATTTGGCGCGGGGCGACAAGCCACCCCAGCAAGTCAAACCCGGACTTGCCGGGGGCCCCGGAGATCAACGCATCAAGGTGTCGTCGACGACCGAAGTGGGAAGCAAGGTGCGGGAAGCGCTGGTGGGTGCGCGGGCGAGCGCGGCCTCGGCGCGATAAGGGCGAGGGAAAACTGAGCAGGAAATTCACTATGGCGGGAAATCCGAAGACATTATTCGAGAAGGTTTGGGAATCGCATATTGTGGCGGAGCCGGCGAATGAGCCGGCGCTGATCTATATCGATCTGCATTTGATCCATGAGGTGACGTCGCCGCAGGCGTTTGAGGGACTGCGGCTGGCGGGGCGGAAGGTACGGCGCCCGGACCGGTCGGTGGCGACGGTGGATCACAATGTGCCGACGACGGCGAATCGTCTGGTGATCGAGGATCCAATCGCGGCGAAGCAGATTGAGACGCTGCGCAAGAATTGCGCGGAGTTTGGGATTGAGTTGTACGACGTGCAGTCGCCGCGGCAGGGCATCGTGCACGTGATTGGGCCGGAGCTGGGGCTGACGAAACCGGGGATGACGATTGTGTGTGGGGACTCGCACACGTCGACGCACGGGGCGCTGGGCGCGCTGGCGTTTGGGATCGGGACTTCGGAAGTGGAGCACGTGCTGGCGACGCAGTGCCTGCCGCAGGGGAAGCCGAAGACGTTTCGAATCTCGATTGAGGGCGAGTTGCCGGAGGGCGTAGGCGCGAAGGATATCGTGCTCGGGATCATTGGGCGGATTGGGACGGATGGCGCGACGGGTTACGTGATCGAGTACGCGGGGTCGGCGATCCGGTCGCTGAGCATGGAAGGCCGGATGACGATTTGCAACATGAGCATCGAGGCCGGGGCGCGCGCGGGAATGATCGCTCCGGATGAGACGACATTTGCGTGGCTCAAAGGGCGGCCGTTTGCTCCAGAGGGCGCGGCGTGGGATGTTGCGGTTGCGGAGTGGCGGAAATTGGCGACCGATCCTGGGGCGAAATTCGATCGCGAGATAACGATTCCTGCTGTGGAGATTGAGCCGTTTGTGACGTGGGGGACGAATCCAGGGATGGTGGTATCTGTAACAGCGACGGTGCCTGATCCTGCGGCGGAGCCAAACGAGGCAAATCGGCGGGCATTTACGCGGGCATTGGAGTACATGGATCTGAAGCCGGGGACGCCGATGGAGGAGATTGCGGTGGATCGGGTGTTCATCGGGTCGTGCACGAATTCGCGGATTGAGGATTTGCGGGCGGCGGCGAAGGTGGTGGCCGGGCATCATGTGCACGCGAGTGTGCGGGCGATGGTAGTGCCGGGGTCGCAGCTGGTGAAAGCGCAGGCGGAGCGCGAGGGGCTGGATCAGATTTTTCGCGAGGCGGGATTTGAGTGGCGCGAGCCGGGATGCTCGATGTGCCTGGGGATGAATCCTGACATTTTGCAACCGGGGGAACGATGCGCGTCGACGAGCAACAGGAATTTTGAGGGTCGCCAGGGGCAGGGTGGGCGGACACACCTGGTGAGTCCGATGATGGCGGCGGCGGCGGCGATCAAGGGACGGTTCACGGATGTAAGGACGTGGGAGTTCAGACAGAGAGCAAGTGAGCCGGTCAGCGAGTTAGCCGGCTAGCGAGTTAGCCGGTTAGCAGGTTAGCGAGTTAGCAGGTTAGCAGGTTAGCCTGTTAGCCAGCTAGCGAGTTAGCAGGTTAGCGAGTTAGCCGGCTAGCAGGTTAGCGAGTTAGCGAGTTAGCCGGTTAGCGAGCGAAAGCGGCGGGCCAGAGGCGATTGGGAGAGGGTTACGGAATGGAGAAGTTTCGAACATTAACGTCGCGGGTGATGCCGCTGGATCGGGTGAATGTGGATACCGATCAGATCATCCCGAAGCAGTTTTTGAAGCGGATTGAGCGGACGGGGTATGAGGATTTCCTTTTCTTCGACTGGCGGAAGGATCCTGATTTCGAGCTGAACAATCCAAAGTACAAGGGCGCGAAGGTTTTGGTGGCGGCAAAGAATTTTGGATGTGGATCGTCGCGCGAGCATGCGGCATGGGCGCTGAGCGATTACGGGTTCCGGTGCGTGATTGCGCCGTCGTTCGCAGATATTTTTCATTCGAATGCAGGGAAGAACGGGATTCTGCTGGTGACGCTGCCCGAGAGCCAGGTGCAGACGCTGCTGGACAGAGCAAGCAACCGTGACGGTTACACATTAAGGGTATCGCTCGAGGAGAACACGATCAGCGATGGTTACGATTTCAAAACGAGCTTTGCTATTGATGCTTTCCGGCGGGATTGCCTGTTGGAAGGGCTGGATGACATTGGGCTGACGCTGCGGTATGCGGATGCTCTGGACAGATTTGAGGGGCGGCACGATGCGGCGTTCTGGGTGAAGCCGCGGGTATCCGGGGACGCAGATGCTTCCCTCAGGGGCTAAAGCCCAACTTCATATCCGGAGCTGACGGCACGGCTGAAGCCGTGCCCCTTCAAAGCTAAAGACGCAGCATCAGGCGGGTCGGGAAAGGGATTGAAAATCGGAATGGGATCGAACGGAAAAGGCAACGGTTCAGGGAAGCTGTATTCGATTGCGCTGACGGAGGGGCCGAGCCGTGCGCCGGCACGGGCGATGCTGCGCGCGGTTGGATTCACGCCGGAAGATCTGCACAAGCCGATTATCGGGATCGCGAATACGTGGACGGAGATTGGGCCGTGCAATTTTCATCTCCGGCAAATTGCCGAGGCGGTGAAGCAGGGCGTGCGCGAGGCGGGCGGGACGCCGATGGAGTTCAACACGGTGACCATTTCGGACGGGATCACGATGGGCACCGAGGGAATGAAGGCGTCGCTGATCAGCCGCGAAGTGATTGCCGATTCCGTGGAGCTGGTCACGCGCGGAAATCAATTTGACGGGCTGGTTGCCATTGCGGGGTGCGACAAGAACATGCCGGGAACGGTGATGGCGCTGGCACGGCTCGATATTCCGGGGCTGATGCTGTACGGCGGATCGATTGCGCCAGGACATTTGAACGGAAAAGATCTGACGGTGCAGGACGTGTTCGAAGCAGTCGGCGCGCACGCGGCGGGCAAGCTGGACGATGCGGGGCTCGAGGCTGTGGAGGCGAACGCGTGTCCGGGTGCGGGGGCGTGCGGCGGGCAGTTCACGGCCAACACGATGGCGATGGCGTGCGAGTTCCTGGGGATTTCACCGATGGGGTTATCGGGGGTGCCCGCGTTTTTGCACGAAAAGCTGGAGGCCTCGCGCGAGGCCGGGCGGCTGGTGATGGAGCTGGTGCGCAAAGGCCGGAAGCCGTCGGAGTTCATCACGGCGAAGGCGATTGAGAATGCGATTGCGAGCGTGGCGGCGAGTGGCGGATCGACGAACGCGGTGCTGCATTTTTTAGCGATCGCGCATGAGGCGGGGATTTCGCTGACGGTGGACGACTTCGATCGAATCAGCACAAAGACGCCGCTGCTGTGCGATTTGAAGCCTGGCGGGAAGTATGTGGCGGTGGATTATCAGGCGGCAGGTGGGAGCCGGCTGCTGGCGAAGCGACTGATCGAAGCCGGTTTGCTGGATGGCTCGTGCCCGAATGTGACGGGTAAGACGCTGGCGGAAGAAGCATCGGCGGCCGTTGAGAGTGCTGGGCAGGATGTGATTCACGGGCTGGCGAATCCTCTGAAGACGTCAGGGGGGCTGGTGATCCTGAAGGGAAATCTGGCGCCGGATGGATGCGTGATTAAGGTGGCGGGGCACAAGCGGCTGGAGCATCGCGGGCCAGCGCGCGTGTTCGATTCGGAGCACGCGGCGTTTCATGCGGTAGAGGCGGGGCAGATCAAGCCCGGCGACGTGATGGTGATTCGCTACGAGGGGCCGGTGGGCGGACCGGGCATGCAGGAGATGCTGGCGGTGACGGGCGCGGTGGCGGGGATTGCGGAGCTGAGCGACACGGTGGCGCTGCTGACGGACGGCAGATTTTCCGGCGCAACGCGCGGGTTGATGGCGGGGCATGTGGCTCCGGAAGCCGCGGTGGGCGGGCCAATAGCGGCGGTGCGCGAGGGTGACACGATTCACTTCGATGTTCCGAAGCGCAGGCTGGACGTGGAGATTTCTGCGGAGGAGCTGGCGTCGCGATTGAAGGGCTGGAAGAAGCCGGAGCCTAAGTACAGGCGCGGGGTTTTCAAGAAGTATGTCGATACGGTTTCGTCGGCGTCGGCTGGGGCTGTTACGAATTGACGGTGCGAGACGGGTCGATGAGTGCAGGATCCTATGGTGTTATTCAACCAGGCTAATAATAAATACGCGTCGAAGGGGTGTTCTCCCGCTGAGGAACTAGAACAGCTGTGCCTTCATCTACGGATGGGAAACGACCAGCCGAGGCATCTGTCGAGTGAGGACCGCGAACTTATTGGGAACTTGTTCTTTTTCACAAACGTGGCAATCGTCGTTCAGTGGTTGCGGCTACTGGAGCACAGCTCCCCTGAGGATCGTGGAGCCGCGCAGCTCCGGGCGGATTTTGAGAAGTTAATCTTTTCGCACGTGTCTGGGAAGCAACGAGCACTCGCAGTTGAGCATATGCGTTCTCTGATTCAGCTGACGATAGAGCTACAAGCGATAGTTGATGACAAATCGATGTCGAAGGAGGAGCTCAGCAGGAGGATGCTCGGTTGGTGCCGGAAGTGGCTCGGTGCAGCGTCTCCCGACCCAAATTTCGTCTATCGAGTGGGGATTGTTGACGACCTAACGCTCCTAACTCTTGTTCATCGGTCAATTGGGACACTCGGGGCCGAAGTCCAAGCCATTCTGTCAGGAACGCAGTCCTGAGAGGTACGAAAGCGCCAGCGGGTGCTTAGGGGCGGCGGTTCGTAGTCGCTTAGAGGAGGAAGAAGCCGTGGGCGGCAGGGAACGTTACAGGGTGAAAGAGGGATTTTGGGCTGCGAGAGTCGTAAATGATGAGACTTGCGCCTCTCACGCTGAATCCGGTTTCGATGATCAGGAATTTCAAGTCGGAAGCCTGATATGGGCGTATCCGCCGACGGCAGGCCTCGTGAGGTTTACAACGGATTTTTCTGCGTTTTGCGTCGAATCTGAGGTATTTGATAGTTGCACCGAACGAAATCTGCTGGAGCAAGAAGGGGGCCGTCGATGACTCATAAAAACGGAAAAGGGACGACACTAGGCACGAAGCTGACGGGCGCGGAGATGATTTGGGCGACGCTGGAAGGTGAAGGCGTCGATGTGGTGTTTGGGTATCCGGGCGGAGCGATTTTGCCTGCGTACGATGCGTTGCGAAAGTTTCCGATCCGGCACGTGCTGGTGCGGCATGAGCAGGGCGCGGCGCACATGGCCGATGGCTACGCGCGGGCGTCGGGACGGGTGGGTGTGTGCGTGGCGACGTCGGGGCCGGGTGCAACGAATCTGGTGACGGGGATTGCGACGGCGATGCTCGATTCGGTGCCGATTGTGTGCATCACAGGGCAGGTTTCCAGCAAGGTGCTGGGGACGGATGCATTCCAGGAAGTGGACATTACGGGCATCACGCTGCCGGTGACGAAGCACAATTACGTGGTGACACGGGCGGAGGATGTAGCGAAGATTATTCGCGAGGCATTTCTGGTGGCGAAGTCCGGGCGGCCGGGGCCGGTGCTGGTGGACATCACGAAGGACGCGCAGCAGGCGACAGCGGAATTCGATTTTGCTGCGGCGGCGCCGAGGCCGCATCGTCCGCACCCGATGCTGAAGACGGAGTCGGCATCGATCCTGCAGGCGTCCGAGTTAATTCGGAATGCGAAGAGGCCGGTGATTCTGGCCGGGCATGGAGTGCTGCAGTCGGGAGCGTATGCGCAGGTACGGACGCTGGCGGAGAGGATGCGGATTCCGGTGGCGTCGACGCTGCTGGGGCTGGGCGGATTTCCGGCGTCGCATCCGCTGTCGCTGGGCATGATGGGGATGCATGGCGAGTCGTGGGTGAACGAAGCGATTCAGAAGTCGGACCTGCTGATCGCGTGCGGGATGCGCTTTGACGACCGCGTGACGGGGACGCTGGCGACCTACGCGCCGAACGCGAAGAAGATTCACATCGAGGTGGATCCGGCAGAGATTGGCAAGAATGTGAAGGCGGATGTGGCGCTGATCGGGGATCTGAAGGAGGTGCTGGAGGTGCTGCTGCCGCATCTTCCACCGCAGCAAAGCAACTCACCGGCAACCGCGGACCGTGCGCCACGCGATGCGCAGGGCGAGCCGGCGTGGGTGAAGGAGATTGAGGCGAGCAAGGGGGCGTGCGCGGTACGGGACATTCGCAATTTGCCGGACAGCGGGCACTTGTATGCGGCGCACGTGATGCACGATTTGTGGAGGGCGACGGAAGGCAAGGCCATTGTGGTGACGGACGTGGGTCAGCACCAGATGTGGGAGGCGCAGTATTACAAGCACGATGAGCCTCGGACGCTGATCACATCGGGGGGCCTGGGGACGATGGGGTTTGCTCTGCCGGCGGCGATTGGGGCGAAGATCGCTTGTCCTGATAAAGAAGTGTGGGTAGTGGCGGGCGACGGCGGGTTCCAGATGACGGCGGCGGAGCTGGCGACGGCGGCGCAGGAGGAGCTGGACCTGAATGTCGCTGTGGTGAACAACGGGTATCTGGGAATGGTGCGGCAGTGGCAGGAATTTTTCTACGAGAAGAATTACCAGTCGACACCGCTGCTGAGTCCGGACTTTGTGAAGCTGGCGGATGCGCATGGAATTCGCGGGAGGGCCGTGAAGACGCGGGCCGAAGTGCTGCCGGCTGTGCAGGAAGCGCAGAATCATAAAGGCCCGTTCCTGATTAACTTTTTGGTGGAGAAGGAAGATTCGGTTTACCCGATGATTCCGGCGGGATCGGCGCTGCACGAGATGATCCGGCGGCCGGGGGCTTCTCCAGCAGGCAACGGCGGATCGCCGGTTCATAATCCGCTGGTCGAGAGCGCGCAGGATAAGTAACAACGTGAGTGACGTATGGGTTGGGCTGACAGAAGTCACCAAAGATGAAGGATGCGAGCTGGAATTCAACGGAGTGGGAGCTTTCGTGTGGTGGGCGGCGCAGGCAGACTCGGCGGAGATCTTTCTGCGCAAGCTGGGGCGGGCGCTGGGATTCTACGGACTTGTGCTGATCGAGGTCACAACGATCCGTCGATTTGACGAGACCAAAGAAACTTCTGGCGAGATTTACGAGATGGCGCAGCTGGTGAAAAAGGATGCGAACTGCACGTTGTTTGGAACGTTTCGCACCTATCGCCACCACGACGCATAAGAGAGGCAGGGAAAGAGATGCTGCACACATTTGTTGCACTGGTGGAAGACAAGCCGGGCGTGCTGACGCGGGTGGCGTCGCTGTTTCGGCGGCTGAATATCAATATCGTTTCGCTGACGGTGGGACATTCGGAGCGGGTGGGGGTGTCGCGGATGACGATCGTATGCGACGCTTCGCCGACCGCAGGACACCGGATCGCGGCAAGCCTCTATAAACTGGAAAATGTGCTGGAGGTCGATGACGTCGGGCAGCTGTCGCACGTGGCGCGGGAATTGGCGCTGATTAAGGTGGCGGCGACTCCGAAGACGCGGTCGATGGTGTTCGAGCTGGTGGAGGTTTTCCGGGCGCGGATTGTGGATCTGGCGCCGGAGTCGATGATGATTGAGATTACCGGCGTCGAGAGCAAGATTGAGGGGCTGATCCAGGTGCTGAATGAGAACGGCGACAGGATCCTTGAGATTTCGCGCACAGGCCGCATGGTGATGCGGCGCGGCCAGCACACCAGCCGAGTGCTCGACGCAATGCGGGTACCGGGGATCGAAACGGCGGAAGATAAGATTGGAGACGACGGTGCTGCTCCCAGTGATTTGCTGATGGCGGAAGAGACGGGGCTTTAGGGCGGGCGGAGTCAGGCACGGGCACAGGGCACAGGGCACAGGGCACAGGGCACAGGGCACAGGGCACAGGGCACAGGGCACAGGGCACAGGGCACAGGGCACAGGGCACAGGAAGGCAAACCCGTCCTCGGCTGCGCCAGTAACGCAATTTCATAATCAGGAAGAGGGCAGAGAATGGCGAAGACATATCACGATCAGGATGCGGATTTAGCGCTGATCCAGCAGAAGAAGGTCGCGGTTATCGGTTATGGATCGCAGGGGCATGCGCACGCGCTGAATCTGAAGGATTCGGGTGTGGATGTGCGGGTGGGACTGCCGGCGACGAGCAAGTCCGTGGAGAAGGCGAAGAAGGCCGGCCTGCAGGTGACATCGGTAAGCGATGCGGCTGCGTGGGCGGACGTGATCATGATCCTGACGCCGGATCATTCGCAGGGCGATACCTACGCCAAAGAGATTGCTCCGCACATGAAGAAGGGTAAGACGATCATGTTCGGGCACGGGTTCAACATTCGCTTTGGGGCGATCGTTCCGCCGGCGGAGATCGATGTGTCGATGGTGGCGCCGAAGGGGCCGGGGCATCGGGTACGCGAGGTGTTCACGGAGGGCGGCGGGGTTCCCTGCCTGATCGCGGTGCATCAGGACGCTTCGGGGGCCGCAAAGGCTCTGGCGCTTTCGTATGCCAAGGGGATCGGCGGTACGCGGGGCGGCGTTCTCGAGACGACGTTTGCCGAGGAGACGGAGACGGACCTGTTCGGAGAGCAGGCGGTGCTGTGCGGCGGCACGTCGGCGCTGGTGAAGGCGGGGTTCGACACGCTGGTGGAGGCGGGGTATCAGCCGGAGATTGCGTATTTCGAATGCCTGCACGAGCTGAAGCTGATCGTGGACCTGATGTATCGCGGCGGCCTGGCGTACATGCGGTATTCGATTTCGGATACAGCGGAGTACGGGGATTACACGGCGGGGCCGCGCATTGTGACGGATGCGACGCGGGCAGAGATGAAGAAGCTGCTGACGGAGATTCAGAACGGCACGTTTGCGAAGAAGTGGATCGAGGAGAACAAGACGGGCCGAAAGAATTTCACGGAGATGCGGAAGAAGGAAGCCGGGCTGAAGGTGGAAGAGGTGGGCGCGACGCTGCGAGCGGCGATGCCGTTCCTCGATCCGGTGGTGGTGAAGGATGGGGTACCGCAGCCGGCCGCGGCGGCGGAGACGGTGAACGCGTAAAGACAGGGCTCAGGGTGCAGGGTGCAGGGTACAGGGTGCAGGGTGCGGGTTTGCAGGGTGCAGGGTACAGGGTACAGGGTGCAGGGTACAGGGTACAGGGTACAGGGTGCAGGGTGCAGGGTGCGGGTTCGATGAGTGGACGGGTTTTAATCGGCGCAGTGGTTATAGCGACGCTGAGCGGCATCGGGCATGCGCAGGCACGGCCAACGTGCGCGGTGGTGCCGAAATCGCTGACCGCGATGAAGGATTGCTATCGGCCACTGCTGGTGTTCGCTCCGAATGGGGATGATGCGCGGCTGAAGCGGCAGGTGACTTTGCTGGATGCGGCAGCGGACGACATGATGGATCGTTTTGTGTTGTTTACGCCGATTGTTCCGGATGGGCGGCGGGTGACAACGCCGGCGGATGCGCCCTACACCGTTCTGAGTGCGAAAGAAATGAGTGGGGCTCGGGAACGGTTTCATGCAGCCCCCGGCGATTTCGCGGTTGTTCTGCTGGGCGAGGATGGGACGGTCAAATTGCGCGCTGCCGGTCCTGTAAGCGCGGACCGGCTGAACGCGTTGATCGACAGTATGCCGACGCGGAAACAGGAAATGCAGCGGCCCCACGCAAATTAACAGACCGACGGAGAACACGCTTCAGCGGGTTCGTTTAGCATCTGGTAAGGGCATCCACCCCAGGAGGGCCTCATGGAGTCATCGATCGCCACTGCTATGCCAACCGCGGCACTCCCGGACAAGTCGCGGAGGACTCCGATCCCGGAGCTTGTGGACGCGTTGCGGCGCGTGTCTGCGCTGCAGGGTTTGAGCGATGCCGAGCTCGAATGGCTGGCAACGCATGGCGAAGAGGGTTCGTACCCGGCCGGCGCGGTGATTTTTCGCGAGGGGGACCCGGCAACGAAGATGTGGATCCTGCTGAAGGGGGAGGCGCACGTGCGCCGCACCCAGGGAGGGTTGGCGCTGTTTATCGGGCGCGCGGGCCAGATCACGGGGCTGCTTCCCTTCTCAAGGATGAAGACGCACGGCGGGCAGGGTTTCGCGGCGACGGATTTGTGGGGAATCGAAATCGATCGCGCTGTTTTCCCGGAGATGCTGGAGGCGATTCCGTCGATGGGGCAGCTTTCCGTATCGATCCTTCTGGACCGCGTGCGGGAGATGACGCGGCTGGAGCAGCAGACCGAAAAGCTGAACGCGCTGGGCAAGCTGGCGGGGAATCTGGCGCACGAGCTGAACAATCCGGCGTCGGCGGCGCAGCGGGCGGCTTCGGGCATGATCGAGGAGCTGCGGATCTATGGGCATCAGAAGTTTCTGCTGGGGGGATTGTGCCTCGACGAGGCGCATCTTGAGAAGATCCGGGCATGGCGGGCGCGCATGGAAGAACAGGTGCAGGCGGCGCCGGCGAATCTGGTGACGCAGGCGAGCCGGGAGGACGAACTCGACCGGTGGCTGCACACGCATGGGGTGGGAAATAGCCGGCAGATTGTGCCGGACATCGCGGAACTGGGCATCACCACGCAAAATCTGGATGAGCTGTCGGAGCTGCTGGGCGGGCAGCATGTGGAGATCGTTCTCTCGCATTTTTCATCGTCGGCACGGACGGAGCGCATGGCGCAGGCGATCCTCGATTCGACCCACCGAATCTTCGAACTGATCGGTGCAGTGAAGGATTATTCCTGGATGGATCAGGCGCCGATCCAGGAAGTGGACATCCCGCAATCGCTGGAGACGACGCTGACCATGCTGCAGTCGCGGCTGGAAAAGGTGAAGGTCGAGCGGCGGTTCGAGGCGAATCTGCCGCGCATTTCCGCGTACGCGAGCGAGCTGAATCAGGTCTGGATGGCGCTGCTGGAGAATGCGCTGGACGCCATGCACGATCAGGGCAAGCTGACGCTGAGCGTGCAGGTTTCGGGCGAGTTTATCGTGGTGGAGATCTGGGACAACGGGCGGGGCATTCCGGCGGAGATACAGGCGCGAATCTTCGAACCGTTCTTTTCGACGAAGGCTCCCGGCAGTGGGCTGGGACTGGGGCTCGATACAGCGCAGCGCATCGTGCGGCAGCATCGGGGATACATCCACGTGCAGTCGAAGCCTGGGGAGACGTGCTTCCAGGTGCGGTTGCCGATTGAGTCTCTGCAGGCGTATTAGGGCGGAGTCAGGCGGATTTACGAATGCCGAGCCAGGCGACGGCGGCGTCGGACCAGGTGTGGTCGGAGTTTTTCCAGCTACCGCGCTTCTGATCGAAACTTTTGGGGGCACGTGCGCGCGAGAAGCCACGCTGCGCCTTGAAATCGAAAGCCGCATGGGGCGCGTCATTGATGAGCAGAGCGCATTTCTGCCCGTCGCCTGACCAGATGATGGAAAGCGATGATTTCCGATTGCGCTCTGAAATGGTGGCGGCCTCGTAGACAGGTACGACGTCGAGGATCAGATCGTCGGTGGTGAGATCGACGGCGTAGAAGTAGCCGGCCTCGCCATCGTCATCGAAGAAAGCGCTGTAGGGGCCGCCGGGGGAATCGTCCACGACGAAGACATTTCTTCCGGGTTGGAAGGACTGTTGTGCCATGGGCAGGCTTCCATTCCATTAGACGAATTCTGGCCCCGGGCGTTTGAACCGTCAAGCGCCGGAAAGGGGCGGCGTGGTGGATTTTGCGGCTAAGCCCCGTGCTTTGATCCGCTTGTAGGCCGAAGAAAGAGCCAGCCCTAGAGCGCGTTCATATTCAGGAGGAACTCTGCGTTATTGCGCACTTTCTCGAGGCGGCTTACAAGCAATTCCATCGCTTCCACCGGCGAGAGGGGGTTGAGCACCTTGCGCAGAACCCAGGTACGTGCCAACTCGTCTTTTGGGATGAGCAATTCTTCCTTACGGGTGCCTGAGCGCTGAATATCGATGGCGGGAAAGACACGTTTGTCGACCAGTTTGCGGTCGAGGATGATTTCCATGTTGCCGGTGCCCTTGAACTCTTCGAAGATGACCTCGTCCATGCGGGAGCCGGTGTCGACGAGGGCGGTGGCGATGATGGTCAGCGAGCCGCCTTCCTCAATGTTGCGGGCAGCGCCGAAGAAGCGCTTCGGGCGCTGGAGGGCGTTGGAATCGACGCCGCCGGAGAGGACTTTGCCGGAGGGCGGCACGATGGTGTTGTAGGCGCGCGCGAGACGGGTGATGGAGTCGAGGAGGATGACGACGTCGCGCTTGTGTTCGACGAGACGCTTGGCCTTTTCGATGACCATTTCGGCGACCTGGACGTGACGGGCGGCGGGCTCATCGAAGGTGGAGCTGATGACTTCGCCTTTGACGGAGCGCTGCATGTCCGTGACTTCTTCGGGGCGCTCGTCGATGAGGAGGACGATGAGGACGACTTCGGGATGGTTGGTGGTGACAGAGTTGGCGATGGACTGCAGCAGCATGGTTTTGCCGGTGCGGGGCGGGGCGACGATGAGGCCGCGCTGGCCCTTGCCGATGGGGGTAAGCAGATCCATGACGCGGCCGCTGATGTTTTCGCGGACGGTTTCCATCTTGACGCGCTCCTGCGGATAGAGGGGCGTGAGATTGTCAAAGAGGATCTTGTTGCGGGTTTCTTCGGGGGACTCGAAGTTGATGGCTTCAATCTTGACGAGGGCAAAGTATTTTTCGCCTTCGTGCGGAGGGCGAACGTTGCCGCTGATGGTGTCGCCGGTTTTCAGATCAAACTTGCGAATCTGGGAGGGCGAAACGTAGATATCGTCGGGGCCGGGCAGATAGTTGTAATCGGGGGAGCGAAGGAAGCCGTAGCCGTCGGGGAGGATTTCGAGGACGCCTTCGGCGAAGATATGGCCTTCTTTTTCGCTCTGTGCCTGAAGAATCCTGAAGATCAGGTCCTGCTTGCGAAGGCCGCTTGAGCCGGGAATCTCGAGCGTGCGCGCGATGCGGCTCAGCTCGGTGATGTTCTTCTCTTTGAGTTCAGCGATAGTCATGGATCACCTGCGGTGGGGTTTTCTGGGAGGGTATTTGAATCAGGAAGGAATTTCAGGGATGGTGCGGAGTGCCGGGGATTATGTTAACGGAAATGTCTCGCGGCGGGAGCGGCCATCTCGGGAAGCGACACGCGCCGAGAGGCCGCGCGCGCTTCTCAGGCGGCGCGGCGCTGGGGCTGCTGCGGAATGGTGAGTGGCTGGCGGGAAGTCAGCGCGGCCGCTGCCGGGCTTTGCTCCCGGAAGCGGACCAGCACGTCGTTCATCGTATCCTGCAGCCGGGTATTCGGCTTATGCAGCTTGCGGGTGGCTTTGGAGGCGAGCTGGCAGAGCTGATAACGATTGCTGATATGAGTGAGTGCACCAAAAATCAATTCAGAACGCATGGTAGGTATCTCCTTGCTTTTTAACTTGTAATCTGTCCGACCGCTTTTGATCACAGAAAAACCGATGAACCAAACCGGCTCAAGGCAGCCTTGGAAAAAGGGGTCCCGGAAAGCTACAAAATTAGACGCACCAACCGGGGATTTCGATCAACCTTTTCCTCTGAAAATCTTTGCGAAGTGCGGAATCGAATTCGGCATCGGACCGCCGGTAGCCGCAGACGAGACAAAGCGAACTCCCGAGGGAGTGAGTTGCCTTCCGCGTGACCGGATTGGTGAATCAGGACGGCGACAGCCCGAGGGTCAAAATCGACAGACTTGAAAATAACCTCGGTTGTGACCGGGGTCAACCTTTTTTTTCATAGGGGGCTCCCAATGGTTACCGAAAATGGGAACGCGTTCGTAACCTGTTGACGAGGGGGGCATTCGCGCGGTTCAGGGGTAACCAAACTGGATACGGGAGTTCGTTTGCCGCTTCTGAAATTCATAGGGGGCGAAACCGGAGCTAATCCGCTTAAGCTGTTCATAAATAATGAATTACCCGAATGCATGCAGGAGTCCGGGGCTTCCTGGTGCGAACCGGTGGTGCAGGGGGTTTACTCGTATCGCAACGCTTCAATGGGATCGAGGTTGGCGGCCCGAATTGCCGGGATCATCCCACTGACGAGCCCGACGATGCCGAGGATGACGGTGGCGATCAGGACGGTTGTGGGAGAAATCAACAGGCGGATGTCGGCGTTCTCGGCGTGGGCGGCCATGGCGCTGTAAAAGGTGATGCGTCCGACAGCGAGGGAGACGGCGTAGGCGAGGGCGATGCCGAGCACACCTCCGGCGGCAGCGATCACCAGCGCTTCAGAGAGAAACTGGAAGAGGATGTGGCGGCGTCGAGCGCCAAGAGCCTTCTCGATGCCGATTTCCTTCGTTCGCTGCTGCACGGCGACCAGCATGATGTTCATGAGGCCGATGCCGGCGATGCCGAGGGTGAGCGCGCCGATGAAGAGGAGGAGCGCCTCCAGGGCAATGGTGATGATCTGAAACTGCTTGAGCTGGTGCATCAGGTTGGCCACGAAGATCGCGTTGTGATCGGAGGGCAGAAAGTTGTGCATCGCGGCGAGCGTGTTGCGGACGGCCTGTTCGACTGCCTGATTATCTCCGTGGTAGGTGAGCCAGATGCCGCCGAGGTATTTAAGGTCGCCGAAATCCTGAAAGGTATTGAACGGGATGTAGATCTGGCGATTGACGTCATCGTCGCCTTCCTGCATTTTTGGCACGAGGACGCCGATGACGGTGAAGCCGATGCCGTTGAGCCGAATGCGCTGGCCGAGAGGGTAGCGGCCGCCGAAGAGCTTGGTCCTTGCCTGGGAGCCGATCACGGCAACGTGGGCGCGATTCTCATCGTCCTGGTCGGTGTAGAAGCGGCCCTGATCGATGTCGAGTTTGAGGACATTGGCGATCTCCGGGCGGTAGCCGTTGACGGTCCAGGTGTACATATGCTCGTCGCTGGCGACATTGACCTCTTTGAACATGCCAGGCGAGATGTGCTCGACGCCGGGGACAGTGGCCCAGAGGCGGTCGACATCCTCCTGGGTGAGGCGAACTTTAACGCCAGCTTTGGAGCCGCCGATCTGCTCGGAGGTACGGCCGGGAAAGACGCCGATGAGGTAGGTGCCCCACTGGGCGAAGATATTCTGGATGGCCTGGCCGAAGCCGGCGCCATAGGCCAGAAGGAGCACCACGGTGGCAATGCCCCACGCCATGCCGACGACGGTGATGAAGGTACGGCGGCGGTTGTAGATCATCGCCTCCCAGGCTTGTCCCCAGATGTCACGAATCATAAAAACAGTCTCCAGTTGCCAGTTGCCAGTCATGCAGTCTCCCTGGTTGGCGCAAAAGAACTGGGGACTGACAACTGAAACTTTCTGTCATTCTCTCCGCAGGGCCTCGACGGGCTCCATTTTGGCGGCCTGGGCGGCAGGGTAGAGTCCCGAGACGATGCCGCAAACGGCGAGGGCAAAAAAGGCGAGAGCGGCCGACCAGGCTTGCAAATGAGGCGGATCGAAGCCCTGCATGCCCTGACCGATCAACCGCTGCAGCGCCCACATGAAGAAAGCGGAGCCACCGATGCCGATGAGGCCGCTGACACCGGTGAGGGTAAGGCCTTCCAGAAAGAACTGGACGAGAATGCTGCGATGGGTGGCGCCGAGAGCTTTGCGCAGGCCAATCTCCGGAGTGCGTTCGGTGACCGAAACGAGCATGATGTTGACGATGCCGACTGCGCCGAGCGCAAGCGTAACGAGGCCGACGCCGCCGAGGAAGATATCCATGGCGTCGAAGATTTTGCCCACCATCTGCTGCGACTGAATCGAGTCCCACTCGGTGAAGGCCTCGCTGTCATCGGCGCTGAAGCCGTGACGGCGCGCGACGATTTCGTGCACCTCGCGCACGGCGTTGATGTGCTCGCTGGCCGCGATCGGCTGATATTGAATCGAGGCGACGGTGTCCTGAGGGTTGTTGCCCCAGTTGAGGGGAAACATATCCATCATGATGGACATGGGGATGTAGACCTGCTGGCTCTGGTCGTCGGTATCGCCGTGGCCGACTTTGTCGAGGACGCCAATCACGGTGAAGCGGGTTCCGTTGAGGGTGACCCAGTCGCCCATGGCCGGATGGCCCGGAAAGAGCAGCTGCGCGCTCTTCTGTCCGAGGACGACCACCCGATTCTTATTGACGAGGTCGTCTTTCTGGATGAAATGCCCCTGAGCGACAGGGATAAAGCGGATGCTCTGGAAATTGGGCTCGACGCCCATGACTTTGCCGCCAGCGGTCTCGTACTGGCTTTGCTGTTTGATGTCGCTGCGGCTGATGACGCCGGTGGCGTCGCGCACATCGGGGGCCTGGGTTCGAACGGCTTCGAGATCCCCCATGGTGAGGTAATAAGGACGCATGCCGGTATGCTGTCCAGCGACAGCAGGGATGTTGCCGTTCCACATCATGATGACGTCGTTGCCGAGTTCGGCGAATTCACGCTTCTGGCCGGAGCGGAAGCCTTCGCCCACGGAGATGAGCAGCAACATGGAGCCAACGCCCCAGGCAATTCCGAACATGGTGAGGAACGAACGAAGCTTGTTGGCGCGAATGGCCAGAAAGACTTGTCCGAAGGTGTCGCCGAGGCTCTGCATGGGCTGCTCTCAGATACGCGGATGAAGGGCTCGGGGTTCCGTTGGGACGAGCTCAATGGAAAGCTGAAACGACCGGAAATGCGCGGAACTCCGGCCACGGAGAGGTATGAGTCGTGCCATTTTTTAAGCTACGGGTTCATGGCGAAGGACACATAGATCTGGGTTCTGACTTCCACGGGATTGCCGTTCAGCAGATACGGTTTGTACTCCCATTTTGAAACCGCCTTCAATGCTGCATCCATGAGCAGCTGACCCGGTTCGCTGACGACATCGAGGTTTTGAATTTTGCCGTCCTTACCGATGGTAGCTTCGATGGCGACGGTGCCGGTAAGATGGGCAGATTTTGCGGCCCCTGGGTATTCGGGAGGCGGGCCTTTCACGCGATTGCCCTGCATGACATGCGACGGGATCTGAATGGGAAAGGTCGCGCTGGTCGCCGCCTCCGGCGGGGGTGACAGCGCGGGATCAGAAGGGTCGATGGTAGTGACGGTATCCACCGTGGCTTCGAGCAGGCGGCGATCGTCGATCCGCAGGATATAGGCTCGCGAGAGATAGTGATCCTGAAAGCGCGTGATGTTGCCGTAGCTGTCGGTGACGGTAGCGGACCGGTACTTTATCAGGAGGATCGGGAGGTTGGGGTCGAAGCAGTAGCTGTAAAGAACCTGTTCGCGGGGACCTTGGTCGAGGGGCGTGACCTGGACGGCATCCAGTACCCGGACGCACGGCATTTTCGCTTTACCCACCGGGAAGTTTACGCGCTCCATGCGTGCAGGAGCGGGGGCGTTTTCGGCAGCAAACGGGGACAAGAGGTCGCCGGGAAGGTCCATTTCGAAGAGATACATGGCGTCACCCGTCGATTTCGTCCAGCGGGCGTCAGCGGTGTGCCATTCGGAGAAGGAGCTGGAGCCGCGAGTCCAGGTGTTGCGGTAAAGGGTGGGAGATGCCCACCAATGCTCCCATGTGCCCTGGCTGCCAGGCTTCCCTTCGCGGTCGTATATCGTATATGTGACCTTGGCGTGCCATGGCTTGAGAGCGGGACTGGCGAAGTCATAAAAGGGAGCGGACGCGGCCAGGATTGCCTTCGGGTCTTTGATCTGTTCAGGAGCTGGGGCAGCGGGGCTCTGGGCGATGCCGGGACCAGTCAGGGCTGCGAGCAGAATCCTGCACAATACCGCGCGGCCGCTCATAGGCGGAAGGTTACCACGCATCTACGACTTCCCCGCTCCTGCAAAGTGCTACTTCGAGTTTGCCAGCACGGCGAGGACCTGCTCAGCGCCAGGCTCAGACTGTTTCAGGTAGTCGCTGACGCGCTTCTTTTCGTCGGGGGCAAGGGCGGGAATGAGAGCGATCATGCGGCGCATGGTGGTCGCCACGTCGTCTACCAGGTTCATCACGCGAATGGCTTCGCCAGAAAGGGGCATAGACTTCAGTTGACCTCTACCAGCCATTTTCAGCCATTGGAGGGTTCCGGTAAAGGCGGGGGGATTTGGGGCGCCGGGCTATTTCTTCAGGCGAGCGTCGAAGGGATACTTCAGCGCCTGGGTGATTCTGAATTTTGCCGCGTCGGGATGGCGGGGATTGAAGAGGAGATTCGCGGTTTCAGGCACAAGAGCGCTGGGCACCCGGAGAAGAACGGATTCTCCTTTGGCGAGCCAGGCGGTTCCGATCTCGCGGGTAATATTCAGCTGTTCTCGCCAGGCGGCGGGGAGATCCTGATGCCGAATGGAGGGCGTCCGGAGATCCGGGCCTTCCGCGCGCAGGAGGGTAAAAGCCGGAGGAATGTCGTTGGCGCTGGTGTGGACACAGACTTCGAGGAGGGCGGCAGCGGGGGTTTCGGCGAGGTAGACGACGGGCTGTCCAGCGTAGTGCCAGCGGCCCGGCGCCCGCAACCCACCCTCTCCGTTCAGGTCGCGGTGGCGGCTGATCCGCCAGAGGATCATCAGACGAAGATGCCTTCATCAATCTGGACGAGGAGTTCCTCGACGATGCGGCTGCCGGTGTCGGTCCTGAGGAGCGAGAGAGGGGCGCGGCCGTCGAGGCGAGGATGGGGGCGGCGCAACCAGGCGAGGGCACGTTCGCGGCTTCCGTAGATGGCTTCGGCGCGGGAAAGAACGCGAATTGCGCGCACGACGCGATCGGATTCCTCGATGGTCAGCTTCTCGCGCCGGGAACGGCGATGCTGGAGAGTGCGCTGGGGGATGACGATGGCATCGATTTCGGAGCGATCGAGGCCGAGGGCGAGGAGGCGTTTGATGACGGCAGGGGCGAGCCGCTTTTCAACGATGCCGAGGACTTCGGTTTCAGAGTGGGGAGACTTGAGGCCGAGCCACTCACCGATCTGCGCGTTAGCGGCATCCATATCTACATTATGCCCTGGAAATGACGGCAAAGTGTAGGATGCTGTTTCGCAGCTTTCGCTCTTTGGGGAAAGCCTTTTACGCGGAGGGCTTTGCCTCTTCGAGGTAAATCTTCACGTAATCGAGATAATTACGGGCGTATTGCAGGATCATCTCGCGGTCGTCGGAGGTGAGGTCGCGGCGGACCTTACCGGGGACGCCGGCGACGAGGGAGCGCGGCGGAATGACCATGTTCTCGGGAATGACCGCGCCGGCCGCGATGATGGAGCCTTCGCCGATACGAGCGTTGTTGAGGATGGTGGCGCCGATGCCGATGAGGCAGACGTCTTCGATGACACAGCCGTGGACGGTGGCGTTGTGGCCGATGGTGACCCAGTCGCCGACGAGGACGGGGTATTTGTAGCGCATACCGTGGAGGACGGCGCAGTCCTGCACGTTGGAGTGGGCGCCGATGCGGATGGAGTGGACGTCGCCGCGGACGACGGCGTTCATCCAGATGCTGGCGTGCTCGCCAAGCGTGACATCGCCGATCACTTGCGCCGAGAGGTCAACGTAGCAGGTGTTGGGGATGGTGGGGGTGTGACCCTGGTAGGGGCGGATCATGGGTTTAGTTTAGCGCCGCGCTTTCGGAAACGAGGCCTCTGCTGATTTATCCTCAGGAGAATCATGCATGAGAATGAAATTCCTCCGCTCGGCGGGTACTCCGAGGCCGAGCTGGACCGGGCGTTTGCCGCTGTCGCCGCAGAGGTGGAGCAGTCGGCTGCGGCAATTGGTTCGGCCGACGATAAGGAGCAGTTTCGCCTGGCGTGGCTGGGGCGGAAGCAGGGGCGGCTGAAGGCGATCAGCGACGCGTGGCTGAAGGCTGCGCCGACCGAAGCGAAGAAGCAGATTGGGCAGCGATTCAACACGCTGAAGGCGGAGATTGAGCGGCTGCTGGAGTTGGCGGGCGCGGGATCTTCGGGCTCGGAGCTGGATGCTGAAGCCATCGATATCACGCTGCCGGGCACGCAGAGGAAGCTGGGGGCGGAGCATCCGCTGATCAAAACGTGGAACGAGATTGTGTCGGTCTTTCAGCGGATGGGTTATTCGGTGGGCGTAGGGCCCGAGGTCGAAACCGACTACTACAACTTCGAGTCGCTGAATTTTCCGCCGGGGCATCCGGCGCGCGATACGCAGGACACGCTGGTGATCGCGGGGCAGGAGCGGAAGCCGCTGCGCGACCGGCTGCTGATGCGCACGCACACCTCGCCGGTGCAGATTCGGACGATGGAGCAGCAGCCACCGCCGGTGCGGATCGTGATTCCGGGCAAGGTGCACAGGAACGACGCGGCTGACGCCACGCATTATCCGATCTTCCACCAGGTGGAGGGGCTTTGCGTCGATACGAACATCACGTTCGGCGATTTGAAAGGGACGCTGGATTTTGCGATGAAGGCGTTTTTTGGGTCGAGCGTGAAGACGCGGTTCTTTCCATCGTTTTTTCCGTTTACGGAGCCGAGCGCCGATGTGCAGATCAGTTGTCCTTTCTGCGGGGGATCGGGGTGCAGGAAGTGCAAGCAGTCGGGGTGGATCGAGCTTCTGGGGTGTGGGATGGTCGATCCCGCGGTGTTTGGGTTTGTCCAGGGCAAGCAGCCTGGTTATGACCCGAAGAAGGTGAGCGGGTTTGCGTTCGGGATGGGCATCGATCGCATCGCGATGATGAAGTACGGGATTGGGGATATCGGGTTGCTGTACTCGGGGGATCAGAGATTTTTGGAGCAGTTCGGGGGTTGGCGGGGATGAAGCTGTCAGTGAAAGAGCGGTCAGGAATGGATCGGTCAGGGATGGAGCGGCCAGTGAGTTTGCGATGATGCGAGTAAGGCAATTTCGGGATTTGCTCGTATGGCAGAAGTCGATGGCGCTGGCTCGCGAAGTATATGCGCTCACTGGACTCTTTCCAAAAGAGGAAGTCTTTGGCCTATCAAGCCAGATGAGGCGTGCCGCAGTATCGATTCCAAGCAATATCGCTGAAGGCCAGGGTCAGTTGACAGACAAAGGATTCACTCTGTTTCTCTGCCACGCCAGAGGTTCTTTGTATGAGCTGGAGACACAAGTGGAACTCGCGGAAAGCCTCGGCTATCTGGACAAGCAGCGCCTGCAGCAGACACTTTCCAGCTGCCAGGAAGTGGGCAGGATGCTTCACGGATTGGTGAATTCAATGAAGGGGGAAAACGCTAGCGGGATGTGCTTTTCCTGGCCGTTTTATTCCTGGCCGCTTCATCCCTCACCGCTCGCCGCAGGGCTGATATGAAGATCCTTTCCAACTGGCTGCGCGAATACGTTTCCGGGATCACGGTCTCCGATCGCGAGCTCGCCGATGATTTGACGCTGCGTGGGATTGCTGTCGAAGGTGTCTTCGATCTCGGCGAGTTTGGGTCTCTGTTTGAGATGGACATCACGACGAATCGCGTGGATGCGATGAATCACTATGGCATCGCGCGTGAGGCGGCGACGATTTACGGGCTGGAGCTGAAACGGCTTGATGTGAGTTTGCCGGCGGCCAAACAGGCGGCCAGGGCTTTTCCCGTTTCGATCGAAGAGCCGAAGCTGTGCGGCCGCTTCACCGCGCGGGTGCTGCGCGAGGTGAAGCTCGTGCCGTCGAAGGGGATCGTCGCGGAGCGGTTCCGTCTACTGGAGCAGAAGCCGATTTCGAATGCGGTGGATGCTACCAACTACACGACACTGGCGATCGGACAGCCGACGCACGTCTTCGACCTCGACAAGCTCGAGGGCGGCATCATCGTGCGGCGCGCGCGCAAGGGCGAGAAGCTGCGGACGCTGGACGGAGTCGAGAGGACGCTCGATCCGGACGATCTGGTGGTCGCCGATGAGAAGAAGGCAGTCGGCCTCGCGGGAGTGATGGGCGGATGGGACACCATGATCACCGCGGAGACAAAGAACATTCTCGTCGAAGCGGCGTGGTTCGATCCGGGGGTGGTGCGGCGGTCTTCGAAGCGGCACCTGCTGCATACGGACGCGTCGCATCGTTTCGAACGGGGGGCGGATTTCAACGGGCCTCCTTTGGGCTCGGCGATGGTGAGCCGCATCATTCTCGATGCGGGCGGCTATTCGGAGGGCGATTTGGTGGATGTGGTGGTGGCTGAGGCCGAAGCGCGCACGGCGAAACGCGGCGCGATCCGCTTCAGTCTGGGTGAAGCGAAGCGAATCCTGGGGCCGGTGGAAGAGGGAGCGGGGATCACGTCTGCGACGGTGGAAGTGACGCTCCATGGCCTGGGTTGCGGGATGGCAGGCGCTGGTGCGGAGATCTGGGATGTTTCGCTGCCAAGCTGGCGGCTGGACCTCGAGCGCGAGGTGGACCTGATCGAGGAGATCGCCCGGGTCTACGGGTACAACCGCTTCCGTAACACACTGCCGAGTTTTTCCGGGACGGTGGTGGAGCTGCCGTGGGCGGAGAAGGAACGCGCGGTGCGCCAGACGCTGCTGGCGCTGGGATGGAACGAAGCGATCTCCTCGAGCTTTTGTGGAGCGGAAGACGCGACGCGATTTGCGCGGGAGCCGCATACGACGGTTGCTATCGGCAATCCACTGAGTGAAGAGGCGGGAATGCTGCGGCCTTCGCTTCTGCCGGGGATGCTGGAGATGCTGGCGCTGAACATCAGCCGCGATGTGGAAGGTGCGGCGCTGTTCGAGATGGGGACGGTGTTCAGCGGGGGGCCGGAGCGCGTGGAGGAGCGGCCATCGGTGGCGGTTGGAGCGATGGGCGAGGCATTCGGCAAAGAGGGCATTGATTTTTACGATCTGAAGGGCACGGTGGAGACGCTGCTCGGACGGTTCGCCGCACGGTCGCTCTATTTCGATCGCTTCCCTGCTGCTTCGGGGCTGATGCCGGCTTGGCTGCATCCGGGTCGCAGCGCGCGAGCGGCGCTCGATGGCGCGACGGTTGGATGGTTCGGCGAGCTGCATCCGGCGGAGGCTGGGCGGCGCAAGCTGAAACAGACGGTGTGGGTGGGCGAGTTGTGGCTGGATCGGTTGTACAAGCAGGAACTGCGCCAGCCGGTGGTTCGGGAATTGTCTCGTTTTCAGCCAGTCCGCCGAGATTTTTCGGTGATTCTGCCGGAGGGGGTGCTATATGCGACGGTGGAAGAGGCGCTGGAGCGGCTAGCGATCCCGGAATTGCGGAGCGCCGAGCCGAAGGAGATATTGCACGAGGCAAAGGGAACGGTGCCAGCCGGACATTTCTCGCTGCTGCTGGGTGTGGTGTTCCAGTCGCACGAGCGGACGCTGCGCGAAGAAGACGTTCAGCGCTGGTCGCAGCGGGTGATCACGGCTCTCGAAGCGGTGGGTGGCAAACTGCGAAGCTGAGGGAGCCGGGTAAAGGGCCAGGAAGGGCGATCAGAGAACTTCCGCGAGACGCGGATACAGGCCGGCGTGGCTGGTCTGATAGAGGGCGAGGAGGCGCTGGCGCATCAGGTAGTAGGAGGAAGCGGCTTCGTGGAGGTGAAAAGGAATGAGCGTGGCCGATCGGCGCATGACGGCGTGAAAGGAGAGGGCGAACTCGATGCGGCGGATGGCGCGACGAAGATTGACGGCATCGCGGCGCATACGTTCGGTTACGATGACCCCTTCGTCGAAGTTCCACTGTTGGGCATGGGCAGCGAGAAGCAGCATGAGCTGCGCATTTTGACGCATACGGCGCAGACCCTCGCGACCACCGAGCATGAGCCACATGTCGGTAGGCTCGAGAGTGATTTGTCCCTCTTTAGGTTCGAGATAGTCGCGGGCAATCGAAGTTACGCGCTGGATTTCGACTTGCTTTAACTCAGATACCAAATCGTGCCAGCTGCGGCGATCAATGCGGAGGGCCGAGAGTTGCGACTTGATGGCGGCTGCCAGGAGGCACCCTACAACAACGCCCAGGAGGAGGTAAACCAGCACCGCTTTGGCCTTTCGAGTAAGAAGCGTGGAAGCTTCCCGAGTCCAGAGCGACGGGACGGCTAACGTCCTGCGTCAAGTCTTTGAAGATCGTACTCGACTCGCCTGTGCAGCGCAAGAATATATTCGTGCAAATCCAGAGAAATGGGCTGCCGTTCGGGTTCGTCCCTCCATAGCTGGACAATCATCCAGCATATTGCTGCTACATAAGTAACACCCCGAATGTAATCCAACTGTGTATAGAGGTGGTGGGTACCGAGAAGGCTCTGGAGGGAAGTTTTGACAACCATGACAGCACTCCAGGCGGTTAACCCCTGTCCTACGGCCATTACATGATTGCGCCATGCGAGGCCAAGGCGGTTGGCGGTAAAGGTCATAACCACGAATAACTCACAGATTACCAGGCTGGTAAAGAGGTCACCTCGGATTTCCCATACCCGGTGAACGATATCCGGGGATGGCGGAGAGACCCCCCAGGCGAATACCGCAGCGACCAGAATTCCGGCAAGACCCACGGTGGCAAAAGTGCCGCGTGCATCGTGGACCCAGGTGCCGGTCGGCCGCAATACGATGGCGGCAATTTCGAAGACCACGGCCAGCTGGAGAGCGAAGTCGATGGAGGCGCCGAACCAGTAGAGGTGGGAGTACCAATATTTCGACCCATTCAGAGAGGCCAGGAACAATATGGAGCTGCGAGCGACCATGAAGCAGATCCAGGCGGTGAGAATGGGGAACTGGCGCCAGCGGCCACGTGCAAAGAGGACGATAACGAACGCTGCGTTCACGATGAACGTCGCCGCCCAGATTAGATTTGCCGTCAGGGAGAACCGCATGCGCCCGCCTCGATCTTAAGATACGACACACCCGGGACTTCCGCATGAGGGCGTGGAAGCCCTGGGGTGTCGGTGAGGCCTGAGGCTGGCATCGCGGCGGGTTTAGAGACCGAGATAGGTCAGAATGGCAGCGAGCGCGTCCGAGGTTGTGGAGCTGCCGGCGGCGCCAAGGCTGCCGCCTGCGACGACCGCCTGACCGCCGCCGTTGCCTGGGGGTGGAGGAGGGTCACCGCCGCCTGGATCGCCACCACCGGCGAAGACAGGTAAGGCGCTAAATGCAAGTACTCCTGACAGAACTGCGATTCTAAGTGCCTGTTTCATGGGTAAGTTCCTCTCAGCGCGATCGTGCGCAAGCAGAGAGTAGCCCGGAGAGCAGTGGATCATTTCTTCGGAAAACCGCGGCCTTGGTAAGCCGAAAATGATCACGAAAGTGGCGAGATATCGCGATGATATAAATACTTATATGTCACTGTTATGGTTACTTAAGTCTTGGCGTTATGCTACTAAGGGGTGATGGTGGCATCAAAACGACCTTTACAGATGGCGCGTCTTCTGTTTCTGCTCGGCGCCCGGGAGTGGTGTGCCGGTGCGTAATCCAGCACGGCGTTGCGAGGCCAGGGCGGGCGATTGTTAGTGGAGAAGCGCAGCTGCTATGGCTGGGAAACTTCTCGAGCAGGGATTGCCTGGGCGGAAGGCGAGGCGTTGCGGTCGGAGGCTGCTGAACCCGGCTCGGCGGCAGATAAAGGGTCGAAGACCGCCGCATGCGGATCGGGATGGAAGCGGCCATCGGTGAAGTAGGCAGCGATCAGCGTCCCGGCGACATAAGGATGGAGCACAGCCAGCGGTACGACGTACTTCTTCGATTTCACCAGGGATTCAACGACTCCATCGACCGGGGTGCTGCGCGGAATCGAGCCCGGGACCTGCGGAATGACGAAGGTATGGAGCTCGGCTTCGGGATGGCGGCGAGAGTACCGAACGAGAGATTTGGCGGCTTGCTTGGGCGTCATCATGCCGGCGTCGGCGACGAAGTCGCGATGGATGGAGTGCGGGTAGTAGAAGTTCAGGATTTTTTCGGAGAAATTGGCGCAGTTATTGAAGAAGAGATTGAAATGGGAAACATTGCGACGAGAATTGAAGCGCTCGATCAGGGCCTGGTCCTGGGAAGCAGAGGTGGGGACTTCGAAGCCCCAGATGCGGCGGTCGTAAGCGGCGCCGACCAACTCGGTCCACTCTCCGCGGGGAATCTCGTGTTCTGGGTCGTCGGGCGCGATCGCTTCGAGGTGGTTGCGGCGGTAGGTGTCGCGGAGCTTGAGCTCGAGGCGGGGGATGGCGGAGTCGGGAATCTGCGAGGGGTCGTCGACCGCATAGAGATAGGGGATGAGAGGAATGGCGAGCCAGTCGTAGCCGTCGATGCGGTGGTAGCGGCTGAGGACCACGCCCACTTCGCCCTGCCTGCAGGGCCGGAGGCGGGTTGGGGTGTCCGCGCAAATGCGATCCAGATAGATGGCCGCGTGGCCGGTGGGGTTCATGGCGCCAAAGTCGCCGAAGGGCTCCTCGACAAGCAGGGCCGCGTCAGCGCGCGCCGGTTCGCAGGCAACGAAGGCGCAGGCGAAGAGGGCACAGCCGGCGGCGAGGAGCATGTGCAGGAGGGAGGTTATGGATTTCCGCGGTCTCATCATTCGCTGCGTGTATGAACAGAATGGACGGGGCCGATGCCGATCTTCTTTATCAGACCCATCGCAGCGCGAATGGTTGCTCGAACCCGTCTGGTCGCCGGACTTGCCGGGCGAGGAGGCGAACGCGCCAGGTTGGGTTCGATGCGATTTATTCTGCTGTTAGGCTGCTGATACCGATGAACGACAAGACCCGTTGCGCCCCCGGACAGACACTGCTGATCGATGCAGACGATACGCTGTGGGAGAACAACATTTACTTCGAGCGCGCGATCGCGGCGTTCATCTCCTACCTCGACCATAAGGAATACACGCGCGAAGAGGTGCGCGAGCGGGGGTAACCATGGATAAGTGGCTGATGATTAGCGACCTTATGGGCTGAAAGAGGACACCAAAGTCGATAGATAGCGTGGCAAAACATCTACTTATACGTCACTGTTATGGTTACTTAAGTCGCCGAGATAGGATACTAATGGGCGATGGTCCTATCAAAACGAACTTGACGGGAGCCTTACCACACGCGGCAACTTTTGACGGGGGCCATGGGTTGACCGGGCTTGCAGCGGAAGGCGCGGGCGAACTCCGGCATGTTCACGATCGCCCCGCGGACGCGAAGCGCGTCAGGGGAGTGGGGATCGGTTTGAGCGAGCATCCGGAGCATTTCCGGGCGGACGTTCGTGCAGTAGTTCTGGGCATAGCCGAGGAAGAATTGTTGTTGCGGCGTCCAGGACTGTTCGGAAGCCTGCTCGCCGGTTGCGGCAGCGGGACTGCCGGACTCTGCGTTCCGCGCCATCAGCGCCATCAAGGCGAGGCGCAGGCCGCCGTTGTCGGCGGTGTTTTCACCGAGGGTGAGCTTGCCGTTGACCTTCACGTCGTCGACGGCGGTGAACTGGCTGTATTCCTGGTCGATGCAGCCGGTCTTCTCCTCGAACTGCTTCTTGTCCGCCGGGGTCCACCAGTCGTGGAGATTTCCTTTTGCATCGAACTGCGCGCCCTGATCGTCGAAGCCGTGGGTTAATTCGTGTCCCACGACGGCGCCGATGTGTCCGTAGTTAGCGGCCTCGGTGGCGTTCTTGTCGTAGAAGGCGGGCTGCAGAATGCCTGCCGGAAAATTGATGTCGTTCATGCTGGGGTCGTAATAGGCATTCACGGTGGGCGGGGTCATCTGCCACTCTTCGCGATTGACGGGCTTGCCGATTTTGTTGAGCTGATAGGCGACCTCGAATTGCCGGGAGCGCAGGGAGTTGCCGAAAGCGTCGCCCGGTTCGATGCTGAGCCGCGAATAGTCGCGCCAGTGATCCGGATACCCGATCTTGTCGGCGACGGCATGCAGCTTTTCCCTGGCTTTCACCCTGGTTGCGGGACTCATCCAGTCGATCTCGCCAATGTCCTTATCCATCGCGGCCTCAATGTCGTGGACCATGCGCAAGGTGGAAGCCTTCATATCGGGGGTGAAGTACTGGGCGACGTAGAGTTTGCCCAGAGCTTCGCCGAGGGCACTGTCAGTACCGTTAACACAGCGCTTCCAGCGAGCTTCCTGCTCGGGAGTGCCGGTGAGCTTACGGCCATAGAAGTCGAAGGTTTCATCGTCAAAAGCGCGGGGCAGACGCATGGACAGCGCGTCGGCCAGATGTACACGGAGGTAGGCCTGGATGATCGACAGGTCGGTGTCGGCGATGGTTTTGTTGAGGGCAGGAAAGAATTCCGGAGAGACGACGTTCAGTTCGTCGACAGAAGGCGAGCCCATGTAGTCCACGTATTTCGGCGTATCGATGGCGGGAGCCGTCGCAGAAAAGTTTGCAAGGGTCATCATGTGGTAGATCTTGCTGGGATCGCGGCGTTCCACAACGCCCGCGGAGGCTTTGGCCAGCGCGGTCTCGAGGTCCATGATCTTCTGCGCCTCGGATTGCGCGCTTTCGGGTGAGTCGCCGAGCAGTTTGAGGACATTGGCCACGTGAGCGACATACTGCGCCTGGATTTCGACGCTCTTAGCGTCGGTGCGGAGGTAGTAATCCTTTTCCGGCAGACCGAGACCGCTCTGATCGATGTAGGCGATTTCGCGGGTCGCGTCTTTGAAGTCCTGCTGGGATCCGTAATCGAAGAAGACGCCCACCTGCATGCGATTGAGATGGGCAATGAGCGCGGGCAGCTCCTGCTTCGAGTGCAGGGCGGCGATGCGATCCAGTTCGGGCTGAAGCGGGGCAAGCCCGCGCTTCTCGATGGCATCGGTGTCGAGACAACTGGCGTAGTAGTCGCCTATCTTCTGCTCGTCCGTCCCGGCGGTTGCGTGAGCCGCGGCGGCTTTCTCAACGATTTGGCGGAGCGCCTGGATATTGAATTCGTAGAGATTGCCGAACTGATCGAATTCGGGCATATCGGACGGGATGGGATGCAATTTGGCGAAATTTCCGCAGGCGAACTGGTAGAAGTCGACGCAGGGGTCGGCTGAGGTGTCCATCGCGGCGGGATCGTAGCCAGGGATCGGCTGGAAGGTCGGGGTTGGGTTGGATGGGGCTGCGCTCTGGGCCAAACAGGTCAAGGTGAGGAGCGAGAGAACGCAGGCCGACAAGGCCGGAGAAAAATGTCGCATGAAGCCTCCCGAGTTATCACCGATAATACGCAACAGGAGTGGATTTGGGTTCATCCGATGGACGACAAGACCCGTTGCGCCCCCGGACAGACACTGCTGATCGATGCAGACGATACGCTGTGGGAGAACAACATTTACTTCGAGCGCGCGATCGCGGCGTTCATCTCCTACCTCGACCATAAGGAATACACGCGCGAAGAGGTGCGCGAGCGGCTGAATGAGGTGGAACGCGAGAACGTGCGCCAGCATGGGTATGGGCTGGTGAGCTTTCGGCGCGCACTGGTGACTTGCTTTGAGAGCCTGTCGACGGGTCCGATGACGCCGGAAAAGCACGAGCGGATTATGAGCTTCGCGCAGTCGATCGCCGATCAGGAGATGGAGTTGCTGGAGGGGGTGGCGGAGACGCTGCCGGTGCTGGCGTCGCGGCATCGGCTGATCCTGATGACGAAGGGTAACCCGATGGAGCAGGCGGACAAGCTGGAGCGGTCGGGGTTGGGCCGGCATTTCACGGGGGTGGAGGTGCCGAAAGAAAAGGATCCAGAGGCGTATCGCGAGGTGTGCGGGCGATATGAGCTGACGCCGCACATAACGTGGATGATTGGCAACAGTCCGAAATCGGATATCAATCCCGCGCTGGCGTGCGGGCTGCATGCGGTGTTCATTCATCATCCACACACGTGGGTGCTGGAGCATGAGGGGCTGGACGCGGCTCCGGCGGGGCAGCGGCTGCTGGAGGTGGAGAGGTTTGGGGAGCTGGTGGATTGGTTTTGACCTCCGTTCTAATGATTGTTAGAATACAAACGGGAGAGTCGCCATGGTCAAGCTCAAAGTCACAACGATTGGCAGTTCTGCCGGGATCGTCCTTCCCAAGGACGTGCTGTCGCGTTTGCGCGTTGCTAAGGGCGACACTGTCTTCCTCACCGAATCGCCGGATGGGTTTCGGATCACCTCGTACGATCCGGAGTTTGAGGAACAGATGACGCACGCTCGGAAGTTTATGCGTCAGCGGCGTGATGCCCTGCGTGAGCTCGCCAAGTGACTCCTCCGGAGATTCACTGGATCTCCGAGGCGGCGGTGTTGGCCATACACGATGCGCAACTCGCGGAACATGGAGGAGCGAGCGGCTTGCGGGATGAGTCACTCCTCTTGTCCGCACTTGCGCGTCCGCGAAATATTGTGACCTATGGCACGCCGGACTTGGCGGACCTTGCCGCGGCGTATGCAGTTGGCATCGCGCGCAACCATGCATTTGTCGATGGAAATAAGCGCACGGCGATCATCGTGGCAGCCGGTGCCTTTCTGCCCGTGAATGGCTATGAGATAACAGCCACGAACGAAGAGATGGTCAGAGTGATGCTTACCGTTGCCGATGGATCGATTTCCGAACAGGACATGGCAGCTTGGTTGCGGGAATGGATGCGTCCGATTGGCGGGTAGGATCTTTGGGAGTTAGTGAAGTGGTTCTGAACGGGCAGGCGATCGCCTTAAGGGGGAAATCAATGGCGTTCTCATTTGCCGATCTGGGATTTTGGCGGTTGGCAATTGTTTCGTTCGTCCTGGAGTTACTTCATCTGATCCTGGAGAGCCACTGGCCGGAGATCCGGGGATCGCGCATTGGCCCCAGAACGCCTGGCGCAGAATACTTCATGCTGATAGAGGCCGTGGCGCTCTTCGTTGCTCTTGCAGCGGCAATCGGATCAGTATCGAGGATGGTTAGAGTGGTTCCTCGCCCAACTAACAAGGTCGCCACCGTGGCATTGACGGCGCTCTGTCTCTTAGGAGTCTTCTTTTTTGTATGGCAGAGGTGAGCGCTCGCGTCATCGAGCGGAATCGTTCAGACCGCGGCGGTTTGCAGGGCTAGTTCTTCCAGCAGCGCACGGACTTCGCCTAATACTTCTTCGGGTTTCATGGCAGTCAACGGGAAGCGCAGGATTCCCTGGGGAGTGAACTGGGCTCCGCGTTTGGCGTTCTTGGCGACGAGCTTCATGAGGCGGCCGGGGTCGACGGCGGCGCTCTCCGTGAAGCGGATGTGGAGCTGGTCGCGTTTGCGGTCGACCTGGGCGACGCCGATTTTTTCGCATTCGATGCGGAGCTGCGCGGCCAGCAGCAGGTGGGCGACGCTCGTGGGCAGCGGTCCGTAGCGGTCCTCGAGTTCGGACTGGACTTCTTCGAGGGCGCGGTCGCTGTCGGCCCCGGCGATGCGCTTGTACATGCGCAGGCGCTGGTTCTCCTCGGATATGTAACTTTCATCGATACGTAAAGCGATGCCGAGCGAGAGCTGGACGGAGGGGCGCTCAACGCGTTCTTCACCCTTGAGGCGACTGACGGCTTCTTCGAGCATGGTGGTGTACATCTCGAAGCCGACGGCTTCGATGTGGCCGCTCTGCTCGCCGCCGAGGAGGTTGCCGGCGCCACGGAGCTCGAGGTCGAGGGCGGCGATCTTGAAGCCGGCACCGAGGTCGGAGAATTCCTTGAGGGCGGCAAGACGGCGGCGGGCAACTTCGGTGAGTTCCTGCTCGGGCGGGATGAGGAGATATGCGTAGGCGCGACGATTGGAGCGGCCGACGCGGCCGCGCAGCTGATAGAGCTCGGACAAGCCGTGACGGTCGGCGCGGTTGACGATCATGGTGTTGGCGAGCGGGATGTCGAGGCCGTTTTCGATGATGGTGGTGGCGACGAGCACGTCATATTCATGGTTCATGAAGGCGAGCATGACTCGCTCGAGCTCGGTCTCGTTCATCTGGCCGTGGCCGACGATGACGCGGGCGCCGGGGACCAGCTCCTGAATCTTCGAGGCGATCTCGTAGATGGTTTCGACGCGGTTGTGGACGAAGTAAATCTGGCCACCGCGCTCGAGCTCGACTTCGATGGCCGAGCGGATGAGCTTCTCGTCGAATTTGGCGACGACGGTCTGGATGGCCATGCGGTCGCGGGGCGGCGTTTCGATGACGCTCATGTCACGGAGGCCCACGAGCGACATATGCAGCGTGCGCGGGATAGGCGTCGCGGACATGGCGAGGACGTCGATTTCGCGGCGCATCTGCTTGAGGCGTTCTTTGTGACGGACGCCGAAGCGCTGCTCTTCGTCGACGATGAGGAGGCCAAGGTCGTGGAACTTGATGTCTTTGGAAAGGAGGCGATGCGTGCCGATGAGGATGTCGACGCGGCCGTTCTCGACTCGTTCGAGGATGAGCTTCTGCTCCTTTGGCGTGCGGAAGCGGGAGATCATCTCGACGGTGATGGGAAACTGGCGAAAGCGGCTCTTGAAGGTTTCGAAGTGCTGGAAGCTGAGGATCGTGGTGGGAGTGAGCACCGCGACCTGGCGGCCATCCTGCACGGCTTTGAAGGCGGCGCGCATGGCGACTTCGGTTTTGCCGTAGCCGACGTCGCCGCAGAGGAGGCGATCCATGGGGAGAGTCGATTCCATGTCGCGCTTGATGTCGGCGATGGCGGAGATCTGGTCGTCGGTCTCGGTGAAGTCGAAGGCGTCTTCGAACTCGCGCTGGAATTCGTTGTCGGGCGGGAAGGCGTGGCCCTCGGCGGCTTTGCGCTGGGCGTAGAGCTTGAGGAGCTCGTCGGCCATGTCCTCCATGGCCTTGCGGACACGGGCCTTGGTTTTGGCCCATTGCTGGGAGCCAAGGCGATTGAGAACCGGCGCCGGGCCGGCTTCTGTGGAGCGGTATTTCTGGATGAGGTCGAGACGCGTAAGGGGGACGTAGAGGCGGGCGGCCTCCGCGAACTCGAGGATCATGAATTCGAGGGAGACGCCGTCCTGCTCGATTTCGCGCAGGCCCTGATAACGGGCGATGCCGTGCTCGACGTGTACGACGTAATCGCCGACCGCGAGGTCGCGAAAGTCGGAGACGAAGGCGGCGGTTTTGGATTTCCTGATCGCGGGGCGGGCGGTAACGTCGGCTTCGTCGAAGAAATCCTGAGCGCCAAAGAGCACGAGGCGAGCGTCAGGCAAGCTGACGCCGGTGGCAAGCGCAGTGCGCAGGATAACCGGCGTCCGCATATCGCCGGCGAGGTAGCTGGATTCGTCGTAGATGTTTTCGCTGCCCGCGTGCTGGATGCGGCTGCCAAGGCGGTAGGGGAGCTCGTATTCGCGGAGAAGATTGGCGAGGCGCTCGACCTCGCCCTGATTCGGCGCAACGAGGAGGGTGCGGACTTCCTGAGTCATGAGGGTGCGGATTTGCTCGATGAGAGCCGGGATTGAGCCGTGGAAACGGAGGGTGGGGCGCGAGGTGAATTCGATTTCGCCCAACGTGTTGTCTTCGTCGAGAACGTCAACGACGCCGAGCTGGTCGATGTCGAGGCCGGGATGCGCAGCGAGCTTCGCCTGGAGGATTTCGGGGCGGAGGTAGATGTCTTCCGGGGTGATGAGCGAACCGATGCTGGAGCGGTCGTGGCGCTGCTCGACTTTGTTCCACCAGCGATCGATCTGGTTGCGGATCATGGCCGGCTCTTCGACGAAGAGAGCGGAACGGGGGAAGAGGTCGAGGAGGTTGGCGGTGGCTCCGCCATGGTCGGACTGGCCGCCGGGAGTCCGTCCGACACCGGCGAAGAACTCCCAGCCTGGAAAGACGCTGACGCCGCCTGCCGCGATGGCCTCTTCGATGAGGTCGGGATCGTCGGTGGATTCGATGCGTTCGCCGCTGAGTCGTGTGTGGACAGCGGCGAGGAGGCGCTCGGTGACGGGCGTTTCTGTGAGCGGCAGCAGGCGAGCTTCGTCGAGAGGAGCGGCGGAGCGCTGCGTGTCCGGGTCGAACTTGCGGATGGACTCAATCTCGTCGCCGAAGAACTCGAAGCGGACGGGACGGTCGGCTTCAGGGGAGTAAATGTCGAGGATGCCGCCGCGGCGAGTGAACTGGCCGGGCATCTCGACGATGTCGGCGCGCGAGTAGCCGATGCCGGTGAGGTGGGTGAGCAGGGTATCAACGTCGACCTCTTCGCCACGGCGGAGGACCTGCGCAAGTCCGGCGTAGAAGGGCGCAGGAAAGAGCTTCATGGCCGCAGCTTCGACCGGTGCGACGACGATGGAGGCTTCGCCGGTGGCGATCTTCCAGAGTGTCTTGGCGCGCTGCTCCTGGATATCGGGGTGCGGCGAGAGGTTTTCGAAGGGCAGGACGTCGTGCGCGGGCAAGCGGAGGACGCGATCCGGGGGAATGGCGCCGGTCAGGTCGCATCCGGCGCGCAGGGCGAGGTGTATAGCGTCGGCGGCCTTGTTGTCGGCAACGACGACGACTGTCGGGACCTGCGCGGCGCGGGCGAAGAGGGGAATGTAGAGGGCGCGGGCGGTGGAAGTGAGTCCGGAGACACGACGGCGCCCACGGGCAAGGGCGAGGTGCCTTCTTGCCTTCTCAAATGATGGGGAACGCTCCAGGTCCGCCAACAGCTCGCGGACAAAGGGGAGGATCATCCTGGAAGTAGTTTAGCAGCGGCCCGGATCCTGCCAGAAAGCACGCTTAGCGATTGACCGGGAAGAGGACAATGGCGATTCCCTGGCTTCCGAATTGTCCTAGAATCGGGGAATGTCCTACGCGTCAGCACTCGACAGTCTTCATGCGCGCGCGGGAGAGCTGCACACGGCGCCGGGCCAGCCGCGACGGAAATTCCGGCTTGAAGAGATGCGCACGCTGGTCGAGGCCCTGGGTCATCCGGAACGGCGTTTCAAGCCGGTCCTGATCGCGGGGACGAACGGGAAGGGCTCCACGGCGGCGACGCTCGAGGCGATCTTGATGAGCGCGGGCTATCGAGCTGGGCTGTACACGTCGCCGCATCTGGTGCGGGTGAATGAGCGCATCCGGATCGACGGGCAGCCGATCAGCGATGAAGCTTTCGCGCATTTTTATTTCCGCGTCGATGATTGCGCCCGCAAACTCGTGACCGATGGAAAATTACCGGAGCATCCGAGCTTCTTTGAGGCGCTCACGGCTGTGGCCTTTGAGGCTTTCGCCGATGCCGGCGTCGATCTGGCGGTCCTCGAGGTAGGCATGGGCGGGAGGCTGGATGCGACCAATGTCGCGGAGCCGCTGATTTCCGTGATCACCGATATTTCGCTCGACCACACGGAGTGGCTGGGCGAGACGATTCCGCTGATTGCGCGCGAGAAGGCCGGGATCCTGCGGCGCAATGGCGTGCTGGTGACGCTGCCGCAGCATCCGGAGGCGAACCAGACGATCGGTGAGGTAGCGGCAGAGCTGGATGTGCGTGGGGTGAGTGCGGCAGAGTATGTGCCTGCGGCACAGGTCACAGGTTACAGGTTGCAGGTTGCAGGAGACAGCGAGCGGTCAACGGACAGCGTTCGGGAAGATTCGCTGCGGAATCGATACACGCTGGACGTGATGGGAGAGACGATCGAGGTCGATTCGCCGCTGGCCGGGGAGCACCAGCGGCGCAATATCGCGCTGGCGATCGCAACGGCTGTGGAATTAAGTAACCATCATGGTTACACAATCACGCCGGCGCAGGTTGCAGAAGGAATCCGGCAAACGCGATGGCCAGGACGGCTGGAGCGGATTGGCGTGGCGGGCAAGGCCGATGTACTGCTGGATGTAGCGCACAACCCGGCAGGAACGTGGGCGCTGCGGGCGGCGTTGTCGGCGCTGGATAATTCCGGACCGCGCCGCGGCCAGCGGGTGCTGGTCTTCGGTTGCATGCAGGACAAGGCCTACCGCGAGATGGCGCAGATTCTTTTCCCGCTTTTCGATCTGGTTGTGGCGGCACCGGTGGATTCGCCGCGTTCCGCGAGTGCTGACGATATCGTGCAGGCAGCAGCCGCAACGGGCGTGCGCGCGATGGCAGCGAAGGATGGTCAGGAAGCGCTGGAGCGAGCGTGGGCGGAAACGCCGCACGATGGACTGGTGGTCGTCGCGGGCTCGGTGTATCTGGTCGGCGAGGTACGGCCACTGATCGAGCGCGCAGGGGTGGGGTTGCCATGAGCAGGGCGGCTCTGGGCCCACGGCCTGATCCGCTGCCGTGGGGCGAGCGGCTGATGAGCTATGGCGTGCGGACCCCGCTGTTTTTTCTGGCGACGGCGTTCTTCGGCAGCCTGGCGTTCGCCGCGTCTCTGTTTGAAAGTGACGGGCGCTGGCAACACCGCATCGCGCAGGCGTGGGCGCGGGTGGGCGTTGCGGTGAGTGGCGCCACCGTCACCATTTTGAACGGCGAGCGGCTGATCGCCATGCCGGCGGTGTATGTTTGCAATCATCTTTCGTACATGGACACGCCGGTTATCTTCAGCTCGCTGCCGTTTCAGTTCCGGATCGTTGCGCGGCACGACCTGTTCAAGCTGCCGTTCATTGGGTGGTGGTTGCGGCGGTCGGGGCAGGTACCGGTGGATGTAGCGAATCCGCGGGCGTCGATTGCAAGCCTGGTGAGCGCGGTGCGGACGCTGAAGAGCGGCATGCCGCTTTTTATTTTTCCGGAGGGCGGGCGCACGGAGACGGGACATCCGGCGAAATTTCTCAACGGTCCGGCATTCATGGCGATTCGCGCGCAGGTTCCGCTGGTGCCGATGGCTCTGATTGGCACCCATGAGCTTTTGCCAATTCACAAGCGCGAGGTTCATCCTGTTCCCGTGACCCTGGCGGTTGGTGAGGCGATCGAGACGCAGGGCAGGAGCATGAAGCAGGTGGATGAATTGACGACGATACTGGAGGAACGGATCGCCGGGCTGTATTATGAGCACTCCTGGCGGAAAAGGTCCGATGCGCCATCCGCGACGCCAGGGCAAAATGCAACTGCGGGTGCGGAGCTGGGAGCGATAACGATTTCTCGGGACCTGCAAGAACTGACCGAGGAGGCGCGGAGACCATGAAAGCACCACGCATAGCGATTCCGGAACCGAACCTGCCGGATCAGGAGTACAGCGAACGCGCGTGGCCGCAATACGCGCGCGCTGTCGAATTCGCCGGTGGTGAGCCCGTAAAGGTTCCTTTGCGCGACTCTCCGGCGCGCGTAGCGCAGCTGGTGGCCTCTTGCGAAGGCGTGCTGTTGCCGGGAAGTCCGGCGGATGTGAATCCTCAGAAATATGGTGAAGATGCGGAGCCGGATTGCGCAGCGGCGGACGCGGCGCGCGAGGCCGTCGACGAATTGCTTCTCCAGGACGCGTCGAATTTATACAAGCCGTTGCTGGGGATCTGCTACGGATTCCAGTCGTTGAATGTGTGGCGGGGGGGAACGCTGCTGCAGCATCTGCGCACCGGCGTGGATCACACGGCGGGCCGGATGGTGGTGGAAGCACATGCCATTGAAGTCGAGGTGCGATCGCGGCTGCGCCGGATTCTGGGATTAGGATCGCGGACGACGCTGATGGTGAACAGCAGCCATCACCAGTCGGTGGGCGTGCTGGGCGATGGGCTGGTGCGCGCCGCGTGGTCTCCGGAAGATGGCGTTGTCGAAGCAGCGGAGGGTCACGGCGATCAGTTTCTGATGGGCGTGCAGTGGCATCCGGAGCGGGTGTTTGAAGACAACAAGGCAGCGCAGTGTCTGTTCCAGTCTTTCGTGGACGCGGCGGCTGCCTGGGAGCCGCGGATGATTCGGGAATCGGTCGCGGACTGAAAAGCAGGGCACAGGGCGCAGGGTACAGGGCGTAAAACCTTGCAGGCCTGTACGCCCGTTGACGCATAATCTCCATGAAGAGCGCGAATGAAAGTCGATTCGGCCTGGATGGGGTTGAACTGACGCTTGAACTGACGCCTCGGGCGATTGAGCAGTTCGAGGCGTATCTGGCGTTGTTGCTGAAGTGGAATGCCCGGATCAATCTGACGGCGGTTCGCGAGCCCAGGGAGATTGTTCGAAGGCACTTTGCGGAGTCGATCTTCGCGGCGCAACAAATTCCGAAAAAAGTGAAGACGCTTCTGGACTTTGGATCGGGCGCCGGATTTCCTGGGATTCCCATTGCCATTTGCCGGGCCGGGATCGGGGTCACGCTCGCCGAGTCGCATGCCAAGAAGGCAGCGTTTCTTCGCGAGGTCGTGCGGACGCTGGAACTAAAAGCGGAGGTATGGCCGGGGCGCGTAGAGGAAATGGCTGAGGAGCGGGTCTTCGATGCGGTCACGCTGCGTGCTGTTGAGCGGATGCCGAAGGCGTGCAAATCGGCGGTTGGGCGGCTGGCGGCCGGAGGATGGGTCGCGGTGTTCGCAACGCGAAAAACGGAATCGGCGATCGAGGAAGTCGCGGGGGTTCGTTGGGAGGCGGCCGTCGAGATTCCAGGATCGGAGCAGCAGATCCTGAAGACGGGGCGGGTTTAGGTACAGGGGACAGGGTGCAGGGTGCAGGGTGCAGGGGACAGGGGACAGGGGAACAGGGTACAGGGGACAGGGTGCAGGGTGCAGGGGACAGGGGACAGGGGACAGGGGACAGGATATAAACTATTGAGAAATAGCTACTTGTTGATTTACAAATTTGGAATGAGTCTAACTTAAGACGAGCCTTGGTGAACCAAGGCTCTTCAGTCGACGCCGGCTGGGTTCTGCGTAATGTTGCGAGCATTCGTCACGTTGGCTGGTGAGTCGGTGAAGGTCTTCCCTTCCTCGTAGGCATATTTCTTATACCAGGAACCGACTTTGCGGATGGCGTCCTGCGGCCCATCGTCCCAGGTAATCTGCGCCTCGCCATGGGCGTAAACCCAGTTGCCTTTTTCGTGCTGCATTCCCATGACGCGCAGGGCGGTGCCGTCTTCGTTGAGGGTGATGAAGAAGTTGCTGCCCTGGCCGTCGCCGACCTCCCACTTCCCGATGAGATGAGCGCGGGAGGGGCCGGGAGTGCTGATGAGGCCAGCAGGAACAGCCGCCGGAAATTCAAGCCGTTCGATGGCAGCGACAGGAATGCTCTGGCGGTGACCATCCTTAAAGACGATGACGAGAGAGTCTGGCCTGGAGTTCGGGGTCTGGGCGGAAGCCACGGCAAGACCGCCAGTAAGAAGAGTCACGAAAATTATGGCGGAACTGGAAATTCGCGTCATGGGTTTTCCTTCTGCACACGCATTGCGGCGCGATGGGGGAGGGCCTGGTGGTGCGCGCCTTGGAGGAGTACGCACGGGTTCAAAGATTAGTTCCCGGAGCATGGCGGTGGAGGTCAGGGAGGACGTGTTCGGTGGTTATATGATCTTGATCGTGGTTTGGGGTATCGATGCGAAGAGCTGTTGTTCCACGTGGAACAGTCGCGCGCTGGAGGAATCGCGTCGATCATTTGACGGGATCCTGCACTCGTTTTCCACGCGGGCCTCAACGTCAGCAACAGTCCTGCAACAATCCCTAAGAGCCTCGTATCTTACAGACAGAGCTGCCCTTTAAGCTCCCTGCGGCGGGTCCTTCCAAAAATCCTTCCACAAAATCGGACTGGTTGTGCACAGGCGTATCGCGTTGCGGCGAGGACGATGTCCCGATAGGCTTCTTGTTCATGGGGAAAGTGATCGCGGTCGTGAACCAGAAAGGCGGGGTGGGCAAGACGACCACCGCCATCAATCTCTCAGCAGCCCTTGCATTGGAGGGCCTGACGGTTCTCCTGATGGATTGCGATCCACAGGCAAATTCGAGCGGCGGCTATGGAGTGGAACGCGATGCCGATCGGCGTTCTTCTTATGACGTGCTGATGGGCGAGGCGACGATTCCCGAAGTTGCATTGCGCACGGAGATCGAGACCCTGAAACTGGTTCCTTCGAATAAGAACCTGACCGGGGCGAATGTGGAACTGATCCAGATGGAGCGTCGAGCCTATCGCCTGCGCGAGGCACTCGAGAAGGTTCGGGAGGAAAATGACTTCGTCCTCCTGGATTGTCCCCCGGCTCTGGATTTGCTGACGCTGAATGCTCTTGTGGCGGCAGACCGACTGCTCGTCCCGATGCAGGCCGAATATTTCGCGCTGGAGGGGATCAGCGAGCTGATGCACACGCTGGAGCGCGTACGGGAAGCCTTCAATCCGAACCTGGAGATTGAGGGTGTATTGCTGACGATGTACGACGACCGCACCAATCTAGCGCAGCAGGTGACGGAGAATCTCCGGGAGTTTTTCAAGGACAAGCTGCTCAAGACGGTAATTCCGAGAAATGTGCGGCTGGCCGAGGCGCCCAGCTATGGAAAGCCTGTTTTGCTCTATGATCCGCGATCAAGAGGGTCGGAGAGCTACCGCGAGCTGGCCGATGAGCTGCTGGCGCGCAATGGAATCGAGAGCCCGGCGGCGAAAGAACGAAAGACGGCGAAGGCGGCGCAGGGTGAGACAAAGGTGAGATTTTGGCCTTATGCGTAAGGAATTGGCCGCCGGTGACGGGTTGGGCTGAGCGCTTTCAGATGGGGAGGCGGACACACGGGCCAGTTTTGATGTTCCACGTGGAACAATCCCTCGGATCATGTTCATGGTTCAACATTAAGGTGGATGAGATGCAGACAATGACGGAAGCCCCGAAACGAAGGGCGTTGGGAAAAGGACTGGAGTCTCTGTTACCCCGGGTCCACGCTGTGGCGGAATCGACAGGAGCCGAAAGCGGAGAGTCGGGCAAGCCACGGGAAATCCTGGTGGGAGAGATCGAGCGGAGCCCATTCCAGACTCGAACCCGCTTCGATGAGGTCCAGCTGGCGGAACTGGCGGATTCCATTGCAGCGACGGGGGTGGTGCAACCGATCGTGGTCCGGCCGCTGCCGGAGGGACGTTTTCAGCTCATTGCCGGTGAACGGCGCTGGCTGGCCTCGCAGCGCGCGGGCAAGGAAACAATCCCGGCGATCGTTCGGCAGGTTTCCGACGAACAAGCGATGGAGATGACCATCGTGGAGAACCTGCAGCGCACGGACCTGAACCCGATGGAACAGGCGCGGGCCTTCGAGAGACTGGCCCGGGAGTTTCAGCTGACCCAGGAACAGATGGCGAAGCGCACGGGCAAGGACCGGGCGTCGGTTGGGAATTTTCTGCGGCTGCTCAAGCTGCCGAATGAGGTTCAGCTTCAGGTGGAAGAAGGCGTGCTGAGCTTTGGGCATGCTCGGGCCCTGCTCCCCCTGGAGGATCCGCAGGGGATCCTCGACGCCGCAAAGAAAGTCACAGCGCTTTCGATGTCCGTACGCCAGACGGAAAGCTATGTCCAGAAGATCCTCCATCCCGAATCGAAGAAGCCGGCCAGCGAAGAAAAAGAGAATGACATCGACCCTAATGTTCGGGAGGTGCAGGAGTCGCTGCAACGCGCCCTCGGGCTGAAGGTGCGGATTGAAGACCGGAAGGGCCGCGGACGGATCATTATCGAGTACGCGGCGTTGCAGGAGTTTGACCGCCTGCTGGAGCGGCTGCGGACGAAGGGATAACGAAGGCCGTCAGCGCGTGGACGCCGGGGGCGATCCCGAAAATATCTCCTGGATGGCGAGGGCGGTGTTTTTCATCGAATAGCGGCGGGTAAAGCTGGGCCATGCCTGGGCGGCCATGGCGTCGCGTTCCTTCGGCGGCAGTTCGAGCCAGCGGCGCAGCAGGCGTTCGGTACCGTCGAGGGTGTCTTCGTCGGCAAAGCCCGCGCCATCCTCGACAACGTCCGGCCAGATGTTGACCTGATTGCTGATGAGGACGGGGCGTCCGGCTGCGAGCGATTCAACGACGACGATTCCGAAGTTTTCCTGATGGGACGGGAGCACGAAGGCATCGGAGGCGCGGAGAGCGCCCCACTTGGAATCGCCGGTGAGCATGCCGGGCCAGTGAACGCGATCGGCGAGCCCGGCTGCGGCTGCGATTCCCCTGAGGCTGGCCTGAAGGCCCATTTGATCCGGACCGGCCATGACGAGGTCGAGATCGGGATATCCCGGGGCGACCCGCGCAAAGGCCTGGAGGAGGATGTCGCAACCTTTCTTCTCGTGAATCCTGGACATGAAAAGCAGATAGCGCCGTCCACGGAGACTCGGCAATTGGGTCAAGAAGCTTTCGATCTGGGCTGCAGAATCTCCCTCGGGCTCGTTGATGCCAAAGGAGACAACGCGGCTGGTCCACTGATTGGGATGGAAACTGGTGAGCGCGAGATCGCGCTCGGTGGCGGTCGTGAAGAGAACCGCTCGGGCATCGCGCAGCACGGAGTACTGAAAGGGCCAGTAAAGAATCTTCTTGAGATGTTTGAGCGGATACTTTTTGTTGAACCAGGGATCGAGCGCTCCATGCGCGAAGACGGCATACGGGGTTCCCGAGCGGCGGGCAGCGGCCCGGACAGCAACGTCGGGAAAGATCCAGATGCCATCCATCACGATGCCGTCAAAGCGTGAGGCATGGCGATGCAGCCATCGCCAAAGCCGTGGAGAGAGGGAGAAGCGGCCGAGCCAGCGCTGACCGAGAGCGTGTACGGGAAAGGCTAATCCCGCAAGAAAGGACGCCGCGGGTGGATCGAGGCAGACCACCTCAACGTCGATGGCGATCGCCGCATAAGCCCGCGCCAGCGCGCGCACGCCTTCGGGAGGGCCGCCGTCGGCCGGGGAGAGGCTGGCGATGACATGGAGGATACGCATGGCTTCAGCAGCTTCTCAGTCTAACGAAGATCAGGCGGCGGGAAGAATGGATGAACGGACGGGGCCCCTTCAGCCTGAGTAGCGGACATCGAGAACGGTGCAGTCGTCGTCGGCGGCCAAAGCGCCCGCGAAACGTTCCAGCTGCGCGAAGATGTCATCGAGTGAAGCGCTTTCAAATTCCGGAGCGGTGAGCCGGGCTTCGCCGTAGAACTCACCGTCGGGCGCGGCGGCTTCTGTAACACCGTCTGTTACAATTAGGACGCGCGCGCCAGGCTGGAGCTGCACGGTTCCCGAGGAGAAAGGGGCGCCTTCGATGAGACCGACGGGAAGATTGGATTCGGGAAGGCGGACGCATCCACCGGAATAGAGAAACGGCGGGACGTGCCCACAGTTGATGTACTCGAGATGGCCTTCCGGGGACAGGCGGAGGACGGCCATGGTGGCATATTTCTCGACGTTCTTGCTGCAGATGTAGCGGTTGACGATGTCGGCGATGGTGGCGAGCGGTTGCCGGGCGACGAGCAGCGAATAGATGAGGCCCTGGAGCGTAGCGCCGAGGATGGCGGCGGAGATTCCCTTGCCGGAGATGTCGGCGACGATGACGTTGAGGCACTGGCCGTCTTCGACGATGTCGAAGAAGTCACCGCCGACTTCGCGGCAGGGCACCGAACGCGCGGCGACGGCGGCCCAGGAGAGCGTCGGCGGATGAACGGTCATGAGGCCGCGCTGAATGTCGGCGGCAATGTTCATCTCCTGACGGTAGACGCGCTCGCGCTCCTCGGAGACAGCGAGCTGGGCGTTGTCGATGAGGGCGGCAGCGTCGGTGGCGATGGTGCGGAGGAGGTCGTTGTCGACCTGGGTGAGGCTGCCGGCTTTGAGGCGGCTGTCGAGATACAAGAGGCCCAGCAGATCGGTTTCGCGAGGGCTGGCGCCGGGGCGGCGTTTCCGCAGCGGGATGCAGATCACGGAGCGAATGCTGTGCGCGACCATGCTGGCGGAGCGGGTTTCGGGATCGGCGGTCAGCGTGTCGGTGACGATGAATTCGTTGGCGGTACTGGCGGCCTGGCGCATTGCTCCGTGAGAGAGAGTGGCCTCGTCGGTGAGGGCCTCGCCCTTGTTGTCGCGGCCAATGGCGAGCTTCATGTCTCCGTTTTCGTCGCGGAGGAAGACATAGCCACGTTCCTCCTCGGTGAGCTGCAGGGTGGTATCGAGGAGAGCGGCGAGGATCTGATCGACGGCGTCGAAGGCCTTGAGCTTGCGCGCAGATTCGAAGAACCAGCGCAATTTGTCGAGGGCGTTGCCGGTAGCGCTGACTTCGGGAATCTGGTCGATGATGTCGCGGATGGTCGAGGAGTCGGTGGCGTCTTCGGGGCTGATGCGGAGGCTGGGACCGTCGAGCGCGCCGAAGTGGACGGTGTCGTCTTCTGTCAGGGGAAGGCGGCCAGCCACAGGCTTTCCATTCAGGAAGGTGCCGTGGCGGCTGCCGTGATCGACGATGAAGCACCTGGTGCCCTCGAGGACGAGCTCGGCATGGCGGCGGGAGACATACGGGTGGGCGAGAACGAGGTCGTTCTCGGGAAGGCGGCCGAGGGTGAACGGGGAGTGGGTAATCGCACCGGTCCGACGGCTGGTGCCATCGACCAAAACAAAGGAAACAGGGGCCGCATTCGTGGTGGACATGGTGGCAGAGATTATATCCAGCGAATCGCGTTCCCGGTACGGAATCGAGCCATGGCTACGCCGGGAAGGATGAGTCCCGCGGCTCAGCTGGAAGATACGAGCCGGCGGCAGAAGAGGAGCGGGACCAGGGATACGGCCAGGGTAAGCGCAACCCAGCGCGCATCACTTGCATGACGGAGGACGGGCGCGAGGATGGCCGGCCAATCGACTATGGACAGGAGATGATTCGCCCCGGCGGGCGCGCGCAGCAGAGCGAAGATCCAAACGATCAGGAGCGCGGCAACGGCAGCAGCTGCGATGAGCCCGGGGACAGCGCGTTTCCAGGGGAAGGCAATCGGGGCTGGGGCGGCAGCCTGGCCATGGACGGCCATCATGACGGAGTTTACGAAGCCGGAGGAGGGAACGATGGCGTCGATATCGGAAGCCAGGGCCGCATCGAGCTGGATGTCGTTGGGAAATGGTTTGGTCGGGTTCATGGCGTCGGGGCCTCCGTGGGATGCGTCGCGGCTGGCAATCCCGGCGCGGCGTTGATTCCGGAAGGCGGCCGGGAAAACCTGCTGCGCAGGAGCTCGCGGCCACGAAAGAGGCGGACTTTGACGGTTCCTTCCGGGAGCTGAAGAGTGCGGGCGGCGGTCGCAACGTCCTGTTCGTGGAAGTAGAAGAGGAGGATGGCGTCGCGGTATCTGGGCGGGAGCGCGAGGACGGCACGGCGAAGGCGTTCGTCCCGGCTCGACTCGTCGAAGGCCGCGCCAGCGACTGCCGGATCAAGGGGCTCGGCTATCTCATCGAGCGAAAGCATCGTAGCAGGGATGCGGCGAAGCTCAGTCCGGTAGAGATTGGTGGCGAGGGCAAAGAGCCAGGTCGAGAATGCGGAGTCACCGCGAAACTGGGCGAGATTGCGCCAGGCACGAAGAAAGGCTTCCTGGGCCATTTCTTCAGCGCGGGCGCGATCGCGGCAAAAGCGCCACGCAAGATTGATGAGAGGCGATTGCCAGCGGCACACGATGCTTTCGAAGGCCGCCGAATCACCGGCGAGCACACGCGCGACGATGGCCTCGTCAGCCAATTGCGGCCCGGATTGCGGAGCCATAGTCATCTATCGTTCACCGGTACGACCTGGAACGATGGTGCGCGGTTTCATTCTTTCTGTCGAGCATATTCCCGAACAATTCTGAAACCGCAACGAGCCGGGTAGGGTCGTACGAGGTGAAGCGGCAGAAATTATCGCCGCGACGAGGAGGAAGCCGCTATGGGAATGGCAGATGCGTCCGGGGCGATGGCTTTGTTTGGCTTTTTGGCTGTGGGGGCCGTGGCCTTGTTTTCGATGATCGGGGTGACATCGTGGGCCGAAGCTCGACGCAAGGAACGCGAGGCTTACTACAAGAGCGACATGCTGAAGAAGATCTCGGAGTCGTCGACCCCCGGCGCCACGGCGGCGATCGAGTATTTACACGAGCAACAGCGAATCGGGGCGGAGAGGACGCGACAGGGCCTCCGGATCGGAGGGCTTGTCACGGTGGCAGCCGGAATCGGGACTCTGGTCTTTCTGCGCGCGCTGATTCATGTCGCGCCAGTCTACCTGTGCGGTCTGATTCCGCTTTTGGTCGGCTTCGCCCTGTACGCCAGCTCTTACCTCGTGACCACTACGGTGGAATGAGCAGGAGGCTGGACCCCGTCAGGCCCGGTCGGCGGTGCTCGGGGCTTCCTTATTCAGGTAATGGCCGATGCCGGAGAGCATGAGGCCCCAGGCAAAGAGGACACGCTGCACGGGCGGCGACCAGAAGGTCCGCAGCATCTTCCAGAAACTGGGGGCCGGCGTTTCGCGGCGAGCGTTGCGGTCTTTGAACTGAGGCGGGATCGAACGCTGAACGGCATCGATGAGTTCCGGATCGATCTGGCCGATGATTTTGGCCATCGCGAGCAGGTTGCGCATGGCGCGGATCGATTCCGGCTGAGCGGCGGCATGAGCGACGTAGCCGACTAATTCCCCTCCGGCGCCTACGGCACCGCGCAGCGTGGTGAGGACATTGCGCTGGTGCAGGACGTCGAGGAGATCGAGCAACTCGAGGATGGCGGCGGCGTGTTCCGTGGGAGCTTCGGCGAGCCGCTGCTGGAGTTCCGCCTTATGATCGCGGACCGGGAAGTCGATCTGGACAGGCTTCGCCATTAGCTACCTTTCTTTCCTGTTTACCTGCTCGGGGCGGGCAGCGGGTTGAATCTGGACAAGGTTCGCGCCAGGAAGGCGGTAGTCGGCGCGCGCCCACTTGCGCTCGACTTCGACCCCGCGCTGCGGCGTGGGGTTGTGGAAGCGGTGGTTGGTATGGGGGAGCGGCGAGCGGCCTTTGAGCGGCAGCGGTTCGATTTTGACAGGCGTTTCCTTGTACGCCGGAGTATGGACCACGACATCGACGTTATTGCTGGTGAGCGTGTTGATGGGCTGCTTCTGCGAGTTCAGGGGCGCGTAGAGCTGATTGCCGCTGACGCGATCGGTGACGAGAACGCGGAGCTGGATTTCACCATCGCGCGACTGGACTTTGACCCAGCGTCCGCTTTCGAGGCCGCGCTCTTTGGCGAGCTCCGGTGAGACTTCGAGGAAGGTGTCGGGCGCCTTCAGGGCGATGCCGGGAACGCGATAGGTCATGTTGCCGGCTTCGAAGTGCTCCAGCATGCGGCCGTTGTTGAGGTGCAGGTCGTATTCGGAGTCTTCGACCTGGCTGGGCTCGTTCCACTCGATCGGATGAAACTTTGCTTTGCCGTCGGGGAAGTGAAACTTGTCCGTGTAGAGGAGGGGCGTGTCGGTGCCGTCCTCTTTGACAGGCCACTGCAGCGAGTTGTAGCCGGCGAGACGAGCATAGGTGACGCCGGCAAAGAGGGGAGCGATGCCGGCGCACTCATCCATCACATCGGAGGGGGACTTGTAGCTCCAGTGGGCACCGAGCCGGTTGGCGACATCCTGGATGATCTGCCAGTCGGGGCGGGTGCCGGGGAGCGGCTTCATCACCTCGTAGAGACGCTGGATGCGGCGTTCGGTGTTCACGAAGGTGCCTTCCTTCTCGAAGCTGGGCGTGCCGGGGAGGATGACGTCGGCATACTGGCAGGTGAGGGTGAAGAAGAGCTCCTGGACGACGAAGAGGTCGAGTTTTTCGAGGCCAGCGGCGAGGTAATGCTTATTGGATTCGGAGCTGATCATGTCTTCGCCGATGAGATAGAGCGACCTGATCTTGCCCTCGTGCATGCCGTCGACCATCAGATGGTTATCCATGCCTTCGCTGGTGGGCAGCGAAACGCCCCACGCCTGTTCCCAATGGCGGCGGATGTCGGGATCGCTGGTATCCATATAGCCTGGGTACTTGTCGGGCATGGAGCCGAAGTCGCTGCACCCCTGGACGTTGTTATGGCCGCGCAGCGGGTACCCGCCGGTGCCGGGTTTGCCGTAGTTGCCGGTCAGCAGGAGAAGGTTCGACAGCGCGGTTGAGGTGTCGGAGCCGTGCATGTGCTGGGTGACTCCCATGGCCCAGAGAATGCAGACGGTCTTTGCGCCAGCGATCTGTTCGGCAACGGCGCGGAGGGTGGCGGCGGGAATGCCGGTGCGCTCCTCGGCAAATTCGAGAGTGAAAGGTTGAAGGCTTTCAGCATATTTCTCGAAGTTGTTGACGCGCGCGTGGATGAATTCCTCATCGTGCCAGCCATTGTCCAGGATGCATTTGGCGACAGCGCTGGCCCAAATCATGTCGGTGCCGGGATTGGGGCGGAGCCAGACATCGGCGCGCTCGGCCATCTCGTTTTTGCGGAGGTCGGCGACGATGAGCTTCTGGCCGCGCAGCTTATGGGCGCGCTTCACGCGGGTGGCAAGGACCGGGTGATTCTCCGCGGGATTCGCGCCGACGATCACGACCAGATCGGCGCGTTCGATGTCGGAGATGGAGCCGGAGTCGCCGCCATAGCCGACGGTCCGGGTGAGTCCTTTGGTGGCGGGCGACTGGCAATAGCGCGAGCAGTTGTCGACGTTATTCGTACCGATGACAGCGCGCGCGAGCTTCTGCATCAGATAGCTCTCTTCATTGGTGCACTTTGAGGAGGCGATGAACTCGAGGGAGTCGGGGCCGTAGCGCGCTTTGATGTGTTTCATCTTGTCGGCAATGAAGTCGAGGGCTTCATCCCAGGTGCACTGGCGAAACTTGCCGCCGTCGCGCAGGAGAGGTGACGTAATGCGGTCGCCACTGTTAACGAAGTTAAAGCCGAACTTCCCCTTAACGCAGGTGGAGATACCGTTGGCGGGCCCGTCGTGGGGCTCTATCTTCAGGATCTGGCGATCACGGTGCCAGATGTCGAAGGAACAGCCAACGCCGCAGTAGGTGCAGACGGTTTTGGTTTTCTCGGTGCGGACGGAGCGCATGTCGGCTTCGGCCTCGGAGAGCTGCAGGATTGGGCCGTAGCCCAGCTCCGGCTCGACGCCTTTGACCACATCGATCATGTGTTCGAGAGCCGTGGCCGGGAGTCCGGTGAAGTAGCCGGCTTCGCCGAGCATGGACTTCTCCATCAGCGCATTGCAGGGGCAGACGGTAACGCAGTGCCCGCAGGAGACGCAGCTCGACTCGCCGATGGTGGATCCGCCATCCCAGAGGACACGCGGATGTTCGTCCTCCCACCGAATGGTGAGGGTTTCGTTGACCTGGATATTCTGGCAGGCTTCGACGCAGCGCCCGCACAGGATGCACTGATCGGGATCGTAGCGATAGAAGGGATTGGTTTCGTCTTTCTGGTATGGCTTTTGCCGGTATGGGATGGACTGGTGCTCGACTTTGAGAAGTGCAGTGGTGTTGTGGACGGTGCAGTTCTGGTTGTTGTTGTCGCAGACCGTGCAATAGAGCAGATGGTTGCCGAGGAGGCGATCGAAGGCTTCGCGCTGGGCAGCCTGGGCGCGGTAGCTCTCCGTCTCGACGTTCAGGCCGGGGGCAAGACGTGTGCCGCAGGCGCGCACGAGCCTGCCATCGACTTCGACCATGCAGGTGTCGCAGGTTTCAATGGGGCCAAGCTGCTGGAGGTAGCAAACCTGCGCGAGCTCCTTGCCGGTTTCGCGATTGATGGCGTCGATGAGCAGCTCGCCTTCGAGGCCCTGGCAGGTGCGGCCATCCATGACGAAATCGATTTTTGAAGGGCTGGGCTGGGGGACGCCTTCCTGGGCGTTCAGGAAGCGCGGGGTAACGACATTCTCCAGGCTCATACTTTCGCTTGGATGCAGCGAAGAGCGGTTGCTGCCTTCCAACGCAGAAATTGCGGCGCTGGATGGCGCATTTAAAGTCAGGCGGCTTTGGGTTCTCCGCCAGCTTCTTCCTGCGGAAGACCGACGAGGAAGCCGAGTTCCCGCAGCTGCCGCGCCGTAGCGTTGAAGGAGCGTCCCTGATCTTCGGCGACAGCCGGGGACAATCCGACTTCAACGACTCTGGCTTTGAACGCGTCGCGGTTTTCAAACTGCGGGGTTCCGCCCTGAAGAACCCAGGGCGCTTCTTTCTTCAGCGGCAGGAGGGAGACGGTGACTTCGAGGACATCGTCCTTTTCTGAGACAGAAAACCGGACGGGGGCGGGTTTGTCTTCGGGTTTGGTTTGCAGGGGCATCGTGTGTCTCGCAATGAGAAGCGCTCTCCCGGACGATGGATGCAGCGCTGCAGCAGGTAGTTGCGCGGAGCGATGGAGTCTTTAACCAGCGGAGTTCGTTTGGGGGGAACGCAGCGGAGCGGCCGAGCGCGATGCCGAGAACCCGGCCTATGCGACCGCCAGCTTTTGCCGATCATGGAGTTATCCAGGGCAAGCCGCAGACTGCGGATCGCGGGTTCATGCCAGGCTGCGGAATGCCGTTGTGCAGACGTGTTCGTTCAACGAGTGTGAGGAAGAGGCAACGTGCCAGTCAGATTCGACCAGAGCAAGGAGCCGGGAGTGATCCGGCTGGAAGGAGAGGTGGGCGCCGGCAACGCGGAAGAACTGAAAGAAGCGCTGCTGGAAGCCCTGGCATCGCATGGGCAGGCGCGGATATCGCTCGAGACCGCGACGGGCATCGATGTAACGGCGGTGCAGCTGCTTTGGGCCGCGGGACAGAAGGCGAAATCCTCGGGGATGGTTCTGGCTCTGGAGGGGCCGGTTCCGCAGGCTCTCCGGGCGACGCTGCGGGAGGCGGGATTCGAGCAGTTTCCGTTTTCGCGTACGACGGAACTGGTAGACGAGGGACATGCGAGAGGGTGAACGGCAAAAACCATGTGTTACGATGGCGGCGATCCGAGGAAAGGTTTCGCTTTGCACAAACTGAGCGCACTTCTTTTCTTCCTGCTGGTTTCATCTGCATGTTTCGGTCAACTGTCGCCGCCCGTCCCAGCCACAACCGATTTGCCGGCGACGCGCGAAACATACCTGAAGCTGGCCGCTGCGATGGACGAGAGGCTGCACCACGATGTTCTGGGGATGTGGTTTCCACGATCCATCGACCATGAGCATGGCGGCTTTCATTCCCACTTCACGCAGGATTGGCAATGGGCGCCGAGCGATGGGAAGTTTTCGGTTTTCGAGGGACGCATGACGTGGGTGGCGGCCCAGGTGGTGTTGCGGGAACCGCAGCTCAAAGAAGAGTACCTGCCGTTTGTCGGTCAAGGCGTCGATTTTCTCGCGAACACGATGTGGGACCGGCAATATGGCGGTTTTTACTGGGGACTGGACGATGAGGGGAAAGTAGCCCCGCAGTTCACCGAAGACAAAGATCTCTATGGGGTGGGCTTCTGTATTTATGGATTGGCGGCGGCGTTCGAGGCGACCCGGGATCCGCGCGCGCTGGAGCTGGCGAAGAAGGGATTTCTATGGAGCGACCAGCACGGGCACGACGCCGTTCACGGTGGATATTTCGAGCTGCTCACGCGCGAAGGCAAGCCTGTGATCCCGGACGCGCCAAGCGGGCAGGTTGCGATGCCGCCCATTCCGATTGGGCCGGAGAACTACAAGTCGATGAACACGCACATTCATCTGCTGGAGGCATTCACGCAGCTGTATGCGGTGTGGCCCGATGCGAGGGTGCGTGCGCGACTGGAAGAGCTGCTGGCGATCGTGCGAGACAAAATCTGCGTGGAGCCGGGGGTCATGAATCAGTTTTTCACGAACTCCTGGCAGGCTATTCCTGGGCACGATTCGTACGGCCACGATGTGGAGACCGCCTATCTGATGCTGGAAACGGATGAGGCACTGCACGGCAAAGCGAGCGAGAAGACGGAGCGCATGGCGAAGATGCTGGTGGATCACGCGCTGGCTTATGGGTGGGATGAAAAGAATGGCGGGTTCTATCAGAACGGCGGCACATTTGGGCCTGCCGAGGACACGCAAAAGGAGTGGTGGGTTCAGGTGGAGGGGCTCAACGCTCTGCTGCTGATGCACGAGCGCTACGGAAAGCAAACGCCAATTTACTTTGAGCGCTTCCTGCGCCAGTGGGACTTTATCCGGAACCACACCATCGATGCGCAGAACCACGGTTTATGGAACCTGACCACGGCGGACGGAACGCCGGTGGTCGTTGATAAAGGGTCGATCTGGAAGGGCGCCTACCATGATGGGCGCGCGTTCTGGAACGTGAGCGGCCGGCTGCGGAGACTCGCGGCGGAATGATTAGTCAGAGTGGGCGCCGGCGCCGAGCTCGCATTTTCATTGCTCCGTAATACATCCTTCCCAAAAAGTTGTAGACCGTAATGCCCATCTGGTGACGGGCGTTTGGGCACTTCTTCGCTATAACGGCAGAAGGCAGCGCGGTTGGGAAGCGGCGATCCTCTTTGTTGAGTCAATCCTCCGCAGCTTCATCCCGTTCTTCTGGATCAATATTCCGGCGCCAGGGTAGCGAAGGAGAGCCGGGTTCACGTCGCTCATCGAGCTGAAGGAGCTGGCGGCTTGCGCGCACATCAGCGATCCAACGACGACTCAGAGAAGGTCCTGAAGGGATCCCGAGCCCGTCCGATAACCCGTAATGGCGAGATCGCATCGCCGGAATTTGGTGTGGCCTTCCCGTGAAAGAACTCCTTTGGCAAACCAGAACAGAGGCGAGTTCCGCCGAGCTCGATTCCTATGCGGGCCTTGAGCCGACCCCTCTGACCGCACCGCCTTCCCTGGCTGCGCCACTTCCCTTGCCAGAACCCAGTGATTCCTCCGATCTGCGGTCTTTCATCGAGGCCCTCGGCGACGCCGGGCGGCTGTTGCGCGTAAAAGAGACGGTCGACTGGAAACTGGGCATCGGCCGCTGGACCAAGGCGCGGCAGAAGCCTCTGCTCTTCGAGAGAGTCAAGGGGTACACGAGACAGCGTCTCTTTACTAACGGGCTCGCGGATACGGCATGCATTCGGCTGGCGCTGGGATTTGACGCAGGCGTTCGCTGGAGGGAGCTGCTCGACGATCTGCGAGTGCGAATGGAGCGGCCGGTCGAACCGAAGATGGTGAGAACGGGCCCTGTACTGGAAAACGTGGTTCCGGCAAGCGAGCTCGACCTGCGGAATTTCCCGGTTCCTCAATGGAGCAACTACGACGCGGGGCGGTATCTCGGCACCTGGCACCTGAATATCAGCAAGGATCCGGAGAGCGGTGAGCGCAACGCCGGTGTCTACCGGATGCAGTTGCTGGGAGCGAAGCGAGCCACCGTCAGCGCGGCGCCGGGCAGCGACCTGGCGCGGCATGTGGCGCAAGCGGAAGAAGCCGGCACCGAACTGCCCATGGCAGTCGCGATCGGAGCGCCGGAAGTTACAGTGATGGCGGCAGCCGCGAGCCCGGAGGGGATGGATGAATTTGAGCTGGCCGGGGCGTTGCAGGAGAAGCCCATCGAGCTGATCGAATGCGGCAATCTCGAAGTGCCCGCGCATTCCGAGATTGTGGTGGAGGGGTTCATTCATCCCAACGTGCGCGTTCAGGATGGGCCCTTTTTGGAATATTACGGCCGCCCGCATACCAATCCACAGGCATTCCTGTTCGAGGCCACGCGGCTGCTCTATCGCGACAATCCGATCTTCCGCGGCAGCGCCATCGGAAAATCAGGCGCTGAGGAACATCAATTGTTTGCCTTACTGGCGGAGCTGAAGCTTCTGAATTTTCATGGTTCGAAGATGAAGCAAAGGATCGAGAATCACTTCTGGAAACGCCGTTCGTTTCATACCGCGCAGATGGTGGCCAGAATGGGAAGCGGCCAACGCGACCGGTAAAAGCTTCACGCTCGCGGCAAGACGGCACAACGATGCGGGCAGGCGACTGGTTCAGCAACGCCGTGTAAAGATGGTATCCGGTCAAAATGCCGGACTCGCCAGCGCCGATTGCAGAAAACCCGCACCATCAAAGCCGGCAGCGATGGACGATTGCCATCCTGCTCGGCATGGGCGTTCTGGTCAATTATTTTGACCGCGTCAACCTGTCGGTCTCGCACGACGCGCTGTTCGCTGAATTCCACATTACCGATTTCACTTTCGGCCTGCTGCTAGGCGCCTACAACTGGACCTATGCGCTTTGCCAGCTGCCTTCGGGACTCTTGCTGGATCGCTTCGGTGTACGCCGCGTCGGCTGCGTCAGCACCTTCCTCTGGAGTCTCGCTTCATTTGGAGCGGCGATCACACCGGGGATCGGCGGCTTCTTCGCGGCGCGATTCCTGCTGGGCGTTGGAGAAGCTCCATCGTTTCCGGCCAGCGCCAAAGCCGTCGGATACTGGTTCCCGCCGCGCGAACGGAGTTTCGCAACCAGTTTCTTCGATGGCGCGGCGAAGTTCGCTTCCGCCATTGGCGTCCCCCTGATCGGGTTGTTGCTGCTGCGGATTGGATGGCGACTGAGCTTTGCTGCTACCGGTGCGATCAGCCTGGTCTATTTCCTGTTGTTCTGGCGCATCTATCATGACCCGCCGCGTGGGCAGATCGAAGCAGCTGCGGCTCTCGAGGAGAATCGCCATTCGGCGAGGCGCGTACCGCTCGGCTATCTGCTGGCGAGGCGTAAGGTCGTCGGGCTGGCCATCGGCTTTGGATCGTACAACTACGTTTTCTATCTTCTGCTGACGTGGTTGCCGGTTTATCTGTCGCGATCGCAGCACATCGATCTGGCGCATTCCTTCGTTTACACGGGTATTCCCTGGCTTTTTGCGACTTTTACCGATGTGGCGATCGGTGGATGGACCGTAGACCGGCTGATTCACCGCGGGTGGAATGCGAATCTGGTCCGGCGCACGGTGCTGGTGTCGGGGACAGCATTGGGCCTCGGGATCTTCGGGGCGGCCAGCGCGCATACGGTGACCCAAGCGGTTCTGTGGATCAGCCTTTGTATTGGGGGCCTGTCCGCGGCCGCGCCGGTGGGTTGGTCGATTCCGTCGCTGATCGCGCCGGGCGACAGCGTTGGGACGGTAGGCGCGATCATGAACATGTCGAACCAGATTTCGGGAATCGCCGCGCCCGCGGTGACCGGTTATCTGGTGGGCGTGCGCCATTCTTTCAGGGCGGCTTTTATCGTGGCTGCTGCGTATTTGTTGGTCGGCATCGCCAGCTACATCTTCCTGCTGGGAGAGATTCGGCGTATCCCTGAACCGCAAGCGCAATCAGCGTAATCAGCCGCTTCAGGTCTGCTGTTTTGGCGTGACTGTGGCCCGCATGGCTCCCGTCGAGATGCCGCCATCGACGAGCAGCGTCTGGCCGGTGACATAGCGGCTGGCTTCGGAGGCGAGAAAGACGACAGCGCCATCGAGGTCATTCGGCTGGCCGGGGCGCTTCATCGGGATGCGGTCGACGAGGTAGTCGACCCACTCCGGGTCCTGATAGAGGACCTGGTTCTGCTGGGTCTTGAACCACCCCGGCGCCAGACAATTCACGGTGATGCCGTGGCGGCCCCAGTCGTCGGCGAGGCTCATGGTGAGCTGGCGGATGCCGCCGCGGCTGGCGCCGTAAGGAGCGAGGCCCGCGTAGCCGAAGACGCTGGTGACGGAACCAATGTTGATGATGCGGCCATAGGCGTGGTGGATCATGCCGCGCGCGATGGCCTGGGCAACGAAGAAGCTGCCGCGCAGATTGGTATCGAGGATCAGGTTCCAGTCGTCCCAGGTGACATCCAGCGCGGGTTTGCGCACATTGCATCCGGCGTTGTTGACGAGGATGTGAATTTGCCCGAAGGCGGCATTGGCTTCAGCAGCCATGCGCTCAATGCTGGAGAAATCGCGTACGTCGAGTTCGAAGGATGCGGTGCGGCGACCGAGGCCGCGTATCTCTGCTTCGAATTCCGCGAGGGTATCGCGGCGGCGGCTGGTGAGGATCAGGTCGGCCCCAGCTTTCGCCAGCGCGCGTGCGATGTATTGGCCAAGGCCGCGGCTGGTACCGGTAACGAGCGCGACCTGTCCGGAGAGATCGAAGAGAGCATCGCTCATGACGCAACTCCCGCGTGCGGCGTGAGGACGATCTTCATCAGGTTCGGCTCATGCGCGTAGAGGCGTTCGAACCAGCGAGGCCCCTCTTCGAGAGGAGCCAGAGCTGTGATGAGAGGCTTGACCTGAATGAGTCCGCGGCTGACGAGGTCGATGGCCTCAGGGTATTCACCTGCAGAAGCAGCCGTGCCCTGCAGGCGCAGCTGGCGGCTGACCACGACCTGCAGAGGCAGAGTGACCTGGGGCGCAATGTTGCCGATCAGGGTGACGGTGCCGCCTTTGCGGACGGACTGAATGGCGGCCTGGATGGTTTCGTCGCGGCCAACGGCCTCGAGAGCGACATCGACGCCCGAACCGGTGCGACGCAGAATTTCAGCGGGAAGCTCAGCGCCGGAGAGGTGCAGCGTTTCTGTGGCACCGAGGGATGCGGCAAGCTGGAGACGCGTGGCATCGACGTCGGCAATGAAGACCCGGCGGCAACCGGCCGCGCGAGCCGCCTGGAAAGTCAGCAGGCCGATCATGCCGGCACCGATGACGAGGGCCGTTTCTCCACCGCGCATTTCGCTCACTTTGACGGCGTGCAGGGCGACGGCGACAGGCTCGAGCATGGCGGCCTCGGCGAAGGACATCGCATCGGGGAGGCGATGCACAATACGCTCAGGGACTGTTACGTATTCAGCGAACGCGCCGGCGCGGCGATATTCGCCGCAGGAAACGCCGATGACCTCGCGGCGATCGCAGAGATTGATGTCGCCGCGCAGGCAGCAGGGGCACTCGCCGCAATAGACAGTGGAATCGAAGGTGACGCGGTCGCCGGGGCGAAAACGGGTGACGCCTTCACCAGCCGCGGACACAAGGCCCGCCGCTTCGTGACCCATGACAATCGGAGGAATGCGGCGGCCCGAGGAGCCATCGTATCCGTGGACGTCGCTGCCACAGATACCGCACGCAGCAACCTGAATCAGGAGCTCGCCGGGACCGGGAGCCGGCTGCGGAAGATCAGCCAACTCGAAATGTTTGTACTCACGAAGCAACAGGGCTTTCATGGCATCCAGTGTGCCACGCTGGGCGGGCTCTCCAATAAAACTATGAGATCCTGGTTAATAAGCGGGAGCTACTCCGAAGCAGCCTGGCCGGTGGCCCGATTCAGACGCTTTCTTGTTGATTTTCTCGAAGAGTGTGGCGAGATAGGTGTCCAGAGAGACTTGGGTCGTCGCTGCGGACATGGATCCCTCCTCGTGCCGCCGTTCGCGGAGAGGTGTGCTCATCCTGATTTTACGGCCATGTGAGCTGGCAGCGACCGGGCGAATCGCGTCGAATGACGGCGCATTTTTCAAATGACCAATATGTCATGTGTGGGAGCGTTCCGGTCCCGTAGAATACGCCAATCCTCTTATTTCGGGGGAAACGTAGTTTCGTTGCGCGTGAGTCGCAACAGACAGGAAATCTGCGTGGGCCAGAGCCAATCGGGGACGCTTCGACGAACTGCTTCCCTTGTCCTGCTTCTGCTTTGCGCGACCGGCCGGGGACAGCAGAGCGCGCCCGCGCAGGCCGCAGCCAAGCCAAATCCACCATCCCAGAGTGCGCCGAAGCCGTTGCCGGACGCGCCTGACGCCACACAAGCGGCGGGGACCCCAGCCGAGGAGGAGAAGCAGCCAAAACGAATCCTGAACCTGATGCCGAACTTCCGTTCGGTGAGCGCCGGTGAGGCGGTGCCGAAAGAAACGCTGCGGGACAAGTTCAAGACGTCCACGCTCGACAACTTCGACTACACCTCGCTGATCTTCGCCGGAGGGATCGCGGCCATCTCGTTCGGGACGAAGGCGACGCCGGAGTTTCATCAGGGAGCGGCAGGCTATGGCCGCTATTACTGGCACACAGTGGCGGACCAGTCAGTCGAGAACTACTTTGTGGAGTTCATCGTGCCGACTATCACCCACGAAGATTCGCGCTACTTCGCCATGGGGAAAGAGGGCGGGGGCATCTGGAAGCGGGCAGGCTACTCACTGAGCCGGGTGCTGGTCACGCGCAGCGATTCGGGCCAGGCTACGTTCAACATTTCAGAAATCGCGGGCTCGGCGGCAGCGGCCAGCGTATCGAGCTTCTACTATCCGACGAAGGAGCAGACGGTCAGGAATGGTCTGCGGGACTGGGGTCTGGACATCACGTACGACTCCGTGACGTTTGTCTTTCACGAATTCTGGCCGGACATCAGCCATCGGCTCTTCGGGAAGAAGCACGACCAGCAATAGATGGTTGCTGGTCGCAGATCAATCGACCCGCTCAGATGCGCATGGGCATGATGATGTAGCGGTATTTGTATTCGTCTGAGCCGTCCTCGGGACGAATCTGGCCGGCGGACTGGGCATCTTTGAACTCCAGCCGCACTTCGCCTTCGTTGCCGATGGCCTTCAGGAAATCAATCAGGTAGGACGAGTTGAATCCGACCACGATGGGATCGAAGTTGTAGGGCGTCTCGATGGTGTCTTCGGACTCGCCAGCGTCTGTCGAGGAGGAGGAGACCTTCAGCTCGTTCTGCTCGATGCGCATCTTGATGGCGCCGGAGCGCTCGTCGGCGAACTGCGCCACGCGCTGGATGGATGCGGAGAGATCGGTGCTGCGCACGATGGCAAATTTGTTGTTGTCGCGCGGCATGACGGCTTCGTAGTTGGGGAACTGTCCGGTGAGCTTGCGGCTGGTGAGCACGCGATGCCCGATGCGGAAGAAGAGGGTGCTGTCGTCGTCGGCAAAGTCGATGAACTCGGCTTCAGTGTTGGCGAGCAGCGATTGCAGCTCCTGGAGGGCTTTGCGCGGGACGAGGGTTTTCTTTTCGGCGGTGATGCCGGGAAAGGACTCGGCGGTCTTCTCGATATGCGCGAGACGATGGCCGTCGGTGGCGACCATAGCGATGGATTCAGCCTTGAGGATGAGCAGCGCGCCGTTCAGGGTATAGCGCGATTCTTCGTTGGAGATGGCGAATATGGTGCGGGCGATGAGATTGCGCAGCGAGGCAACCGGGATGCGGGTTATGCCACCTTCCGGGAACTCAGGAACCTGGGGGAAGTTGGCGCGCGCCATGCCGACCATGCGGGTGTTGGAGCGCCCGGCGCGAATCTGCACCCAGTGGTTATCGAGAAGCTTGATGGACATGTCGCCATCGCCGAGCAGCCGGATGTAGTCATAGAGCTTGCGGGCGGGAATGGTGCAGGAGCCTGCCTTCTTCACCTTCGCGGCGCATGAGGTGCGGATGCTCTGGTCGAGGTCGGTGGCCGTGATCACGATGCGGTCATCCGCGGCTTCGAGAAGAAAGTTCGAGAGGATGGGGATCGTCGTTTTGCGCTCGACAACGCTTTGTGTAGCAGTGAGCTCGCGCAGAAGATCCTGACGACTGACGGTGATCTCCATAGTCGCTCCCTGGACGGCCTTTTCTTCTTCGACAGCCGGCATATTTGGGCTCCCTCGGTTCGAATCGACTCAAATGTACACCAAGCGGCAGGACGTTCCGCAAGGAGGACAGGATCGCAAATTCATTCTAGAGGGAAGCGGCTTCTGGAAAAACGGTACTTTTTGTGAGAAGCCGCAAATCGGTGCTCCATCGGAACTGAACTCGAACCAGACGAGCGGGTGGCGGCTCTCGAAGGGTTTTTATATTTACTTCTTACCTAGTAGCCGTAGTCGTTCTGGCCGGAAAAGTGGAAAGGGGAACAAAAACCGCGGAGGGACTGGGTGCGGCTGAGATGCGAGTTTTAGAAAACCGGGCTGTGGGAATGCGAACAACGAGGAAAACGGGCGGGAAAGAGCGAGACGGGCGAGCGGTTCTCCACGGGTTCAACAGCGGGCTCACAAAATGGATGTGGAAACAGCGATGCTTGCGTGGAAAGTGAGGTTACAAGCAGACACAGCGCGGGTCCGCAAGGGACCAGCGTTGCACAGCAGCTGCACGAATGGGGCATTGCAGAACAGGAGACAGGTGAAGGGCCTTGGGGGAGGGCAATGGGCGACGGATGCGGCAGAAAATGTTCGAACCGCACCCGTCTATTCTGCGCCGGCGGAGTTGGTGTGGCTGATCGTGACGCCGCCATTGACCGTTTGGGCGTGGATGGTTGGGCCACCGGCGCCGAGGTCGGTGTTGAGACGATTTTTGATCTCACCCTGGATTGTGATGGGGAAATTGACTTCGATCCCGCCGTTCACCGTTCCGGTTTCAAGATGGGCAGAGTAGTTTGGCGGAAGGCGCAGATCGACGCCACCGTTGGTGGTCTCAGCGTGGAGGCCTTGTCCCTGCCAGCGGTCGCCGGCCAGCGAAATATCGAGGCCGCCATTGACGGTTTCTCCGCGCACGTCGCCGGAGACCTGATCGAGACTCACGCCACCGTTGGTGGTCTGGAAGCGCAGGTCGCCATCGAGCCGGGTGAGGTCAATGCCGCCGTTCATCGTGTGCAGGCTGGCCGCGAGGTGACGCGGCACGTGCAGGTGGTAGTCGATGCTGTAACCGGTGCGGTTGAAGAAATGCGGGTGCGGTCCATGGTCGCGAATCTCGCCATTGTCCGTGTCAATCACCACCTGGCTGAGAAGGTCGTTGGCTTCAGACTCCGAAGCGGCCCAGGCAGTCACGCGGGCATCCAGGGAAATGTCGGAGCGGTCCTCGCCCGTGACGTCAATGCCGCCGTTGGTGGTGGTGACGCCGAGGTGGCCGGAGGGGAGGGCAAAGGTGGTGCGGCGCATCTGGCAGACGCGGGACTCGCCCCAGTGCTTTCCCTGGTCTTCGCACTCACCGTTGTGCCAATTGCCCGACTGCTGGGCGGCGGCGACGAGATGGGAGTACCGGTGGGAATGGGGGAGAGCAACGCCAAGAACCACGATGACGGTGAGAGTGAGGACGAACAGGCCAAATCGGCGCATAGCGCGGACCTCGCTCGATGGATATGCGGATGGATGCATGACAGTTCCCTTGTGTGCGAATTGGGGGGACCCGGTGGATGGTAGAGAGCACGCCGCATGCCGTTCGGCATGCGGCGACGGCGCCTCGAAATCAGCGACTTAGGCAGAGTGGGTGACGCGCAGAGTGTCCGGAGGGGGGAATGGGTGTTCGGGACTGGACAAGATTTCAGGGAACAGGGAGCAGGTTGTACGGCGGCGAATTTGGCAGTCCGGGCTATTGCGTGGCTGGTTTGGCCTCTGAGGTCGTGCGCCCAGCCGGACTGGAGCCGCCGCGGTAAAACTACTGATCAGTGCCTGCGTTCCCAGAACTCCTCGTGGCGGTCATCGTGGAAGCGGATGCCGGTGAGGCGGCCTTCGAGGTCGTGCTCGAAGGTCAGACGCCTTGTGCCGCCGGTGGGATAGAAGAAGGTCGTGGAACTCTCCGGCAATAACTCCGTGACGTCGCCGATGCGGTCGCGGGAGAAGAGCTTGTCGCCCTGGCGAAAGATGGTGGCGACGATCTCGTTCTGATCTTCGTACTCGCCGGCATAAGCGTTATAGACGGCGGGATCCACTTTCGCGGGCACGGGGTGCACGGGAACGAGAATTTGTTCGGAGGCGGCCGTGAGCCTGGGGATGGCGGTGAGACGCTGATCGAGCAGCCAGCGCGGGAGCTGCGGCTCGGCATAGGCGCGATCCCAGACGTTGTGCTTAATGCCGGCGTATTCCCAGAAGCGCACGTCGCCGCCGGCCGCTTTGAGGGCCTGAAACATCAGCAGGGACTGGCGGGGCACGACAATGGGATCGTCGGAGCCGTGAAAGATCCACGTGGGTGTGCGGCCAACGGCGCGGGCGTATTCGGCGGGTAGGGTATTCACCTCACGCCAGCGGTCCGGTTGATACGACCAGAAGACGCCGCCACAGACGGGGACGAGCGCAGCGAATCGGTGCGGATAGGCCCTGGCGATTTCCCACGTTCCGTAACCGCCGAGAGAGATGCCGGTGAGATAAACACGGTCGGGGTCGCCGTGGAACTCCTTCATCTCGGCATCGAGGGCGGCGATGGCCATCGCCATCATGTCGGGATCGGTCCAGTGATGATGATTGAACGGTACCTGCGGCATGACGACGACGAAGGGCCATCGTTCCGGGTGAAGGCGGATCGCCTGGGGAAGGCCGATCTGGGTTTCGTCCATGCCTTCGGAGCCGCGTTCACCGGAGCCGTGAAGAAAGAGGATGAAAGGCCAGCGCTCGCTGCGGGACCAGTTTTCGGGGAGGTAAACGACGTAGCGATGCACGACACCATTCACTTCAATGGTGCGATTGAGGAAGCCGGTGTCCTGCGGGCGCGAAGCGGCGTGGGCGGAGAGGAGGAGGAAAGTCAGGGAAAAAGCCAGGAAGGCGCGGCGGAGCATTGTTGGTTAGAAGACAGGGTATAGGGGATATGGTGCAGGGGGACAGGGAAAAAAGGGCCGCCGAATCAGCTGGCAGCCTGTAGCGAGAAGCCGACGCCTTCACCATCAAGCTCTGTCCGGCAACGGACGGTTGCTGCGGATTGTGGACAGGCTCTGCGACAGGGCAGGTGAGGTCGATTCGATAAGTCTCGTGTTTTCGGGAAAATCATCGGCCTCCCGGAATGGAAAGGAATGTGCAAAGACCAGCTGAATATTCGTGCCGTTGAGGGGGAGCGATGCGCGAAATTCTGAATGATCTGCGGATTGCGGCGCGCCGGCTGCGCCGTTCGCCAGGGTTTGTGCTGGTGGCTGTGCTTTCGCTGACGATGGCGATTGCGGCGAACCTGGTCGTATTTGGCGTGATGGACGCAGCGATTCTGCGGCCGCTGGTTCGGGTGGCAGGCGCCGACCGGCTGTGGACGATCGCGCACCAGGAGCACGGCTATATCAGCCACTCCTACCCCGACTATCAGGACTTGCGCGCGCGGAACTCGACCTTCAGCGATATGGCGGCGTTTCGCCCCGACGAAGCGGCGCTCAGTACCGGGGGCACGACGAAGAAAAGCTGGATCTATGAAGTGACGGGCAGCTACTTTACTATGCTTGGCGTGCAGCCGGAATCAGGGCGGTTGTTTTACGCCAGCGATGAGCACGGGCCGAATTCAGCGCCGTACATTGTGCTGAGCGATGCCTTCTGGCGGGCGCGCTTCCATGCCGACCCTCGGATCATCGGCACAACGGTCGATGTCAACAAGCATCCCTTCACCATCATCGGAGTGGCGCCGCCGGAGTTTCATGGAACGGAGCTCTTCCTCCGCCCGGACTTCTGGGTGCCGATGGTGAACGAGCAGCAGATCGACGGCTACGACTACCTCACAAAGCGCTTCAACCACGGGATTTTCGTCGTTGGTGAATTGAAACCGGGAGTGACGATGCAGCAGGCGTTGAGTGACCTGGCCGCAGTCGCCGCGCAAATGACGAAGCAGAATCCGGTGGACGACGACCATCTGGGCTTTCGCCTGGTGAAGGCCGGTTTGTTTGGCGATCAGGTTGGCGATGCGGCGCGGAGCTTCCTGGCGGCGTTGCTGGGACTCGCTCTGGTGGTGCTGGTGGCCGCCTGCGTGAATCTGGCCAGCATCTTTGCGGCGCGAGCCGCGGACCGTGGACGCGAGCTGGCTATCCGCGTGGCCATCGGTTCCAGCCGCTGGCGCGTGCTGCGCCAGGTGCTGGCTGAGGCTGCGTTGCTGTCCGCCGGGGGAGGAGTTATCGGCGCAACGGTGTCGGTGGCCCTCATGAAGGTTCTGAGCGAATGGCGGCCGATGCCCTCCCTGCCGATCCAGGTAACCGTGCCGGTCGACGCGCGGGTGTACGGGATCGCCGTGCTGCTGGCGGCAGCCAGCTGCTTGCTGCCAGCAGTCCTGACGGCGCGGCAGATCTGGCAAATCGATGCCATGCAGGTGATGAAGGGCAGCTCGCAGACCCACTTCCGGCGCATGAACGTCCGGGATGTGCTGCTGGGGCTGCAGGTGGCATTGTGCGCGTTACTCGTGACGAGCGCGCTGGTGGGTCTGCGTGGGATGAATCGTCAACTGCACGCGCCGATCGGCATTCGGCCCGAAGGCGTGGTGATTGCCGAAACCGCGATGAAAATGGCCGGCTACTCCGACGGGTCGGCGCTCCCGGTGCAAAAGCGAATGCTGGAAGAGGCGGCGCAGATTCCTGGGGTGACCGAGGTGGGCACGATCGACGGGATTCCGCTGAACGCGGGAGGCAGCAGCACGCCGGTCTATCGGGAGGGAACGCAGGATTTCCGGAGCTCGAACAGCGTGATGACGGCGAAGTACTTCACGATCACGCCCGGTTATCTTGCCGCGGCGGGGACGCGGCTGGTGGCCGGACGCGACTTTACCTGGCACGACGACCAACACACCGCGAATGTGGCGCTGGTGAATGAGTTTTTCGCGCGCACGCTCTTCGGCAGTGCCGAGGCGGCCATCGGCCGGCGTTTTGCGCAGCCGGGATCACACGGAGCCACACTCTACGAGGTGGTGGGCGTGGTAGAAGACGGAAAATACGATTCGCTCACCGAGGCCCCCCAGGCGGCGATGTTGTGGCCTCTCGCGCAAGGCAACGAAAGCGACACAACGCTGGTGGTGCGATCGAATCGTCCACCAGCAGAGATTGCGGCGGCGCTCAGCGAGATGATGGCAAAGATCGACCCGAGTTTGCCGGTGACGATCCAAAGTTGGCCGAACGCCCTGGCGCTGGTGCTGTTTCCCGCGCGCGTGGCTACCGTGGCCCTGGGCATTCTGGGGCTGCTGGCGGGGATGCTGGCCGCGACGGGCATCTTCGGCATGGCCAGTTATACCGTGGCGCGGCGTATGCGCGAGATGGGCATTCGCGTGGCGCTGGGTGCGCAGCGGACGCAGGTACTACGGGCGGCCCTGGGAAGAACCTTATTGTTGCTCGGCAGCGGATCGGTGGCAGGCTTGGCGCTCGGCGTTCTGGGCAGCCGCATCCTGGCCAGCGTTGTGTACGAAGCGACGGTCTACGACCCGATGGTACTCGCAGGCGCGATTGCGGCGATGCTGCTGATCGGAGCGACGGCTGCGGCGATCCCGGCACATCGTGCGGCCAGCGTGGAACCAGCGGCGTTGCTGCGCGAGGAATAGCGCGAGGGGAGTTAAGAGAAAGGGTTTTTCACCCGGGTCTGACCGAACCGCTGCCCATCCTGAAGATCTTCGCTGTAGAGGATGCCGCAGTCCGCCTCGAAGGCAGCCGTGACGATCAGCGAGTCATACCAGGACAAGCGATAGCGCGAGTATGTTCGCAGCGCCTCACTGTAAAAGCCGGGCGAAGAATGAACCGCCAGCAGAGGCTCCAAAATCGTCGATAGATATTGGGTTGCGTCCGGGATGGCCATCGGAGGCGCGGCGCGCCGCAGGGCGAAGTTAAAGAACTCCTGGACGACCTGAAAGCTGATGAATCCCTTGTGAGTTCGGTGCGCTTCGCGGATCAGAGCCAAAGCACACTGTGCCTTGGCTGGCGCCGTCGAATCGAAGGAATAGATCAATACGTTGGTGTCGAGGAAAAACCTATCGCTCATTCAGCTCATCCCGCGTGTAGCGGCGGCCTCTAGAGTCCACGTACTTCAGCCGCCGCATCAATGCGTCAATTTCCCGCACGCCGGAAGGCCGCGCGGTGAACTGCACGAGCCATTCACGGAAAGCTGCATTCAGCGTGGTTCGCCGGGAGCGGGCGACGGTACGGGCCTGTTCAATCAGATCCTCATCGGCACTCAGGGTAATGTTTTTCACCTGGAACAGTGTACACGATATTCGTGCGATTCAAAGACATTTCGCTATCCTGGCGCGGTGCGAGTCCATCAAAACGACGCGGGAGAGTGAACCGATGAAGATCGCAATCTTTGGAGCTTCGGGTGGTACTGGGCGGGAATTAGTGAAACAGGGATTAGCGCAGGGGCACGAGATCACTGTCTTCGTCCGCGATCCAAAGACCTTCACGGGAGGTGACCGCCTGCGTCTGGTGATCGGCGACGCCAAAGACAGCGAAGCCGTGGCGCTGGCAATTGCAGGCCAGGAGGCTGTTCTCTCCGCGCTGGGTGCTCGGTCGCTGGGCGATGAAACTCTGCTGCCCGAATCCATGGGACACATCCTGGCAGCGATGAAGCAGGAGGGCGTGCGCCGGCTGATCGTGCTGGGAGCGTCCGGCGCATTTCCGGGGGCGGACAGGAATCCGGGACTTTCTTCGCGGATTCTACTGAAGGTGATCAAAGCGACATTCCTCAGGAAGGCGTTCCAATCGCAGCGAGCGATGCAGATGCGGATCCATGCGAGCGATACCGACTGGACAGTCGTACAACCTCCGCGGCTGCTCAATAAGCCTGGAACGGGACGATTCCGCATCGATGGTGAAGCTCTGCCGGCGGGCGGGAGGCAAATTGCCCGCGCCGACGTTGCGGACTTCATGCTGGCGCAATTGAGCAGCACGGAGTGGATTCGGAAATCGCCGTTCATCGCCTGGTGAATCGGTCACATCGCCACTCCTGCTGCCCGGCACATAGAATGGCCGCGGAGGATTTCAATGAGGCTCAGCCGCCGCGATTTTTCACGCCTTGGGGCAATGACCGCTCTGGCCCGTGTGCTGCCTTCGCTGCAGGCGCAGACGGAAAGCGCAAACACAGGACGAAAACTGGGCTGGTGCATCGTGGGCCTTGGCCGTATCTCGATGGACCACTTCATGCCCGGGGTCATGCTGTCGAAGACGGGGAAGATCACGGCGCTGGTGAGCGGCCATCGTGAGAAGGCGGAGAAGCAGGCGGCCATGTACAACGTGCCGTCGCCGTCGATCTACAGCTACGACAACTTCGACGAGGTCCGCGATAACAAGGACGTCGATGCGGTCTACATCGCTCTTCCCAACTCCATGCATGCCGAGTACACGATCCGCGCGGCGAAGGTGGGCAAGCATGTCCTGTGCGAGAAGCCGATGGCGACGAGCGTTGCCGATTGCAAGGCGATGATTGAAGCGTGTCAAGAACACAAGGTGAAGCTGATGATCGCGTACCGCTGCCAGTACAATCCGCTGCACCTGAAGGCCATCGAGCTCATTCGCTCCGGCGCGCTGGGCCAGGTGCAGATGATTGAGAGCTCGTTCGGGTTCAACATCCGGGCGGGCGAATGGCGGCTGAACAAAAAGCTGGCCGGCGGAGGACCGCTGCTGGACGTTGGGGTCTACTCGCTGAACGCGAGCCGCTATCTGACCGGCGAAGAGCCCGTCGACATCAAGGCCAACTCCTCGGTGATCGATCACGACGGGCGATTCGATCAGGTGGAAGAGAACGATTCCTGGACGATGAAGTCCCCTTCCGGCATTGTGGCGAGTTGTAACACAACCTACGGCGCCAACGGTGCGAACTACTTCAAGGTCCATGGCTCGAAAGGGACGATGCAGATGGATCCGGCGTTTGGTTATGACGGCATGCATCTCACGGGGGTGCTGGACGGGCAGACTTTCGACGAGCCGGAAGCCGAGCATGATCCCCGGGATTTCACGAGGCAGGCGGACTACTTCGCCGATTGCATCTGGAATAACCGCGAGCCGAAGACAGACGGCGAAGAGGGCCTGCGCGACACGATGCTGATGTCAGAGATTTATCAAACGGCGGGGTTGAGGGGGCTGTGAGGGCTGCGATGTGCCCGTGAGCGGTCAACCGGTGTTGTTAAGCCGAATCCGGACCTCAAATGCGTGGGGACCTTTTCTATCCAAGCTCGTCTCAATGATGTCCGCATTTGAGGCCTGAACGGAGAAAGGCAGGATCAGTTGCCTCGAAGCAGATGCGCTTTTGCGACCGGCCCTCGTCCCGAATAACGGTGTGCCGATATATGGAACATTGATCCCGTATTGGGTGAAGGCGAGTACGATGACGCGAAGGCATGGCGTCGCCTTTCCTTGCAGGTATTTCCGTAAGGCTGGACGCGATACGTCGAGAGTCGCGGCGAACTGTTCATCAGAGAGATTCGAAGCTTGTGTGGCAAGTTCGTAATGGCGCTTCAGTTCCCGACCGAAATCGGCGGCAAACTTCTCGTCATCGGGCGTGCTCTTCATTGGATTGCGAAACTTATGTTACGCAACTTAAGTTACAAAATGCAAGATTTCATGTATATTTCTTGAGAGTCTATGGCTTCTGCTCCGATTCCGAGCTACATCGCCCCCCCGCTTACAGAGGTAGTCTGCGGGATCCAGTTCGAGGCGCTCCCCTTACAGACTCGCCATATAGGACAGTTTTGGACGGAAATTTCGGGTGACTATCCCCTCACGCAGGATTTTCCGCCAGTCCCTGAGGTTGGGGACTTCCCGACCATAAATATCCTGACGATGCCTCCCCTTAGGCGGGCATTCATGGCGACTGCCTCCACCGAATACGCCATCCAACTTCAGGAGAATCGCTTCCACTACAACTGGAGGAAGCTCGATCCTGACGTGAAATACCCGAGATTTCCTGCGGTCTTCGATCGCTTTCTCGGGTCTTGGGGGCGATTCTCCGACTTCGCAAGAAGGCAGGGGTTAGCGGAGCCGCGGCCGAAGCGTTATGAGTTGGCTTACGTCAACGAACTAAACAGCCTCGGCCACCTAAGCGTCGAGCAGGCTGTGAAGCTTTTCGACTGGCAGAACTTCGCAGCGCAGTTCCTGCCGAAACCGCAGGGTACAAATATCGCATGGAGTTTCTCCTTGCCAGACCAAAAAGGTTCAATGAATGCGAGCACAAATCGATTCACGAAACCCGACGGTCGGACTACGGTCGTTCTGACCTTGCTCTGCTCAGGGCCCAGTGCGCCCGAAAGCTATTCCCTAAACGAGTGGTTTGAAACCGCCCATGAATGGATTGTGCGCGGCTTCACAGACCTTACAACACAAGAAGCACAGAGTGTATGGAAGAGAGAGGCCTGATAATGGCTACGGCCGAGTTGATTCAGAATCTGCCTGCAGCAGCTGTCAAAGAGGTGGTGCCTATTTTCGGTGGTTCGGCCCGCGGCGCGACTCAGGACTACACTGTTACTGTCAATTCGCAGCGTCACCCTGTAGCCGTTTTCTTCGCCCCCGCAGGGGATCGCAGAGTATTGACGGACTATTGGGGCGACCTCCTTCATTCTACTGTGCGGCCGGTTTATGTAGCTGTTCCTCGGGGATTTTTTGCCGGGCAGAGCGTCATCGTCCCTTGGCTGTTAGCCGCTGAAGCGCCCTACGCTTCCCTGCAACTGGGAGAGATAAATGCTGTAGGTTGGGATCGGCTCGGCCTAGAACTAATGCGGATTGCCAGTCTAGAGCCCAATTGGGACGGCGAGGGCGCCGAAGCCGTGGCATCTGGATCGGTGATTAATGCTCAGGTTCTAATGCGATTGGCACGGGAAGCCGTAGGTCTGTCGTCAATATTCAATTGTCCCCTCCCACGCCTCAATCCCTCAGCAGACGGAGGGATAACCGTCAAGTGGCTTTTCAATGGAAAGGAGCTTAAGTGTACCGCCTATGAAAGGCACGTCGAGATCATCAGGTGGAGGTCGAGCGACCGATTCGAATCTGACGGATTTTGGGAGGTACCCGCGCAAAAAGCTACGGAGCACTTTAATTGGCTGCTCAAATAATCGCGCCCGACCGGGCACTACCGGAAGGCGCGAATATCTATCGCGCGCTCAATCCCAAGCATCTTGAGAATGGATCACCGGGGGACAATCACTTTGTAATGAGGTCATCCCACCCAGTCGGCGACGGGGTCTCAGCGGGGATCACGGCGCTGATTTCAATATCTCAGCTGCGATCCCTCGAGACGTTGCGGCAACTCTGCGGAGAGGGTTTCGGTGTTGCAGAATTGAACGTAGCGGAGATCCTTGCACCAGTGGCATCCTCGGGAATCTCTGTGGTTCAGCAGGATGACGCTTCGTGGGGCGCATTTGCGATGGCCCACGCTGTCATAACGGGTTACCAGACCTTGCAGGGCAACGCTGGCAAGAAGAGAATCCGTCAGTTCCAAAGGCACCTAGTGAAGCTGGCGAGGAAACGCTTCTTTCCGCCTGGAAGCGATATTCCGATCACACAAAATGATGCTGACGGCTGAAGTCACGCTACCCGTTCAGCGTTTCCTGCAGCTTGTTCAGGGTCGAGTTGAGGTTCTTGTCGCCGCGGCGCTGTTCGTCGATTTTGCTGATGGAGTGCATCACGGTGGTGTGATGTTTGCCGCCGAACTGGCGGCCGATCTCCGGCAGCGAAGCTTCGGTGAGCTGCTTGGCCAGGTACATCGCGATCTGGCGCGGGACAACAACCGCGCGGGAGTTGTTCTTCTGCTTCAGCTCGGCGACGCGCATGCCGAACTGTTCGGCGACGGCGCGCTGGATCGACTCGATGGTGATCTTGCGCACCTGGGTATCGATGAACTGCTTGAGGCATTGCTGCGCGGTGGGCAAAACGATCTCGACGCCATTGAGGCCGCACCAGGCGACGAGGCGCACCAGCGCACCTTCGAGTTCACGAACATTGGTGCGAACGTTGGAGGCAATAAAGAGCGCCACGTCCATCGGGAGCACGACGTGCTCGCTCTCGGCTTTCTTCTGCAGAATGGCGACTTTGGTCTCGAGGTCGGGCGGCTGGATATCGGCGATCAGTCCCCACTCGAAGCGGCTGCGGAGACGGTCTTCAATCTCAGCCAGCTCGCGCGGGGGCCGGTCCGAGGCGATGACGATCTGCTTCATGTTGTCGTGCAGCGCGTTAAAGGTGTGGAAGAACTCTTCCTGGGTCCGCTCTTTCTGCGAAAGAAACTGGATGTCGTCGATGAGCAGCAGATCCACGGTGCGGAAGCGGTCGCGGAAGCTGGTCATCTTGTCGTAGCGCACGGAGCTGATCATCTCGTTGGTGAATTTCTCCGCGGAGACGTAGGAGATGGAAGCAGCGGGCTGCCGCAGCTTCACCTCGTGCCCGATGGCGTGCATGAGATGCGTTTTGCCCATGCCCACGCCGCCGTAAAGGAAGAGCGGGTTGTAAGCTTTCGACGGCTGTTCGGCGACGGCCATGGCAGCGGCCCGCGCGAACTGATTGCCGGGTCCGCAGACGAACGCGTCGAAGGTGTAGCGGATGTTGAGCTGGGCTGCCGTAGACCAGTCAAAGCGCGCCTGCTGAGGTCCGGCAGGGGCCGCGGGACGCGTGCCGCCGTTTCCATGAGGCACCTGGGTCGAAGACGCCGGGCCAAAGCCGCCATCTTCCCGTACACGGGGCAGCGTCGGGTCCTCGTCGGGAGTGATGAAGCTGACGTCGTCGAATTCGAGGTGGAGGTTCTCGATCGCCTCCTGGATAAGGTCGCCGTAGCGATCCCCAACGTGCCGAAACTCCGGAGTGGGGATGCGAACAAAGAGCAGCCGTTCGCGGACGTAGCTGTAGCGGGTGGGCTTCAGCCATGTATCGAAGGACTGACGATTAACTTTTTTTTCAAGCGCGGCGAGGATTTGTACCCACGGATTAAGAGCGACAGAAGACGTAACGGCGAAAGACATGGGCAATCCTCTATGCGAACCACCAGGGTGCGGAAGCGACCGGCGCCGCGAGCCGAAATACAGAAATGCCCAGGGTGAACTCTGCTTTGTGGAAGCAGGGCAAGTTCAGGAGCAGATCGGTACTGGCCGGGAGTGGCTCCGATCTGTCACGCATCGGAGCATCGGTCACATTCTTCCGACAACCGCACGGCGTCGAAAAAATCTTAAGTGAACGTTGCCGATAGTAGCACAGAGAAAGCGCGGGAGAACCCACTTGCGCGGAGAAAATTTCTTTTGCGCGAAAGTTGCACCGAGGGTGGTGAAAAAAACGAGCGGCGCGTGATTTTTGCGAGCGCAGCAGCGTTGAGATATACTCAAAGCTTGCCGCGAGAGGCGAGTTCTCTCGAGTTGCGCGGCCGATTCAGAGCGGTTGCGCGCCTTGTACACGCAGCGAAATTCAAGCAGCGCGCACGCCGGCCCAATCCTAAAAAATTCAGGAGTCAGGTTCCATGCCGAAGCGCACATTTCAGCCCAACCGCCGCAGCCGTTCGAAGACGCACGGCTTCCGCAGCCGCATGAAGACGAAGAGCGGCGCTGCGGTGCTGTCGCGCAGGCGCGCCCGAGGCCGCAAGCGTGTATCTGTGAGCGCGGGTTATCGCGATTAGCATTTCCGTTTGCCGACCCGTTGCTCGCGCGGCCGCATGGCAGCCATCTCCGGCCGCTTCCAACAGTGAAAGAATGGAGATATGCCGGAGGCAGGATTCGACTGGCGGAGCGCCCGTCTGCGGAAGCACGCGGACTATCAGCGCGTCTATCGGGAGAGCCGAAGGTATTCGTCACCATCCATGAGTTATTTCTTTCGCGCACGTCCGCAGGATGAGACCGCAGGCGAGCAGACGCGTGTGGGATTGACAGCTGGCCGCGTGCTGGGCGGGGCGGTGGAACGGAATCGCATCCGGCGGCGTATGAGAGAAGCGGTGCGGTTGCATCTGAACCAGCTGCCGCCGCGGCTGGATGTTGTGCTGCATCCCCGCCGCCTGGTGCTGGAGATGGATTTTACGAAGCTGGAACGCGAGGTCGCGCGTGTCTTCTCGAGCGTCGCCGAACAGGCGGGGAAAAAGAAGTGAGCGCGGACCCGACAAGGCAAAATACCGGTTTGAGGGAGATCATCATTCGCGCGCTACTTGCTCTCTATAGAGGTGCGATTTCCCCAATGCTGCACGCTGCCGTTGGCGCCCAGGGAGCGTGCCGCTTCCAGCCGACCTGCGGGGAGTATGCGGCGATCGCGATGGCAGAACACGGCGCGATAAGGGGCGGCCTGATGGCTGCGGGCCGGCTGCTGCGTTGTCATCCGCTGCACCCGGGAGGATTCGATCCGGTGCAGCCCAAAGGCAGCACGGCTGCAGGGAACTATTCGGGACAGGCAATGGGTTTCACCTACACGGATCGCGACAGGTAAGGGAAGTCTTGGCAGAGATACAGAATCCCAATCAGCAGGGCGGCGGTGGGGGCGGGCAGGACTCGCGCTCCCTCTATGGTTTCATGATCGTCTTCGTGCTGATGATTGTGGCCTTCCAGATTTTTGGACCGAAGAAGCCGCAGACACCAACCACCACGCCACAGAAGACCCAAACCGCCGTGAGTGGCGCGGTCCCGCCCGCAGCAACTCCCGCTGCCGCCCCCGCCGCTGTGACCAGCAAGACCCCGGACGCGGCGAATATCGTGCAGGCTTCGAGCGAAACCGAGACGGTTGTCGAAAACGAACTGTACCGCATCACCTTCACCAATCGCGGCGCAGACGTGAAGTCGTGGGTGCTGAAGAAATACAAAGACGATAGCCAGACGAAGCCCCTCGACCTCGTGAATCAGGACGCTGCGCCGAAATTCGGCCTGCCCCTCTCGCTCTTTACTTATGACGCCGGCCTGCGGAACCGGCTCAATTCCGCGCTGTATGTTCCTTCAGCCACGGGAGCGATGGCGGCGCCGCAGACGCTGAGCTTCGACTATTCGTGGGGCGGGCTCACAGTCCACAAGACCTTTCACTTCGATTCCAGTTATGTGATTGGCGCCGACGTTTCGGTGACGGAGAACGGCGCTCCTCTGACAGCGCTGCTGGCGTGGCCATCGGGACTCGGCGATCAGAGCACGCTGCAGCAATATGCGGCGGCCATGATCGATGTTCTGGACAATGGCAAGGCCGACCAGATCGCAGCAAAGAAGGTTGTTGGCGGCGAGACGCTGCGTGGCTCGTTCGACTACGCAGGCGTCAGCGACATGTACTTCTCAGCGGTGTTCATGCCGCAAACGCCCTCCGATACAAGCGTGGTGACGCTGCACGACGCGGTGGCGGTGCCGCGCAATCGCGAGCATCCCGAAGCGAACGCTGTCGAACAGGAGCCGCTGTTGGGCGTGGCCGTGGGGGCGAACGGCGGGGATCCGCTGCATACGCGGATCTTCGCCGGGCCTAAACTGCTGGGCCTGCTCGAATCGATCCACACCACGAATGGAGAGAACCTCGAGCATGTGGTGAGCTTCGGATGGTGGGGCTGGATTGCCAAGCCGATGTTGCTGGTGCTGCGCTTTTTTGCAAGCCATGGCATTCCGAACTGGGGCTGGGCGATTCTCGTCCTCACGCTGATTCTGAATCTCGCCATGCTGCCGACGCGCTTCATGATGATGAAGTCTTCGCTCAAGATGCAGCGCATCCAGCCGCAGATCGAAGCCATCAAGGCGAAATACGCAAAATACAAGACGACCGATCCGCGGCGGCAGGACATGAACAAGGAGATGTTCGACCTGCAACGCAGCGAAGGGGTCAACATGTTCGGCGGGTGTCTGCCGATGCTGCTGCAGTATCCGCTGTTGTTCGGTTTTTACCGGATGCTGATGTATGCGATCGAGCTGCGCCAGGCGCATTGGTTATGGCTAAAGGATTTGTCGGGGCCGGACGCGCTCCACATTCTGCCGATTTTTGTGATCGTATCGATGTTTCTGTCGCAGTTTTTTACGCCATCGCCGGGAATGGACCAGAGCCAGCAGCGCATGATGGCGTTCATGATGCCCGCCGTCTTTGGCGTAATGATGTGGAACATCGGTTCGGGTGTTGCGCTCTACTGGGCGGGCAGCAACCTGCTGGGTGTGGCGCAGCAAATGGTGATGAACCGGACGAGCATGGGGCGCGAGATGCGGGCCATCGCCGCGAAGCGGGCGGCCAAACGCGCCGGCAAGCCTGTCAACGCGCGGCGCTAGATCGAGTAACTTGCGGAATAGATGGCCCACGGTTCCGGCAACGTGATTTAATACACCGGGGACGGTAACTACAGATTCAATGCCGATAGATGATTACTCCGCTGCAGCGCAAAAGATTGCAGACCTGCTGAAGACCATCACTCATCTGGGCGGCCTGCGCCTGAAGTTTCGCATTACGGCCGGCCCCGGCGCGGCCGATCCGGCGGGCCTCGAATCCAGGGAAATTTATGTAGAGCTGGCCGGCCCCGATGCGGGGCTGTTGACGCAGCGCGGCGGTGAACTGCTGCGCGCGCTCGAACATGTCGCCGCGAAGACGCTGCGTCTGGAGAACGAGGAACACGACAAAATATCGTTCGACGCGGAGAACTTTAAAGCGCTGCGCGCACGCGAACTGAAGCTGGCGGCAGAGACCGCGGCGGAACGGGTGCGCCGTACCGGACAGCCACACAGCTTTGCGCCCATGAGCTCGCGCGAGCGCAGAATGCTGCACCTCGCGTTCCGGGCATACGAGGATCTGGAAACCGCCTCCTCCGGCGAAGGACTGCGGCGCTTCGTTGTTGCGTATCCGAAGGGATACGAGCACCGGGAGGAAAGCAGCCCGAGGCAGAGCCGCTTTTCGGAACGACGCCGCTAATCCTGGCTTGAACCGGATCGGCGAATCGACCGGGGTGCAACCGACAAGGCCGAATCCAGCGTGCAGCCTCATCCACAAATAACGGAGCGGGAGTCGATCGCGCAGGAGACGATCGTTGCCATCTCCACGCCGCCTGGCAGGGGTGGCATCGGGATGGTGCGTCTTTCAGGGCCGCATGCTCTGGAGATCGCTGGCACGCTGATCCGGACACAAGGCCCGCTCGAGCACGCACGGGCGCGATTGGCGGAAATTCTCGACAGCGAAACCAAAGCCAAATTAGATGAGGCCGTGGTTACATATTTTGCGCGGCACCATTCCTATACCGGCGAGGAGCTGGTGGAGATCGCGGCGCACGGCTCGCCGGTGATCCTGGAAATGCTGGTGCGGCTGGCGGTTCGTGGGGGCGCGCGGCTGGCGCGGCCTGGGGAGTTCACGGAGCGGGCGTTCCTGGCCGGGCGGCTCGACCTGACCCAGGCGGAAGCGGTGCGGGACCTGATCGAAGCCCAGACCCTGTATCAGGCACGGATCGCGGCGGAGCAGATGGGCGGGGCGCTGTCGCGGCGCGTGCAGCCGGCCAAGCAGCAACTGGTGGAGCTGATTGCCCTGCTCGAGGCGGGCATCGATTTCGCCGAGGACGACGTGGAAGTGACGCCCGAGGCGGAAATTGTAACGCGCACCGACACAATCAGCGGCGAACTGCGGGAGCTGGCCCGCTCCTTTGAGCATGGCCGTATGGTTCACAATGGGCTGCGGCTGGCGATCGTGGGCCGCCCCAACGTGGGGAAATCTTCGCTCTTTAATCGATTGCTGGAGCGGGAGCGCGCTATCGTCACTGCTTCACCGGGAACCACGCGCGACCTGGTGACGGATCGGCTGTCCCTCGGTGGGATTCCGGTCGAGCTGGTCGACACGGCTGGTTTGCGCGAGGCGAAAGATGAAGCCGAAGCGATCGGCATTCGCAAATCGCGCGAGACGCTGGCGGAGGCGGATGTGGTCATGGTGGTGCTCGACGCGTCGGTCCCTCTGCGCAACGATGAGCAGGAGCTGATCGCATCGCTCGCCGGACGACGGGCGCTCGTGGTCCGCAACAAAACCGACTTGAGCGACGCTGCGGATGTTCCACCCGATTTGCCGATCCCGTCGGTGACGACTTCCGCTCTGACCGGCGAAGGAGTGCAGGCATTACGGGAAGCTCTGACCGAGTGCGTACGCAATCCAGCCGGCGAAAGCGAATCGGGATTCCTAACCAGCGTGCGTCAATTCGAAGCCGTGACCGGAGCGCTAACGGCACTGGATACGGTGCGAGAAGCGGCCGCGCAGAAGATCCCGCACGAGATGCTATTGCTCGATCTCTACGCCGCCCTGCGCCAGCTCGACAGCCTGACCGGCGAGACGACGGCCGAGGACATTCTGAACCGAATCTTCTCCACCTTCTGCATCGGAAAATAGGAAATCCACATTCCAGGGGCGACCGCCTCAGTCACAGCCCAAAGATCGACTGTGCGCGTACACTAGAGCGCGCTCAGGGGTTTTGCATCGGGAGGCAGGTCGGTGATTCGGCGGCGGGATTTCATCAAGGGAAGCGCTGCGGCGGTGCTCTGGGGAGCAGCATCCAGAGCACATGCGCTGCCAGTTCAGACGAATAACGTCTCTTTCGACGACCGTTCCGTGCTAATCAACGGCAAGCGCATGCTGCTGGCCTGCGGAGAGATCCATTACCCGCGATCCACGCGCGCCATGTGGCCCACGCTGCTCCAGCGCAGCAAATCCCTGGGACTGAACACCGTCGCGACCTACGTGTTCTGGAACGTCCATGAGCGTCGGCGCGGCGTCTACGACTTCACCGGGGAATGCGACCTCGGTCACTATCTCGACCTTTGCCACGAGCAGGGACTTGCTGTATTTCTGCGGGTCGGACCGTACATCTGCGCCGAATGGAACTACGGCGGCTATCCTCCCTACCTGCGCGACGAGCCTGGCATCACCATCCGCACCATGAACAAGCCGTATACGGATCGTGTGCAGGCATTTTTGGAAAGTCTCGCAACAGTCGTCACGCCGCGGCTCGCGTCGAAGGGCGGCCCGATCATCCTGGTCCAGGTGGAGAACGAATACGCGAACGTCGCCAAGCGCTATGGTGAGGCGGGCCAGGAGTATCTGCGCTGGATCGTCGACCTCGCGCAGCGGCTCGGCTACGCCTCCGTGCCGACTACGACCTGTGAAGGCGGTGCGCAGGGCGCGATTGAGACCTCCAACGGCTTCTTCATCCGGCCCGATCGGATTGCGGCGGTCCGCCAATCGCATCCGGGAACGCCGCTGCTATGGACCGAGCTTTATCCGTCCTGGTACCGGGTGTGGGGTGGCAGGAACACGCCTGGGCGCGATGCGCGCTCCATCGCCGGTGGAATCCTGGACTTTGTCAGCCGAGGAGGCTCGGGATTCAACTACTATCCCTGGCACGGCGGGACCAACTTCGGCCGCACCGCCATGTATCTGCAAACGCCTTCTTACGATTATTCGGCGCCGCTCGACGAATTCGGAAGCATCACGGCAAAGGGAGAATATCTCGGCCGGTTGCATAACGTACTGCGCGAACACAGCTCCGTGTTGCTGGAAGGCGATCGCTCGGAGAACACCGCGGAGGGAATCAGGACAACGACCTGGCGTCTGGGAAGGGACGAGCTGCGCCTCGTTCAGGAAGCTGTTCAGCAGCCTGCGCCGGACCAGGATTTTCTCGAATTCATGAACTGGAACGCGCCGGCCAGGCTCGTGAGCGCAAGGGGCGAAACGCTGTTCGATACCCATACCGTCAGCAGCACGGTGGCGCGAATGATGAGTGCGGCAGCGTGGAAGCCCGCGATACAGGAGAACCTCGCGTGGCTGGCGTGGGATGAGCCCATGCCGGCCGAGCGTCACGATGCAGGCATAGTTTCCGATGAACCAGCCGAGCAGCTTTTTCTGACGAAAGACAGCACGGACTACTGCTGGTACAGCACGGTGGTTCGATTGGATCAGGAGGGGCCGCAGGAAATCGTCATACCGTACGGCGCCGACTTCTTCTATCTGTACGTGGATGGGCATCTCGTCGCAACCTCCCAATTGCCTTTGAGCGAGGATCGTGGGGCGATCACGCCGGAGGATCCCGCGCATCCGCGGGTTGTGGCCAATCCGAGCGAGGTGGGTCACGAGCACGGCTTCCGCCACAGCTTTAGCCTCACGCTGCCGGCCGGTGCGCGTCGCATCGAACTTTTGTCGACGGCTGTTGGAATGATCAAGGGCGACTGGCAAATCGCCAGCCCAATGAACTTCGAGCGCAAGGGGATCTGGGAAGGCGTCCTGCTGAACGGCAACCCCGTACGCAACTGGACCATGCGTCCCGGGCTGATTGGCGAACAGCAAAACCTGCCAGCGGAAGAGAGCGTGTCTGCCTGGCATCCCCTGAGAGACGCCAGAACTTTGCGGTGGTACAAAACGGAAGTGCGCCTGCCTGCGAATTTGCTTCAGTCCGGAGCTGTCTTCCGTCTCGACGCAACGGGACTCGGGAAGGGCATGATTTGGGTCAACGGCAGGGCCGTGGGCCGCCATTGGCTCATTGCAGCAATCGAGCCGAAGGATGCTCTTTCGCAGCGCTACTATCATGTGCCCGCCGATTGGCTACGGCCTGCCAATCAAATCGTCCTCTTCGAGGAGCAGGCAGCATCGCCGGAGAAAGTTCAGCTACAAGTGCGGATATAAAGGAAGCAGGCGAAAGGACGCGATCCTTTACCCTGGACCGAGTAACCTGGACCGAGCCGCCCGCAGGAGTCCCAGTGAAGAGAGCATTGCAACGAGCCCTGATCCCGATTGGCCTCGCGCTGATGGCGAACGCAGGCTGGTGCCCGAAAGTTTGCGCGCAGCAGCGGCCGGAGCCCAGCGAAAAGCAGAAAGTCATCGTCGACACCGATATTGGCGATGACATCGACGACGCCTTCGCCTTGGCTCTGGCGGTTTCCAGTCCCAAACTTGAAGTGATAGGAGTGACCACCGCCTGGGGCGATACCGATCTGCGTGCGCGGCTCGCCGAGCGTCTCCTGAAGGCGATGGGGCGACGCGAGATTCCCGTCGCCGCCGGCCCCCGGACCCACGCATCCTCCACGTTTTCGCAGGCGCGATGGGCCGCGGTGGAGCCGGAGCCCGCGAAGGGCTGGCCGGACGCTACGGAATTTACTCTCAACGCGATCCGGCGGAATCCCGGCAAGATCACGCTGATTGCGCTCTCGCCGTTCAGCAATATTGGCGCGCTGATCGACCGCGACCCGGCGACGTTTCGCAAGCTGCAGAGAGTCGTGCTGATGGGTGGATCGATCCATCGCGGGTACGGCGACCTCGGCTATCTGCCCGACCACGGTCCAGAGCCTGAATACAACGTCGCGATGGACGTGGCTTCGTCGCGCAAGCTGTTCGCCGCGGGCGTGCCCATTGCGATGATGCCGCTCGACTCCACGCAGCTGAAGCTGGACGAAGTGCTCCGGGACACGCTCTTCAGCCAGGCGACCCCCACCACCGACGCATTGCTCTCGCTCTATGCGGAGTGGTCCGCCGCGTCGGGCAGTCCAACGCCGACGATGTACGATCCGATGGCGGTTGCAGCGGCCATCGACCCTGCGCTGTGTCCGACGGAGCCCATGCATATCGAAATCGACGACAAGGGCTTCACGCGCCCGACGCCGGGGACGCCGAATGCAGACGTCTGCCTGGCATCGGACTCGGACCGTTTCTTTCACTTCTACATCCCGGCCATCCTGCATCCGGAAAAACCATAAGACCGCTCAGCCGATCAGTTCTGCCCACCGCGCCCACGCGATGTGAAAAGATACTGCTGCTCAGTTAAAGGAGTTCCGCTGTGTTCGCTAATTTCAAATACTCGATCGTCGTTGTTTGCGCCGGGATGGTTCCGGCGATCTTCGCGCAGCCGGCTGCGGCCCCTGGAACCTCCGGGCAAATCTGGTTTGACTCCTCGCAGCCTGTGGACAAGCGCGTTGACGCGCTGGTATCCGCCATGACGCTCGAGGAGAAAGTCTCGCAGATGGAAAACCACGCGGCGGCTATTCCGCGCCTGGGCGTGCCGGAATACGACTACTGGAGCGAAGGCCTGCACGGCATCGCGCGCTCCGGCTACGCAACGTTGTTTCCGCAGGCGATTGGCCTGGCAGCGACCTGGGATACCGATCTGCAGCAGCAGGTTGGAACGGTCATTTCCACCGAGGCGCGCGCGAAATACAACCAGGCTATGCGTGAAGACCTGCACAGCATCTTTTTCGGGCTGACCATCTGGTCGCCGAACATCAACATCTTTCGCGATCCGCGGTGGGGGCGCGGTCAGGAGACCTACGGCGAGGATCCTTTCCTGACCAGCCGTATGGGGGTTGCGTTCGTGAAAGGCCTGCAGGGGGACGACCCGAAATATTTCCGCACTATCGCCACGCCGAAGCATTTCGCGGTGCACAGCGGGCCCGAATCGTTGCGGCACGAATTCAATGTCGACGCCAGCGCGCACGATCTGGAAGATACTTACACGCCCGCATTTCGCGCGACCATTACCGAAAGCCATGCGGATTCCGCGATGTGCGCCTACAACGCCATCGATGGCACTCCCGCCTGCGCCAGCACCATGCTGCTCGAACAGCACCTGCGCAAGGATTGGGGCTTTCAGGGATTCGTGACCTCGGACTGCGGCGCCATTTCCGACTTCTATTCGCAAACAGGCCACCATTTTTCTCCCGATGCGGCGCATGCCAGCGCCATTGCGGTGAAGGCGGGGACCGACACGAGCTGCGGCAACGAATATAAGTCGCTGGTGCAGGCGGTCCACGACCATCTGATCGACGAGGCCGACATCGACCAGGCCGTACGCCGCCTTTTTACCGCGCGGATGCGGCTGGGCATGTTCGATCCGCCCGCGGAGGTGAAATACGCACAGCTTCCTTACTCCGAGGTCGACTCGGCGGAGCATCGCGCCCTGGCGCTAAAGACCGCGCACGAGGCAATCGTCCTGCTGAAGAATGACGGGACGCTGCCGCTGAAGCCCGGACTCAGGCGCGTCGCGGTGATTGGGCCGAATGCAGCGTCGCTGGCTGCGATTGAGGGGAACTACAACGCCATTCCCTCGCATCCCTCGCTTCCCCTTGATGGGATCGAAGAGGCGCTGCGGGGGAAGGCTCGCGTGGTATACGCGCAGGGCTCCGGGTATGTCGCGGAGTTGCCGGTGCTGGTTCCGCGCACCGCGCTGCATCCGGAAGCGGCCTCAAAGGATTACGGGCTGAAGGGCGAGTATTTTGATAATCCGGATTTTTCCGGTAAACCGGCTGTCGAGCGCGTCGATCAGCAAATTGACTTCGACTGGGACGCGGCCAGTCCGGTTCCCCATCTGCCGCGCACGAACTACAGCGTTCGCTGGACCGGCTTTTTCACCGCTCCCGCCCCTGGCAAGTACGAACTCTTTCTGAACACGGCGGATTGCTGGGACTGCGGCGACAAATTCAGCGCGGCTCTTTGGTTCGACGGCAAACAAGTCGTCGCGAAGCAGGGGCGCCAACAGCCCGGCTCCGTTGCTGTCGACATCGCCGACACCAACCCTCACTCCATCCGCATCGAATACTCGTTCAGGGTTCCTCTGTTCGGAGCGGGCCTGACCCTTGAATGGCGCGCGCCCGCGCAAACGCTGCGCGACGAGGCCGTCAAGGCGGCTAAAGATTCCGATATCGTTCTCGCCTTCGTCGGCATTTCGCCGAATCTCGAGGGCGAAGAGATGCCGGTGCACATTGAAGGCTTTGCGGGCGGCGACCGCACCAACCTCGATTTGCCAAAGACGCAGCAGGATCTCCTCGAAGCCGTGGCCGCAACCGGCAAGCCCGTGGTCGTCGCGTTGATGAGCGGCAGCGCCATCGCCATGAACTGGGCGAAAGATCACGCGGCGGCACTACTGGAGGCCTGGTATCCGGGCGAGGCGGGCGGCGAGGCCATCGCAGACGTGCTTACCGGAGAAGTGAATCCGTCGGGGCGCCTGCCCGTGACGTTCTATGCCTCCAACGATCAGTTACCACCCTTCACCGACTACAGCATGAAGAACCGCACTTATCGATACTTCACCGGCGAGCCACTCTATAAATTCGGCGATGGGCTGAGTTACACAACGTTTCACTATGCGGATTTAAAGCTATCTTCCGAGTCGCTCGCTGCGGGCGAGGCGCTGACCGCCGATGTTCGTGTGACGAACACCGGCAATCGCGCCGGCGATGATGTGGCGCAAATCTATCTCATTCCACCGTCGGGAACGGAATACCCGCTGCGCAATCTTGTGGGATTCCAGCGCGTACATCTGGCGCCGCACGCGAGCACGCTCGTGCATTTCACTCTCGATGCCCGCGAGCTGAGCGAGGTCGATGGCTCCGGAAACCGTGCTGTGCGGGCCGGAGACTATCAGGTCTTCGCCGGAGGGACTTCACCTGGAGCGAACCTCGACACTGAGGGAGTGGCCGTGAAACTTGCGATCAGCGGGTCGAAGGATTTGCCGGAATGAGCCGAGGGCGATCAGACCGCTGACGGATTTTTGCTCCGCAATGCCCGGCGAAGCAGGTCGAGTTTCGCTTCGGATTCGGGGTCCTGGTGAAGACGCGCCCAGGCCGCCTGGGCCAGGGCGACGAGGATTCCCAGGAAGAATCCCACGATCGTGGCGACGAGCACGATGAGGCCGCGTTTCGGAGATGATTTACGGTCGGGTGGCATCGCCGGATCGACCACCTGCACCACCGCGCCTTCCTTCGCCTCGTCCAGTTTCGCGATTTCGAATTGCTTCGCCAGGATGTCGAAGATCGTCTCGTAATACTTCACGTCGCGCAGCTTGCGCACGTACTGAAGGCCGGATTCGGTCACCTTCCCCTTCGGAACGATCAGCGAATTTGCGCTGTCCTCCGAACCTCCCAGCCTGGCCAGTTGCGCTCGAAGGCTTTCCAGTTCCTGCTGCGCTTCGATGACCTGGGAATTCTGCCCCGTCGCATACGTCTGCATGGCCTGAATCTGAACTTCTTTGGCGGCGACCTGGGCACGCAGGGTAGCCGCGGACTCGATGAGCGCGCGCGCCTGGCTGTCGAGCTGAATCAATCCGGTGGATTGCTCCGTTGCCTTCAGCGCCTCTTCGGCATTTGCCAGGTTGTCCTTCGCCTGTTCCAGCTGTTTCTCGAAGAAGAGGCGGCGCTGGGAAGCCTCGGTGATGGCGAGGTTCTGGGACAATTCCTGGAAGCGCTGCACGTAGCCATTGGCCAGCTGGGCGGCCCGCACCGGGTTCGGATCTTCGACCGAGATACGGATCAGCCCATCTTTACCGCTGCCGTCCACGATTGCGTGGCGTTCGAAGGCCTTGCGCGTATCGGACATGAGCCGCTTATGGTACTCCCGCTGCAATTCGTAATCCCGGATCATGTGGTCTTCGACGGTCTGGCTCTTCATCATCGAGACATACATGTCCGCCGGGTTCTTGAGCCCAAGTCCGCCGCCGGCCAGAGCAGCCACGGAGCCGAGGTTGCCCAGCTGCGAGCTGAGCGCGGAAGCGAGAGAGGAATTCTGCTGGGGCGGTAACAGGACCACCGTCGCCGTATAAGACTTCGGCAGAAGAAGCGAGACGATCAGCGCGACGACGGCGGAGGCCACCGTGACAAGGAGGATCAGACGCCGGCGCTCCACGACGATCAGCAGCAGTTCGAACAGGGTGATTTCTTCCTCTGCATCGGCGTCCAAACGCGGCGGCCGCGGCGAAGCGCCGGAAGATTGCTGGACATCGGGATAGTGTGTTTCGGTTGCCATGAATTCGGCCGGCCCTGAGCAGGGCGCGCAATAACCGTATCTTACAGGTTGGGGAGTGCTGTTACTGGATCACGCTGAGTGAAGCTGCGCCCAGGGCGAGCTGCGAGAAGAGCTGGGAGTAGTCCAGAATGCCACGCAGCGCCGATGGCTTAAAGGTCTTCTGCGGAACCACGATCGTATCTCCGGGATTCATGCGCAGATTGTCGAACTCGTTGCCCCAGATTCCATTCTCAGCTTCGCGGCTGATCACCGATCCATCAGCGCGGATGATAAAGATGTGCTTCGTGTCGGCATCGCGATTCGGGCCACCGGCGAGGCGCAGGTAAGTGCCGGCCCGCCGCGCGGTCTGGTAGAGGAAAGAGTTCTGGTCATAGACGGCGCCCACGACGTTGACGCTGGCCGGCACGGGGGGCACGACGAAATGGTCGCCGTCCTCGAGGGCGATATCGGGCAGGACATCCAGCCCGCTGCTGCCGGATTTGAATTCGAGCACGATGCGTCCGGTCGCGCGAACCTGGCGGAGGCGCGCCAGCAATTCCTGCTCGCTGCTCCGCGCGGCTGCGCCGCTGGCTAAATCCTGCGCCGAGGCCGCCGGTGACGATGCGAGCGCCAGATTGCCGCGCTGCATCTGCATTTCGAGCGTTTCAACATACTCGTCCATGCGCCGCTGCTGGATCACGCGCGTGGATTCACGCGTGAACTCGGAACCGAACAGATAAGCGGCAGCCGTGAGGCCGCCGGCGCGCTGCACCAGGTCGCGCAGGGTTTCGCCCGACTGGACCGTGTACATGCCGGCATGAACGAACTCACCGTCCAGGCGCACAAACTTGGTCTGCTGGGCGATGGGAACGCGAATGTCCCCCTGGGAGAAGATCGAGACAACGTCGCCGGGTTCGAGGCCCAGGTCCTGGGAAGCATCCTGTTTCAGCACAAGGCGGCCGAGGTCGAACGGGATCAGGGTCGTCTTGAGGGTGGCCGCATCCTGTCTTTCGATCACGGCGTAATCCCAGTCGATCTCCGGCGCCAACGGCCCCACTTCAGTGTGCATCGCGGCGGGCATCTGAGCCGTGTACTGGTCCTGATCGGTCGCGAGGGAAGCGCTTCCGGCGCGCTGCGCGGCGGATGGGTTGCGCATCCCCTGACCACTCGCGGCAGAGGGATATTCCGTTTGGCCCGCGGCGAGATTCGCGTTGCCGCTCTGGCTGTTGTTGTTCTGATCGCCGGGGTTCGTCATCGCGCCAGCCCCGGGCACCAGCTGACTGCCGGGCAGCGTGCCGTTGTTGGTGCTGGGTTCGATCAGCAGCCGGCGCGGCAGCTCCATGGGCGCCGAAGGCTGCTGCAGATTCGGAAAGTTTCGCAGGGGCTCGAATTCAGGAGCGGGCAAGCCGAGCTGGGCCCGTTTCCACCAGTAATTGCGCGTGACCAGCGAGTCTTTATCCGGGATCAACTCGCTGATGTGCATGCCGGAATGCCATGCGAAGCGGCCCGGGTTCGCGGTGTTACCGCGCAGCGTGACCGTCTTTTTGTAGAGAGGAACAATGGAATCGACACGGATGAGATCGCCGTCAGCCAGGACCATCGCAAGCCCGGTGGGATCCCACGCGATCTGCATCGCATAGCGGTCGCGGTGCTCGTCAATCCGCTCGATCGACATACGGGCCTCGGAGGCGACGACGGAGGGGCCGCCGGCATCGGCCAGGGCGTCCGCGAGTGTTTCTCCGGAGCGCAATTCGTAGATGGCAGGGTTCCTGACGCTGCCGATCATCGCTATCTGCGGGCCGACCGGGGGGATGAACAGCACATCCCCGTTCGCGAGCGCAACATCCTTCGACTTATCGCCGTGAACCACCAGAGAGTAAAGGTCGAAATCGGTAACTACCGCACCGGCGCGGCGTAACTCGATGTGCCGGAACGAACCTGCTGTCGAGGGACCACCGCTCGCAAAGAGTGCGTCGATCAAAGTGCTGAGCGAACTGACGGTGTAAACGCCGGGACGCCGCGCTGCGCCCGCGAGGTACACCTGAATGGCACGGATCTGGCCGAGGTCGGCGGTAAGGTCGAAGTTGCGGTAGACGCGTCCCACCGCGGAGCGAAGGTGGGCGTCCAGGGCGGAAAAGGGCATGCCGGCTACGTGCACCTGGCCGATTTGGGGAAGGTAAATCTCACCGGAGCGGTCCACGCGGACATCCGCGCGAAAATTGACCTGTCCCCAGACACGGATACGCAATTCGTCGCCGGGGCCGATAAGGTAATCAGGCGGCACTGGAGCCATGTCGAGCGGCGCAAAGGTGGAGGGAACGTCGCGAAAGAGGCTGGCGCCGTAGATTGGCAGGACCTGGCCGGTGGTGGAAGCGAGGAATTTCTGGAACTCGGTGAGGGGTTCAGGAGGAAGGGGTTGGGTAACCGGGGCACGATTCGCCGCCGGACGATTGAGGGTTTCGGTATCGGTGTAATTGAAATTGAGAGGGGGCTGCCCGGTTGGGCCGGCCTGGGCCTGGGGATTCGACGGATAGAGGGGCATTGGACCCTGCGCCTGCGCGGCGCACTGGGAAGAACTGGCCAGAATCGGGTCAGAGCAATCCGGGCTGCTGGAGGGGTTTTGCGCGCTGCCGGGAAGAGACTGCGCGCCCGCGTGCAGGGTAACAGCGAGACACGAGGCCGTCAGGAACGAGGCGAGTTGTTTCGTCATACGAGGGTGCGGCACGATGCGTAGAGCGAACACGGGAGGCGCCGCGAAGCGGGGCGTTGCATGGGCTCGTGCGGGGTAAACCTTGTGGACCAGTCTAGCATGGCGCCGGAGGTTGACGACCTGTACCTACTTTTGTGGGATTGCCGTGGCGAATTGGTGGAAGTTATTGTCGTAATGCCCTCTTGTGACATCGGTGCACGAGCAAAGAAAAATGATCCTTGTTTTTGACGCTTCCCTGGTATACTGCAACCCAGAAACAACAGCAAACAAGTGATTACAGTTCAGTAACAATAGTAATCCACAGTTCTAACAGCCCGCCGGCAACCTTCGATTCTGTTCTCCTTAGGTTTTGCGAAGATCAATACAGCCAGGAACCATTGTGATGGGTGGGATGAGCTCGCTTTCATTCGATAATATTTTTTCTGCGGAAACTGCTGACCGAACGGAAAGTGATTTGCATTTGACTTGCCTGGGTCGCATTTCCTCCGCGCACGCTCCATCGAGCGATGCTCGCCAAACTGTTCACGCTCCCGAATTGACAGCCGTAGAGGCCAGTCCGTGGGCCCTTTCCGGCGTTCGTCGCGCTCTGGACTTCACGGTCGCCGCCGCTGCGCTGATCGCATTGCTTCCCATCATGGGAGTCGCTGGTTTGCTGGTCCGTCTCGGTTCACCCGGCCCGGTATTCTTCCGGCAACGCCGGATGGGCCGGCAGGGAAGAGAATTCATCCTTTACAAGTTTCGTTCCATGAGCCCCAAAAAGGGGAGTAACTCGTCGATCACTGTGAGCGGGGATGCGCGCATTACGCCGGTGGGCGCGCTGCTGCGCCGCTACAAGCTCGACGAGCTGCCGCAGTTCTGGAACGTGCTCCGCGGCGACATGTGCCTGGTCGGCCCCCGTCCCAAGCTGCCTCACCACGAGGCCCTGCACATGGCCTGCCGGCCCGGCATTACCGGAGCCGCTACCCTGGCCTTTCGCAAAGAGGAGGAGTTCCTCTCCGAGATCCCTGAAGACCAGCTTGAGATTTTTTACGAGACGTTCGTCAAGCCGGCCAAGGCGCAGCTCGACCTGGACTATATGCGCGAAGCCACGCTGCTGAGCGACCTCGCCATCGTCTGGCGGACTGCCACATCCTGCCTGTTCTCAACCGGAGATTCGATCAGGGAGACCGTTGCCGAAAGCATCGCGCGCTCCGAGGCGGTGCGTCTGCTTTCGAAGAAGCACCCCCAACCCGCGAGCCAGAACGCCGCGCACCGGGGCTACGCCCCCGCTCTGAATCAGGAACTGGCGAGCGTTAACCAGGAAGTCTAAGGCCACGCCGGTCTTCCTCTTTCGCTTGCGCGTGCAAGGCTCGGTTCGTTTTCCATGGACGAAGCAAGCGATAGCTCCGCCAATTTCACCCATTTCGATCGAAAAATCACTTCGCGCGCATTCCCAAAGTAGGCGCTTCCGTAGGTACCAGAGACACATAAGAATTACTACGGTAACCTCCACCCCTCCCCCCCGGGCTCAATAATAGGCTCGTTCCAGCGCCATAAATGCGTCCCGGAACGGGCCGTGCAGCGCTGGAAGAGGTTATTCCTTGCGCTCGAAGACCTGGCTCGCCGTCCGCACGACGGAGATCCGCCGAAAGCCACGATCCACGTTCGTTCCGGCAATCTGCCTTTTGGTGGTTTTGTCCGCGGATTTCGCGGTCACGGTCTGCCGGGCCCAGCAACCTGGGCCGCTTTCCACGCAAACAGCCGTTGATGGCAATCACCAGGGCCAGGGGTCCCCTGATGGACAGCGCCAGCAACCCCCCGCGACCCACACTCAGGCGCAGAGCCAATCCCTCTCGGCGACATGGCAAGCGGTTGGACCCGCGCAGGTCAACACCGCGGCCTGGAATCTCGTGACAGGACCCATCGCCAGTCTTGCGGCCGATCCCTCCGATGGCTCCGGGAACACCCTCTACGCGGGAACCGCCGGCGGAGGTGTGTGGAAGTCGACGAATGCCGCCGGCAGTGCGGCCAGCGTGAGCTTCAAGCCGCTCACGGACACGCTGAGTGTGTGGTCTCCGGCATTCGTCACCTCGCTGAGTATCGGCGCAGTGACGGTCCAGCCGGGTGGCACGGGCGTAATTTTAGCGGGCACCGGCGATCCCAACAATGCCACCGATTCCTGGTACGGCGCGGGCATTCTCCGCTCAGCCGATGGCGGAGATACCTGGAGCCTGATTCGCACGTCCTCAGCGAGTCTTTCGCCATCGGGAGTCGCGTTTAGTTTTCTGGGCAGTGCATTCTCAGGCTTCGCGTGGAGCGGTACTAACGCCAGCGTGGTCGTCGCCGCCGTTGCCCAGTCCGGCTACGCGGCGGTGGTGGGGAACCCCAGCGCGAACAGCACGCTCGGCATCTACTATTCTCCCGACGCCGGTGTCAGCTGGCGGCTCGCGACCCTCGAGGACGGTTCGCAGGTTATCGAGTCGGACGAGTTCCTGGGCGACTCGGGCAACGCGGCCACTGCCGTTGTATGGAATCCTGTCCGCCAGCGTTTCTACGCCGCCATCCGCTTTCACGGCTACTACGACTCCCCGGATGGTTTGACGTGGACGCGGCTGGCGAATCAGCCGGGCGCCAATCTGACGACACGGATGTGCCCGGCCAATCCTGGGACGGCGGCCTCGCAGGCTTGCCCAATCTTCCGGGGCGCGCTCGCGGTCCAGCCTGTCACCGGGGATATGTTCGCTCTCACGGTGGACGAAAACAATTTTGACCAGGGCCTTTGGCAGGATGCCTGCAACCTGACCGGGAAACAATGCGCATCCACGACGGTCCAGTTCGCTAAGCAGATCGCCGATCAGCCCCTCCAGGATCTGGACAGCGGCGTCATCGCGCAGGGCGACTACAACCTCTGGGTGGCGGCTGTGCCGTCGCAACAGGACACTCTGCTTTTTGCCGGAACGGCGGACATCTGGAAGTGCAGCCTCGCGAACAGCTGCGTCTGGCGCAACACCACGAACACGCAAACCTGTGCCGCTGCCCAGGTGGCTCCATCCCAACATGCCATCGACGCGACCTTCGGCACCAGCAGCTTGCTCTATTTTGGCAATGACGGAGGACTGTGGCGCTCAACCGACAGCGTCAATGAGCAGGCCACAGCGTGTTCCAGCGATGACGCGGCCCATTTTCAAAACCTCAACAGCGGCCTGGGCTCTCTGGCGCAGGTCGCGAGCTTCAGCGAGGATCCAAACACCGCATCGACCTGGCTGGTAGGGCTGGGTGCGCTGGGCACCGCAGCTCCTGCGGCCAGTGGCACGGCGTGGAACCAGGTTCTCAACGGCGAGGGCGATGGAACTGCCATCGATGCCGCCAACCCGCAGAACTGGTACGCCACCTCCACGTTCGGCGTCGGCATCAATCGCTGCACCGAGGGCACGGCCTGCGACACTGCCGGCTTTGGCAACGTTGCGATCGGCGCGGCCCAGGTCGAGAGCGATTACCAGACGATTCCGGCTCCGTGGATTCTCGATCCACTTAACACCGCGGATCTGATTCTGGGAACGTGCCGCGTCTGGCGCGGTCCCGCTACGGGCGCTGGATGGAGTCAGCTCAACCTGATCAGCCCCATGCTCGACGGCGGCCACGCATCCTCCTGCGACGGAAATGCCGAGATTCAAACCCTTGCCGCTGCTCCCATCACCTCAGGTTCCTCGACCGGATCTGAACAGCTCTATGCGGGCATCGCGGGGGCTTTCGATGGCGGAGGCCTGATTCCCGGGCACGTCTTCACGGCCAGGGTCAACGCCGATTCGCTGGCCTCGAATACCGCCTGGGTGGATCTGTATTCATCGCCGGTAACGAATGCAGAGCCGGGCTTCACGCAGTTCAACGCCGAGGGCTACGGCATCTCCAGCATCGTTCCCGATCCGCACGATACGACCGGGCAAACGATCTACGTGACCGTCCAGGGGCTCTCGAACATCGCGCTATACACGAGCGTCGTCTATCGATCTCTCGACGGCGGCGCGCATTGGATTGATATCACCTCGAATCTGCCGCCTGCACCGGCCAACAGCATCCTCGTCGATCCCAATAACGCCAACGTTGTCTATGCGGCTCTCGATGCCGGGGTCTACGTGACGCAGGATGCCGCCAGCTGTACGACGAGCTCTACCTGCTGGAATGTCTACGGCAGCGGCCTCCCGAATGCGCCGGTCGTCGGGCTCATGAGCTTCAATGCCGGGACAACCCAAACGTTGCGCGCGGCCACATGGGGACGCGGCATCTGGCAGGCCAATCTCGTGACCGCGGGTTCGACGCCAACCACCGCGACTGCCTCGCCGCAGTCACTGACCTTTGCGGCGCAAACCGTACAGACCATCAGCGCGATCCAGACGGTGACTTTCACGAACACGGGCGAGCCGAGCCTCGCCATCACAAGCATCGCGGTGACGGGAGACTTCGCCGAAATCGACAACTGCACAGGGGCGGCCGTCGCCCCGAACGCGACATGCCAAATCGGCATCAGCTTCGATCCCTCGCAAACCGGCGCGCTCACCGGCTCCCTGACGGTCTTCGCCAATGTTGCCGGCGGGCAAATCACAGTGCCGCTGTCCGGTACAGGTCTGGCGCCGGGCGCCATCGTTCTTACTCCTTCAGCACTTGCCTTCAGCGCGACTCCGGATGGAACCACGTCGGCTTCGCAGGATGTAACGATCGCCAATACCGGCGGTCAAACCGTGGCGCTCACCAGCGAAGCGGTCACCGGCAACTTTTCGATCGCCGCGAACACCTGCGGCCCATCTCTGGCCTCCGAATACAGCTGCACCCTGGGCATCGTCTTTACGCCTACCGTTCCCGGCGCGCGCAGCGGAGTGCTCACCGTCACGGACGCATCGGGAACACAAACCGCGCTTCTTTCAGGCACGGGTCAGGCTCCGGCAACCGATAATCTCTCGGCGCCGTCGCTGATCTTTGCACCGCAACAGGACGGTACCGTCAGCGCGCCGCAACAGCTGACGCTGACGAACAGCGGCGACGCTCCGCTGACCGGCATAGCGGTTTCGAACACCGGCGACTTCACGGCCGTGAACAACTGCGGAGCCGTCCTCCAGGGTCACTCGACCTGCGCCATCGCTGTCTCCTTCGTGCCCACGGTGGTAGGCGCGGAGTCCGGCATCCTCACCGTAACCGATGAATTCCAGAGCCAAACGGTGGTTCTGAGTGGCACCGGGGTCGCTCCCCCTGGTATCTCGGCTACGCCGAAGTCCATTAACTTCGGCGGCTACGCGATCGGGACCACCAGCAGCCCGCAGACGGTCACGCTGACCAACAGCGGCGGCTACGCGCTCACCGGCCTCGCGGCGGCGGTTACGGCGGGCTTCGCCCTTGCCACCAACGATTGCCCATCGACGCTCGCGGTCGGGGCCAGTTGCCATATCGGAATCACGTTTTCGCCTGCCGTCGCCGGAGCAGCTACGGGAACGCTGACGATCTCCGCTGCGAACCTGGCCAACGCGCTCATAGTTGCGCTGAGTGGTGCAGGCGACGACTTCAGCATGGCCATCGGTGGCGCCAATTCGACCATCATCACCAGCGGCCAAACCGCGACCTTTGCCATTCAGCTCGAAGGCCTCGCCGGAACAAGCGGCACCGTCTCCCTGTCATGCGCCGGAGCTCCGCAAAACGCGACATGCTCTCTCAATCCGGCCAGTATCGGGATCACAGGGCTGAACAGCTCCAGCGTTACGGCTTCGATCGCCACCGGCGTCTCCACCACTTCGGCCGCGGTGACTTCTTCACCGAAGTGGCGTTCGATTCTGGCCGCTCTGGCGATGGCCTTCCCTTTATGCTTGGCCAGTTTCCACCGCAACAAGAAATCCCGGAGAATCCTGATCCTTCTCGTCGCTGCCATGCTTCTGGCCGGTTGCGGTGTTACGGCCAGCGGAGGTTCCGGCGGTGGGGGCGGTAGTGGAGGTGGAGGTGGTGGTGGAGGAGGCGGCGGAGGTGGAGGCACTGGCGGTGGTGGCAGCCAGAATCAGACGCCATCAGGGACCTACACGATCACGGTAATAGGAACGATGTCGAATATCACGCACAGCGTACAGTTCAGCCTGACCGTGCAATAGCTCGACCGCAAAGCCGGGCCAAAACAAAAGGCCGCCCGTTTGCCGAGCGGCCTTTCGATCACTATTCCCTAGTTGCTACTGCCTACTCCCTGTTCCCGCGTTACTCGTGCACGGTGTCCACAAACGCCCGCAGCTTGCGCGAACGCGAGGGGTGGCGCAGCTTGCGCAGCGCCTTCGCTTCGATCTGGCGGATGCGCTCGCGGGTCACCTGGAAGCTCTGGCCCACTTCTTCCAGCGTGTGCTCGGAGCCATCCTCCAGACCAAAGCGCATCTTCACCACGCGCTCTTCGCGCGGGGTCAGCGTACGCAGCACCTGCGAGGTGTATTCCTTGAGGTTCACGCTGATCACCGCATCGGAAGGCGAAACGGCCTGGCGATCTTCGATGAAATCGCCCAGGTGCGAATCTTCCTCTTCGCCGATCGGCGTTTCGAGCGAAATCGGCTCCTGCGCGATCTTCAGCACCTTACGCACTTTGGCGACCGGAATATCCATCCGCTTCGCAATTTCCTCCGAAGTCGGCTCGCGCCCCAGCTCCTGCACCAGCTGCCGCGAAGTCCGGATCAGCTTGTTGATCGTCTCGATCATGTGCACCGGGATGCGGATCGTCCTTGCCTGGTCGGCAATGGCGCGCGTAATCGCCTGGCGGATCCACCACGTTGCGTACGTCGAGAATTTGTAACCGCGACGGTACTCAAATTTATCCACCGCCTTCATCAGGCCGATGTTGCCTTCCTGAATCAGGTCGAGGAACTGCAGGCCGCGGTTGGTGTACTTCTTGGCGATGGAGACCACGAGGCGCAGGTTGGCTTCAATCAGCTCCCGCTTGGCCTGCTCGGCGTCCATATCGCCCTGGATCATCTCGCGCTGGGTGCGCTTGAGCTCCGCAATGGCGACGCCGGCCTCTTCTTCCAGCTTTTCGAGGTCGGTCTTGCAGTTCTTCTGCTGACGCCGGTATTCCTTGCGCAGTTCCTCGCTGCGCGACTGCTCCCATTTGGTGTCGAGCGAGCGAATCTGCCGCTCGAGCGTCCGCATGGCTTCGACGGTCTTGTTGACCTTGTCCAGCAGCCGCTTGCGTTCGAGGTTGGTGTACTTCAGCTCGCGGACGATCCGCGATACCAGCACCTTCTCCCGCGCAATGCTCCAGCGCAGCCGGCGATGCTCGCGCGGCTTCGCCTTCTGCGTAATCGTGGCCAGCTTTTCTTCGAGCTGCTGCGCTTTCTTCTGGTGCTTGACGAGCGTATCTGTCTTCACCACCGTGGAGCGCACTCGCGCCTGCACGACTTCTTCCGTCAACTCCTCATCGTCGAAGATGACGATTTCCTTGATGTTGCGCACGCCGCGCTTCAGGTCTTCGCCCAGTGCGGTGATTTCGCGAATCACCACGGGCGAGCGGGAAATGGCCTTCAGCACGCGCATTTGCCCGCGCTCGATCCGGCGCGCAATCTCCACTTCGCCTTCGCGTGTCAGCAGCGGAACTGTGCCCATCTCGCGGAGGTACATGCGGACAGGGTCGTTGGTCTTTTCCAGCGTGCCCGGCGTCAGATCGAGCTCGACGTCCTCGCCCTCTTCGGGCTCGAACCCGTCTTCGCGCTCCGGACCGCCAATTTTGGGGCCGCCCTCGAGAATGTCGATTCCCTGGGTGCCAATGGTTGTGATCAGATCGTCAAGGTCGTCCGGCGAGTTCATGTCGCCCGGAAGAAGGTCGTTGACCTCGTTATACGTCAGGTATCCCTTCTCTTTTCCTGCGTCGATCAGCTTCTGAATGTCTGCGTCGTATTTGTCGTCAATCGCCAAGCGGATTGCTCCCCCCGCCGTAATTTTCGGATCTGTCTGCCTGGAGTGGACGAGGTGCGGTCAGGGCCATCACTGGCGTATCCCGAACCGGCTCAATGGCCGTCGGGCAAAGGGCGCACATCTCCCCGGGACGTTCAGAATAGCACAAACCACCCCTAACTCCGGCCATTTCTGCCATTTCGGGCGGTTTTCAACGGAAAACGTCGTGTCCTTAGGGCAAATCCTGTTGATTTAGATGTGGAAAAAGGGGAAATGTTTCATTTCAGTGCAAGGCTCGCGTCGAAGAACGCCACGGCCAGCCGCGCCACTCGCGCGTGGATGGCATCCCGGTTCACTCCCGGCTTGTCCACAAAAAAATCGGGCTTCTGCTCCCTGCCGAGGGCGGTGCCGGTATCGAGAAATGTGTAATGCCCGACGCCACCCGGATAGATACGCAGCTTTGCTCCGGGAATGCTGTGCGCCAGAACCTCGGCATTGTCCTTCGGCGGCAGGATCGGATCGCCGGCGCCGGCCACGATCTCTACGGGGATCCTGATTGCAGCCAGGCTTTGCGGCGTCAGCCGCAGGTCGGGCGGGGCGATCGCAAACACGGCCCGAATCCGCGTGTCGCTGTGCGGCTGCGACGACTGCTGCAATGCAGTCCGATACTCGTAGTCGGTATGGCTCAGAGCGATCGCCTTCTGGGTCAAACCCGGGAACTCCGGGGGGGAATAGCACATGAGGTCCCAGACCTTGCCCGCGCTGCATTCCCGTTCGAGCTTCTGCACGTCGAAGGGTGTTGCGACCGCGCCCGCCAGAACCATCATCGTGTAGCCGCCCAGCGAAAACCCCGCGGCCCCAATGCGATTCGCGTCGATCCTGGGCCCGAAGCGATGGTCGGCCAGCATTTGATCCAGCACGCGGCTCAGGTCCACGGCCCGCTCCCAGCCCAGTGTGAACCCCTGCACCGTGTACCCGTCCACAGCATTGTTGCCCGGATGGTTCACCGCCACGGCAATGTACCCGTGCGCCGCCAGTTTGGTGCCCAGCCACGCCATCATCAGTGCCGAGCCTCCCGTACCGTGCGAGAGCAGGATCAGCGGAAATCTCTCCGGAGTACCCGCAACCGCGCCGTCGTGAGCCGCGCGCCCCGCGCTCGCGAAGGGATGGTCCGGGTCGCCGATCCACTGCGGCGTTTCTTTCACCTGGTCGTCTGCCGGATACCAGATCGTCGTCTGCAGAGCCAGAGTCTTCGCGCCCCGCCAGTCATACGCGAGGTTGTTCTGCAGGAACTCCCGGTTCGATACGCCAACGTGGAAGAGCTTCCGGGGTTGCGCAGCGGCGCCCGCCTGGGGTCGCGCAGGCGCCGCCAGCAGAGCGACCGCCAGGAGCGCCCATATCGCATTTTTATGGTTCACCATCGTCTCGTGTCCTACCATATCGCGGCGTGTCCGGCTCTTTCATCCTCAAGTTCAGGGCTGCGAATCAGCCTTGCCACTTCCCCACAATGGAACGCTGTACCCTGATACCGAACTCCCCAAAGCATGGCCTCCGATTTTGCCCAGCACGTCAAAGAACAAGCGGACATCGTCAAAATCATCGGCGACTATGTCCGCCTGAAGAAGGCCGGCGCGCAGAACTACAGCGGCCTCTGCCCCTTCCACAAAGAGAAGACTCCGTCCTTCAGCGTCCACGTCGGCCGCCAGCACTATTACTGCTTCGGATGCCACGAGCATGGCGACGTTTTCAACTTCATTCAGAAAATCGAGAATGTCGGCTTTCCCGAAGCTGTCCGCACGGTCGCCGGAAAATGCGGAATTCCCCTGCCGAAACGCGATTTTGCCTCGCCCGAAGAGGCCGCCGAACATCGCCAGCGCGGCAAGCTCCTCGACCTGCACGAAGCGGCCACCGCGTGGTTTGAAGAGCAACTCCGCTCGCCTGAAGGCGCACTTGCCCGCGAATATCTGACCGGCCGCGGCCTCACCGCCGACGGGATCGCCAAATTCCGCATCGGCTTTGCCCCCGATAATTTCCACGCCCTGCGCGAACGCCTGCAGTCCAGTGCCGATCAGGCCACGCTCCGGCAGTCTGGCCTCTTTTCCTGGAAGGAGCAGGAAGACGGTTCTCCCGGCGCCCTCTATGCGCGCTTTCGCAAACGCGTGATGTTTCCCATCGCGAACGAATCCGGCCGCGTGATCGCCTTCACGGCGCGCACCCTCGACACCGGAGAAAAATCCGGCCCAAAGTATCTCAATTCACCCGAGACGCCTCTCTACTCCAAGAGCCATATCCTCTTCAATCTGGATAAGGCACGGCAGGCGATCCGCCAGGACGGCGGCGCGGTCCTCGTCGAAGGCCAGATGGACTGCATCTCCGTCTACCTCGCCGGCATTCCCAACGTCCTCGCGACCAGCGGCACCGCCTTCACCGAATCGCAGGTGCGCCTGCTGCGCCGCTATGCCACGCGCGTCATCGTCAACTTCGATCCCGACACCGCCGGCGCGAATGCAGCCGAAAAATCCATTGCGCTGCTCACAGAGGAAGGCTTCGAAGTGCGCGTTCTCACCCTCCCTGGCGGCCTCGATCCCGACCGCTTTGTCCGCGACCGCGGAGCGCGGGCCTATGCCGAGGCTCTCCGCGCCGCCCCGCAATATCAGGATTACCTCGTTGAGCGAGCCCGCCAGCTCTTTCCCTCGCGCGATCCGAAGGCGAAGACGGAAGCCCTCAATTTTCTGCTCCCGCACATCCGCCGCATGCCCAGCCGTATCGCCCGCGACGCCTTCGCGAACGACGCCGCCCAGGCCCTCGGCATCGACTCCGCCCTGGTGCGCGCCGAACTTAAGGACGCGGCAGCCAAGCGCCGCGACTCTATTCCCCCGCAGACCCATCCCCTGACGCGCGCCGAGCAGATCCTGCTCCAGGCCTTCTCCGGTCCGCGCTCGAGCGAAGCCTACCTTGTTGCGGAAGGCGCATGGCACCAGCACGAGCAGGAACTCGCCGCGATGCGCTCCGATGTCCGCGCAATGGTCGAGCAACTGCGCGCTCGCCCGGACGGGGCCGACCCCATCAGCGCGCTCACGGACGAAGACCAGCGCCGCATGCTGGCCGCGCTCTTCATTTCAATTCACGACGCGGAGCCGGACGCGGACAAAGTCGACGAGGCCGTGCTCGCCATCCGGCTCACCGCCCTCGAACAGCAGCAGCGCCGCCTCCGCGCCGCCATCGAACAGGCTGAGCGCGCCGGCAACCCGGACGAAGCCCTCCGCCTCACCCACGAAAACCAGGAAGTCACCCGCAGGCTGCGTGAGCTCGATTAACAGGGTCCATGTACATTCGTCTTCATGAGTAAAGCTTCCATTCGGCTGGCGGTCGGTGGCGTGTTTCTTGCCGCTTCGATCGGTGCATCGGCGCAGTCGGGCGCGGCCATGCCGCCGATGCCCGGCATGCACGCCTTTCCTCCTCCCGACGAGTTCCCCGTCCCGGTGCGCATGACCGGCATCGGCAACTCGCATATCGCCATCAATGCCGCCCCTGAGGCGCAGGCGTGGTTCGATCAGGGGCTCACCCTTCTTCACGACTTCTGGGACTACGAATCGGCGAGAGCCTTTGAGCAGGCGATTCGCACCGACCCGCAGTGCGCCATGTGCTATTGGGGACTCGCCCAGGCCATCACCTTTCGCGGCGACGAAGACGCGGTCTACGCCCACCAGGCTCTCGACCGTGCCCTGAAGCTCGAAGCCAAAGCCGGCAAAACCGATCGCCTCTATATCGAAGCCGCGATAGCCGCCTCCCATGAGAAGGGAGACGATCATGCACAGTCCATCGCCATCTATCGCCGGCTGGTGAAGAAAGAGCCGCACGATCCCGAGGCGCGGATCTTTCTGGCGAATGCCTTAGGCGACGGCTTCGACGACAACGGCGATCCGAAGCCGGGCGAGAAAGAGAAGATCGCCATCCTTGAAAGCGTCCTCAAAGACGACCCCAACGACTCCGCCGCCAACCACTACTGGATCCACGCCATGGAGCCGAGCAATCATCCGGAGCGCGCGATCCCCAGCGCCGCCCTGCTCGCCTCGCTCGCGCCCAACAGCGGCCACATGGTCCACATGCCGGGCCACATCTACTACCGCGTCGGCGACTACGCCAGCGCGGACCGCTGGTTCACCGCCTCCACCGCGGCCGACGAGCGCTACATGCGCGAGCAGCACGTCTCGGTCGATGATGATTGGAACTACGTCCACAACCTCATGTATGCCATTGCCAACCTCATGGAGCAGGGCCGCCTCGAAGACGCGAACGCGCTCTCCGATCACCTGGCCCAGGCGCGCGGCGAGCTCTCCGCATCACTCTATATCTGGAGCGCACGCGATCAGATTGCCCGTGTCAGCCGCCGACTCCCCGTTGCCCTGCGCGTCGGCGACTGGTCCAGCGTCCTCACCCTGATCGACGACGCCAATCTCCCCGACAGCGACAAGACCGCGAACCTGCGCTTCCTCCGCAACGAGCTGCGCAGCTTCGCCACGGGCATGCAGGCGCTCGATCACAGCGACCTCGCCACCGCACAGGCCGCCTCCGCGCAGATGGATGCGGGCCTCTGGCGACAGAGTCAGGACGCCGGCGATAAAACCGGCGCCTCGACCGCACCGGCTGCGCCCCGCGCACAGACCGGGCCGACACCTCCAAGTCAGGACAGCGCGACCCACCCGCCCACCGCACCCCTGAACCCCGACGCGGAGGCCGGCCCGCTGGTCAAGACCCTCAGCATCGCTTCAGAGGAATTGCGCGCGGGCGTGCTGGTGCTTCAGGGAAAACTCGAGCCGGCAAAGAAGCTCTATCAGCAGGCGCTGCTTGCCGAGAAGAAGCTTGGCTATCATGAGCCGCCGTTCTACATTCGCCCCGTTGCTGAAACTGAGGCCGAGGCGCTGCTGCGTGCGAAGGATTACACGGGCGCGAAGACCGCCTACCAGGCCGCACTGATCGAGCGGCCCTCTTCAGGATTTGAGCTCTACGGCATCGCCCACGCCGACGAGCTGGCCGGCAACATCGCACAGTCCCAGGCCGAGTACCGCAGCTTCCTCAAAGCGTGGCCCTCCGCCGATCCGAAACTGCTCGAGGTCCTGCACGCCCAGCAAGTGCTGGGCAATGCGGGAACCGCCGGACGATAAAGGATCGCTCGCGGCATCCGCATTCCGTATTCCGGCGCAGCAAGGGCGGGGCTGTCTGTGGCCTGACCTGCACTCTGTCCTGCTATGCAGCTTTGGGCACGCCCATGAAGTCGAGCGCTCGAATCAGGTAGGGCTTCATCTCGTGGCGGGGAACGATGGCGTCGAGAAAGCCGTGTTGCAGCAGGAACTCCGACCGCTGGAATCCCTCCGGCAGTTTTTGCCGGATGGTTTGCTCAATCACCCTGGGTCCGGCGAAGCCGATCAGCGCGCACGGCTCGGCGATGTTCAGGTCGCCCAGCATCGCAAAGCTCGCCGTCACGCCTCCGGTCGTCGGATCGGTCAGCACGGAGATGAAGGGCACCCGCGCGTCATCGAGCCGCGCCAGGGCCGTCGAAACTTTGGCCAGCTGCATGAGGCTCGCGATGCCTTCCATCATGCGCGCTCCGCCCGAGGCGGCGATCGTGATCAGCGGCTGCCGCGTGTCGTGGGCCCGGTCGATGGCGCGCGCGATCGTTTCGCCCATCACCGCGCCCATGCTGCCGCCGATGAAGCTGTATTCGATGACGCTCAGGATCACGCGATGGGGTCCGAGGCAGCCCTGCACGTTAACGATGGCGTCGTAGAGGCCGGTATCCTTGCGGGCTTTCGAGAGGCGGGCTTTATAAGGCTTCAGGTCGGTGAATTCAAGCGGATCGGTCGAGCGGAGGTTGCCGTCGATCCACTCAAACCCGGGTTCCAGCAGGCTGCCGATGCGCGCCTGGGCGCTGATGCGCCCGTGCCGGCCGCATTTCGGGCACACCTGCAGGTTCGCTTCAAGATCGGCCTTCCAGATGGGCTGAGCGCAGCCCTCGCACTTACTCCACAAGCCCTCGGTTCGCACGCGGCTCGACCCCGACTCGATGTTATTGTCTTCCCGCCTGAACCAGGACATGCACTCTCCCACGGGCGGCGAAACTCCGCCGTAAGCCCTGGAACAGATTATCCCAGGGCTGCCTTCCCCGGAAGCTGAGGGGTCCGCCGGGTTCCTTCCAAGGCATCAGGCAAAAATGTCCGGAACTGGACGGTGTCCGTCTGCGTACTATCCAATGTTAAGGCAGGAGGGGCACATCATGTATTGCAGCGCATGTGGTCAGCCGATGGACGCGTACCAGCCGTATTGCCTCCGTTGCGGGCGGCAGACGACGCCGATTGCGACGATGATGCCACCCCCCTGGATCTATACCCGCGTGCATCGTCACGTGCATACACTCGGCATTTTGTGGATTGCCTACGCAGCCATGACCCTCATGAGCTGGCTGGTCGCGGTCGGAGTTCTTTCCGGAGTCTTCCACGACTGGGGTCTCCCCTTCGGGCATGGATTCGACGGCTTCTACAACTTCCCCTTTGCGCACATGTCGTGGCTGGTTCCGCTGATCACCGTTGTGCTGGCCGGCCGCGCAGTGTTGTGCGTCGTTACGGGAATTGCTCTCCTGCGGCGGGCTTCGTGGGCGCGCTCCCTGGCCCTGGTGACGGCTTTTCTAACGCTGATCCGGCCCTTCATCGGAACGACGCTCGCGATCTACACGCTGTGGGTATTGCTGCCCAGCGCGTCGGGGCAGGAGTACGAGCAAATCGCAACTCCCTAATTCGTACAAGCGAGAGCCTCACAGCCCTGAGCCTTACAATCGAGGCATGGAATTCCCCATAACCCGGCTGCGCCGCATGCGGCGGAACGAGCCATTGCGCGCGCTGGTGCGCGAGACGCGCCTTGAACCAGGCGCGCTGATTCTGCCGCTGTTTCTTTGCCCGGGCGAGGGGATTCGGCGCGAGATTGGCTCGATGCCCGGCGTCTTCAATGTCTCGGTGGATGAAGCCGTGAAGGAGGCCGAGTCGGCTGCGGCGCTGGGCGTCGGCGGCCTGCTGCTCTTCGGGCTTCCCGAGACGAAAGATGAACAAGCTACCGGCGCGTGGGACGAGAACGGCATCGTGCAGAAGGGGCTGCGGGCGCTGAAGCAGTCGGCAGCAGCGAAAAAGCTGGTGCTCATGGCGGACGTTTGCCTTTGCGAGTACACCTCGCATGGTCACTGCGGCATCGTGAAGAAGTCGGGCGACGACTACGAAATCGAGAACGATCCCACACTTAATCTGCTGGCCAAGGCCGGTGTTTCGCTGGCGCGCGCCGGAGCCGATGTGGTGGCCCCCAGCGACATGATGGATGGCCGCGTGGCGGCGATCCGCGATGCTCTGGACGAAGCAAGCCTGGACCAGACTCCGATCCTCTCCTATGCAGCGAAGTTTGCCTCGGCTTTTTATGGGCCGTTCCGCGAGGCGGCCGACTCCGCGCCGCAGTTTGGCGACCGGCGCAGCTATCAGATGGACGGCGCCAACCTGCGCGAAGCCATGCGCGAGATCGACCTCGATCTGGGCGAGGGCGCGGACATGATCCTGATGAAGCCGGCCATGCCGTATCTGGACGTGATCCGCGCGGCACGCGAGCGCTTCGACGTACCGATCGGGGCGTATCAAGTGTCGGGGGAATATTCGATGCTGCAGGCGGCATTCGCGCGCGGCTGGCTGGAACCGCAGCGGGCCATGCTCGAGTCGTTGTTGTCGATTCGCCGCGCGGGCGCTGGGTTTATCGTGACGTATTTTGCGCAGGAAGCGGCGAAGGCGCTGGGGCGCTGATGGCACCGGCGGGCGCGCCAGACGGCGCACAAAAAACCGAAACAGCAATGCTCTGATGAGCGGGATCAGCCCATTTCAGTCATTCAGGGCGATACGCTAACAGCTGCATCGAGGGCTAAGCCCGGTCCAGGTCCGCAAATAGCTCACTTAACACCACGCGGATCGGTGTGCCGGGAACCAGCAGGACACCGTTCTCGGGTTCCTGAAGACCCGTTCTTGAGCAAACGTACCCTTTGCGTAATCCCGGATCGATGATCCACACGTGCTCCGTTGCGAAGTCGAGATAATCGTCCACCTTCACGCGCATCTTGCGAAGCGTGTCTTTCGGCGAAAGGATTTCAATGCAGATCAGCGGCGGATGCGTGACCACTTGCTCCTTCGGCGTGTCGCTGCGCATGACGCAGATATCCGGAACGCGAACCTTGCGCGGACCGAGCCGAACTCGTTGTTCCGGTGAAACGCGCGTCTTCCAGGCTTCTCGATGGTCAAAGAAAAGCCGGAACAACAACCCCTGCAGGAAAGAATGATCGAACTCGCCCACATTTCTCTCCTCAATCTCGCCGTCAACGTAATCGCAATCCGGGCGATAGCTGGTGGCCAGGTATTCTTCCACAGAAATCCGAACAGATTGGGGAATCGCGCTCATTCGTCCAGTATCGCGCCGCCGTGGGCAAAATGGCTGGAAAATCGGTGTGGCGAATCCTGACCCGCTTCCTGCGCATCTTCCATTCGGTAGCCACTGCGTACAATTAAATCTTTGGCGCAGAATGCGGGCCTGGGTGCAACCGCGCGCCTCGTTAGCAGCCTTAACCAACCCCTGAACGGAGTATTCCTTGGCAGAAACGATTTACGACGTTGCTATTCTCGGCGGAGGCCCCGCCGGTTACACCGCTGCGATTCGCGCCGGACAGTACGGCCTGAAGGTCGCCCTGATCGAAAAGTCCGACAAGCTGGGTGGTACCTGCCTGCACTGGGGCTGCATTCCCACCAAGTCGCTGCTGTTCAACGCCGAAATCTACGACCACCTGAAGCATGCGAAGGAATATGGAATCGAGGGGCTGGGCGAAGGCAAGATCAACTGGCAGACGGTGCTCGACCGTAAAAACCAGATCATCGCAAAGCACACCAAAGGCCTCGACTTCCTGATGCGCAAGAACAAAGTCACCGTGATTGCCGGCTACGGAAAGTTGACCGGACCGGCGAAGAACGGCGTGCTGACTCTTTCGGTTGAGGGCAAGGGCGCAACCAGCGTGCAGGCGAAGAACGTGATGCTGGCCACAGGCTCTGACGCGAAACTGCTGCCTGGACTCACCGCGGACGACACGATCCTGACCAACATCGAGATGCTCGCGATCCAGCAGATTCCCAAGTCGCTGGCGATTATCGGGGCGGGCGCCGTGGGTGTTGAGTTCGGGTCGATCTTCCGCAGCTTTGGCGCGGAGATCAGCATCATCGAGTTTCTCCCCCGTGTCGTTCCTAACGAAGACGAGGACGTGAGCAAGGAACTGGCGCGCGCGTTTAAGAAACGCGGCATCGACATCAACGTCGGAGCGAAGGTTGAGAAGGTCGAGAAGACGAAGACCGGCGCAAAGGTGACCTTCACCGCCGCCGACGGCAAGCAGGTGGTCAAGGAGGCGGAAAAGGTCCTGGTCGCGGTGGGCCGATCCCCGCGCACCGAAAACATCGGACTGGAAACCACGAAGATCAAGCCGGAGCGCGGATTTATCAAGGTGAATGAGTGGATGCAGACCGACGAGCCCGGCATCTATGCCATCGGCGATATCGTCGCGGGATTGCCGCAGCTGGCCCACGTTGGCGCCATGGCGGGCATGGTGGTCGCTGCGAAGATCGCCGGCAAGTATGCGCGGCCCGTGCGTCGGGACCGCATTCCGGCCTGCACCTACACCGAGCCGCAAATCGGCAGCGTGGGTCTGACCGAGGCCCAGGCCAAAGAGAAGGGCTACACGGTGAAGGTCGGGAAGTTTCCGTTCTCGGCAAACTCCAAGGCGTCGATCGTCGACTCGCACGAGGGCTTCATCAAGGTTGTTGCCGATGCGAAATTCGGCGAGATCCTCGGCGTCCACATCATCGGACCCCAGGCGACGGAGCTGATCGCGGAAGCGGTGACAGCGATGGAGCTTGAAGCCACGGTGGAGGAGATGATGTTCACCATCCATGCGCATCCGACGCTGGCAGAGGCGATGCTGGATGGCTTCGGCAGCGTGGAGGGAATGGCCATCAACGTTTAGTGGCAGGCAACGTCCCAATTAAAGTCGGTAATGATCCTTAACCTCCTCCAGCGCGGCTGCATTCCCTATCGTGAAGGCCTCGAACTGCAGCGACAACTCATCGAGGCGCGCCACGACGGGCGCATCGGCAATACGCTCGTTCTTCTGGAACATCCGCCGGTATTGACGCTGGGCCGCAACGCGAGGCGCGGCAACATTCTCGCCAGTGATGAGTTCCTGGCTTATCGCGACGTCGAGGTTCATGAGATCAATCGCGGCGGAGATGTGACGTATCACGGCCCCGGTCAGCTGGTGGGCTATCCCATCTTCGACCTGCGCAGCTTTAACCCGCGACTCGGAGCGGTCGAGTATGTGCGGTTGCTGGAGGAGGCGCTGATCCGCGCATGCGGTGACTTTGGCGTGGTAGCCACGCGAGTTGCCGGGCGCACCGGCGTCTGGACTGCGGGCGGCGGCTCCATCCCGGAGAGGAAGATTGCCGCCATCGGCGTTCACATCGCGCGCGGCATCACCTCCCATGGCTTCGCGCTCAACGTGCATCCGGATCTCCGCGACTTCGAGCTGATCGTGCCGTGCGGCATCGCCGATCGCGAGGTGACCAGCCTCGAGCACGAAGCCGATCCGCCGCCGGCGATGGATGCTGTGCGCAATGCCGTGGCGCGGCAGTTCGGGCATGTCTTCGCGCACCAGGTGTTGTGGGTGGAGTCGATAACCGATCTTCTGCCCGAGGTGCAGCAAGTCCCCGTTGCGCACGCGGATTTATAATCGATCTTTGCGCGCGGGCTTCGTGCCTCGCGCACCCTGCGTTACGTCGAATCCCATCTGTAGCGGAGAAAATATCCATGCCAACTGAAGTACTGATGCCCCAGATGGGCGAGTCGATTTTCGAGGGCACGATCACGAAGTGGCTCAAGAAGCCCGGCGATGCGGTGCAGCGCGACGAACCTCTGTTTGAAATCTCCACCGACAAGGTGGACGCCGAGATTCCTTCGCCTGCGGCCGGCGTGTTGACGGAAATACGTGCAGGCGAAGGCACCACCGTTCAGGTGAATGCCGTGGTCGGCGTCATCGGCGACGGCAAAGCAGCCGCTGCCGGTCCCTCCCCGGTGCAATCAACCCCGCCGGCAAAGACAGAGACAGCGCAGGCCGACAGCGGCAAAGCATCCGCGCCGGCAAAGGAAGAGAAGCCCGCAGACGCAGCGAAACCTGCAGCAGCCGGACCAGGGCAGGACGTCATCATGCCGCAGATGGGCGAGTCGATTTTCGAGGGCACCATCACCAAATGGCTGAAGCAGGTGGGCGACACCGTGCAGCGCGACGAGCCGCTGTTCGAGATCTCCACTGACAAAGTCGATGCGGAAATTCCTTCGCCGGCGGCAGGCATTCTGACCGAGATCAAGATTCCGGCCGGTGCAACCGCCCAGATCAACACCGTCGTCGCCGTCATTGGCGGATCGGGAGAAGCCGCTCCGGCCGCTGCTGCTTCGGTCGCTGCGTCCCCGAAGCCGGCTGAGCCGGCGGCCACTGCAGCGCCCTCATCCGTTGCAGAGTCGGAAGCCGAACACGTGCGGTCTTCGCCACTCGTCCGCAAAATTGCGCGCGAAAACAACGTGAACCTGACCGCAGTGACGGGCACCGGCGCGGGTGGCCGCGTCACGAAGGAAGACATCCTGGCTCACCTCGAGAAACCAGGTGCAGCAGCAAAAACTTCCGCAGCGATGCCGGCTCCAACCCAGGCCGCAGCAGCCGCGGCTCCGGCAAAAGCTCCCGCGGCCGCAGCGCCCATTCCGGGCGAGCTGGTGCCCCTGACGCGCATGCGCTCCATCATCGCGCAACGCATGGTGGAATCGAAACGCACCAGCCCGCACGTCCACACGGTTTTCAAGATCGACTTCACCCGGATCGTGAAACTGCGCGAGAAGGAAAAGAACAAGTACGAGCAGCGCAACGGCGTGAAGCTCACCTATATGCCGTTCATCACGCGCGCCGTCATCGCCACGCTGCGCAAGATGCCCATCGTCAATGCTTCGATGGAAGGCGATGCGATTCGCTACCACCAGCACATCAACATTGGCATTGCGGTCGCGCTCGAATGGGGTCTGATCGTTCCCGTGATCAAGGAAGCCGAAGAGAAAAACTTCCTCGGCATCGCGCGCGCCATTGCCGATCTCGCCGAACGCGCGCGCGGCAAGAAACTCAAACCGGACGAAGTCGGCTCCGGCACCTTCACCATCACGAATCCCGGCATATTCGGCGAGCAGTTCGGCATGCCGATCATCAATCAGCCGGAGAGCGCGATCCTCGGGGTTGGCGGCCTCCTGAAGGAGCCAGCCGTCGTGACCAGCGAGGATGGCGGCGATTCCATCGCCATCCGTCACTTCCTGCACCTGACCCTCGGCTTCGACCACCGCACGATCGATGGCGCCGACGCGGGCAAGTTCATGGCCGAGGTGAAGAAATACCTCGAAGGCTGGAACGAAGACATCGGCTGAGGGCAGCGATGGAGACGCATCGTGCTAAATGGCCGCGATCACGCGAAGCGCAAGGGCTTCCACCTTAATTTGAGCCTCATCCCGCGTCGATCCGTACACCATCACACCCGGTAGTTCGGGGATCTCGGCGATCCAGCGTCCGTCTTCTTCCTGTTCGAATTTCGTCCGAAGTACTCACAAACGCGATTGCGCCTGCAACACCCGCTCCACAGCCTCTTCCGGCGTTGCGCCGACCGCGGAGAGATGCCCCATCTTGCGGCCCTTGCGCGGCTGGTGCTTTTCGTAGAGGTGAACGCGGACGCCAGAAATCGCCAGCGCGCGGTCGAAGTGCGGCGAATGGTCGAGCCAGAGATCGCCGAGCAGGTTGGCGATGGCGGCCGGCTGCACCACCGACACATCGCCCAGCGGCAGATCGCAGACGGCGCGCACGCACTGCTCAAACTGACTGGTGACGCAGGCGCGCTCGCTCGCGTGGTAGCTGTTGTGGGGGCGAGGCGCAAGCTCGTTCACGAGCAGCTCGCCATCGGCCGTGAGAAACATTTCGACCGCCAGCAGGCCTTCGAGCGTAAAAGAATCGGCGATGGCACAGGCCAGCTTTTGCGCCTGTGCTTCCACCTCGGGGGCGACCAAAGAAGGAATCACGCTCCAGACAAGGATCTGATGCTCGTGGTGATTGGTTGCCGAGGGAAAGCTTCTTGTCTCGCCGCGCGGTGACCGCGCCACCATGACAGAAATCTCGCGATCGAGATCGAGAGCCTGTTCCACGACGCAGGGTTGCTGTCCGAGCAGAAGCCATGCGTCGGACGGCGAAGTTTGGTCACCGAATCCCACCTTCACCTGGCTGCGTCCGTCGTACCCACCCACAGCGCTCTTGATAAAACAGCGGCCTCCCAGCGACGAGACCGCCTCGGTCAACTCCTTCTCGGATCGCGCGGCACGCCACGGGCCGAGCGGAAATCCGCGCTCGCGCAGCCACTCCTTCTGCCGAATGCGGTCCTGAATCACATAGAGCAGCTCGGCGGAAGGACGCACCGGCGCATATTTCGCGGCAGCCTCAAGGCACGCGATGGAAACCTGCTCGATCTCGAGCGTCACCACGTCACAGCCACGCGCCAGATCGGCGGCCGCGCGGGCGTCGTCCCACGCTCCCTCGAAGCAGGCATCGACGACGAACCGCGCGGGACAGGAAGGGTCGGGATCCATCACGTGGATGCGGTAGCCGAAAGAGCGCGCCGCCATCGCAACCATGCGGCCCAGCTGCCCGCCGCCGAGAATGCCGATGGTCGCGCCGGGAAGAATCGCGCTCATTCGGGCAGACCCTGCACCAGGACTTCTTTCGTCCGGGCCTCGCGCCACACACGCAGCCGCTCGCGCAGCTCCGGGTCTCCGATCGCAAGAATTTCGATCGCAAGCAGTGCAGCATTGGCGGCGCCGGGCCGGCCGATCGCCAGCGTCCCCACCGGAACGCCCTTCGGCATCTGGACAATCGAAAGCAGCGAATCGATGCCCTGCAGCATCGTCGCGGGAATGGGCACGCCGAGCACCGGGAGCAGCGTCTTCGACGCCAGCATGCCGGGCAGATGCGCTGCGCCGCCCGCTCCCGCAATCAGCACACGCAGGCCCCGCGATTCTGCCTGCGATGCGTACTCGAAAAGCAAGTCTGGGGTGCGATGCGCGGAGACGACGCGCGCCTCGTAAGGAACGGAGAATTCGCGCAGAATTTCGACTGCCGGAGCGAGCGTCTCGTAATCGCTCTTCGATCCCATCACCACGGCAACGAGAGGAGGCTGCTTCATCGAGGTCGATTTTATCGCGTTGATGGAACGCCCATCGCCGCGCTTCATTTCCGCCGCAGAAAATCCACGATGAACTGGATGAGAGTGACGAGGCCGCCGATAGCAAGTGCAAATCCCCGTGCGCTCTGAAAGCGTTCTTCGTGTTGCGTGACGCGCTGTTCGATGGAACCAATGCGTCCCGTGTTGCCGTCGCCAACGAGGGTCACCATCTGGTTCTTGAGGACGGAAAGGTCCGCCAGAACTTGTGCTTCGAAGTCAGTCATAGTTGAAAAATCCTGTAGAAGTAGAAGTCTTGCAGTAGCCACTCGCCACCCGTCTGGTGATCACAGCGGCAAATTGACAAACACGGCGCTCGAAAAACGCGAATAGTTCGGCGGGGTCGACCCGTCGTACATGCGGATGTAGTACTGCTCCATCGCAGCCTGACGCGGGATCGTGAAATCAGGCACGAGCGAGCGCAGGACGAGATCCGGTCCCGGTCCTGGTGTGAAGGACCAATCGCTCCGCCGCACCTCGAATCCGCCCCCGGTTGGCGGCGTCGCGCCAGCTGCGATTTGAATCGCGCTGCCGGTCACTGAAGCGATCGTCAGCGTGTTGAGGCTGGCCACCGGCGTCGCCGTCTCAGGCTGCTGCGGCAACCATGCATCTGCGGGCACGCTCGACGAAGTCCGGATCGCCAGATCGTTGGCCCAGTCGTTCGCAAAGAAGATGGTGTATTTCGCCAGGGTGGGAACAGTCGCGGCGAGGTCGATCTCCACCGAACGGACCACCAGGTTCGCGGTCAATCCCGCGGACGCGGAGGAGACAGCGAGCACATCGCCGGGCCACACGTCGCCCTGCTGATCCGCATTCCACTCGGTGTATCTTCCGGTCCATGCCGCGGCGCGGCTCGTTGCAATAGCCAGGATCGCGCTGGCCGCGCTCTCGCAATCCGCGGAGCTGCGCGGCACAGGACTGGTAACCGAACCCATCCAACAGGCAGTTCCCGGCAGCTTTCCCCCATTGCTCTCGGTGGCGATGCTCGTGGCGTTCGCGAGGCGCGCTACGGCACGGCGCCCGGTGCGATAGGAGATGGCAATCAGTTCGCCGGCCTGCGGCGCGCTTGCAGGGTAGAAGCGCAATCTTCCGGTGCGCTCGAGCGTACAGTCAGCGCCCTGCGCGGCGGTTCCCAGCCGCCGTACAACAGCCGAGCCTCCCGGCGGGGTGTTCACAACCCAGGCAGGCCCATGCTGCTCCACCGTCAGGTTGCCGATGCTGCACTGAAGATCGCTGGTATTGAGCGGTGCGAAGAGACAAAACGGCGCGGGCGAACTCGCGAAGCTGCCCGAGTAAAGAACGGTGGGCGTGCCGGCAACGCCGTTGGTCGTATCCTGTACCTCAAAAACAATGCTGGCGGCTGCAGGCAACAGGTTCGCGCCGAAGCGTTCGATGCCGTTGTCCGTGCCGACTGCATAGTAAGCCTGCAGGATTCGCTGCATGTCGGCGGCGTAGAAACGTAACCGCAACGCGTACAAATGCCCCGCGACTGCGGTGAAACTGGCTCCGGCAACCGCTCCGTTCACCACCGGAGCGATGGTCGTTGCGGAATTCACCTGGCCGATCTGAAAACCGGCAATACAGTTCGCCAGATCCGGCTCGCCGGCGCTGTAGAGGCCGTTGATAATCCCCGAAGTGTTTTGGCCGAACTGCACGCCTCCCGCTTCGAGAATCAGCCCGCCGCCCAGCTCGAGGTTCGAGATGGCAGAAAGCACCGTCGTGCCCAGAACGCTGCCGCCACCGGAACAGGTCAGACCGGCCGCGGTAATCGACAGCGCCGCGCCCGGATCGTCGACGTTCCAGATCTGCGTGTTGATGGCCGGACCCTGAAAGCTGTCGCTCAGCGGTTTCGTCTTCGACGGAGGAGGCATCCACGGCTCCTCGGTGAGATCAAACAAGACAGTCGTTCCGTCGCCCTGGAAAAACTCCGTCACGTACGCGCTCGGCTCTACCTCACCGCAGACGGTGACGTCGTTGGCCAGCGCCCTAACCATCGAAACCTCAAGGCCGCTGAGAGACAGCGTTCCTGTCGACTCGCTGAGCGTATGCGTGACGCTCCCTACCGGCGTCATCGTAAGCGTTCCGTTCATCAGCAAATACGCGCTGCGCACCGCCGCCGCCAGCGCGCCGGCATTCTCCGACCAGGTGCGATTGCTGTCCGTCTGAAACTCGGAGATGTTCGCCGTCGCACTCGAGAGCGCTGACGTGATGTTCTCTATATTGAGTCGCGCCATCATCGCTTCAAGCGCTGCTCCCGCGGTCGCGCCGTAAACGGCGCCGCTCTGCGGAATGCTCTGGCGGTCGAGCAGAATCTCGTCGCTGATGGCGCAGATCGCCGCTAAATACACAGCGCCCACCGTGCTCTGACCCTTCAACTCGAGCGCCGGTTCTGTGGCGACATAGCCCGTGAAGAGGATGTTGCCGGCGTCGTCGGTGACGATCATGCGCCCGCTGCGCACCGGCGTGGCCAATCCCGAGGCCGGCAATAATGTAACAGTGCAGGTGACAGGTTCGTTCAGCTTGCGCACGATGCGAAATTGCCGCCCGGTGACAACCGAACTGCTGTAGTCCACCGGGCCATTTCCGTCGTAGTTGTCGATCGTGATCTTCATTTGGGGCTCCCGATCAGACCAGCGTTGCGGGGCTGGGCAAGAAGCTGCGGAAACACACAACCGGCTCGCCATCGTTGGCGTCGGTCACCGGTAGCGCGCGAAACGTTGCGTTCAGCGCGATTCGTTCGAGCGGCGGAACCAGCGCCGTCGCGCTCTCCGCCGGTCCCGCCATGGATTGCAGCCGCGGATAGTGAAAGAGAATGCGTTCGCCCTGCTCGCCGTCGATCAAGAACAGCGCAGACCACTCCTGAAAGAAGCTGCCCCCCTCCCGATCGACAAAGCCCGTGATGGGCTGCACGCGCATATTCGCCGACGGCGCACCGGCGATCAGCGGCTGCGCCAGCTGCAGGCCCGTCAATGAGCCCGTCGCCGCGACCGAAGCCACACGCGCAACGTTGAATGAAACGCGGCGGATGTAATCCGGATCGTTATTGACCGCTCCGGCGCTCGACACGTACGCCGCGGAGACGCCGCTGCCGACGAAACCAATCTGGCCGCTGTAATCCAGATCGACGGTGACCAGCGACCCCGCGGAGAATCCAGCCGCGTCGGAAGCGGCGAGGGCAAGAAATGTCGCCGTCGATCCCGTCGCCAGGCTCACCGGTGTCAGCCCTTTGCTGCCGGAGCCATTCGCCGCGGCTCCTGCGGCAGGCACGATCAGGTTCATGTGCTGAGAGCCGGCCGCGAGCGCCATGGAAAGCTTACTCCACGCCTTGAAGCGGAACGATACGGTCGCATCCACGGTTTCGCGCACCTGGAACTGCGTGGTGCCTGGGCTGCCGGTGATCAGCTGGCCCAGGCGGCTGGTCGACTTACGGGCGAAATCCTCGATCCAGCCAAGCCCGATCCACGGAGCTGGCGGCGTACTCGCGGAAAATCGTCCGTTCACTGAGGGATCGAACAGCGTGGGCAGTTTGTGGACGCGGTCGACCGGGGCGAAGTAGGCGCGCACGGAGCGTCCCGTGGGCGGCAAAGCGGGAATCGGTGGTACGGCGGTCGCGCTCATGCTTCTCCCTGCTCCTGAAATGCAAAAACCGTGACTTTGGCAGTGCGGCTGAGGCGATCGCGGAGCGTGACCGCGGGGCCAAACAAAGGCTCGGACCAGAAAACAAATGTCTCCATTGCTGCAGCAGGATTCTGTGCGTAGTTCATCTTTTGTGCCGAGTACGGATACAAAAGCCGCAGCAGCTCGTAATCCATCTCTTCGAGCGTCCGGCCGCGATCCAGACCGGCATTCGCCTGCGTACCCGCGGTTGAATATTGAATCTCGCAGGTCATCCGTGCGAGGATCGCCGGCAGTTGCAGATCGGCCTCAATCCCGGTCCAGCTCAGGCTGAAAACGTCGAGCATAGGCTGCGCCATGGGCGTCTCGGCGTCCATCACCAGGATGCCGGGACGTGTCACCGCGCGCAGCGTAATAACGCGCGCAGGATTCAGCGTCGCCAGCCGGCTGCGCAGCGCGATGTAGAAAGTATCTTTCGCATTTTGCATAGGTCACTCACTCAGTTACAGTTCCGGTTCGTTAACACAGCAATGAGCCAGGTCCAACTCCTCTTTCCGGCGAATAAGTAACAGCCACGGTTCACAAAGGCCATTCGCCGCACGCTTCCTGTAACAGCAGGCGGTACAAATAGGCTTCTCCCTGACTCTCCGACGCCGAGACTGCTTCGATGAGAAACAGCTTGCCGGCCACGACCACCCCGGCCGCCATTGCAAACAGAGCAGGGGCAGAGCTCAGCTTGAGCTGCGTCACCTGGGCAACTACCGCATCGGCAGAAATGAGCAGCTCATATTTCGGCGGCTGCCCATCCTGCATCGAAACGCGGGCTTTGCGAAACACAACAGGCGATAGCGGTAAAGAGAGAAAGCCGGGTGGGTCGAGGCCAATTTGCCCGGCGTTCGCCGCGTCTCCCTGAAGCGGAGGCATCTGCAGGCAGGCGGTCGTGCCGCCGCTGGCCCGCAGCAGAGCGGTCGCTACGCGTCTTGCCAGACCGCACGGATTCTGCGTGCTGAGATCGGCCATGGCTAACCCATCCTCACGGACATCCAGGGCGTCAGCATCGACTGGACCGTCGGATCGACCAGTGCCGAGGAGAAATACTGGAGCTGCAGCGTGTCGAGCTTCGATGACTTCACGTTCAGCCCAGGCGTGGCCTGCGCATTCTTCACGATCTGCGCGCACGCGCACTTCACCGCGTTGGGAATCGTCGCCAGCCCCGCCGTGTAGGTCACCGCAACTTCGTTGTAAGGCAGCCCCAGGATGTTGAGCGGGAAGATCAGTTCCCCCGTATCCGCCACGAAATCCACCGTGGCGGGATCGACCGTCGTCCACGCGCCGGGCAACGAGAACGCCCAGAGGATCTCTTCCTGGAGCGGGTACACCATCTGGCCCCGCCGCGGCTTGGCATATCGTGCCTCGATGGAAACGAACGGCAACGTCGCCGGTGCAATCGGCGTGAGCGGCAAATGGCTCAACCGCGCTGTCTGCGCGCCATCGACCATGCGCAGCCGCTCGACATATTGCGTGGGGTTGAGACTGATGCGGCGGCAGTAGCTGTCGATCAGCGACGACGCCGCGGTGATCCAGTCATCGGTGACATCCGAGGCCAGACCGTAAGTCTGATACTCGGTGGGCTCAAGATAGCAACTCATAAGTCTCCATCGTGAAAAGCGTCAGCAGTGAATTTGTTCGCGGAAGAGCGGCCAGCAAAACAACCTGAAGAACAGTGGCCAGCAGCGGCAGGTTTGCCTGGTGCCGGCCATGCTGTCTGCGATTCGCCGGCCGCTCCTCAGCCCTGGGGCTAGCGGTCGACCAGCACCTGATAGTGGGCGTAGCTCGCGCCCTTCACCACCGGCGCGCCAAACTTCACCACGACGTGTTGCGACGCGAGCGAGCCGGGCGTTCCCAGCTGGAAGACGCGCGGGTTGGGATCGCTTAGCCAGTGGTACTCGATCAGATCCTCCGTGACGATGTAGGCCGGCAGCACGGCATTACCGCTGCCCGGAGTGCCGGTGTAGGCCAGCGACCATTCCGGAATCAGCGGCAACTCGCCCGCCTGGGTGGTCAGCATCTTCACCGTGAATCCCGCCGCGATCTCCCTCGTGTTCAAAACCACGTTGAACTCGGACTTCATTTCGCGGTCGATCAGATCGAGGAGCACCGGGTTGGCATAGATGGCCGTCGGCCGCACCGCAAAGCTGGTGTTGGCCACCATCTGCGCAATCGTCGACTTGAGGCCGTCGGTGATGCTCGCCGTCGTGGCGATGGTCGCGGTGTTGCCGCCCGCGGCGATCTGCCCGGCCACGCCGTAGTACTGCATGGTGGTGGGTGTGCTCAGGGATGTATCGCTGCCGTTCCAGAGCGCAACGTCGTGCGTGAGCATTACACCGTCAATCGTGTCCACCAGGTCTTTCGCCTGGAGATAGGCAAACTGTTTCTGCTGCGAGCCCAGCTCCATGTCGAAGAGGTTGTAGTTGAGCTGCGCCACGATGGCCTTCAGGGGCACGCTGCGCTCCACGCGGGTGGGCGTGACCACAGGCGCGACGATATTGCGCGGATCGACGAAGCCGGCCGTCGAGGGATTCGGAATCGTTGTCTGCTCGAAATAGCGCGACGGATGACCGGTGGCCGGAACCTGCTTGACGCGCTGGCCGAACAGATTGCGGCGCCGTACGATGTCGAGGATCTCCGTCTGATACAGCGGAACTTCGATCGCGCCGGGCCCGATGTAGTCCGCAGCGGAGTGGATGTCGAGAAAACTGGCTGTCATGATTTCCTTTCGTGATGGAACTGTGCCCAATGAAAAAGACCGGCGCACGGGCCGGTCCTGATTTGCGCAGTAAAACAACGCCGCTCAGCTCACAACGCCGGCGCGCAGTAACTGCGCCTTCACCGCAATGCGCTGCTCGAGGCTCAACCCGTTCAGCGCCGTGTCCAGCGCCCCTGCCTCCAGCGACTCCAGCGTGCTGAGCCCCTGCTTGGCGAGGAACTGCGCCGTCGAGGCGGGAATGGTTTTGCGCGCGGTCTTTGCCTGTGCTTCAGCTCCTGGTTCTGCCTGGCTGCCGATCTGAGCGCGCAGCTCGGCGATCTGCTGTTCGGCCGCCTCGAGCTTCTTCTCGAGCTCCGCTTCGCGGCCGCCGCTGTGATTTGTCTCAACGGCGGCTACAATTTTCCGCACCTCGCCGCTCCTCTCGCCGTCCCGCTCTTCCATCGCAGCCGCGGTCCGTTCCAGCAGCGCTGCCGCCGCTTCCAGACGCGCGCTCATGCGCTCAAGGCTCTCCGTCAGATCGACCCTGTTTTCGCCGCTTTGCAAATCCATCTCTCTTCCTTTCTGCTGCCGGCTGCCGGAAGGGCCGTGGTTGCGCCATTTCGGAAACGCCGGGTTGTGCTCGCCTGCACCCGCTCGGAAACAGCGGGCCGGATAGCGATGGAGCGGCAGCGTGCGGCTGCCAGCTCGAACGATGTGTTGCGGTAGGCCGCCTTTTCGCGCAGCAGGATCGCCGCTCCGGTAAAGGTGGCCCGGGTCAGCGTCCAGATCTCCGCGCGCATGTCTTCCACGTGCGCGTCGGCCAGCTCCCAGGACATTCCCATGGCGCCGGGCGGGCTCTGCCGCATCTGCCGCTCCACCTCCGGAAAATCCTTGGCGAACAGATAACCGGCCACGCGCAGACGGGCGCCGTCCACGTCCGCCTGGGTGATGATGCCGCATTTGCGCCGAGCATCGTGTCCATCCCACGACGGCGCGTAGTCCACCGCCATCCCCATCAGCGATGGCAGCGCGGAGATGGCGGCTCGCCGCGTCAGGATGACGCGATGCCCGCGCGCCCCCGCGGGCGGTTTTGTGCTCGGCTCGTCCACCAGGGTAAGTACTCCCGTGAACGGAGCGCGGTTCGGATGGTCCGCCACCTCCGGCAGCGTGACGGCCATGGCTTCCAGTGTCATGCTTTCCCCTGTCATGGCTGAATTTCCTGCTGAATTTCCTGATTGGTAACCGTTGTTGTGACGTTTCCCTCCTTCTTGCCCGCCCTGTCTTCCGGCAATGGCGCCAGACCGCGCATGGCGCGCACTTCATTGACGGTGAGGACGCCGGCCGCCAGCAGAGCGGTCTGCATCTGGACCAGCTGCGCCTCATCCGTCGCATCCAGATCGTTAAAGACAAATTCGAACTCCGGCCATCCCAGACGCTTGGCGAAGAGATCGCGCGTCAGGTGCTCCGCTATCAACCGCGCCAGCGGCACGATGGCGCTGTGGAAGGCCTCGTCGCGCAGCTCCGCCGCGGTGGAACGGTTCACGTCCTGTTCGAGGCCCAGCAGCATGGGCGGCAGCGAGAAGGCGTTCGCGACCATGCGGATCAGAAATGCCTGCCATGTGAGCCGCAGATCGGCGTCGGTGCCCGCTGCAAAGCGCAACACCTCCGGCTTCTGCCCGGTGCTCAGCAGCGGAACCCGCCCCGTGCCCTCGATCTCATCCTGCCACCAGCGGATGAGCCGCTCGTGCTGGGCGGGCGTCGTCTCGTTCAGCCACAGCGCATACTGCACCACCGCGTTGCTCGCCAGCTTGCCGGCAAAGCGGTGCGCGCTCAGAAATGCGTTCACGGTCTCGAAGGCCACTTCCAGCGGTCCGAGGCCGAAGGGCGTGTGGCTGCGCGGATTCATCCGCACGTAGATGAGCTGGTCGTCCCGGAGGGGAATCAGCGCTCCGGTGCCGGCGAGGCCCGTCGCCTGCGCGAAGCGGATCGAGCCGGGGCTCCCGTCCCATTGCGGGTCGATGCGAATCGTCGCGCCATCCACCGGCCACAGCTCGAAGGGCCGCGCGGAATCGCCGGTCAGCTCCATCTCGATCGCGCCGAAGCCGCCCACCAGGGCGTCCTCGATCGTCTGCTCGACAAGGGTCCGGAATGAATCCGATGCGTTGGGCGATTCGAGCGACCGCCGCAGGATCGTCGCCCGCTTCGCAGCGAAAGCGACTTTCTCCGGATCGTGGTCGCGTTTGAGGCGAACCTGCCAGTCCATCGCGGCCACGCGATCCTTAATCAGGTTGATGGCGCGCCGCACCACCGGGGTCTCGGCAAACCTGCGCAGATTGGCGGGCGTCGGTTTGGGCAGCGCCCTGGCCGGGAAAGTACAGGGGCTGAGAACCGCCGGCAGCGCCACTGTCTTTCGCTGCGGGTCCTCTTCTCGCCCGGCCTCGAGGCGCCTGACCCCGGTCTGCCTGGCCACGCTGCGCCCCGCCCGCAGCCGCGCCAGCGCCTGTTTCCATTGCTCTCTCATCGTCACTTTATGTGTGCTCCTTCCGGTCATCCGCCCAAAGAAAAAGGCATGGCGCGATGCCATGCCCTGCCGTCCCGCTCCTGCTCGATCCTGATTACACCCGCAGCTCCCGCCGCGCCGTCTCCGCCACCCGGTCCATCTCGTTCACCGTGAGGACGCGAATCCGATGCGCCTCCATCGTTTCGACGCCAAAGCGATACTGCTCGAGATGATCCTGCCCGCTTAAATCCTGTTCATCGGCATTATGCCCCGGTCCCTGCGTATGTCCATCGCGCAGCGGCTCGACAATCGCCGTCAGCTCCAGCTCCGCTTTCTCCACCCGCGCCACCCCCTCCCGCAGGGTCGGCGCGCTGAACGCCAGCACCTTGGCCAGCTCCACGTCGCCGCGCAGGGAGACGGCATGGAACATCCGCACCACACCATTGGGACGGTAGCCGCAGTCGATCTTCAGTGGATCGCCGGGGCGCGTGTAGGCCGAAGCGGCGATCCGCCGGCGCATCAGATCCCATACGCCCGCGTGCTCAAAGTGCATCCGCATGCTCCGCGCGATCGCCTGGCGTCCACTTGCCGCCGGCCGCGCCTTCATCCGCTGCGGTTCGACGTACAGCTGCATCAGCCGGTCCATCTCCGCCGCCAGGTTTTCGGCCAGGCAGGCCTTCGGCTCCGTAATTTGTAACTGATGCGAGAACGAATCCTCGATCATCTTCAGCAGCGGCGAACCTCCCGTCTGGTTGGCCGCCAGCTGCTGTCGCAGCTCGCCCTCCATCGCCTCCAGCATGCCGATGTCCGCGTCGGCATCGACGCAGCGCACCCGCGCCCAGTCCCGCGTGAAGCGCACCAGGGCAGAGCCCGAACCGGAACCCGAACTGGAACCCGAACCAGCCCCGCCATCCGCCGCCGGGCGCAGCATCACTCCGATATTCACGAACTCGTTCCTCACCGTGTCCGGCACATACCGCACCAGCAGGAACTCGCATTGCATCCTTTCGTTCACATTCGCCCTTCAGGGACACTATCGTCCCACGCACTACCCCCGAACTGCCCTGCCGCCGGGCTCCCCGCCGCCCGATTCCACTTTGGAAACGGCTGCCGCGACGATTCCCGGAACCCCGTAATCAGATCCCGTACGCGTCCCCGCCGCTCCACCAGCTTTTCCACCAGTGCCTCCAATGCAGTCACGTCGCCGCCGTACCACTCCGGCGGGAGGGTCTCCGCGATCTCCCAGATCGGCTGCGCCTCCTGCTCCTCCACCCGGCTCAGCCACGGCTCGAAGCTCTCCCAGCCGGTCACCTCCCGGTACACCAGGTTGCGGGCGTAGACCCCGCGCAGCGGCGCATCCTCGAAGCGCCACTCGCCGGCATTGAAGCAGAATCCCTGGTCAATAAACGTCGCGCTGTAGCGCTTCTCCCGGCCTTTTCGGTAAAACAGCGCCTGCCTCCCGTTCGCGTTGCAGGTCCACTTATCCAGCACCAGCGCTCCCGCAAACTCGTGCAGATTGCGCACCTCCCCCAGGTGCTCCTCGGGCAAATAATCCGCGGCATGTCCCGGCATCAGTCCGCCTACCAGGCGCGATCCGAATTGCAGTCCGGGGCGGCAGCGCTCCCGCCGCGTTCCGAGCTTCATCTCCAGCTCGGCCGTGCGCTCGATCAGCCACGCCGTCACTTCCATCACATCGCATTTCGGCATGGTCAGGCCCAGCAGGGCGCCCAGCCGCGTGCCCAGCAGCTCGTTGGCCAGCACGCGCAGATGCTGCGGGTTGTTCTGAAACTTCACCACCCACGCATCCCCGTCCGCCCCGAGCATCAGGTGGCTCTGCGCTCCGCCGCGCATCTTCCGAATGTGCTGAACCGCCAGAACCGCCACCTGCCCCTCCGGACTCCCCATGCTACTGCAGCCTCCTGTTGTTCAGGAGCTGCTCTTCCCGCACTGCCAGCGCCATGGCCATCGCCATCACGCAGTCGTCGTGTTCGCCTGCCTGCGCGCCGGTCCCTCCGCCGGGAAGCCGCACAAAGCTGCGGCACTCCCGCAGCAGGCGCTCGCTCGAAAAGATCCTCGGCGTCTCCACCAGCGCCGCGCCCAGGTCTCCCACCATCTTCGACCGCGTCACCTGCGAGGTCAGAAAACCGGCCTGTCCGCCCGACTCATAAAGGCGCGGATAGCCGCACACACTCTGGACGTAGGCCAGCACGCCCGCCCCCAGGCTGTTGCGCTCCACCACCAGCAAAGCCTGGCCATACTCCTGCGCCAGTTCCGCCGCCAGCCGCGCTGTCTCGAGCGGAGACAAGTGGGCGCGCAGCTCGGCGCATTGCAGCGCCCCGTCCATCTCGATCACCTGTATGGCCGTATAGTCGCCCTCCGTTCCTCCCCCCGCCGGATCCACCGCCACCAGGTAACGGTGCCCCGCGAGCGGCGGCAGCCAGACCCGCAGCTCGCCATTGCGCCGCAACTCCACAGGCTCCTGGATCGAGCGCAGCCGTTCGTCGATCGCCGCGACCTCGAAGACGCATTCGCCGCTTGTCAGGAAGCATTCCGTCGCATCCTCGGCGTATTCCTGCTTCGCCAGGCCACGAAAGCTCTCGCGAATTTGCCGACGATAGCCAATCTGCTTCAGGCTGAGTCCGTGCTCCTCCATCAGTCCCCGCTCCCCCTCCGATAAAGAATCCTGCCCAACCGGCACGCCCACGTAAGCTTCTTCCATCCACCAGGGAAAGAAGTGGCGCACTGTCGCGGTCCTGTCCGCCTCCTGCCACTCTTTCCAGAAACAACCCGCGGCGCCCATGGGCGTCGATTCCATCGCGAGGCTTCCGGTCGGAGCCAGCGTCGCCATCAGTCCGCAGAGCGTCTCCTGCGCGTCCCCCGGCCATCGCGCCAGCTCCGTGCAGTGCAGGTTGGCGATCGTCAACCCTCGCCCCGCATTCCGATCCGCGGCGGTCTCCACCAGATACTCGCTGTCGATCTCCGGGAAGAGAATCCGCCGCGCGCTCCGCCTGACCGTCTTCAGAGCGCCCGTCCGCAGCGGCTCCGGCAGGTGCGCCAGGAAACGGTGCACGATGCGGAAAATCTGCTCCGCCGCCCCCTGCTCGTGCGCCACCTGCACCGTCACCGTCCCGGGGTGCAGGATCGTCCGCAGAAAGAACTGGCCTGCGATCCAGCTGGTCACCCCCATCTGCCGGGCCTTCAGCACGATATTTCTGCGGCCGGCTTTTCTTTCGTACTGCTTTTGCGCCTGGTTGGCGGCCAGGGGCACACAGAGCCCCAGCCGGTTTCTGATTTTGAGCGTCCGCTCGGTCAGCGCCAGCGCTTTCTCCAGCCCGCTGTCCATCTCTGCGCCAAGGCGGACGAGGTCCTCCCACGTTCCCGTGCCAAAGTCGAACTCCATGAACCCGGCTCACTGATTCATCGTGTATTCCATCGTGAGCTGCGCCGATCCAGGATTCGTCGTGCACCCGCTGCCCGCCGTCTGCACCCCCATCGACAGATTGTGTCCCGCCGTGATCGCCGCGCTGGCCGAATTGCGGTAGCTGTAGGTTCCCGAAGCCAGCGTCACCGTTTTCAGCCAGGCCGCGGCGGTCGCATCGTAGATTCCGATTACTGGCCACGTCGTGCACCCGGAGGGCGCTGTGCCCACGGCGATGTCCAGCCGCGTCATCGTGATCGCCGCCGTTGGCGACCAGATCGCTCCCATCGACGTGTTCGTCGACGTGCCGAATGTTCCCGCAAACGACCCATACCAGGTAAAGTGCCAGGATTGCAGGCAATTCGCCGTCCCGTTCGCGGTGATCCCCGTCGCATAGTAGCCCGTCGGGCACTGCGGCGGGGCGGCCGCAAGCGCCGACGCTGTGCTCGCGTTCCCCGTTGTCGCCGCCGTCAGCGTGGACGGAAGCTGCGCATTCGTCGCCTGCCCGCCGATCTGGCTGAAGCTGTAATCGCCCGAAGCCGGCGTCACCGCTCCCGTGCGCCCGTTGAACGAACTCACGCTGCTTCCCGTCGCAACCGTCGCGGCGGCGCTGCCCGCCACGTACCAGTTGTAGTCCGGACCGCAAACCAGCGTCTGTGTCGAGGGCGACGACAACACCAGCGTTGCCGCCGATGTCCCTCCGGCGTAAATCAGCTGCGAGCTCGTCGTCGCGAGCGTCACCGTATTCGCCGAGGCATCCGACTTGACGATCGTGAACTCCAGCCCCGTCGGCGCTGCCCTGTCCGGCAAAGCCGTGTAACAGCTCGGAAGCGTAATCGTCTGTGCGCCGCTCGCCGCGTTGGCGATCACGTTCTTGTTGGCCGCCGTCAGCGTCAGCGTCGACGCTGTGTTGATGATCGTGCTCAGCGCGATGCCCCCGCTCGTCCGGATCGTCCCCTGATAGGTGACGTTGAAGAACGGATTCACCCCGGAGAAGTGCGCCTGAAAAGCGTCTCCCTCGTAGCCCGTGTACATCTGCGCAGCGTACGCCGGGTAGCTCGACGCCGCTGCGACCGGTGTGGACCACACCCGGGGCACCGCGCCGCTCGGATCGTTGATATTGGCCCCGCCGCTCGAGAAGCCTGTCACCTCCGCATCCTCGAGCGCCTGATAGTAATTCCCGCAACCGGTCAGGTGATGCACGCTCGCATACGTTGGCGGATTTCCGGCTGAGCCCGCGTAGGTGATCCAGTTCGCCCCGCTCGCCATCTCCAGACAATCCACATCGGCGATCAGCAGGTTATTGCTGACATTTGCCGCCACATAGGCCAGGTTCGCCGCGGGAAAGCTGGTAACGTCCGGCCACTGAATATGGCCCCCGTGAATCTCCACGCCATTGGCGCCCACATAGAAGCCGGCCACCGCCGGACTATCGGCATACGTATCCGTCCACACGCTGCCCGCGCCGCCCGTGTCATACACCACATAACTCGTCGCATACGACGCGTTCGCCGCCGATCCCGACGACGCATTGTTGTCGCAGGGCGCGGTCGAACACGTATACGGGTAGCCGAAGCCGTGAACCAGATAGCCTGTGTTGCCGGTTCCTTCGTTGTAGACCGCCGCCGTCAGCGCATTGCGGACCACGATGTCGTCCAGATGGCTGTCGATCGCCGTCTTCAGCAGATGGATTCCGTACGCCGCCCGATTCGCCGGCGTGAAGGCGCCGCTGCTGTAACTCACCGTGACGTTCCGCAGCAGGAAGTTCGCCTGATGACCCGTCGAAGTATTTTCTTCGCCGAGCAGGATGCCTTCCGCTGTGGTGTCGTTCACGGTCACGTTGTCGATCAGCGCGCCCCGGAACCACTGGAGCTCGAAGCCATGCGTGGCGTTGCCACCGGCCAGCAGGTTGAGATCCTTGAAGGTGCAGCCCTGCGCCTGCGCCGCGTTCCCCAGGGAGAAGACATCGCCGCCGAGCGAAGCAGGAACGGTCAGCGTCGTGGCAATCTGCGCGCTGTCCGCATTCACCGTCGTCCCGCCGGAGCCGAGCACGTTGACGCAGGCGCCGTTGGTGGGCTCGGTCAGCGTCGCAGTCACAGGAAACGTTCCCGGCCCCAGACGGACCGTCTGGTTCTGCCCGCTCGCCGTAGCCTGGCTCACGGCGGCACTCCACGCCGCGTTCAGCGTGGTGTACGCCGTGCCATCCACCGTGATCTCTCCGTTAATACTCGCGCCGGTTACGCCGCTTTGTGCGTGCACCGACCCGCCCGCTGTCAGATTGCCCGCCGTGTCGAACCTGGACGTCGCCGCCCCGCAGCCGATCGAAAATCCGTTGCCGCTTCCGCCAAAGGTGTAACTGCACGCGGGACTGCCTCCCCCAAACTGGGTCGCCCCCGCCGTGAGCATCCACGCTCCCGTGACCGGGGTGTAATGCAGCGTGTCACTCCCACCCGCCGCGTTGAATCCGGCGAGAAAGTTGTATCCCTGCGTCCACGTGGAACAGGGGAGAGAACCGCATCCCACCCACAAAACCGAGGATCCTTCGGCACCCGTTGCGCCCGCCGTTCCCGGACCGAACGGCGGAGTATTCATCGACAGGCCCGCGGAAAACGGTCCGTTGAGCTGGTATCCCTGCGCTGTGCTGAGCTGTCCGGAACCCGGCGTCTGCGGGTCCGACTGCGGATACCCCTGATACAGCATCGGACTGCTGGCGTTATTCACCCGAAAGGCGTAATCCGCCCCCTGAAAGATCCCGGTGATTTCATAATCGGCGACGGTGTTCGGTTGTTCGACCGAAGGCAACAGAGTCCCTGTCACACTCAGAACGTTCTTGGTTTCCTGGTTGAAGTAATGCGGCTCGGAAAGTGTGTCGCCACTCATCACCGTGCCGGCAAACGGCTCGGTCCACAACGTCCCGTCCACGCTTCCCGCGGCGTAGTCGTAAACCTGCCAGACCTTCGCGGCAGGATAAATATCGTAAGCATTGGTTGGGACCACGGTGGCCGTCGCCGTCGTCACCCCGCTTCCGCCATTGCTGACGGTGCATCCGCTCAATGATCCCGTTGGATAGCCGTTTTCACCGCTGATGTAAACCGAGGGAGCTGTCGTCCATTTTCCTGTGATCGACACCTGCGGCGGGTTGAGCAGATGCCCGTAAGCATCCGTTGCGAAGTAGTACCCGCTTCCGCCACTGGCCGAACAGGCCGTCACCTGTCCTCCGGAGATCGTCAACGTGACCGTTCCTCCGCTGCCCATCACGCCGTAAGCGCGCGTGCTGAAGGCGGCCCAGTTGCTCCCCGTGGGCGAATCTCCGCCGATGAACAGCGTTGCCACATTTCCGCTCGCGTTCATCACGATGGGCGAGATCTTCCCTACCGTCGTGTTGAAGTCTCCGGCTGCGACATTCACGCCATTCGTATTCCCCGGCGTCACGCGATCTGCTTCCAGTTCGAAGCCGTATCCTGCCAGGCCCCCGGTGGTCACCCATGCCCCCGAAGGATGCGGCATGCGATCCACCGCTACGGTGACGGTGCCCGTTCCGACCGCCGTGATCTTTTCGCACTCGTAGTCGTAATCCCAGGCGCACGCCAGATTGCCGGCGGTAAACCCGGCGCTCGATCCGACATTCCAGACCACGTTGTTCTCCGGGAAGACATTGGCCGTTCCCTGAGAAACCGCCGAGGTCAGCGTCGTCTGGGTTGAGGTCCCGAAGGTGGTATCCCATGTGCAGCCGGCGCACGTTGCCTGCGGCTCAGTAGTAGAGGTCTGGTAGCTCTGCAGAATCTGGGCGATATATCCAGCGTTGTACTTCCGCGTCACGTCGATCAGGATGCGGCCTTCGCCCTGCGTTCCATTGTTGGTCTGTCCTGTTGTGGTGATCGTCTCCGAGCCGTCAGAACCCTGGGTGACGGTGTTTGCGGTCGCCTGGAACACGGCTCCGCCTTCCACGCTGAATTCGCGGTGTCCCTCATTGCCTTCGTCCGCCTGCGTGTTCGGTCCGCCGTAGCCGATCGTGTAAATCTGATGGCCTACGCAATCCCCGTTTCCATAGCAAAGTTCGTTCTGAATCACATCGCCGGTGTTCTGCGTCGCTGTGTACTTCCGCGACTGAACATACACCGTGCCGAAATTCGACTTATCTCCATTGGTGCCGTCGTCCGTGGCGAAATTTCTTCCGCCCAGCCAGGCATTGTTCAGAACCTGCAATCCCACGGGTGAAGCCGGATAAATCCCGGCGCCGAACGCCGTCGTATTCATGGCAAAGGTTGGGCTGGCGAAATGCCGGTTGTCGATGTACTGCTCGGCCGAATTGAAAAACCACATCGGCGGGCCGTAACGATAATCGACCACGCCGCCAACCGGCTGACCCGAAGCCGGTCCGGACAGATAAGACGTCGAGTATGCCGACTGCCCGGCGCCCCCGAACGGCTGCGCCTCCGCCTGTGCGTACAACGCTGGAGCAATCACCTGACAGGCGTACGGAAGGCTGCGGCACTGCGCCAGCGACATGGCGATGCCGTCGTTCGTGCTGGAACCGGACTGCCACTGGTCCGCATACAGGTGGCCCTCCTCCTGCCTGACATAAAGCTGCGGCACGGTCAACGGTCCGGAGAGCGCGCCGCCTGCCAGGGGAAGATCGGCTGCACTCAGGGCGTCGGCATAGTGCTTCGTCGCCGCCTGGTTTGCGGCAGTTGGGTCCCCGTTCAGCGTCAGCGGCCCGGTCATCGTGCCGCCCGCCATCGGCAGCCACGAACCGCTCAGCGCGGCAATCGCATTCTGCACATATGCCTGGGAAACCGGCTGGACCGCCACCGTCGATGGTTCCAGTTCAGCCCGCACCGCGGCGATCGAGGCGGTCGCCGATGCGGGAACCACCCAATACTCCTGGTTCACCGTCCCGTCGTTCAGGTGATAGGTCGCCGTGTAGTAGCTTCCGTTGGGCAGAGCGCCGGCATTGGGAGTCAGGTTCAGGCTCACGAAACCGTCGGACCCGATTGCCGTGCTCAGATTGCCGGCCGCGACCGCCTGGTTCTGCGGAGTTGTAAACGCCGCCCAGCTGACCAGCAGCGTCCCGCTCGCCACGCTTCCGTCCGCCCGATAAACCGTGCCCTGGACGGTGGTCGTACTCAGCTGCGCCATCATTCGCGGCGGGAGCACGGCCACCACCGCCATCACGCCGAGCGCAACCAGGGCAGGCACCCGCCGTCCTGCGTTCCTGATCGAGCTCGAGTCCCTGCCCGAATTGGTGTTCGAATTCCTGTTCCGCATATTCCTCATTTCTGCAACCGCGGGGTCTCTTACCCCTTCCATCTGACCCGCCCGGGGGGCTGACGGCCAATAAAAAAGGGACACCCGAAGGCGTCCCTTTGTCTTTTTTCACTCTTAAGTTCAGAATACCAGTTCCAATCAATAAAACTGCCAACTTTCTTCACCTGCCGGTGGCTGCAAGCGCTTTGTTATGTGATCTCATTACTTCCGATTTAAGCTTCCCCTCTTGACAAATTTTCCACATTTGGTTCGAGCAGCCCAAAACTGAGAAAAAGCCTCGTCAAACGGTCCAGCCCCTCGCGATAAATGCGACCGGCCGATCGTACGCTTTCGCCCGTCAGCAGTGCCGCTTGCGGCGGCGAGTAATCCTCCAGAGCCACGTGAGCCACAATCGCACGCGAGACCCGATCCAACTGCTTCAGGCATCGCTCCACATCGAGCACGAAGATCAGGCTCTCCTCGAAGGTTCGCAGCCGGTAATGAGAAACCCGCCCCCGAAATACGTTGTTGCCCAGCACGCATGGCGCCCGCCCGATCTCGATGGACACCTGCAGGTATCGCCGTAGCAACGCCACCGTATGCCTGCGGTAAAACGCGAATCCATCGATCGGCTTCGGCCGCCAGACCGGCAATCCTGTCTCGGCTACGGCCCTTGCTGCCGAGACAATGCACGGCATCGCCAGCGCCGCGCTCATGCCGCACCTCCCTGCGCGCAGCCATCGCTTCTGTGGCGTCCCCTCCGTCCCGGCCGGCGGGTTCGCCGCGCCGTTGGCAGAGACCGCAGTTTTCGCGAGCAGCCCGGACAATACACCTCCGGACAATCCTGAGCGCGGAACCAAAGTACGCCGCACCCCTCACACACTTTGAGAAAAATACGCAGATACATCAGTCGTTCTCCAGAGTTCGGCCGGCCGCGGGAGCGTTGTTTTTCGCTCCCGCAGGGTTGGGGGAGAGAGGCATCACCTGCTTCGGCGCGCGCAGGTTCGGGCCTCGGTAAGTTAGTCGTGAACAATTGCAGGCAGCGGACAAGTTCATCCTTCACCTGGCCGATCCACCGGTCCGCAACCTGCGCCCGCGCGGGTTTGCGGCGAGCGAAAGTACTATGTCTGACCGGCGCAACTAGTCCGACACTACTTTTACGGAGCCATGCGATCAATTACCGGGAGGAGCAATTTCGGTCGTCTCGCATAACTGGGTACTGCTGTCCTCTCCGCTGCCTGCGGATTTCGCGGATTCCCGATTCTTTCTGCAAAACCCGAAGTAATGGCTGTATTGCTCCCTGAAAACTTCCCAACATGAAATTTCTCGAGTTACACGAGCGCCTGCGGCTCGAGACGTGGCGCCGCATCGACCAGGGAGTCCTCAGCAGTTCGCTCCTCGCACGCCAGACCGGACTCGCCCAAACCCACATCTCCAATTTTCTTCACCGCCGCAGACGCCTCAGCCTTTCCGCCCTCGACCGCGTCCTTTTTGCTCATGCCATGAGCGTGGAAGACCTCTCCTTGCCGGTCCTGACCCCTCCCCAGGAAATTGAGCGCAAGTCTGCGGACAGTGTGCCCATCGTGGCGCAGAGCATCGCCATGGCCGCGCCCCTGATCGCCCCGCGTGTGATCATCGACTCCGTTCAGCTGCCCGGCGGCTGGCCCACCAGCTTCCCCGCCCGCCGCGCAGTGAACCGCCGGCGCTGGGAGCGCTTTGTCGGCGTCCGCGTCACCACCAGCCAGGCCCTCCCCATGGATCCTGTGCTCCGCCTCGGCACGATCGTCGTGCTGGACCGGCACTACACCTCGCTCGTGCCGCTGCGGCCCTCCCACCCCAACCTCTACGCCGTGCGCTCAGGGGCGCAGATGCTCTTCCGCCATGTCACCTTTGAAGCCAACCGTCTGGTGCTGCGGCCGCGCGCGCTTGCCTACCCCGTCGATCTGATCGAACTTGCCCCCCAGGAGTCGCCCTCGGACTTCCTCATCGGTCGCGTCTGCCTGTGCATCTCCGAGATTTAGTCCGGCATTTTCCGCGCATCCTCGCCTTTGATAGCATCCCCTCCAGAGGTATTTCCATGGATTCTGCCCCCGCCCCCGCTCCAGGCAATGGCGCTCGACGCAACGAGGACATCGCGCTCGATCTGCTGAAGTTTGTCGCCGCCACCGCCGGCGTCGGCCGCGCCAGCGCGCCGTCTACCGGGTTCGTCGCTGGCGGCGCACCCAAGCCAGACGAACAGGTCACCCATTTGCTGGAGCTCTACGCCCGCTGCCTGCGCGCAGTGGAGGGAAAGCCGGCTTAGCTCGCGCCTCCCGCCCCAATCCTTTGGATCGCTCGTCTCATCTCGGCATTCTTGTTTGCGGCGCCGGCGTTTTTGGCCGTAACCATCTTCGCGTCTACCGTGACCTCCAGGGTGCGGCTGCACCGATACGCCTCGCCGGGATTGTCGAACCGGACTTGGTCCGGGCCGGGGCCGCCGCCAATGAATGGGGCGTGCCCGCATTTTCTTCCGTCGATGAATGCCTCGCCGCTCGCGCGCGGAACGAGATCGCCTTCGCCGCTGCCTCTGTCTGTACGCCAACCTCCACGCATTTTGCCGTCGCGGAAGCCTTGCTGGCGGCAGGCGTCGATGTTCTGATCGAAAAACCCATCGCCACCACAGTGGACGAAGCCACCAAACTCATCGCCCTTGCCGCCAAACACGAGCGCATCCTCCAAACAGGCCATCTCGAGCGTTTCAATCCCGCGGTGATCGCCGCCGCCCCCATCCTGAATTACCCCATGTTCTTTGAGGCGCACCGGCTCAGCGTCTTCAGTCCGCGCTCGCTCGATGTCGATGTCGTCCTCGACCTCATGGTCCACGACCTCGACATCGTTCTCAGCCTGGTTCGATCGCCTGTGCAGTCGCTCCATGCTGTTGGTTTGCCGATCCTCTCGCGCAAGGTCGACATCGCCAACGTCCGCATCGAATTCGAATCAGGTTGTGTTGCCAACTTCACCGCCAGCCGCGTCAGCACGGAGAAAGTCCGCAAGCTGCGCTTTTTCCAGCCCCATCAATACGTTTCCATCGACTACGCCCGCCAGGATCTGCTCCTCATCGATGTTTCGCGCGTCGCCCACGCCGATCCGGCCGCGATGGCCGCCGCGGCCTCAGCCGCAGTTCCCGGCATCCCTGGCCTCCACTTCGAAAAGCCGCAGGTTCAGCCTGGCGAGCCGCTGCAACTCGAGATCGAATCTTTCCTCGATTGCGTCTTCCACCGCTCCCCGCCTCACGTCACCGGGGACGATGGCCGCGCTGCCCTCGCTCTGGCCCTCGATATCAACGCCGCCATCGCCGAGCACGCTCAACGCGCCGGCCTCGACCGATTCGTAAACCAGAGCTGATCGCCCGTACGCTATTTCCACGAATGAGAACGCGGCTCGCACTTCGGATGGTGCACCTTCAGCAGCTAATCGCTAATCGCCAATAGCTAAAAGCCAATAGCTAAAAGCTAGTAGCTAAAAGCTAATAGCTAAAAGCTAATAGCTAAAAGCTAGAAGCTAAAAGCTAGAAGCTATTAGCTATCTCCTCCCGCACCTTCCTCATCGTCTCCATGTAATACGCCAGATTGTGCAGCGAATTCAGCACCGCGGCCAGCGGTTCCTGCGCCGCCATCAGATGCCGCAAATAGGCCCGGCTGTACCGCCGGCACACCATGCACCCGCATGCCGGATCGACCGGTCCCTGGTCTTCCGCATACTGCCGGTTCTTGATATTCACCCGACCCTCGGAGGTGAACAGCAGCCCATGCCGCGCCGCCCGCGTCGGCAGGACGCAATCCATCATGTCCACGCCCATCCGCGCGTACTCGGCGATCTCATCCGGATAGCCGACGCCCATCACATACCGCGGCTTGTCTGTTGGCAGCGTTGGGAGTGTTGCCGCGATCATCTCGCGCGTCAGCTCGCGCGGCTCGCCGACACTCAATCCCCCGATCGCGTACCCGGGAAAATCCATCTCCACCAGCCGCTCTGCCGATTCGCGCCTCAGATCGGCGAACATCCCACCCTGCACGATCCCAAACAGGCTCGGCGTCTTCCCTTCGAGCTCCGGTGCCCGGTGCCCCGTGCCCTGTGCCCGGTCGAAAGCCCACGGCACAGCATGCTTGCTCGCCTCAAAGTGCGCCTTGCTCCGCCTCGCCCACCGGAGCGTCATCTCCAGCGAAGCCCGTGCCCGCGACCGGTCAGCCGGATACTCCGTGCACTCGTCGAACGCCATCGCGATATCCGAGCCCAGCGCGATCTGTACATCCATCGAGTGCTCGGGGGAAAAGAAGTGCGACGATCCGTCGATGTGCGAACGGAACGCAACGCCATCCTCCGTCACCTTGCGCAGATCGCTCAGGCTGAAAACCTGGAACCCGCCCGAATCGGTCAGGATCGCCCGCTCCCAGCTCATGAAGCGATGCAGCCCGCCCATGCGCCGGATCGCCTCATGCCCCGGCCGCAGATACAGGTGATAGGTGTTGCCCAGCAGAATCCGAACGTCCAGCTCCTCCAGAAGCTGTTGCGGGACTGCCTTTACCGTCCCCTGCGTCCCCACCGGCATGAATACCGGCGTCTCGACCGCGCCGTGCGGCAGCGTCAGCGTGGCGCGCCGCGCCAGCCCACTTTCCTGATGAATCTGAAACGCCAGGGACACCCTGCGATTGTAGCGAGCGCTACTCGTCTGGTTCCCGCTCCCGCAGCGTTATTCGAGGTTATCCTCCCGCCCGCAAACGGATGGAGCTCGCCGGATAACAATTCGCTCCTTGGTAATGCACCTGAACGATCCGACAACCGACATCATGCCGCGATTTTCTTACGAGGTCCGTTACGCCGATTTCTTACGTCGTGCCGCAGACTTAGCCCGTAGCCGGGCAAATGCCTCTTCCCCATCAATCCAGCCGCCCGCATCCGCTTCTGCGATCCGCCGATCCAGCTCCGCCTGAAAAGCCTTCAGCGCCTGCTCCCGCATAACAAAAATTGCTATTTTTCGTTATCGGCGAGCTCTCCATCCGTTCCACACTTTCTCGCTCCACAGGTTCCCATGCCCATCGACCCTCCTCAATCCGACGCTCCACCCGTTACCAAAGAGTTGATTCCCATGACGCTAATCCCCGCCCCAGCGCAAAATTCCCGTGTCTTCGTGGCTCCGGGGGCGTAGAGTAGTGCCGGGTTTCCCATGCAGAATTTCGGAGGCTGCTTTATGTACAAGCCTTTACTGATGGTTCCGGCGCTCATCTTTTTAGGCGTACCGGCGTTTCTTACGCAGGATGCTCCTGCCCCAGCGCCTTCCCCGGCTGCGGCCCAGGCGAACATCCCTGCCGAGTATCTGACCAGGGTCAATCCAGTCAAACCAACCGCTGAGTCCCAGGCGCGCGCGAAGAAAATGTACGGATGGGATTGCGCCATGTGCCATGGCGAAAACGGCGACGGCAAGGGCGACGTTGCCACCGAGCAAAAGATGGCCATGCGCGACTATCGCGACCCCGCATCCCTCAAGGGTCTCAGCGACGGCCAGATCTTCTACATCATCCAGCACGGCGTCGGCCAGATGCCCTCCGAGGGCGACCGTGCCAAGCCGGATGAGATCTGGAATCTGGTGATCTACCTGCGCAAGATGGCCGGTTCGCAATCCACAGCATCGGCCGCTCCGCCGGCATGACCGGCAAGTCACCGCAGCAGGTTGACGGGCACGCCCACGTTCAACTTCTTCCAGCCGCGATCTGCCGTCCATACCGGATACTTCAACGAAATTGCCAGTGCCAGGCACGCCCTGTCTCCCAGAGACAACCCTGACTCCTTCGTCTGTTGCACCAGCTTTGCCGCTATCCGCGCATGCTCCGTCGTGAACGGTTCGGCAGATGGGAAAAAGAACCCAAGGTCCCGCCATGCCGTGTCAGGGTCGTCCCCGCCCTGAATTAGTTTGCTCGCGGCCTCCGCGACATTAACTGTGCTCACAATCGCTTTTTCCAGCAGTTCCTCGGTTAGCTTCTCCGCGCCCGGCTCCTCGTACAGGAACGCGAGGATCACCGACGCATCCAGCACCACCTTACTCAACTCGAGCCGCCTCGCGCCTCTCGGCGATCAACTCTTCTGACAGGCTTCTTCCGGGGCCGAAGACCTTCTTCAATCGCCGGCGGACCTCGCGAAGCCGTTGATGCATCGTGGCCACCCGAAGCCCGTTATCGTCCAGGCGCAGCTCCACCACATCTCCCGGCTCGATCCCCAGAACCTCCCGAAACTGGGCCGGAATCACGAGCCTGCCCTTTTCACTTACACGCACTCGAACTGTCTGTTCCACAGCTCCCTCCGGGTGACACTATTCTACCGTAGTGTCACCGCTCGATTCCGCGGTCCCGTCCCCGCAGGGCCGCTCGCATTCGCCGCAAACGCGAATTTGTATCCCTTCTCAGCAACTGCCTCGCCCTCGCTCCGTCGCGGACCTCAGGCATCTTCTCCCTGCCGCATCTCCCGTCTTTTCCTTGACACTCCCCCTCCCGTACGCGATTCTATGAGTCAGGCTTCCGTGCGGAGATTGCTGTCTCTGTGCTTCGTCGGGAGGCCATTTCCAGGTATCCAGGTCCTGGGCGCTGACACGCGCTCCTGAGGGCTCTTCCGTGGAAACTGATTCTGTGGTGTGCCGCAGACGGGCAATCCGTCCGGCCAGAAGGACTGCGCGTTGATCCTCTTCGCTTTGCTGGCCCCTTTCGCCCTGCCGACTGGTATTGCGGGGATGCTCCCCTTCCTGCTCATCATCGTCGTCTTTTACTTCCTCCTCATCCGTCCGCAGCAAAAACGCCAGCGCACCTGGCAGCAGATGCTCGGCAGTCTCAAGCCCGGCGATCGCGTCACCACCACCGGCGGCATCCGGGGCACCATCCTTTCCATTAAGGAAGACGTCATCCAGTTGCGTGTTCCGCCGGACAACCTCCGTATCGAGGTCCTCAAGAGCGCCATCGGCTCTGTGACCCAGGACGACGCAAAGTAGAGAATCCATGAAAACCAATATCAAGACCAGACTCATCGGCATCATCGCTGTCCTGGTGATTTTCATCTTCGGTATCTTCGGTATCCCCCAGGGTTTCTCCGGAGCGGCAGTAAAACAATCTCTGCTGAACCGCATTCACCTCGGCCTCGACCTCAAGGGCGGAATGCACCTCATCCTCCAGGTCAAGGTTGAGGAAGCCATCAGCGCCGAAACCGACACCGATGTCGCCGGCATCCAGACCGATCTCCAGCAGAACGGAATCGCCGGCGCAGTGGTCACCAAGCCCGATGCCAATCGCCCGGATTTCATCCAGATCGCCGGCGTTCCCGCGGACCGCACCAACGACGTCCGCTCCCTTCTGGAATCGCGCTACAGCACCCGCTTCGACGTCGCACCCGGCGTCGGCAATACCTGGACTCTCACCATGAAGCCCACGGTTGAGAGCGAGGCCAAACAGCGCGCCCTCGATCAGGCCATCGAGGTCATCACCACCCGCACCAATACCCTTGGCGTGAGCGAGCCCATTATCGAGCCCTACCAGCTCGGCAGCTATCAGATCCTCGTCGAGCTGCCCGGCGTAGACGACCTCGGCCGCGTCAAGGATGTCATCCAATCCACCGCCCGCCTTGAAGCTCACGAGGTCACCGGTGGTCCCTGGCCCGACAAGCAAACCGCGATGCAATCCGTCGGCGGCTACGTGCCCCAGGACTCCGAGCTTCTGCAAAGCGTCCCCGGCGCCGCCAGCGAAGGCAGCACCGGCGAATGGTACGAGCTCAAAAAGATTCCCATCTGGGGCGGCACCGATATCCGCGACGCCCAGCCCGGGCACAACCCCAACACCAACGAGCCTGAAGTCGACTTCTATCTCACCAGCGCCGCCGGCGATAAGTTCGCCGCCTGGACCGGTGCCAATGTCGGCAAGGACATGGCGATCGTCCTCGATAATCGCGTCCAGGAAGTCGCCGTCATCAAGGGCCAGATTCGCGACCAGGGCAACATCTCGGGCGGCGGCATCAGCGACCAGCGTGTCAAGGACCTCTCCATGCTCCTGCGCACCGGCGCTCTGCCCGCCTCCATCGACTTCCTCCAGGAGACCACCGTCGGCCCCTCGCTCGGCGCCGACTCCATCCACCAGGGCGTGGTCGCCTCCATCGTCGGCATGCTCACCGTCATGGCCTTCATGCTCTTCTACTATCGCGGCGCGGGCATCAATGCCGACCTCGCCCTTTTTCTGAACCTCGTCATCCTCCTCGGATTCATGGGATTCACCGGCGCTACCCTCACCCTGCCCGGCATCGCGGGCGTCATCCTCACCATCGGCATGGGCGTCGACTCCAACGTCCTCATCTTCGAGCGCATCCGCGAGGAACTCCGCGCCGGTAAGTCACCCGCCGCGTCGGTCGATCAGGGCTTTGCCCACGCCTGGACCACCATCGTCGATACCCACGTCACCACCATCGTCTCGGCGGCCATCCTTTTCATCTTCGGGACCGGCCCTGTCAAAGGCTTCGCCGTGACTCTTACTTTTGGTCTGCTCGCCAATCTGTTTACGGCGGTCTTCGTCTCCCGCACCATCTTTGACTCCAACCTCAGCCGCAAACTGCACGGCGAACCGATTTCCATCTGAACAGGCGGATTTTCTGTGGAACTGTTTCACGACGTAAATATCGACTGGCTGGGGAAGAAGTGGTATTTCCTCGGTTTTTCTCTCATCTTCAGCGTCGCCGGCCTGCTTTCCATCTTCTTCTGGCACGGCCTGCCTCTCGACGTTGACTTCCGCGGCGGCACCGTGGTCCGCGTCAAGTTTGCCGCCAAACCCGATGCCGACCGCATCCGCTCCGCCATCGACAAGGCGGGGTTGAAAGATGCCCGCATTCAGGAGCCCTACGGTCCCGCTGCCAACAACGAGGTCCTGATCACCCTGTCGCGCAGCGCAACCAGTGAAGCCGCTATCGACCAGGGACGCGCTACCGTCGTCGCCACCCTGACCCAGAACTACACCGGCGGCGCGCAGAATCAGGGCAAGCTGGACCTCGATACCATCAGCGGTTCTGCCCTCGCTTCGTGGCTCCAGCAAAACGATCCCGAACACCTCGGCAATACCACCGACGCCCAATCCCGCTATCAGGCGCAGGCGGATGCCATCCTGCATTTCCGCGACGATGACCACAGCGGCATCATCGACAGCATCGACGCCCTCCGCGGTGTGGTCGATCCCGCCGTCCTGACCGCCCTCCAGCAGAATGCCTGGCTCTCCGGCTTCTCCGTCCGCAGCGTCGAAATCGTTGGCGCCCAGGTCGGCAAAGTCCTCCAGCACCAGGCCGAGCTCGCCACCCTTTATTCTCTCGCCGGCATGCTCGTCTACCTCTGGTTCCGCTTCGAGCTCATCTATGGCGTCGCCGCCGTGGTCGCCTGCTTCCACGACACCATCATCACCGTCGGCGCCTTCAGCCTCAGCAATCAGGAAATCTCGCTCACCGTTATCGCCGCCATCCTCACCCTCATCGGCTACTCGATGAACGACACCATCGTCGTCTTCGACCGCATCCGCGAAAACCTCCGCCTCAGCCGTCGCGAGCCGCTCTCCGTTGTGGTGAACCGCAGTATCAACCAGACCCTGAGCCGGACCGTCCTCACCTCCGGCCTCACCTTCCTCACCGTTCTCTCCCTTTTCCTCTTCGGTGGCGAGGTGCTGCGCGGCTTCTCCTTCGCGCTGGTGGTCGGCATTCTCATCGGCACCTACTCCTCGATTGCCGTCGCCGCTCCCATGCTCGTCGCCTACCAGGACTGGCGCGCCAGCCGTGGCCGTGCCGCAACGCTCCCCGCTGCGAAGAAAGCCAGGGTATGATGCTCGCATCCCCCCTGGCCTCCGGAATCCTGCATCCCAATAAGGGCAGGCACCCCCTCCGGAGCCGGAGCGGCTGCATCCCGTATTCGAATTGTGTTATAGAGGAGCACCGGCGTATTTCGCCGGAGAGTTTTCAGTAAGACCCGTCGGCTTCGTTTCGCGCTTCCCCAGCGCGCATAAACTGAATCGCCGGGAACAAATCCGAGCTGTCCTGGTGTCTATAGGAGTTGTCAACTACTGAAAGGTCCGAGGTCGGCCATGGCCATGTTTGAGGACATCCTGCTGGAATCCGGGCATCAGATCAAAACGAAGAGCAAGTACTACACCGTCGTTGGGCTGATCCTCAACGGCTCCGTGCTTGCCGCGCTGATCCTTTACCCGCTTATCTATCCCGAAGCGCTCCCCAAGGCGATGATGACGACGCTGCTCGTCGCGCCTCCGCCTCCACCGCCGCCGCCACCCCCGCCGCCGCCTACCGTCCACGTGACCAAGGTGGTTTCGGAGATGCTCAACAACCAGCTCACCGCTCCCACTAAAATTCCCCACGACATCAAGATGGTGAAGGAAGAGGCCGCGCCTCCCTCCACCGGTGTTGCCGGCATGGAAGGCATGGGCTCTGCCGGTGGCGCCATGGGTGGCGTTCTCGGCAGCCTCGGCACCGGTCCCGCCCCAGTCGTGAAGGCAGCTCCGCCCAAGAAGGTCGTCGTTTCCTCCGGCGTGATGGCCGGCAATCGCATCGGCGGTGAAACTCCGCAGTATCCTGCCATTGCCAAAGCCGCCCGCATTCAGGGAACAGTCGTCCTCCAGGCAACGATTTCCAAGAATGGAACAATCGAAAACCTGCGGGTTATCAGCGGTCCTCCCATGCTCCAGGCGGCCGCTTCCGAAGCCGTCCGCAGCTGGAGATATAAGCCCTACCTCCTCAACGGCGACCCCGTCGAGGTCGAAACGCAGGTGAACGTCGTCTTTAGTCTCGGTAGCTGATCCAGCCGCTCTCACCGGCGATGCCGTCGGAGAGCGGGCCTAAGCTTTTCCGGCCTCCCGCCTTAAGCTTTTACGGGCAGGCATTCCGTTAGCGCTCTTTCGGTTTCGCAGCAACGCCTCAGGAGGAAAGATTCAAGTGATTCTCGCTCAGATCCACCAACTTGTCGTTAACCCGGCGTCCCTCGGCTTCTTTCAGGAAGGCCAGACGGTCGGCTTCAGCCCCATCGATCTCTGGAACAACATGGGCTGGCTCGCTCGTGGCGTCGTGTTCGTCCTGTTCATCATGTCGATCTGGTCCCTCGCTGTCATGATCGACCGCTATCTCTACTTCAACGCCGCCCGCAAGCAGTCCCGTGAGTTCGCTCCGCGCGTTGCCGGCGCCCTCAAGGAAGGCAAGCTTGACGAGGCCGTCAAAGTCGCCGACCGCAACAAGAAATCCCATCTTGCCGAAGTGGTCACCGCCGGCCTCCAGGAATTCCGCAACTACGGCGGAGGCGGCGCCGTCAGCGTCGAGCAGATCGAATCCTCCAAGCGCGCTCTCGAGCGGGCTGAGGCCATCGTGCACGCCAAACTGAAGAGAGGACTCGGCAGCCTCGCCACCATCGGCTCGACCGCTCCCTTCGTCGGACTGTTCGGAACCGTCGCCGGCATCCTCAAGGCCTTCCAGGAAATCGCTACCCAGAAGACCCCCGGTATTGGCGCGGTCGCCGGCGGTATCTCCGAAGCTCTGGTCACCACGGCTTTCGGACTTTTCGTAGCCATCCCGGCCGTCTGGCTGTTCAACTATTTCACCAACCGCGTGGAGGCCTTCGACGTCGAAATGGACAACTCCTCCAGCGAGCTGATCGATTACTTCATTAAGCAGAGCAATCGCCGGTAATTCAATGCGGGTCCCCACTGAGCCGGGTCAGGCCCGTGGGGTGCGATTGAGCGGGAATCTTCTCGCCGGGAGTGAGCTTCGAGCTGCGCTCCCGGCTCCTGATTGCCGCCAACCCAGTGAGATATCCGATCGGAGCACATCGCAATGGCAATTGCCGTAAGAAACGAAGGTTCCAAGGTCAACGCCAATATCAACGTCACCCCTATGGTCGACGTGATGCTGGTGCTGCTGATCATCTTCATGGTTATCACTCCCATGCTCCAGAACAAGGTGAACGTCGACCTCGCTCAGAGCGCGAATGCCACCCCCATGGACGATGCCAACAAAGAAGATTCCGTGGTTGTGGCCATTACCCGCGACAGTCGCGTTTATCTCGGCCAGAATCAAACCAGTATCGCGAACCTCGGCAGCGAAGTCCGCGATATGCTCGAGAACAAAACCAGTAAAATTGTTTACTTCCGTGCTGACGCTCGCGCTCACTACGGTACCGTCATGGATGCCATTGATGCCGTGCGGACCGCCGGAGTGGAAGAGGTCGGTATGTTGACCGAACAACAGCAGACCATCTCCACAGCGAGACCCTCTGCCGGCGGCCAGTAATTCCGATCTCGCGGAAGCAGTGTCAAGAAAAGAGGATTTGAACCATGTCCATGAGCGTAGGCGGATCCAGCGCCCTCAATGCCGAACCGAATGTGACCCCGCTCATCGATGTTCTCCTGGTCCTGCTGATCATCTTCATGGTGATTGTGCCGGTCACCCCTCGAGGACTCGATGCCCTGGTTCCCCAGCCTCCCAAGAACCCGAACCAGTCGCAGCCGAACGATCGCACGATCGTTGTGCAGGTTCAGGCCGGGGGCGGAGGGGTTCCCACCTACATGATTAACGAAACCCCGGTCGCCAAAAGCGATCTCGAAAGCAAGCTGAACGACATCTACGCCAGCCGTGCCGAAAAAGTGATGTTCGTCAAAGGTGACCCCAACCTGGACTTCCAGGCCGTCGCCAGCGTCATCGACGTCGGTCACGCCGTGGGCGTCGATCACATAGGACTGATTACGCCCAAGATTGCGGCCGGCCAGTAGCGGCCGGAGGGGTAATTGCCCGCGCGCACTCCGGTTACCTTGCGCTTCGCTGCGGGACGATTACAATCGCTTCGGACCGTTTGTGGCTTTAGGCTCCTGGCGAGCTGAAGGAGATGATAGACAGAATGAACCGAATCGCACGTTTACCGGTGCTGGCTGCCGCTACGATCCTTGTCGTGGCCTCCGCAACCGGCTGCAAACGCCTCGAGGCCCGCGATCAGCTCAATAAGGGTGTGCAGGCCTACAAACAGGCGAAGTATGAAGAGGCCATCGACCATTTCCAGCGCGCGGTGAACCTCGATCCCACTTATCCCATGACCCGGCTTTATCTCGCTACCGCTTATGCGCAGCAGGTTGTTCCCGGCCTCGATACTCCTGAAAACGAAAAGACCGCCCAGATGGCCATCAACGGCTTTCTCCAGGTCCTCAAAGAGCATCCTGACGACATCACCAGCCTCAAGCAGATTGCCGCCCTCAACTACGACCTCAAGAAGTTTCCCGAGGCCCGGCAGTGGCAGATGAAGGTTCTGCAGGCCGATCCCAAAGACGCGGAAGCTGCCTACACCATCGGTGTCGTCGACTGGACCCAGGCCTATCAGAACGCCATTCACGCCCTGCAGAGCGCCGGCCTGCAGGATGACGGCCAGGGCAATCCTAAAATGCCCAAGCCGGTTTGCAAGACCATCCAGCAGGAAAATACCCAGCTCGTCGGCGATGGCCTCGACTACCTGCAGAAAGCCGTCGCCCTCCGTTCCAATTACGACGACGCCATGCAGTATCTGAACCTGATGTACCGCCGCAAAGCCGATACCGATTGCGGCAACGACGCTGCGCGTAAGGCCGATCTGGCCTCCGCCGGCGACTGGGTCCAGAAAGCCATGGGCGCTCGCAAGGCCAACGAAGAGAAGGCCAACGAGAAAGCCAACGGCGGCGTGGTCATGCAATAAGCCAGCAAAATCGTCCCATATCTCACCCAAAGGCCCTCGCCACAACGAGGGCTTTTGCTTTCTCATTTTGTTCTGCTGCTGTTTTTGGTTTTGTCCTTGCCTTTGTTTCTAACCAGCTCCCCGCTGTACCCTGTACCCTGTACCCTGTCACCTGTCTTCGTGTTTCGCAAAATCCTCATCGCTAATCGCGGCGAAATTGCCCTCCGCATTCTCCGCGCCTGCCGCGAGCTCGGCATCGCCACCGTCGCCGTCTACTCCGACGCCGATCGCGCCGGTCTGCACGTTCTCGAAGCCGACGAAGCCTACCGCCTCGGTCCCCCATCGGCCCGTGAATCCTATCTCCGCGGCGATCTGATCCTCGACATCGCCCGCCGCACCGGCGTCGACGCCATCCATCCCGGCTACGGCTTCCTCTCGGAAAACGCCGACTTCGCCCAGGCCTGTGAGCAGGCTGGCGTCAAATTCATCGGGCCGTCCTCCTCGGCCATGCGCATCCTCGGCTCCAAGACCAATGCCCGCCAGGCTGCCGATCAGGCCGGTATGCCCCGCACGCCCGGCTGCGTCCACGGACTCGCTTCGCCCGAAGAAGCTCTCGCCGTCGCCGCTGGCATTGGCTATCCCGTCATGCTCAAGGCGGCCGCCGGTGGTGGAGGCAAGGGCATGCGCGCCGTCGCCCGCCCTGAAGATGTGCCCTCCGCCTTTGCCTCGGCCAGCAGCGAGGCCGAGCGCGCCTTCGGCTCCGGCGAGGTCTATCTGGAAAAGCTCATCGAACGCCCGCGCCATATCGAGATCCAGATTCTCGCCGACGAGCATGGTCACTGCGTCTCCCTCGGCGAACGCGAATGCTCCGTGCAACGCCGTCACCAGAAGGTCATCGAAGAAGCCCCTTCCGCCGTCGTCGGCGACGACCTCCGCCGCCGCATGGGCGAAGCTGCCGTCCGCCTCGCCCTCTCCGCTGGATACACCAACGCCGGCACCATCGAGTTCCTCCTTGACGACAAAGAAAACTTCTACTTCCTCGAGATGAATACCCGCCTCCAGGTCGAACACCCCGTCACCGAGCTGGTCACCGGCCACGACCTCGTCCACCTCCAGATTCGCATCGCCAACGGCGAGCCTCTGCCCTTCGCGCAGAATGACATTCACCTCCGCGGCCACGCCATCGAGTGCCGCGTCTATGCCGAGGACCCCGGTAACGCCTTCATGCCTTCCCCCGGCCGCATCACGCGTCTCCTCCAACCCGGCGGTCCCGGCATCCGCGAGGACTGCGGCATCTACGAAGGCTGGGTCGTTCCCATGGACTACGATCCGATGCTCTCCAAGCTCATTGCCTTCGCCCCCTCGCGCGACATGGCCATCGCCCGCATGCTGCGCGCCCTCGATGAGTACGTCATCGGCGGCATCCGCACCAACCTCGGCTTCTTCCGCCAAATTCTGCACGATCCCGATTTCGGCGCAGCTCGCATCGACACCGGTTATCTCGACCGCCTGCTGGCCGCATCTCCGCCCGCAACGGGCCAGGCAGACAGCACTGAATCATCCACCCCCGCCGCCGCGGCAGCCGCCATCTTTGAAACGATGAAGACTCCCTCCAACGGCGCTGCCGCTGCATCCCCTCCGCCCGCCAGCGCCTGGAAAACGGCCGCTCGTCACGAGGCCACCGGCGCCTCCGGCTCGAAGGTGTCCCGTCCATGATCTTCACCGTCGAAATCGACGGCCACGCCCGCCAGGTCGAAATTGACCGCGCGGACACCGATAACGCCGAGCCCGGCTCCTCTCAGGGGCTCTGGCGCATTTGCCTCGACGGCGAACAGGTCGATGCCGACGCGCATCTCCTGCGTCCCGGCGTTCTGTCGCTTCTCATCGCCGGTCACGCGTATCGCATCGTCCTCGATGCCGATCCCAGTGCGCCCGCGCTACACATCGGTCCGCAACGCATTCCTTATCGCATCGAAGACCCTCGCTCGTTGCGCTCGCGCCGCCGTCACGCCGGAACCGAAGGTCCCGTCAGCCTCAAAGCCTCCATGCCTGGGCGCATCGTCCGCGTCCTGGTCCAGAAAGGCGACCCGGTTGCCGCCCATCAGGGCGTTCTGGTCGTTGAAGCGATGAAGATGCAAAACGAACTCGCCTCGCCCAAAGAGGGGCGCGTCGCGGAAATTCGCGTTGCTCCCGGCGACGCTGTCGCTGTCGGCGATATCCTCGCCATCATCGAATGAGCTTTCGGGCTTCCCTACTCCTGCTCCCTGCCTTACTGCTGCTGCTGCGACTGCTGAATCTGCAGCAGCGGCTCGGCGGGCGGCGGAGGTGCCTGCGCTTTCTCCACCAGCATTGACCAGTCCTCCGGGATCGGCAGCTCCCGGTCCAGATCGGGCGCAGCTTCCGACGTCGTCACCTGCACCGCTACATATAATTCGCTGTCCGTCCGCCCGCGGAATAGTCCCCGTGTTGGCGGAACATCCGCATAGTCGCGCCCCAGCGCCGTGCGAATATGCCGGTCGCGGGCAATCAGCGCGTTCGTAGGATCGAAGCCCACCCACCCCAGCGCCGGCAAAAACGCCTCCACCCAGGCATGCGTCGCATCCGATGTCGAACGGTCGTGGTCATCGCGCCCGTGATACAGATACCCGCTCACGTACCGGCAGGGAATTCCCACCAGGCGCACCAGTGCGATCATGATGTGCGCAAAATCCTGGCACACCCCGCGCCGCGTGCGCAGCGCCTCTTCAATCGGCGAATCCACACGGGTCGTCTGCGGCGCGTAGCTGAACTCGTCGAACAACCGCATGTTGATCTCGTGCAGCAGCTGCAGAGGATCGTCCCGCCGCACCACTTCCAGCTCCTTGGCCAGTTCCAGCAGCTCCGGCGTTGGACAGGCAAACTCGCTGGGCAGCAGCATCTCCCAGTAGTCCCCCTCCGACACCAGCTCGTCCAGCTCCTTCCATGCATTTCTCCCCAGCGACCCCGGAATCGTCGCCAGCGGCTGATGCTCCACCACGGACTCTGCCACAATTACCAGCTGTGAATGCCGCCCTGGAATATCGAAATGGTGAATATGGTTCCCCAGGTGATCGCGGTAAGTAAACACGCGGCAGCGCGGGCTCACCGACAGCGTGAACGAGAGGCAGCGCTGGTTGCTGTCGCTCCTCGGGTGCATCCGCACCTCCATCGCGCTCTCGCTCACCGATCTGCCGTAGATAAACTTCGTCAGATGCCGCACAAAGTAAAAATGCATGCTCTACACCGCCAGCGCTGTTTCCACCGAGTACTGAATGTACACGGCGTAAATCAAATCGTGAATCTCGCGGCACTGATCCAGAATCCGCCGCAGATACCGCACCGGCTCCTGCGCCAGAATCTCCCCGATCTGCGCGAATTCCAGCATCGACTTCAGCCGCCCCGCCACCCGCATCAACTCCGCTCCATGCTGCGTTCGCGTGTGCTGCTGGATCGCCTCCAGCGCATTGTGCAGAGCGCCCACCGCGTAGTGCACCGAGTGCGGAAAATCCGGGTCCAGTAACAAAAACTCCAGGATCCGCTCGTGCGTCAGATCCGAAGTATGCACCCGGCAGAACGCCTCGTACGCCGTACAGATGCGGAGCAGTCCAATCCATTCCAGATACTCGCCCGCCGCGTCGTTCGTATCGTCGCCCAGAAACACCTCGCGCTCGTAAATATCCAGCAGCGTCGTGATCGACCATGCCCGCTCGAGATACCGCCCGGTGCGCAGCACATGCCAGCCCTCGCCGTGACTCAGCGTCGTATCCGTCACTCCCTGGAACAGATGAACCCCGTCGATGATCGTCGGCAAAAACTCCGCCAGATTCCTCTCCGAAGGCGTAGCCGTCCGCAGCCGGCTGATCTCATGGAACAGACCGTTCAGCCGCTGCCACTGCTCCGTGCTGATCTCATCGCGAATCTGCCGCGCGTTTTCCCGCGCCGCGAAGATACAAGCCGTGATCGACGCATGCTTCGTCGTGTCGAAGCACAGCGCATGCACCAGCGCTGTCACGCCACCCCAGCGCCCCGGCTCGCTGGTGGTCTCCTCGTTCCAGTTCAGGCCCTGCGCCGATCCCACCGCCGTCAGCACTCGCTGCCAGCGCCGCTCCGCGCTCACTCGCGACCGGTCGAGCATCAACCCCATGTTGATGTCGATCAGACGCGCCGTGTGTTCGGCCCGCTCCAGATACCGCGTCGTCCAGTACAAACTATCGGCGACTCGCGAAAGCATTCCCCGGCTACCTCAGCTCCCTACTAACAACTAACAACGACCAACTAACAACGAACAACGAACAACCAACAACCATAGCTAGCAGCTAATAGCTAGCACCTACGCATTCCCTCCCAGCACCCACGTATCCTTGCTGCCGCCGCCCTGCGACGAATTCACCACCAGCGATCCCTGCCGCAGGGCAACCCGCGTCAGCCCGCCCGGCACAATCGTGACCTTGTCCCCAAATAAGATGTACGGCCGCAGATCCACGTGCCGCGGCCCGATCGATCCATCCTCCAGCAGGCAGGGCGCGCGCGAAAAACTCAGCGTCGGCTGCGCAATGTAGTTCCTGGGATCGGCCTCGATCCTCCGCTTAAACTCCTCCCGCTCCGCCGCCGAGCTGTGCGGTCCCACCAGCATCCCGTAGCCGCCCGACTCGCCCACTGCCTTCACCACCAGCTTGTCCAGGTTCTCCGTAACGTACGCGCGCTGCTTCGGATCGGTCAGCAGATACGTCTCCACATTGTTCAGAATCGGATCCTCGTTCAGGTAGTAACGAATAATCGCCGGCACGTATGCGTAAATCGCCTTGTCATCCGCCACCCCTGTCCCAAAAGCGTTCGCCAGTGTCACATTCCCTGCGCGATACGCGTTGAACAGCCCCGCCGCGCCCAGGATTGAATTCCCGCGAAACGCCAGCGGATCGATAAAGTCGTCGTCCACGCGCCGGTAGATCACGTCCACCCGCTTCAATCCGGCCGTCGTCCGCATGTAGACCACGTTGTCGTGGATCACCAGATCGCGGCCCTCCACCAGCTCCACGCCCATCTGCCGCGCCAGCCACGTGTGCTCGAAATATGCCGAGTTGTACACCCCAGGCGTCAGCACCACGATCGTCGGCTCCGGCCGCCCCTCAGGCGCCAGCGACCGCAGCGTCGCCAGCAGCGACTGCGGGTAGTGATCGATCGGCCGCACCCCGTAATCCCGGAACAGGCTCGGCAGCGTCCGTTTCATAATCCGCCGGTTCGTCAGCATATAGCTCACCCCGGACGGAACCCGCAGATTGTCTTCCAGCACCACGAACTCGCCACTGCTCAGCCGCAGCAAATCCGATCCCGCAATCGCGACATACACATTCCGCGGCACCCGCAGCCCGCGCATCTGCCGCCGGAACTGCTGGCACGTATACACCACCTCGCGCGGCACAACCCCCTGCGCCAGGATCTTCTGCTCGTTGTAAATGTCGTGCAGAAAAAGGTTCAGCGCCGTGATGCGCTGTGTCAGCCCGCGCTCGATCCGGTCCCACTCCTCCCCCGTCACCACCCGCGGGATCAGATCGTAGGGGAAAATCCGCTCCGTCCCCTCTTCGCGCCCATACACAGTGAAGGTGATTCCCTGCATCAGGAACGAGGCGTCCGCCGACTGCTTCCTTCGCCGGATCTCCTCCGGAGGCAGCGTCGTCAACTCATGGAACAGCGCCTGGTAGTGCGGGCGAATCGCCCCGTCCCCGTCGAACATCTCGTCGAAGGCGGCGTCCATAAAGTATTCGCGGAGCAGGGGGTGTTCCTGCGATCCTCGTAGAGGCGTCGTTGCCATACCAGTCCGTTAGTTCGGATGCCGAATCTCTGAATCAGACCAACTCGGTCGTACCGTTTCGGACAGGGAAACCCCACACGCTTCGACGAGGAAACGTATCTTCTTGTACCACGACCGGGAAGGCCCGAGGAAATTGCTTTGGTTAATGGTTTCATCCCACATCGCACAAGAACACAGAGTCCGTGTTACACTGAATTCGTGTCATGAAAACCGCACTCCGGAACGTCACACTCACTCTGGAAGAAGATGTTGCCCGCTGGGCTCGCCTTGAAGCCGCCCGCCTGGACACAAGCGTTTCCCGTCTGCTCGGCGGCATCCTCAAACAGCGCATGATGGAAACCGACAACTACGAGAAGGCAAAGCGCCGCTACCTCTCCCGTCCAGCCTTTCTGAAGTCGGACGGCAAGTACCTCTCACGGGAGGAAGTACATGACAGGGACCGTCTTCGTTGATACCAATGTCCTGATTTACGTCAGGGAAGAGCACCACCCTCTGAAACAACAAAAGGCAATCTCCTGGATGCGCCATTTGTGGGACAGCGATAACGGTCGTATCAGCTTCCAGGTCCTGCAGGAATATTTCAATAAGATGGTCCAAAAGAAGACTGGCTTCGCAGAACAAGCCCGCGCCGACGTGCGCGATCTCCTCGCGTGGAATCCAGTCACGGTGAACGCTTCACTTCTGGAGCGCGCCTGGAAGATACAGGACCGTTATCGGTTGTCCTTTTGGGACTCCCTCATCGTCGCCGCAGCCAGGACCGCCTCCTGCCGCTGGCTCCTCACCGAAGACCTCCAGTCGGGCCAGAATCTCGACGGTGTTACCATCGTCGATCCGTTTCTGACAGCGCCCGGCCAGCTTCCCGCATAGATTTACCTATTCCCTATTCTCTGTTCCTGTTCCTGCCTCACCACCACTCCACCCTTCATCACAAACCCAACCCGCTCCACCACCGTAATATCCTCCAGCGGATTTCCCGGCACCGCCACGACATCCGCCAAGTACCCCGCCTTCAACTCCCCAATCTGACCCTGCCACCGCAGAATCTGCGCGCCGTTCAGATAATCCGCCTGCAGCACCGCTGCCGGCGTCATCCCATACCGCACCATCAGCTCCAATTCCTTCGCCTGCGTCCCATGCGGAAACGGCCCGACATCCGACCCCACCGCCATCGGAACCCCCGCCGCCACCTGCCGCTTGAATTCGTGAATCTTGTACTCCAGCATCGTGTGCTCGCGCGCCGCCGCCTCCGGCGACGCCGCATGCTCTGCGAAGTACTCAAAAATCGTGAACGTCGGCACCGCCGGAATCTGCTTCTCCTTCATCAGCCGCATCGTCTCCTCGCTCAGTTGCGTCGCGTGGTCGATCGACGCCACTCCCGCCTCCGCCGCATACAGCGTCCCCGGCTCCCCCTGCGCATGCACCCCGACGTTCATCCCCAGCCGAGCCGCCTCATCCACTCCAGCCTTCAGCTCCGCCTCCGTGTATTGATACGGCGTGTGAAACGTCCAGAACTTCGGATCGCCCGCCACCCCCGGCATCCCCGGATGTCCGCCCGCAACCATTGAGTCCGGCCCCGTCTCATACATCTTCACGAACGTCGACCCCTGCTTATGCTGCTCGCGAATCACCGGGACAATCTCATCCGCATTGTTCGCCCGATCCGCATTCGACAGCACATGCTGCGCAGGATTGAAGTGGTTCGCATCCTCATGCCCGCCCAGAATATCGACCGCATTTCCGCTGATCCTGAGCCGCGGCCCTGGAATCAATCCCTCGTCGATCGCCCGCATCACCGCCGTATCCGCCGACCCCGCGCCCTCCGTCCCCATATCGCGCTCTGCCGTGAATCCCGCCATCAGGTCGGCCTTCGCCGCCAGCGTCGCCAGAATCGTCCGCTGCGGGACGCTCTCCTCCACTGTTTGCAAATCCTCCGCGCCCGGATGCAAAAACAAATGCACGTGCGCATCGATCAGCCCTGGCATCAGCGTCATGTCACCCAGATCGATCACCGCCGCCCCCGCCGGATGCTCGACGGACGTTCCGGCTGCGACAATCCGCTCCCCCTCCACCAGCACCTCACCCGGCGTGACGACCTTTCCCGCCTCCACATCGAACAGCCGCGCCGCATGCAGCACGATGGGATGCCCCGCTGCAGCATTTTCCTGCGCCGCCACCAGGCCAGTACCGCATGCCATCGCAACCACTACCATCCATCCGCACTTTCCCATTGCGCCGTCCTCGAATCCCTAACCCCTAAACTGTAAACTCTCCCTGCAGCTCCCAGCTCCCAGCTCGCCGCCACCTGTACCCTGCACCCTCTACCCTGTACCCTGCACCCTGCACCCTGCACCCTGTACCCTGTACCCTGCACCCTGTACCCTGCACCCTGCACCCTGTCACCTTGTACCCTGTATTCCAATGGACTCGCCCGCCATCACCGTCCGCGACCTCACCCGTCGCTTCGGCTCCTTCACCGCCGTCGACGACATCACCCTCAGCATCGCCCCCGGCCAGTTCTTCGGCTTTCTCGGACCCAACGGCGCCGGCAAATCCACCACCATCAAAATGCTCACCGGCCTCCTCGCTCCCACCTCCGGCCACATCGAGATCCTCGGCATCGATTTTGCCGTGCATCCCCTCGACGTCAAACGCCAGATCGGGGTCGTGCCGGAAGGCCTTGCCCTCTTCGGCCGTCTTACCGCCTCCGAATACCTGCGCTTCGTCGGCCGCATGTATGGCCTCGATCGCGACACCACCAACCGCCGTACCGGCGAGCTACTCGACTTTATGAACCTCGCCGACGAGCCGAAGAAACTCGTCACCGACTTCTCCCATGGCATGCAGAAGAAACTGGCCCTCGCCGCTGCTGTGATCCACGGCCCCAAAGTCCTCTTCCTCGACGAGCCCTTCGAAGGCGTCGACGCCATCGCGGCCGTCGCCCTCAAAAACATGCTCCAGCGCATGATCGACCGCGGCGCCACCATCTTTCTCACCTCGCACGTCCTCGAAATCGTCGAGCGCCTCTGCAGCCATGTCGCCATCATTCATCACGGCCGTCTGGTCGCCAACGGCTCGCTCGACGAACTGCGCGCCGGCGTCGCTGCCAGCCTCGCCGCCATCCCCCGCGAACTCGACCGCGGGGATGGAAGCCTCGCCCATCCTCAAACCGGCGAAAAGCTCACCCTCGAAGAGCTCTTCCTCCGCATTGTCGGAGGCTCCCAGCCCGCCGAAGAAAGCCTGCAGGAGCTTTCATGGCTGACTTAGCCAGCCCTCCCAAGCCGCGATCCACGCCAGCTTTCCTAACCCCACTCGCGCGGCAGCAATATGCCGCCCTTGTCTGGATGCAAAGCCGCATCTTCCTCAACTCGCTCCGCACCATGCGCGGCAGTTTTGAAGCTGGCGCGCGCATCGTTGCCTTTCTGATCTTCGGCGCCATTGCTATCGGGCCTGCCTTCGGCATGGGCTTCGGCGCATGGGTCGCTGTCTCGCAGGGACACCCCCTTGGAATCGTGATTTTGCTCTGGGTGCTGTTCCTGATGTGGCAGGTCTTCTCAGCGCTGGCGCCCGCTCTTGCTGGCCAGAATCCCGACCTCAATCACCTGCTGCGTTTTCCCGTCAGCCTTGGGTCGTGGATCCTTCTCTACCTGCTGTACGGCATAGCCGCCCCCTCCACTCTCATAGGATTGGTCTGGACCTGCGGAATCGGCATCGGCATCACCGTTGCCCGGCCCGATCTCTTCCCCTTCACCGCCGTCACGCTCGCCCTGTTTGCCGCCTTCAACGTCCTCCTCTCGCGCACCATCCTTGCCTGGGTTGAGCGCTGGATGGCCCAGCGCCGCACCCGCGAAATCTTCACCGGTATCTTTCTCCTTCTCGCCCTCCTCGGGCAACTGTTCAATCCCGCCTTCCATGACTACGGCCAGATGCATCCCGGCGCAAAGCACCACCATCCCGTCCTCAGGATTCCCGCGCCGGTTCGTGCCGTCCAGGCGGCCTTGCCTCCAGGGCTTGCCGCTTCCGCAATTCTTCAGCCCATGCGCCATCGCGGCGCCAGAGTGCTCCCGCTCCTCGGGATGGGTTTCTATATCGTTGCCGTCGCTGGTCTGCTCACACTGCGGCTGCGTGCAGAAAGCCGCGGCGAAGCCTTCAGCGAGACCGCCCGCACTTCTCCCGCAGCTTCGTCGAGCAAAGTCCGCCGCCGGGCGGTCCTCGACTTCTCCGGACCCGTTGCTGCTGTCTTTGAAAAGGATCTCCGCTATCTGCTTCGCAGCGGCCCCATGCTCTACGCGCTCGCTGCGCCCCTCGTCATGGTCTTTCTCTTTGGCGGAGCCGTGCGGTCGGGAAACTTCGGCAAACTGCGCGCCGAATACGCGCTCCCTCTGGGACTCGTCTGGGCCTTCCTCGGCCTCACCCGCCTCGTCACCAACAATCTCGGCGGAGACGGCCAGGGCATCTCGATCTACTTCCTCTCGCCCACCCGCCTGCGCTCCGTCATCCTCGCAAAAAACGCGCTGCACCTTGTGCTGTTTCTGCTCGAGGCCCTTCTCATTACCGGGTTGGTCATCTTTCGATTCGGGCTGCCCTCCCCTGCCGTGGCTGCCGCCACGCTGGCCTGGATTCTCTTTGCGGTTCCCACCAACTTCGCCGCCGGCAACCTGCTGTCCATCCTTATGCCGTATCGCCTGAACCTCAACCGCATGCGCACCGAACCCGGCGCAACGGGAAACGGCTTGCTCGGCGCACTACTCCAGGCTGTCGTTCTGGGTATCGGAGCGCTGGTCTATGTCCCCTGCGCACTCTTCGATCGCCGCTGGCTGGCGGCTCTCATCCTGCTTGCTCTGGCCGCCGTTGCTGTCTTTGCTTATCTGCGCATACTCGCGCATGTCGACAGGCTCATGCAATCGAAGCAGGAATCCCTGCTGCTCGCACTCGCCAGAACCGCATGATCCAGTCCCACCAGGAATCCCGAGCCGATTTTCTACTCCCTACTCCAATCCCTACTCCCTACTCACTATTCCCTGCATTTAAGCCAGCTCGCAGCCCGCGAAGAAATATCCGATCTCGAATTTCGCCGTATCCTCGGCGTCCGATCCGTGAATCGCGTTCTCCTCGATCGACCCCGCAAACTTCTTCCGGATCGTCCCCTCGTCCGCGTTCGCTGGATTCGTTGCGCCCATCAGCTTCCGCAGATTGGCAATCGCGTTGTCCTTCTCCAGCACCAGCGCCACAATCGGCCCCGACGACATGAACGTCGTGAGCGATCCGAAAAAGGGCCGCTCTTTATGAACGTGATAGAACCCCTCAGCCTGTGCCTTCGAGATGAACAGCTTCTTGATGGCAACAATCCTGAACCCGGCCTTATCGATCTCCGCGAGAATCGCCCCCGCATAACCCTTCCGAATCGCATCCGGTTTAATGATGCTGAACGTACGCTGTGCCAACGCCTGAGTCTCCCTTAAGTAATGTAGCGTTACCAGTGTAGAGCAGGCTTCCATTCGAACCTGAGCTATCACCAATTCACGTCATGGCAGCTTCCGCCAAAACGATCGTCGATTCTCTCCGGGAAATCGCTCAGGACATCCTGGCTCCCTACTAACAACTAACAACTCACCACTCACCACTCACCACTAACAGCTAACAGCTAACAGCTAACAGCTAACAGCTAAAAACTAGCTAATAGCTGCTCTTACGCCTTCCCAATCACCCGCGCCACCGTCTCTCCAATCGCCGCCGGGCTCTCCACCACATGAATCCCCGCCGCCGTCAGCGCCTTCATCTTCTCCGCAGCCGTGCCCTGTCCGCCCGAGATGATCGCGCCCGCATGCCCCATCCTTCGTCCCGGCGGAGCGGTCTGCCCAGCGATGAATCCCACCACCGGCTTCTTGACATGCTGCTTTACGTAATCAGCCGCCGTCTCCTCCGCCGTACCGCCAATCTCGCCGATCAGAATAATCGCCTCGGTCTCCGGATCTTCATTCAGCAGCTTCAGCGCATCCACGTGTGTCGTCCCCACAATCGGATCGCCGCCAATCCCGATCGCCGTCGATTGCCCAATCCCGCGCTGCGTCAGCTGATACACCGCCTCGTACGTCAGCGTGCCCGAGCGCGACACAATCCCGATCGAACCCTCTTTGTGAATCCGCCCCGGCATAATCCCGACCTTTGCCTTCCCCGGCGAAATCACGCCGGGACAATTCGGCCCAATCAGCGTGGATTTCGAGTGCTTCAGCACACTCCACACCTTCACCATGTCGTTGATCGGAATCCCTTCCGTGATGCAGATGATCAGCGGCAGGCCCGCGTCATTGGCCTCCAGAATCGCATCAGCGGCAAACGGAGGCGGCACAAAAATTACCGTCGCGTTGGCGCCCGTCTTCTCCACGGCTTTGTGTACCGTATCGAAAACCGGCCAACCCTCATGCGTCGTTCCGCCTTTTCCCGGCGTCACGCCACCCACCACCTTCGTCCCGTATTCCGCGCAACCCTTGGCGTGGAACGTGCCTTCGCGCCCGGTAATTCCCTGCACGATAAGGCGAGTATTTTTATCCACTAAAACAGCCATTAGCTCTTAGCTCCTAGCTCTTAGCTCCCAGGGAAGCAATCAGGGCACTCAGCATCTTTCCAACTTCAATACTGAGCCTCTGAGCCTCGTTGAGGAGTCTTGGTTGACCCATTTTCAGTTGTTTTGCCACCAAAATCTGGGTTTGAACTTCACAGTTGGATCCCTGCGCAGTTCCGAGAAACTGCCGAAACTCGCCCGCCGTAAGTCTTCCTCGTCCCTCAGCGATGTTGCTCGCCACTGAAACCGCTGCACGACGCACTTGAGACGTTAGACCAAACCTCTCATCGTCAGGAAATGACCGAGTCGCTCGATAAACCGAAACAGTCATTTCCATTGCCCTTTGCCATACCAGCAAATCCTGAAAAGCCTGTGCCATCAAAGCCCCGCTCTCGGCCGTCCCGGATGAAGCTAACAGCTAAAAGCTAGTAGCTAATAGCTGGTCATCCCTCTCGCCGCCTTCACCACCAGCTCCGCGGCCTCCTTCATCGTTGAACCCACCAGGAACTTCAATCCCGAGTCCTTCAAAATCTTCCGTCCCTCCTCCACGTTCGTTCCTTCCAGCCGCAGCACAACAGGCACCTTAACGTTCAGATTCTTCGCCGCCTGCACCACACCTTGCGCCAGCGTATCCACCCTTAAAATCCCGCCAAAGATATTGATGAACACCGCCTGCACGCCCTTATCCGACAGCAGAATCTCGAACGCGTGCTCAATCTGCTGCTGGTTCGCGCCGCCGCCTACATCCAGAAAATTCGCCGGCATTCCGCCCGCGTACTGGATGATGTCCATCGTCGCCATCGCCAGCCCCGCCCCGTTCACCATGCACGCGATATTGCCGTCCAGCTTGATGTAGTTCAGCGCATACTTCGATGCCTCTACCTCCAGCGGATCCTCCTCCGCAATATCGCGCAGCTCCTTCAGGTCCTTGTGCCGGAACATCGCGTTGTCGTCGAAGTTGATCTTGCAGTCGAGCGCGAACAGCTTATCGTCCTTCGTCGTGATGAACGGATTGATCTCAAGCAGCGAAGCATCCGTATCGATATACGCGCGGTAAATCCCCATCATGAACTTCACCGCATCCGCAATCTGCGTCGGCTTCAGTCCCAGCGCAAACGCCAGCTCCCGCGCCTGGTAGGCCTGGAATCCCACGCCCGGATCGATATAAGCCTTATAGATTGCCTTCGGATCTTTGGCCGCGACCTCTTCAATCTCCATGCCGCCCGCCTGCGATGCCATAAACACCAGCTTCGCCGCCGCCCGATCCAGCACGATGCCCAGATACAGCTCTCGATCGATGGCCGCCGTCTCTTCGATCAGCAGCCGCTGCACCTTCTGCCCCTGCGGACCCGTCTGGTGCGTCACCAGCTGCATGCCCAGAATCTGCTCGGCATACTTCTGCGCCTCGTCGATCGTCTTCGCCACCTTCACGCCGCCGCCCTTGCCCCGGCCGCCTGCGTGAATCTGCGCCTTGACTACCACGCCCTTCGCGCCCGCGCTGAACAGCCGCTTCGCCACTTCCAGCGCCTCATCGAGCGTGTTGGCGACCTCGCCGTGCGGAACCGCCACGCCGTACTTCGCCAGAATGTCTTTCGCCTGATACTCGTGAATTTTCATAGGTAGATTTTCAGCAGCCGCGCTTTCCTGGCCTGCCTGGACAACCATGCAGGACCGAAGACCGTTTTGTGGATGGGGTACGTCGCGCAACAGCGCGACCGAAACTGAACGTTCAGTGTAGCGAACGACTCTGACCCGGAGCAAACCCAGTCTGCTTCGCTAATGGGTCGCGCGGGCCTCGGTCAGCAGCCGCGCCTCGATCAGGCGCACCAGCGTCGCCAGCATCTCCGTATGCGGAACGGCAACCTCATGCTGCCTGGCCGCCCGAACAATCGCTCCGTTGATGGAGTCGATCTCCGTGCGCCGGCGCGCGAGGATGTCCTGCAACATCGACGGCTGATGCCCGGCATGAGTTTTGAAGGAATCAAGGACCATCGCCTGCGTATGCTCGAGGTCGGCAGAAACACCGCAGGCGTGGGCTACGGCGATAGTCTCCGCAACGACACCGAGCGCCATCGCCGGTCCCGCGGGGACAAACGCAATCTGTTCCACAGTGCATCCAGTCACGGCGCACAAGGCGTTGAAAGCCGCGTTGAATGCGACCTTCTCCCAGATTGCCGCCCATACATTTGGATCGGCAGAGCAGCGAAGACCGGCCCGGTTGAACAACGCCACCACGTGGCAGAGCATGCAGCAGCCGCTCGATGCGTGGCCGTTGGCCCCATGACCGCCCGTCCCGTCCGCAGCACCGATACGCACCTGTCCGCCTCCATGCGAGCGAACGCTCCCCGGGGCGAGCGCGTCGGCCGGGATCGTGGTCACCCCGGCAAGAATCCGCTCGCGCGGGACGAACGCCGCAATCGCCTCGAAGTTCCCGAGCCCGTTCTGCAACGTCAGAACCCACGTCGCTGGTCCCAGCAAATGCCGCGCCGCGCCGAGTGCCGTTTCAATCTGATAAGTCTTGGTGAAGATCATCAGCAGGTCGGGAACGTCCATCGCTTCCTCGGGCCGGCACACCGCGAGCCGCATGATGCGTTGAGCACCATCCGTCTCGATACGCAGACCGTCCTTGCGAATCGCGTCAATCTGGCTCTGGTTGACGTCGAGCAGGGTCACCGAAGCCCCCGCCTCGGAGAGCAGTCCGCCGAAGAGCGAGCCCATGGCCCCAGCGCCCAGAATGGCGATTTTCATCCGTGTCCCCCAATCATCAGAGTAGGAGGCACAGCGCGTCGATGGATGTGAACCCCATCACAGCGGCTTGTCCAGGTCCTCGGTCAAGCTGCTAGGAATTTCTTCAGGGGCTCCCAGTAGTGTTCGTGCCAGCCCGAGCTGAGATGGTCGTAGTCGCCTGCGGGAAATCCATAATGGTCGAGGACGACCGTGGTGCCGCTGGCGCCCGGTCTAAATTCAAACTTGGCCAAAGAGTAGACGCCCGGATCCCAATGAGTGGGACGCCATGCCTGCACGATGCGCTGGCCGGACACGATCTCAATGGTGCGGCCGACGATCATTCCCTGAAACATGCTGAAGGCCCCCCCTTCATGTGAGTCGATGTTCGCGGGCATGCCGGAGAAAGCGGCGAACTGCTTCGAGTCCAGGAGCACGGCTTCGATGCGGGAGGCAGTCGCGGGCAAATCGATCTCCTGATGCAGCGCGGTGCGCGGAACGCTTGCCGTTGTGGGCGGAAACTGCTGCATGCTCTGCGGCGGCGTTTCGCTGTGGACAGTCGTGCTTATGGCGAGGCCGCCGAGAGCGGCCGCGAGGCTGCTGCCGAACTGCCGACGGGTTGGGCTGGGTCGTGGCTGGCGCATGGGGAACGTCCTCCCTGGAGTCAGGAAATGGGAACATGCGAACGAAATATGTTCAAGGTCATATTTCGGTAGACCAGCGTAAGTGGCGGACTCATACTTGCGGGTAAACGTGGAGGCAAGGTTATGGCTTATCCCGAAGGGCATCGGAGTCAGATCAAAGCGAAGATCGTCAGCAGCGCGCGGAGGCTGTTCAACCGGCACGGATTCCAAAATGTGTCCGTGGATCAGATCATGGCCGGCGCCGGCCTGACGCGGGGCGGCTTCTACACTTATTTCGGGAGCAAGAGCGACCTGTATACCGAGGTCCTTGGGTGCTTCTTCACCGATCCGGAGTGGAAGAACCGCTGGGATGGTGTCGAGGTGGACCTCGCGTCGAACGATGCGGGGCCTCAGGTGGTGCGGGCCTACTTATCCCAGCAGCACTTTGAGGACGTCGAGAATTCTTGCCCGATGGTGGCCTTGCCTGGCGATGTGACACGCGCCAGCGAACCGGCGAAAAAAGCGTTTGAGACGGTATTCACCGCCATGGTGAGCGTGCTGGAGAAAAGCGTCCAGGCGGCCCGGGGAAGAAACGCCAAAGCCCAGGCGATTGCCGCAATGTGCGTGGGCGGCATGGTCCTGGCTCGCGCCCTGCCCCGTCGAGAGGCCGCGGATCGGCTGCGGAATGGCTGCATGGCTGTAGCGCTCGAACTGGGCGGGTGGGGTCGCTCTCGGCGGCCTTCCCAAAGAAAAGCAAAGGCGCGCCGACCGTAGAAAATGGCCGCAGGCTAAACGGCTCGCGCACTCTGGAGGATCACGCCGACCTACTGAATCGGCAACTCCAGGTCCCGATTCGCGGCCTCGCTCGGCCGTACCGCGAATTCTCGTTCCAGCCGGTCGTTGATGGCGGCCTGCGCAAACTCCGCAGCCACGCGAATGCCATTCATGATGGCGCGGTCGTTCGACGATCCGTGCCCGATGATGCACACCCCGCGCACCCCCAGCAGCGGCGCTCCACCGTACTCAGAAGGATCGAGCCGGCGGCGGAAGGCGTTAAACGCGCGGCGCGAGAGCAGCGCGCCCACCTGGGCGGTCACCGTCTGCGTGAGCGAAACCTTTAGCATCTCGCGCACCAGCCGGCTCAGCCCCTCGGAAGTCTTCAGCGCGACGTTACCCACGAAGCCGTCGCATACGATTACGTCACAGTTGCCGTTATAAATGTCGCGTCCCTCGACGTTGCCGATAAAGTTCACCGGCAGCTTACGGACCAGAAGCGACGCCTCGCGGGTCAGATCGTTGCCCTTGCCCTCTTCTTCGCCGACCGAGAGGATCCCCACCCGCGGTCGTGGAATGCGCAGCACCGAGCGCGCGTACAGCTCGCCCATCACAGCAAACTGCTCCAGGTTTTGCGGCTTGCAGTCGACGTTGGCGCCCACATCGAGCAGCACGCAGGGCGATCCGGAAAGCGTGGGAACCACAATGGCCAGCGCCGGCCGATCCACGCCGGGCAGCGCGCCCAACGCCATCTTGGCCGTGGCCATCCCTGCGCCCGTATTGCCCGCCGTAAAGAATCCAGCCGCGCGCTTGTCCTTCACCATCTTCAGCCCGATGCGCATCGAGCTGTTGCGCTTGGTGCGCACCGCCTGCGCCGCCTTCTCGTCCATGCCGATAAATTCTTCGGCGTGCACGATCGAAATCGGCAGACGCGAGAAGCCCAGCGCATTCGCCAGGCGCGGCCGCAACAGCGGCTCAGGCCCCACCAGATGAACGCGCACCGGCAAATTCCGGCAGGCAAGAATCGCGCCTCGGATCTCCGGCTCAGGAGCTTTATCCGAGCCCATGGCGTCGAGAGCGATGTCTGTCAGCATCGTCAGGTTGTTAGCTGGCTTCCTTCACTTCCACAACTTCACGCCCCTTGTACGTGCCGCATTTGGGGCAGACGTGGTGCGGGCGCTTGCGCTCGTGGCAGTTCGGACACTCGGAAAGTCCACTGGGGGTCAGGAAGTCGTGCGCGCGGCGCTTCGACGTGCGGGCCTTGGAGTGGCGCCGCTTTGGGTTTGGCATTGCAAATTTCCTTTCGCTCCCGGGCGCGGCTCAGGCAGCGCAGAACTCCGGGGAAAATACTTCAGTGATCGACCTTATCCGTCTCTTTTTCTTCCGGACCGATCCGGCTGCGCAGCTCTGACAGCGCCGTCCACCGGGCGTCGGCTGGCTTCGCCTCGCAAGCGCACGGTTCAACGTTCAGATTGTGTCCGCAGTGCGGGCAAAGTCCCTTGCAGTCCGTGCGGCAAAGCGTTCTTACCGGGAGGGTTAGCAGCACCTGCTCGCGGAGCACGTCTTCCAGCACCAGACCGCCTTCCTGATAATAACCGATTTCCGTTTCCGGCGTGACCAGGGCGCGCTCCGTGGGACCCGCGTCGATACCCAAGGGTCGAAAAAGGAGATCGAAGTCGCCGGCCAGTGAATGCCGGACCGGGTCGAGGCAACGCGCGCACGGAGCCTCGAAATCGCCCGACCAGTGGGCGCGCGTGCGGATATCCGGCACGATCTCTTTCGGACCGCGATGCTCCTTGAGGAGCTCAGCCTGCCCTTCGACCGCGAGCGGCGAGACCTGGGTCGCTTCTTCTCCGTAATCGATTGCCCCAGGAGGGAGACTGAGGTCAAAATGAAACGGCTCGCGTTCAAGATCGAGCAGGGTGACGAGCATTGGGGAATCCTTCTGGCGCGGGCCGTGAATATCCCAAGGTTACGAGCCAGGAGGGTCGAGGTCAATGGAGGCGAACTCAGGGGTATGGCTCGAGAGGCTAAACCGGCAAACCAGGTAAGAGGATAAGCTGAGTTGCGTATTAGTGCACCGTCATCGAAGCAGGGATTCACCACCTGGGAGGTGGCCCTTATGCGCTCTCGACCAAACGCCTGGACTCGGCACTTAGCGATCTGCGCGTTCGCGGCGACGCTGGTCACGCCGCTCCCCGCGCAAAATAACGTCGTCCTTATGAAACTCGGCTCCCATGCGCTTTTTGGCGGCAAGGAGAGCTTTACCGCGGCGCTGCAGAGAAAGCTGAACCAGCTCCCGGCTCCATGTGGGTCTGTCACGAAGCTCGTCGAAAACGGCAGGTTCGACGCCAGCCTGCGCAATGCCATCATTCGAGCAGCAACCTGCGGAAAAAATGCAGCACTTTTCGCTGGGGATGCCTCCGCTCGCGAAGGCGATCTCACCGTGCTGTTCTGGAAGCAGATTCTTCCCGAGATCCCGTTGCCGACGGTCACGCAGCGAGCCATGGTTCTTGTCCTTACCCAGGAGGCGACCGATTACGACGATCTGGAATGGAATTTCTGCCAGAACAAGCCGCACTACGATCCCGCCGTCGGCCAGAATTCCTGCTACACAAATGACGCGAAGTCCTACATCACCTGGGGCCCGCGTGGAGCGACGGCCGGCCACGGTGCGGAGGTGCAGCAGATTGTCGCCGCAGTCGACAGCGACACCGCGAAAAGAAATCTCATCGACGCGGACTTCGGCCGTGTGGCGTCGGATATACGCAGGATGCTTCGGCTCAGTGACGCCGACACAGAGCTCTTCCTCTGCGCAGCCTGGATCGATCCAGTCCAGCGAGCGAAGTGGAACGACGGCTTCCGGAAATTCGGTGTCGAGCCCGATGTGGTTGCGGCCTACAACGCCGTTTACGACTCTCCACAATTCGATGGGGGCAAGATTGAAACCTGGTTTCGCTTGTATCGCACCGCCGGCGTCGCCCCAACCGAAGTGGACTATGCTTTCTTCCTGGATCGGGCGACCCAGGCCAGCGCTCCCGGTGCGGCCACCATCGCGGCGGCCGCCAGGGCCATGGACGCGCTCGGCGATGGACGTAGTCCCGCACAACTCAGGCGCTGGATCGCGCTGAATGCGCGCCCCAGTCATCAGGTGGAGGATCGCCTCGGCCGCGACGTCGTCTTCTATATCGACGCGCTCGAAACTTCGCTCACCCCCGAGGAGCTTGCTGCGTGGAAGCACAGGAATCCGATTCGCGCCAGCGAAGCTGGCCTCGACGACCGCAGGCCGTTTGGCGATTATCATGCCACGCCACTGGCGACTGGCGCTCCGCCCAGAGGCACGGAACAACTAACCAGCGCCGAGCGCGCCGTTTGTCCTGCTGCTGTGCTGCATCCTCTTCCCCCGCACTAGGCCCCCTGCAGCCGCATCATTCTCCGCCGAAATATCCTTCGCGCGTCTGCACAACCAGCTTCTTGTCCTTCGTGCTCAGATCGATCCGGTGGAAGCCCTCGGCCGCCGTCGTCGCATCCGGCGTGTAACCCAGCCGGTATTGCGACCGCAGCTCTTCGGCAATCTGCGTATAGATCGCATCGAACGTCTGCTTGTCCGAAACTTCGAACATCCGCCCGCCGGTTTCTCCCGTGATCTGCTCCAGTACCTTCTTGCCGTCTACGCGGCTCTCCCCGCCGCGACCGCCGCCTCCGCCCGGGAACCCTCCGCCATGACCACCAAAGCCTCCGCCGTGTCCGCCGTACGGATGCTCCTGCCCTTTGAAGTAGATCGCGTAGACGACGGTCTCGGACCGCTGCGCCGCCGCGATCGAACTCTGCAGTGTCTCCATGCTGCCGCGATCTTCGCCGTCCGTAAGCACCACCAGCGCCTTGCGCCCATGCTGCTTCTGCATCAGCTGGCTCGAGGCGAGAAAGATGGCGTCGTACAGCGTGGTCCCTCCACCGTGAAAACCTCCGCGGTGATGCCCGTAGCCGCCCCCGCCACCGCCACCGTTGTTTCGGTTCTGGTCGTCCCCATTTTCCGCTCCCAGTTGATCGAGAGCGGCGCGCAGTTTTGCGCGCGACGGCGTCAGCTCCTGAAGCAAATCCGCCTCATGCGCAAACTGGATGAGGAAGGCCTGGTCGGGCACCCGATCCGCCGAAGCGCCCACGCCCGAATCGTGTGCCGGCTCGCGCATCATCTCGCTGAGGAACGCCGCGCTCGCAATCCGTTCCACGTCCAGCTCGCTGCGTACCGACCCGCTCACGTCCACCAGCAGGCCCAGGGTCAGAGGCAAATCGTTGTCCCGATCGAAATAGCGGATGCTCTGTGGATGGCCATCGACGCTGAGCGCGAAGTCGTCCTTCGTCAGATTCGCCACCAGCGCGCCCTTCTTGTCGTGGACGATCACCGGCAGATTCACGAGCTGCGCGTTCACGCTGATCGTGGGTGTCGCTGCCGGCGTTGACGGCGGCGCAGCGGGCTGCTGGGCGTTCAAAGGGAGCAGGCTTACAACGAGGGCCTGCAAAGCGAAACTGGCTGCCAGACGGGGGCGCATAGGGGATAGACGCATTCTTTCAGCGGGAGTTTTGTGTGGAACCTAGTCCATCCAGAACCGGTCCCTCTTGAAGTCAAAGGTGACACGATGCCCCTTGAGCAGTGCGTCGCCGACCGTGCCGTCAAACAGTCCGTCCGGCGTATGGACCTTGGGTGTGGCGAAGTAGACGGGCGCCTCGGTTGCAAGGTCGACCCCGGCAAAGGACTCGCGCCGGGCCTTGCCCTCGATCATGGGAACGCCGCCGTCGGTAAATGGGAAATCGCGCGTGGTGGTGCCCGCCGCCTCAGCGTCGAGCGCGAGCCGGCTCACCGAGGTGGGATAAATCAGCAGCGTCCCCGTATAGAGAATGTCCACCTGGACGGTGATGGGTTCGCCGTTGACGGCAAACCCAGTGGTGGTGACGATGGGCGGACCCTGATGGCCGAAGGTGGGATAGCTGATCGTGCCGGCATTGCCAGGGGCGTCGGCAGAAGTGTTGGCAAGCTGGACCGTGTGCCGGCGGTAATCAAGGGTGAGGACGCGGTCTTTGAAATCCACGTAGTCGAGCGTTCCCGCGGCGCGCGGAAACTGGCCCTGCGTGATGCTGTCACTGAGGTCGGCGGCGATGAAGCTGATCGGGCCGAGGGCGAGGCTGCCCAGCTGCACGGTCATCGCCTTGGCAACGAATACGCCTGGGACGGCTTTGCCGGAGCGGCTGAGGTAGGGCTCGAGCGTGAGACCGAGGGCGCGCGCCTGGGCTAGGTCCAGGACCGATTGACCGTTGCCGGTATCGAGCATGAGACGGACCGGCTTTGACGCGCCAATCTGGACGTCAACGCAGGGAAGTCCCGCGCAGTCGAGCATCTTTACTTCGGTGGGCGCGGTGGGGTTAGCGGCGCGCGCGGCGAATGGCGCAGCAGCGGCCAGGATGAGAGCGGCGAAGGCAGTCCAGTTCAGGCTCAAAGCATTCCTCCGGCAGGCGGTTGGGATGCGGTTGGGAATTGGACGCGCGGCGCTGAAACTTGCTCGGGATGAAGAAAATTGATCACGGGCTCCGCGTTCACCGTAAAGGTAGCTCCGGCGCAGTCCAGAATGGTGCGGCCGCGTCCGCTGCGCCCCAAACGAAGCCCCGCGCAAACTCAGCGTTTCTCGCGACAAGAGCCCGCCAGCAGCCTTGCCGTCGTAACCGCCTGTCCTGCGTGGCGCTGCGTGTGGTCGGCGCAGTGGACGAGCAGCCCGCCGACCGTGGTCGGCAATCCCTTGCGGCCAACAGCGCGCGCCTGCTCGAGGTTCGCGCCCGCAAAACCCCGGACCCTCCCGAGGCAGGCGTCCATCCCCGCGTGGAATTCGCGGAGCAGCTCGCCCTTGGTCGTTCCCGGTTCGAGCTCGCTGCGCAGCGCATCCAGCTGGGCAGCGTTCAGCTCGCCTCCCTCGGCATACGTCAGCAGCCGGTCGAGGCTTCGCACGATATGCCGCAAATGGAAAGCCACCGATGCGATCCCGCCTGGGCGCGCTTCCATCTCCTCATCGCCGAGCGGCGCGCACACCCGGTCGATGTCCTCGCGTGCGAGCTCCAGAGCGTGTACCACCGCCCTCACCACCGGAGGAAGATCGGAGTGGGTTCCGCGAAGCCACGGTTCAGGTGAAAGCATGTCGCTATATCGGGTCCTGGCGGCTCCTCGCCTTCGCCGAATCAAGCCTCTTTATAAAGCGCGGCTCCCACCAGCGTCCCAACAAGAACCTCAACCAGCGCGCCCGCCGTCGTATACACCGCCAAATGGTGCGAAAAGAGGTGCGGGATATACATGAAGCCCGCATTCGGAACCAGGTCCGCGAGAATCCACGTGGCCAGACCGGCATAGATAGCCGTCTTCGGACCGGCGCCGAAGCGCGGACGAATTCCGGCGTAAATCCAGACCGCCGTCAAGCCGACGATAAGCCCCAGGATGTTGAACCAGACAAACTGCTCCGACGTGAAAGGCGGATGGCCTAGCAGTTGCAGCGAAAAATTCCAGCGCGGGGCCAGCAAAACGCCATCGACGATGGTTCCGATTAAGTCGGCAATAATGCCGGCGATCACGCCGCAGAGAATCCAGCGGCCAGCATTGATCTTTCCCATAAATGCCTCCATGGGGGATGCGGCAGTATACGTGTGCACCACGGAGTGTGCAATGAGAATCCTGACGGATGGGCCGGGTCTGCGCGGAATATCGCCCCAACTACGAAACGCGCTCTCCCGTCTTCTTCGGGGGCTCAATGCGCTCTTCGAGAATGACTTTGACCGAGTCGCCCGCCGTCTTGCCGATGGCGCGCAGAATCTCGCCCTTCACCGGAAGTTTATGCCGGCCATCGCCCAGAGCCATGAACGAGCTGCGAAAGGCCACGCCGTCAATGCTGCCTCTGACCTTCACCAGCCCGCGCGTGCCGAAGAACTCCACCGACTTCGGCCAGACCACATAGGTCCAGCCGCCTTGCGCTGGACTCTTCACAAGCTTCGCGGTGAAGGACTGGTTCAGCTTCATCGAAACATCCGGACACTGGCAGTCTACTGCAGCAGCGAGATCGCGACGCTGGTCATAGCAGTCACGCCGGTGCGGATCGTCGGCTCGGGGAGCGGCTCAAACCGGCTGGTGTGCGGGCCGGGCAGCTCTTTGCCGGCGGCGTGGGCAGCGGCTAGTTTTTGTGGGTCCATCGCTCCCAGGATGAAATACGTCAGCGGGATTTCGTGCTTCGGCAGCGCGAAGACTCCCACATCTTCGCTGGCCATGCCGCGTGGAATATCGATGACGTTGTTTGCGCCGAGGGTCTTGATCAGCGTCGCCTTCACCATCTCCGTCTGCGCGGGATCGTTGTAGAGCGCAGGCGTCGATTCGTCGTCGAGGACCGTTACGGTCGCCGCTTTTTCCGGAGGCAGGCCGGCCGAGGCGGTGATGCCGACGGCCATCTGCTGCAGTCCTTTGATGACGGTGTCGCGGCTCTTGTCGGAGAAGGAGCGCGTGGTCAGCTCCAGCTTCACTTCGTCCGGAATGATGTTGCGCTTCGTGCCGCCCTCGATGTGGCCCACCGTGACGACGGTGGGATCCTGCGGGTCTTCTTCACGGCTGACGATGGTCTGCATCTCTGTGATGTAGAGCGCGGCCAGGGTAATGGGATCGCGGCCGGCGTTGGGATACGCTCCGTGGCCGCCGATCCCGCGAATCACGACATCGATCGAAGTGGAGCTCGCGGCGGATGGACCGCTGCGCACGCCCACCGTCCCCGCAGGCAGCGAGTTCGTGTCGTGCAGGCCGATGATGCGGTCCGGGCGGCCGAAGCGCTCGTACAGATGGCCGGCCAGCATGGCCTTCGCGCCGTCGATGGTTTCTTCCGAGGGTTGCCCGACGAGCATCAGCGTGCCGTGCCACTGCGATTTCATCGCAACCATGGCGCGCGCGGTGCCGATCATCACGGTTGTGTGCACGTCATGCCCGCAGGCATGCATCACGCCGACGGTCTGTCCGGCCCGGTCCTTCATCGTGACATGGCTGGCGTACGGGACTCCCGTTTCTTCGACGATGGGCAACGCGTCCATGTCGGCCCGGATCATCAGCGTGGGGCCGGCGCCGTTCTTAAGGATGCCGACGACGCCATAGGCCTGCGAGCCATCCGGATACTGCCCGATGCGTTCCGTGACGGTGTAACCGGCGTCACGCAGAGCGTCGGCGAGGATGTGCGAGGTGCGCGCTTCGAAGTGCGAGAGCTCGGGGTGGGCGTGGATGTCCTTGTAAGTGTCGACCAGCGCGGGCGTCTCGGAGTTGACGAAGGAAGGGATACTTTGGGCGGATGCGGCGATCGCCGAAAGACACACCAGGGTCGGAATCGGGAGGGTTCGCACGAAGGCTCCTGTCGAGAGGAAATTGGGGGCTAGTATAGCGCGAGGAGTGAGATCGAGGGTTAGGACTCAAACCGCCTTATCGCCAGCACAGCGTTCAATCCCCCAAATGCAAACGAGTTCGACAGCGCCAGCGCCGGACGGGCCTGCTCATTTTGTAACAGAACGTGATCTAAATGCAGGGCGGGATCGACGGCTGCGTCCGCCAGCCCGGCATTCGCCGGGAGCAGGTTTCTGCGAAAGGCCAACACCGTCGCCAGAAGCTCCATGGCGCCCGACGCGCCGATGGCGTGGCCGTGCAGGCCTTTGGTGGAGCTGATGGGCAGGGTTCGCGCGCGATCGCCGAAGACCCGATAGAGGGCCTCAGCTTCAACGCGGTCGTTGGCTTCTGTTCCCGTCCCGTGCGCGTTGATATAGCCAACCTCCGCCGCGGTGGCTTGGGCATCCTCGATCGCGCGCAGCATAGCCGCGGCAGGTCCCGCCGCCTGGGGCTGCGTGATGTGGTACGCGTCGGACGACATGCCGAAGCCGGCAATCTCGGCGAAAATTTCCGCACCGCGCGCCTGCGCCAAGTCGAGGCTCTCGATGGCGAATGCAGCCGCTCCCTCCCCAAGTGTCATGCCATCGCGATTGGCGGCAAAGGGACGGCAGGCCGTCGCCGAGACAACGTGGAGACCATCCCACGCCTTGAGAAAAACCGTGGTCAGCGGCGCTTCGTGAGCGCCCGTGAGTGCGGCCCGCACCGCCCCGGAGCGCACCATCTGGAAGGCGAGTCCAATCGCATGCGTTCCCGATGCGCAGGCAGTGGTGATGGTAAAGGCCGGGCCGGTGATGCCGTGTTCCATGCTCACCAGGCTCGTGCCGGCGCTCGCCATAACGCGCGGCACGGTGAGCGGATGAATGCGGCTGCCGCGCTTATGGAACTTCTCCGCCTCCTGGTCCTCTGTGGTGCGGCCGCCGACCGCGCAACCGAGAATGATCGCGATGGAGTCAGCGGGATAGGAGGCAACGAGACCCGATTGCGTGACAGCCTGACGGGCCGCGGCAATGGCAAACGCGGAGGACCGCTCGGCGATCTGGCGCTGGCCGGCGTTCAGCCACTCGGCCTGTCGGAAATCCTGGACGGCAGCGCTTTGGCTGAAGTGCAGGTCGGGCGGCCGATCCGCCATGGCGCGAATGCCGCTGCGGCCGGCGAAGAGACTTTCTTCGAAGCTGCCAACATCCTGGCCGATAGCCGTGATGCAGCCCAGCCCGGTGATGACCACGCGCGTCATGACGGCGCGGAGGGTTCTGCGCCTTTTTGCCGCACGGCCTCTTCGATCCCGTTCACCATGTCGCGCACCGTCTTGATCTCATCGAGTTTGCTCTCGGGTATTTCGATGTCGTACTTCTCTTCGAGGTCGAAAGCAATACTCACGCGGTCGAGGGAGTCGAGCCCGAGCCCCTCCAGACTACTGTCGACGCCGATCTGCTCCGGCGAGATGCCCTTTTGTTTTGCGATGAGCGCAATGCACTCGTCGGCAACCTCATTCATTGGGGACCCTGGGGTGATGGCCACGCCCCGATGATAAATCGGACTCCGATTGAACGAACCACAGCGACCGCGCCGAATGCGAGCGCTTCGGAGCCGGTGCGTCCGGCGTTTGGGATTCGCGCGGGAGGCACTCACAGGCTCAGGGCGAAGAAGAAACGAAAATCCGCGATAGAATAGGCGGATGCTGTCGCCGGTGACCCCAGTCCCCGACTCCATTCCGGATTTCCCTGTCCCCGAGAGCCTCCAGTGGGCGCACCCGCTGGTGCAGGAGTGGTTCGTGCGCCGGTTCTCCACGCCCACCGAGCCCCAGGAGCAGGGATGGCCTGTGATCCTGGCCGGTAAACCCGTGCTCATCTCCGCCCCCACCGGTTCGGGCAAGACCCTGGCGGCATTCCTCATCTGTATCGACGGGCTCATCCGCAAGGCGCTCGAAGGCCGGCTGGGCTGCGAGACCGAGGTCGTCTATATCTCCCCGCTCAAGGCGCTCTCGAACGACATCCAGAAAAACCTGGAGACGCCGCTCCGGGAGATTCAGCAACTCGCCCTCGAGCGCGGCTACCTCTGCCCCCCGGTACGAGCCGCGGTGCGCACAGGCGACACGCCGGCCGCCGAGCGGCGAGCGATGCTCAAAACGCCGCCGCATATCCTGGTCACGACGCCGGAGTCGCTGTACATCCTCCTCACCGCCCATCAAAGCCGCGAACACCTGCGCCGCGTGCACACGGTCATCGTGGATGAGATTCACGCCATCGCCGACGACAAGCGTGGATCGCACCTCGCCCTGAGCCTGGAGCGGCTGGATGCTCTCGTTACCGGCGAGAATGCGCTGATGGCGGGCGCGAGCCTGCTTTCGTATCCGCGACCGTTACGTATTGGCTTATCGGCCACGCAGAATCCCATTGAGCTGGTAGCGCAGTTTCTTGAGCCCCAGCGAGCTGGCTCCCCGAGCGCCCAGCGCAGCAACGAAGTGACAATCGTGCAGGCGGGCCTGCGGCGCAAGCTCGACCTCGGGATAGAAGTGCCGACCGATGAGCTCGGCTCCGTCGCCTCCATGGCCATCTGGGAGAGCGTCTATACGCGCCTGACCGAGCTGGTACTCGAGCATCGCTCCACGCTGGTGTTTGTGAACACGCGTTCGATGGCGGAGCGCCTCGCCTTCCAGCTGGGCGAACGCCTGGGCGCGGACAATGTCGCCTGCCATCACGGCAGTTTGTCGCGCAAGCTGCGCCTCAATGCCGAACGCCGGCTGAAAGCAGGCGAGATTCGCGTCCTCGTCGCCACAGCGTCGCTGGAGCTGGGCATCGACATTGGCACGGTTGACCTCGTCTGCCAGATTCAGTCACCCCGGGCGATTTCCGTAGGGATGCAGCGCGTGGGCCGGGCCGGACACTGGCGTGGCGCAACCCCCAAAGGACGATTCTTTGCTGTGACCCGCGACGACCTGATGGAACAGGCCGCGCTGATTCGCGCCATGCGCAGCGGAGTGCTCGATCGGCTGGAGATTCCGGAGAAGCCCTTCGACGTGCTCATGCAGCAGATTGTGGCCACCTGCGCCGCCGAACCCTGGGAAGAAAGGACGCTGTTTGAGGTCTTCCGTCGCGCCTACCCCTATCGCGATCTGCAGTGGAAGGAATTCGACGAGGCGCTGACGCTGCTCACGGAGGGCATCGAATCGACCCGCGGGCGCTATGGCGCGTATCTTCTGCGGGACCGCGTGCAGGGCCGTGTGCAGGCGCGGCGCGGGGCGCGCACCACCGCCATCACCAACGGCGGGGCCATTCCGGATACGGCCATGTTTCCGGTGATATTGCAACCGGAAGGTGTACAAATTGCGACGCTCGATGAGCACTTTGCCGTCGATTCCTCGCCTGGCGACGTCGTCCAGCTGGGAAACGCCAGCTGGCGCATCCAGCGGATCGAGGCGGCGGGCCGCGTCCTCGTGGAAGACGCGCATGGAGCACCGCCCACGCTGCCCTTCTGGTTTGGCGAAGCTCCGCAGCGGACCCGCGAACTTTCCGAGTTTGTCGCTGAGTTGCGCGAGGAGATCGACCGGCGCACCCGCAACGTCCTGCCCGGCTACGTAACCCAGGCCAACCCCGAAGTCGCCGATGCCGCGACGTTGCTCAGGGAGGAATGCGGCGTAGACGATGCCGGAGCCGTCCAGATGATCGCCTACATCGCGGCCGGGCGCGCGGTGCTGGGCACGGTTCCTTCTGTAACAACGATTGTTGCAGAACGCTTCTTCGACGAAGGCGGAGGCATGCAGCTGATCCTGCACGCACCCTTTGGCGGCCGCATCAACCGCGCCTGGGGCCTCGCGTTGCGGAAGCGCTTCTGCCGCGGCTTTAACTTCGAACTGCAGGCCGCCGCCACCGATAACGGTCTGAACATCTGCCTCGCGGAGCAGCATAGCTTTCCCCTGAGCGATGTCTTTCACTTCCTCACCACCGAGACCGTCCCCGAGCTGCTGGAGCAGGCTTCGCTGGCGGCGCCGGTGTTCAAGACGCGCTGGCGCTGGGACGCATCCCGGAGTTTGCAACTGTTACGGTTCCAAAAAGGAAAGAAAGTCCCGCCTCAGATTCAGCGCATTCGCTCGGACGACTTGCTGGCCAGCGTCTTTCCCCAGGCTGCCGCCTGTTTCGAGAACATTGAGGGCGACATCCAGATTCCGGACCATCCCCTCGTCAAAGAAGTCATGCGCGATGTGCTCCAGGAGGCGATGGATCTCGACGGGCTGAAAGCGGTGCTGGCAGCCATGCATGACGGTCGTATCCAATGCGTCGCGGTGGATACGACGACGCCGTCTGTGTTTGCTCATGAGCTGATCAATGCAAATCCGTACGCGTTTCTTGACGACGCGGGCCTCGAAGAACGGCGTACCCGCGCGGTGCAGCTGCGCGGCGTGGTTCCCGATGCGGTTCTCGGCGAGGCAGGACGGCTTTCCCAGGACGCCATCGCCGAAGTGCGCCACGAAATCTGGCCGGACATCCGCGACGAGCACGAATTGCACGATTTGCTCTGCGCGCTCGTCGTGGTTCCCGTGGAAGTGCTTTCCTGGCACCCAAGTGCCCGGGATTGGGACATTTTTCTGGGTCGGCTCGAGCGGTCGGGGCGGGTCACTATGGCCCAGAACGGGGCAATGGCCTGTTTCGTCGCAGCCGAGCGAGCAGATTGGCTGCGAAAACTGTGGCCTTCGGTGGAATTCTCTGTGGAAATGTTGAAAACCGCCGGAGAAACCCCTGAATCCAGTGACATTCTCAGGAAAACGTTGCAGGGATGGTTACAAATTCTGGGGCCCGCGACTTCGGCCTCCATCGCAGCCCGGCTGGGCCTGAATTCCGGCGAAATTTGGCAGCAAATGCTGCGCCTGGAGTCCGCCGGGACCATCCTGCGCGGCGTCTTCGAAGGCAAGTCCGGGCAGGGGCCGGTCCCCGATCCCGACATTGAGTGGTGCGAGCGTCGCATTTTGCAGCGCATTCACCGGCGCACGCTGAACACGCTCCGGAAGCAGATCGAGCCGGTGACGCCGTCGGTCTACATGCGGTTCCTGCTCGATTGGCAACACCTTGGGGAACGGCGTCAGCTCACGGGTGAACAGGGCTTGCTGGAAGCGCTGCGCGGGCTCGAGGGATTCGAGGCCCCCGCCGCGGAATGGGAGCGGTCGATCCTGCCACAACGAGTGGCGGGCTACGATCCTCGCTGGCTCGATGCGCTGTGCCTCACCGGCGCCGTCGGCTGGGGAAGGATTTCGCCGCACCCTGCCTTTAGCGATGTGGCGAGCGGTGGACCCCGCCGCGTCGTGCCGACCAGCATGGCTCCCGTCACGTTTTTTATCCGTGAAGAGGCGCTGTGGATGGATTTGTGCCTGTCGCAGCGTCAAATTCCCGAGGCGAATCTGACCGCGTGCCTCAGCGAGCTCGCGAATCAGGTGCGCTCGTGCCTGGGCGAGCGTGGAGCTATGTTCTCCGCCGACTTGATCCGGATGTTGGGTGTTCCAGCCGACGAGGTGCATCGCGCGCTTTGGGAATTAGTCGCAGCGGGGTTAGTGAATGCGGATGGGTTCGACAGCCTGCGGGTGCTCATCGATCCGCGAAGAAATTGGGGAAGAAAACAGGCGTTGGCCGTCCCGGCCAGCGCAACGGGAAAAACCAAGACAGCGGGAAGAAATGCTTCGGGCCGCTGGGCCCTGCTCCAGCATCCGTGCGAGCCCATTCCATTCAGCGATCCGAAGCGCGGAAATGTTGAGGCGGCGGCCCAGGCTGCCGCCCAGCGCGATGCGCAGGTCGAATCGGCCTGCCAGATGTTGTTGCGCCGGTATGGCGTCGTCTTCCGCGATGCCCTCGCGCGGGAAACAACCGTGTCCCCCTGGCGCGAACTGGTCGGGATGTTTCGGCGGCTGGAGGCGCGCGGCCTCGCGCGCGGCGGGCGGTTTGTTTCGGGATTTGGCGGCGAGCAATTTGCGCTGCCCGAGGCGGCCGATGCGCTGCGCGCGAACCGCACGCGGACTCTGGCGGAGATGCCTCCGCTCACGATGGCGGCGGCCGATCCCATGAACCTTGTCGGAGTTGTGATTCCTGGCGAGCGGACTTCGGCGATCGCGGGCAACACCGTCACTTTGCCGTTGCCTCCGACCGAAGTCGAAGGGCTGGCCGCGGAGATGCCCGTGGCGGGGGCGTTCGTGTTTGGCGCGTCCCTCGAAGGCGGCGCGCTTGCCTGAGCCGTCGCCGCAGCCTGAAACCAGGCCAATGGTCGAGGGCGAAGATTATTATTACGACGGGCCAAACGTGGTTTTTACCGAAGCCTGGCATCTCCGGCGCGGTTATTGCTGCGGATCGGGCTGCCGCCATTGCCCCTGGCCGAACGAGCGGTCTGCCGACAACTCCGTCGAGAAATAAGAGACCCGGGCCAGCCCGAAAAACCCGCTTTATAAATCGTCTGACCTATTCCACCCGGCCTACATAAACGCCAAACGGCCCCAGAGGCACAGAGTCGAGTGAGCCCGGGTCCGCCGCCCCAGGAGTCTTCAGCAGGGTCTTCAAATGCGAGCCATGCACGCCCTCGCCCGATAAATCGAAGCGGACGGTCCGCGGCTCGCCGGTGAAGTTGCAAGCGACGACCACCGCTTCTCCATCCGGCGATTTGCGCAGCCACGAGAGAACGTTCGGGTCGGCTGTATTGAGCATCGTCTCCGCGCCGGAGTGCAGCGCTGGATCCTGCTTCTTCAGCGCGATGATTTGCTGGTACCAGTGCAGCATCGAATCGGGCTCGTGCTCCTCGGCTGCCACGTTGATGGTCTTGTAGTCCGGCGGAATGGGCAGCCACGTCTTCACACCCGCCGGCGAGAAGCCCGCGTCGGGACCGTCGTTCCACTGCATCGGCGTGCGCTCGCCATCGCGCCCCTTTTCCTTCGGCCATCCGGTGATGCCGATAGGATCCTTCACATCTTCCTTGCGCGTGGGCGGAGTAGTGACCATGCCGATCTCGTCACCGTAGTACATCATCGCAGTGTCGCGCGACGCGAAGAGCACCGTGGCGATCACGCGCCCAACGTCGTCGTGGTGCGGATCGTGATCGTACCGGTCCCAGCGCGGGTTGTCGTGATTATCGAAGACGAACAGCGGCTGCTCGCCCTCAATCTCCGTCTCGGCTTCGTTGATGCGCTGGCGGAACAAGTTCACGTCGAATCGGTTGATGAAGCCAACCTCCATATCCATGGGCAGGTCGAGCTCGTCATTATGCGGGCCGTACATTTTGCGCAGATCGTCCACAGAGCGCAGATAGGTCTCGCCAATCAGGACGACCTTGCGCCCGTGAGTCTGGTCCGCCACCTGGCGCAGCTCGCGCAGCACATCGTGGACCTCGGGCAGGTTGTCGGTTTTGAGGGTATCGACTTCTTTATCGCCGTAGGCGTTGATCAACGGCTTGCCATCCGGGCCGAGGACGTAGTTTTCGTCCGTGTCGCTGGGATCCTCGAAGAGCGATGTGATGGCATCCAGGCGGAAGCCGGCGACACCGTGCCGAATCCAGAAGCGCTCTACGTCGTACATCGCTTTCCGGACCGCGGGGTTGTTCCAGTTCAGATCGGGCTGCTGGATATAGAAGCGGTGGTAGTAGTACTGGCCGGTCTTCGCGTCCCATTGCCACGCGGAGTGGCCGAAGACGGAGAGCCAGTTGTTGGGTGGCTCCGGCTTGCCGTCCACCATCTTCGGGTCGTGCCACATATACCAGTCGCGGTTCGGATTCGTGCGCGAGCTGCGCGACTCAAGAAACCACGGATGCTTATCCGAAGTGTGATTTAACACCAGATCCATAATGATCCCGATGTTGCGCTTCCGCGCCTCGCTGACCAGGCGATCGAAGTCGGCGAGAGTGCCGTATTGCGGATCGATTGAGTAGTAATCGGAGATGTCGTAGCCGAAGTCGATTTGCGGTGATGGATAGATCGGCGTCAGCCAGATCGCGTCGATACCCAGCGACTGCAGGTAGTCGAGCCGCGAGGTGATGCCGTTCAGGTCGCCGATGCCGTCGCCATTCGAATCCTGAAAGCTGCGCGGGTAGATCTCGTAGATAACGGCATCCTTCCACCAGTTTTGCGCGGAAGGCTTCGCGCTTTGCTGCGCTAGGGCCGGGGTGGAGAGACTGAGAGCTGCGCTGACTGACAGCGCAGCGACGACACACGCAAACCCGCGGGCCGCTGCTTTCATCTTGTTGTTACTCCCAAACAAATGGCGCTGCTGTTTGGCCGCTCTCAACCTGGGCGGCTCCATATCAACCAAAGAACCTACCACAACAAAGGGTGAACGCGGGGGCGCGGTACTCTGAAGGGCATGAGCAAGCTGTCGCATTTCGATGATGCGGGCGAGGCGCGCATGGTGGACGTGAGCGCGAAGGCCCCGACCCGGCGCGAGGCCGAGGCGTCGGTGTTCGTCGCGATCGACGCCGAGACCCTGGCGGCGCTGCCGCAGAACCCCAAGGGGAATCCTCTGGAGGTCGCGCGGATCGCCGGCATCCAGGCGGCCAAGCGCACCGCGGAGTTGATCCCGATGTGCCATCCCCTCCCGCTGAGTTTCGTCGATGTGCGCGCGAGGGTCGTCGCCGGCGGGATCTCGATTCGCGCCACAGCCGCTACCACCGCGCCGACCGGCGTCGAGATGGAGGCCATGACGGCGGCGGCCGTAGCGGCGCTGACGGTCTACGACATGTGTAAAGCGATGGACAAAGGCATCGTGATTCGCGACCTGCAGCTCGAGCGAAAAACCGGCGGCAAAAGCGGGGATTACGCGCGCAAGGGCTGACCGCTCCTTTACGAGGCGATCTGCGGATTCTTCCTGTCAAAAAATCTGCTGGCTGGCCCGGTTTCGCTTTTGAAACCCGGGAACCGCCAACACAAAACCTTGACCTCCCGGTCCTCCACATTCCCACAACGCCACCACAGGCATCCGCACCTGCGACTCCGCACATCTCAGGCAGACAGGTGTTTCCTGAGCCGCGATGTCTGCGACCTTTCCCAGCTAGCCGGGATCCGGTAGTACGGGTGGATCTGAATCGGCGGGGCACCATCAAGAGGCAAGTCCACTTCTGTTAAGGATGATCCTTCCTGATGCCCCATGTGCTGGTGACAGGAGGCGCGGGGTTCTTTGGCGGAATCCTGAAGCGCCACCTTCTCGAACAACAGTATGACGTCACCAGTGTGGATCGGGTCCCCGATCCCAGCTGGCACCCGCGCCTCACGAAGATCACCGGCGACCTGCGCGACCCCTGGCTGGTGAACTCCGTCTTCGAGCGCGCCGGTTACGATGCGGTCTTCCATTGTGCCGCGGTTCTTGCGCACGGCATGTCCCTCGACGAGCAGGATCTCTGGGCGTCGAATGTGGGCGCGACCCGCATGCTGGCCGAAGCCTGCCGCACTCACGGCATCGCTAAGCTGATCTTTATCTCGACGAATTGTCTTTGGGCCAGCAATCTCGGACACCCCGTCCGCGAAGCAGAAGCGCCGGCGCCGGCGGAGATTTACGGCGAGTCGAAGGCCGCGGCCGAAGAGATCCTCTCCCGCTATGCAAGATATCTGGACGTCGTCATCCTGCGTTGCCCAACGATCATCGATCGTGGCCGGCTCGGGCTGCTGGCCATCCTCTTCGAATTTATCCAGGATGGCAAAACCGTTTGGGTCGTCGGCAACGGCACCAATCGCTACCAGTTCATCTATGCGGAAGACCTCGTGCGTGCCTGCATGGCGGCATTACGGCCCGGCGAGTCCGACATTTTTCATGTGGGCTCGGCAGATGTGAAGCCGCTGCGCGATGTCTACCAGGCGGTGATCGACGCCGTAGGCAGCTCCTCGCGCGTGCGCTGTCTGCCCTTAAGGCCGGCTGTGGCTGCGATGCGTCTGGCCCACCACCTGCGTATGTCGCCGCTGGGCCCGTATCACTACCGGATGATCGCTGAGGATTTTCTCTTCGACACGACAAAGATTCGCGAGCGGCTGGGTTGGCAACCAACCCTCACCAACGAAGAGATGCTGATTCAGGCGTACCGCTATTACGAGTCGCGGCGCGAGGAGATCGGCCAGCGTACCGATGTCTCCGCGCACTCCAAGGCGGCGCCGATGGGCGTCATCCGCCTCCTGAAGTGGGTTTCATAGATGGCCGGCCCGCACCGCCAACGGCGCACGATACCGATTGAGCACTGGCCGGAGTTGGTTCCGGCGCCAGGCCCCATCCTGGTCGAGCCGCGGCGTCCAGCCACCGAGCCGGTGGCCTGGCCGAGGACCCATCGCTGGAGCTGGGTGGAGAGCGCCGTCCTCGCTGGATACACGGCCGTGGTGGCCCTCGGCATTCGCTGGCACGAGCCGTGGGCCGATGAGGGTCAGGCGTGGCTCATGGCTCGCGACCAGGGTTTCTGGCATCTGCTTCTGCATTCGGTTCGCTACGAGGGCAGTCCCGGATTGTGGCATGCCCTGCTCTGGGTGCTGGTTCGTCTGCATCTTGGATTTACCGCCATGCACTGGGTGGCGGGGGCGATGGCCGCGGCCGGAATCGTCGTGCTGCTTCGGTGGTCGCCGTTTCCCCTGGTGCTCCGCGTCCTGCTCCCGTTTGGATTCTGGCTGGCCTATCAAAACGCCGTGGTGGCCCGCAGCTACGTCCTCTTCGCCGGACTCGCGTTTGGCGCGGCGGCGCTGCTTCGCGGCATGGCCGCCCGCGAGCGCTTGCGGGATTCGCATAGTTACGAGCGAAGGCTGCTGGGGCTGGCGCTGCTGCTTGGGCTCATGGCGAACCTGTCGGTGCACGGCTTTGTTGCGTCGCTGGGGTTCGCCGTCGTGGCACGGACCGTCGTGCGGCGCAGGATTCGCGCAGGCGCGCACGTGCGAAGGGCGATCCCGGCAGTTCTCCTGGCCTGCTTCTGGATCTTCGCTGTCGTGACGACGCTGCCCCCCGGCGATGTGAACTTCGCGGCAGGAAAGAATCTCGAACGATCGACGCAGAAAATTCTGGCAGGCCTGGGAAGTAAGCAGGCCAAAGCGGAGCTGCGCGCAGATCGCGATTTACCCAACGACGTACGTCTCGGAGAGTTGACGCCCGCGCCGGGATTGACATTCCATCGGACCAGGGCGGACGCCCTCTGGCACAAGGTTGCGCGAGTTTTGTCGTTGCTCACGTTTCCCGTTTCGAATTTCCGGTGGCTGGCACTCTTGGTTTGCGGATTGGTGGTTGCGCAGGCGTTCGTCTTTCGCGCGAGCCGCCATTGCCCGCAGCTGGGCTGGGTCGGCTTGGCGCCCTGGGCGTCGATGGTCGTGGTCTTCACCTCCGTCTATATGGCGCCGCGCCACGCGGGCATGTTGTGGATAGCGCTGGTCGCTTCTTTATGGCTGACGTGGCCCGCCCGCGAAAGCCCAACAAATCCCGCCCGCTGGTTGCAGCACTTGACCGTGGCGGCCCTCGTTCTCGTCGCGCTCGATCAGGCCTGGTGGGCGGGCCGCAGCGTCTGGGAGGATATGCACCAGCCTTACTCAGGCGACTCCGCCATGGCGAACTTTCTCGAGGCGCAACCGAAGGGCGAGCGCATCGCGGGCTTTTATTACCACACGGTTGGCCCAGTCGCTTTCCTCCATCGCCCCGTGTACTTCAATCAGCCCAGCACTTACTGGGTATGGAGCAGGAATCTGCGCACCAATCGGCAGGCGCCGGCGACGATTGCGACCCATCCGGGCCTCATCGTGGTCGGCGGTTTTGAGTGGAGCGCCCGCAATGGCGACATCACCGACGACTGGCTTCCGCCTGTCCCTGCGGAACTCAACCGTGTTCCTCTTGCCGACGCATTTGGGATCATCCCCTACGCCGAGGCGCATGGCTATCGCGAGACGCATCGCTTCTGCGGGCATGCTTTCATGCGTGATGGATACGCGGAGTACCTGTGCCAGGTGGCGCTTCAACCCGTGCGTTAACGGCATACGATGACGCGTGCGATTCGCATCCCGTGAATGCGCGCGCCTGATCCGCTGTATCATCGGAGTGCAGGCAGACTGGGCGGCCGCTGCCGGAGGTAACTCCGGTGGAGGAAAGTCCGGACTCCGCAGGGCAGTGTGCCGGATAACTTCCGGGACCTGAGCGTCAAAGCTCAGGGACGGCGAGTGCCACAGAGAACATACCGCCCCGGTTTCGCAAGAATCTGAGGGTAAGGGTGAAAAGGTGCGGTAAGAGCGCACCGCTCCGGCGGTAACGACGGAGGCAGGGTAAACCCCACACGGAGCAAGACCAAATAGGGAACGAGTCCGCAGTGATGCGGGCACGCGCTGGCCCGGCGCGGCAGCCTCGAATGAGGCACCCTGGCGACAGGGTGAAAGTTCCGGGTAGGTCGCTGGAGCGCCGCAGTAATGCGTCGCCAAGAGGAATGGCCGTCCTCGACAGAATCCGGCTTACAGGTCTGTCTGTGCAATTCCCATGGCCCCGGTTTTCCGATGAGGAGACCCGGGGCCTTCAACTTTTCATTTTTTTGTAAATTGCACGTTCGCCGCCCTGCTAAATCCCCGCGGGCGCCTCCGCGAACAAGCTCGACACAAAATCCAGCAGGAAGAGCGGATGTACGGGCTTCGCCAGAATCTCGAACATGTTGCCCTTCTTCGCTGCTTCTTCCGCCAGGACCTGCGTGCTCGCATGTCCGGAAAACAGCACCAGGCGGCACTGCGGCCAGTTGTCGCGCAGCACCACTGCCAGATCGATGCCGTTCATGCAGGGAAGCATCACGTCGAGGATTGCCAGATCCGGCTCCCACACCGCAATCGTCTCGATGGCCTCTTCGGCGGAGTGCGCGCACCGCACAACATAACCATGTTTCGAGAAGATCACCGCCAGCGTCTCGGTGATCGAAGGATCGTCGTCGACGATCAGAATTCCGCGAGGGACAATAGTGCCTTTCACAGGAGCCTCCTGAGGCGAGCGACGAGCGAAAGCGAACGGGGTCGGGGCTGCGAATCGGCAGCGCCCTTTTTCGCCACCGGCCCACGCGATCGAACGACCAGTGAAAAGCGATTGCTTGGTTCGATGCAGAATCGCTCCGTCACGTGTTGCCAAATCGACGATCAGGTTTTCTGAAGGAGACGTCACTTGACGCTGCCAAAGCCACCCAGGTGACCTGTTCAAGCCTCGTTCTGGCTCGAGTGGGATCAGCCTCCAAAATGCTCCCAGCCTCCCGATTCGACGGCTATGTTCCTGCCATCATTGCGTTTGAGGACAATCCGCGGCTGGCCGGCCCGGTGCTCGCGCATGATTCCAATGCAGTGAATCGGTACGCCGGCGACTCTCCGCGGAATACAAGCCTTAGGCGATGCTGTGAACAGTAACTCATAGTCCTCGCCCCCATGCAGAGCCAGAGCGAGCCGCTCGGGGTTCGCGGCTGCGAGCGTATGAATCGGCAGCGCCCATTCCTCGATCACCGCGTCCAGGTGCGATTCCCGGCAAACGTGGATCAGATCGGTCGAGAGCCCGTCGCTCACATCGATCATCGCGTGCGCGAGCTTGCGCAGCCTGAGCCCGGCAGCGACACGCGGCTCCGGATAAAGCTGCGGATGGCTCGCCACCGCCTGCGTCAGCCGTCGAAACCTGCCCGGATGCCGCGCGAGAGTCTCGAGTTCAGCCTTGGCGCCGCCTAAGGCGCCGGTGATGTAGATACGATCGCCTGCCCGCGCTCCGGAACGCAGAATTGGCTGGCCGAGTAGAACCTGGCCGACGGCCACGATGTCCGCAAAGACGAGGCCGCTGTCGCTCCGGGAAACTCCCGGCGACTCCGCCGTATCGCCCCCGGCCAGGGGAACTCTATGGTGCGCAGCCAATGCCAGGAAGCCATCCAAAAACCGCTCGACCCACCGAGCCGGCAACCGGGTCGGAAGCGCCAGCGAAAGAAACACCGCGAGCGGCTCTGCCCCCATCGCGGCGAGATCCGAGAGTCCGCGCGCGAGGCAGCGATGGCCGGCCGATTCGGGTGGATGCCAATCGCGTCGGAAATGCACGCCTTCGAGGCTGAAGTCCGTAGTCACGCAGATTTCGTGCCCCGCCCTCGGCCGCAGGACCGCGCAATCGTCGCCTATCCCAACGCGTAGCCCGGCGCTGACCGGGCGAGTGGAGCCGACGCGTCGGCGGATGTCCTCAATCAGGGCCAGCTCACCGGGAACCCTTCGCGATGGATTTGTGGGCGACAAAAGATGATCCGTCTCCAGCATAGCGGGTCAAAGCCTTTGCTCCCAGGCCTTTAGCGCCACAGCCAAGAGCCGTCCCTGTTATCCACTTGATCTCCACAAGAGTCCGGGAATTTAATTGGATGGTAATCGCTTTCACCGTCGCGGAGGTTTCTATGGCGAACGACAATTGGCTGGATACGACGACCCTACGCGTGACCGCGGACGACGGCAGCACATTTCAGTGCGAAATCAAATCCCCCGACGCCACTGGGCTGCCTGAGATGCGCGCCCCCGAGCCTTTCCTCGCCGCACGCGATCTGGACGATCTGTTCTGGGGCGTTTCCGCGCACAACAAGTAGCTGCTCCTCAGCATGGAATAGATTCGCTCGCGGCTTGTTCTATCCTTCGGACAGCTTATGTCCGATCCCAACCCATCTCCACTAGTCGAATCCCTCAGGGCCAAACTGGAACCATTGATCGCGCCTGGCGTCGATGCCGGTGCCGCTCCAGCGGCCCGCGAAACCTTTCTCGAGTTGCGCCTCGCGCTCGAAGCGGGCCTGGTGCGCGCAGCAGTGCCCGAACCCTCCTCCCCAACAGGCTGGCGGGTGAATGCCTGGGTCAAGCAGGGCATCCTGCTGGGATTTCGTCTCGGACAACTGCAGGCCTCCGGAACCGATCTCTCCTTCGTCGACAAAGACACCTTTCCTGCGCGTCGTTTCACGCCGGACCAGGGAATCCGCATCGTGCCCGGGGGATCCTCCGTGCGGGCTGGAGCGTATCTGGCGCGAACGGTGGTCGCGATGCCTCCCATGTACGTGAACGTGGGCGCCTGGGTCGACGAAGGAACGATGATCGACTCCCATGCCCTGGTCGGTAGCTGCGCGCAGATCGGCAAGCGCGTCCACCTGAGCGCCGCGGCCCAGATCGGCGGAGTCCTCGAGCCGGTGAATGCGAACCCCGTGATCCTCGAAGACGACGTTCTGGTGGGCGGCAACTGCGGCATCTACGAGGGCGCAATCGTGCGCAAACGCGCTGTGCTGGCGGCAGGAACGATTCTCACACGCGGCACCCCCGTCTACGACGTGGTGCGCGGCGAGGTGCTCCGCGCCGACGGAGACAAGCCGCTCATCATCCCGGAGGGCGCTGTGGTTGTCCCAGGCGCGCGCGCCATCCATCCCGGCAAGCTGAACGCGGCTCTAACCTGGGACAACCTGAGCGTCTATACGCCAATCATCGTGAAATACCGGGACGAGAAGACAGAGCTGAGTCTCGCACTGGAAGATTTACTGCGTTAGAGGCAGGGAACAGGGAACCGGGACTCGGAAAACAAACCGCTACGCTTCCCGCTCTTCCGCCTCGTGCAGAAACGGTAGCGGCGTGCCGTTGTTGCCAGCCCAGCGGATGCTCGCGATCAAATCGCCCATGTTCGGAATCGTGATGCCCTGCTCAGGCAAATAAAGCCCCAGGCAGTTTTGGCTCCAGAGCTGATTCGCCATCAGGAACAGAAGCTTGTAACAGGATGGCCACTCCGACTCCGGCATCTTCGGTCCCTCTGGATAGTCAATCGCCACCCATGCCTGGTGGCGGTCCCAGGCTCGCTGCCGCACCTGGTTCGTCTCAGTCTCAGGATCGCGGTACCGTTGGCCGGCGGAGCGCAAGCCGAACAACACATCGGCGACGCGGACCATCCATTTTCCTCTGCCGGGACGGCCTGCGATCGAGGGAGGACAGTCCGACCCGCCCCATGCCTGCGAAGCCAGCTCCAGGGTCGTCTGCCGCGTGAGATCGATCGGCGTCTCCAGTAACAGCACCACGGACGGGCACTGCTCTTCCTCTTCATTGGGTGAGCCGGAAACCACGCTCCCCAGAAAGCGAATCGCTGAACGAATCATTGCCGATTATCTTACGATGGAGTGGGGTATAACGGGCAAGCCGTTTTTTGTAAGATAACCATAACCGATAACTACGCTCTTCAATCGTGAGTTATCAGGTTAGAAGAAACCCTGGCGGCCCGGGCTTCCCTTCGTCGTTCGCCGCCCTGGTCGATTGCGCCGGCGGTCCGTCGCCAGCGGAGATTTTCATTCCATTTCGACCGCGTCCCGCTCGATGGCCCGATTAGTCATGAAACGCTCCAGAGCCTGCATCGCACAGCCCTGTCCGCACAGATGGCGTGTAGCAGGATTGCGGCTCTCCGCAAAGTTCCACGGCAGAACCGTGAAGCGTTTGCTCGGCTGTCCTTCGTCGAAGCAGGGAACATCTCCGAGCACAAACATCCACCAATGATTCGAGTCCCCCTTCTTCTTGCCGCAGATATCGCAGGTGAAAGATACGTCCCAAACCATTGTTACTCCTCGTTGAATACAGATACTTTCACGGTACAACGGAAGCTTGTGGACTGAGAGTAGCTCTTCCGTGGGACGAAACTGGCCGCATCTGCCCCAATCATCGGAAATCCAGCCTGTTCGAACCGTTGGATGTGGAGCCCAGGCAGCCTGCCGCAGCCGCCCCCCCGAGACTTCTGGACTTTGCCGCAACGATCCTCGTATCGTATGGCCAGCATGGTCTGCACCCGTTGCAAAGCGACGGAATTTCGCCTTTCCAGCCTCCGCTTCCGCGACCTCGAACACCTCGCGGTCCTGCAGTACCCTGTGCGCTGCCGCTCCTGCCATCACCGGACCTACGGAAGCTTCATGTTGGCTCTGGTGTTGTACCAGCTCCGCCGCCACCATTTTGGCACGAACGAAAAACCGTAGGAATCACCACCGCCCGTCCACTCTCCCCTGGGTGGCCCATGACCTGGCTGCCCCGTATCTGCCTGCAGTTGGCAGATGCGGGTTCAAACCCAAAAAGATAACTATGCCCTCGGCGCGATCAAGTGATTCAGTCGCGAGTCGAATGGACCTGCATTTTTCAGTCGGAACCATCGTCCACAGTCGGGGACCAATCCGAGAAAGAATCGTTCCCAACAAAAACCGGCAACGATTCCGTCGCGCCCTTCGAACGAGAACCCGCAGTGTTACTGCGGAGCCGGTCCCCGCACAATCTGCACCAGATTGTCGGGCTGGACGTGTTTTGCAAAGGCCGCCTTCACATCGTCGGCCGTGAGCGCGGAATACTTCTTCGCCGCCACAATCGGCTCATCGAGCGGAAGGCCAATCTCAGCCCGCCCCAGCAACCCTCCGGCCACGGCCTCTTCGCTGGATTCTCCCAGCGGAATCGATCGCAGCAGCAGCGCCTTTGCCTGGTGCAGTTCGGCGTCGGAGACATTCTCCGTGCGCATCTGCTCCAGATCGCGAATGATCAGCGCCTTCGCTTTCGACACGTTGGGAGGATCGCAGCCATAAGTGACCGTATAACTGGCGCGCGTCTCCGATGCTCCCATCGCGACGTCGACGTTATATACATAGCCCGCAACCTGGCGCAGGTCGTGATAGAGCCGCGTGGCATAGAAGCCGCCCCCAAGCACGTGATTACCCAGTTGCAGCGGATAGTAGTCCGGATCGAAGCGGTTCACGTCGAGCTCCTCGGCCAGGGTCACAGAATCCTGCACCGCCTCCGCGTCCGGAACCGTCGCCGCGGATGTCTTGTTGACCGGAACCGGAGGCAGCGTGGTCTTCGGCTTCTCGCCGCCCGCTTTCCAGTCGCCAAACCATTTCTCGATCACCGCCCGCGCATCCGCGGGGGTCACGTCGCCGATCACCACGATGGTCGTCAGATCGGGACGCACCGTCGCCGCATGGTATTGCTTCACATCGTCCAGGGTCAGCTTGCTGACCGTCGCCGGCGTGGCTTCGCGCAGCACCGGATCGTCCTTCGGAAGCAGCGCCATGTCGAGTGCCCGCGAAGTGCGGTAGCCCGGGCTCTGCAGATTCCCGGCCACGAACTGCGCCGTCTGCTTCTGCGTCACCATGAAGGCCTGTTCCGGGAGTGCCGGATGCAGCTCATCGTCCGCCAGCAACTGCACGCCCCGCGAGAAATATTCCTTCAGCACCTTGACGGAGAAGTTATAACCCGCGCTTTCATTCGCTGCGATATCGTCGAGCGCCTTCTGATACGCGATGCGATCGAGCGAAGTCGTGCCGTAGGAGTAAAGCTGGTCGAGCACGTCGCCCACGCCCTCCTGGTTCGCCGGCGTCTGCAGATCGCCATCATGCTTCACCGCTCCCACCACCGTCACCGTGGGACTGGTCGTGTCCGTGCGCACGATAAGCCGAATGCCGTTCGGCAACGTCGTATCCGAAACCGAAATGAAGTTCGAAGGCACCTCCAGCTCCGCCAGTTCCTTCGCTGCCCACTCCGGCAGCTGCACAGGCTTGGTAGGCGCCGAGGTCACCTTCTCGCTGCCGCCAAATCCCTTTTCCGCAACCGCCTCGCCGTTTGGCGCCGGCTTCAGCGTCGCGGTTATGGTGCTGGCATTCAGCAGGTATTGCTTCGCCACGCGGTTGACGTCGGCGAGAGTCACTTTGCGGATCGCGTCCACATCCTCATCCGGTGACGTCCGCCCCTCCGCGGCCAGGGCCTCGGACCAGACCGAGGCGAGGTCGGGAATCGAATTGCGCTGGAACTCGGCCTGCGCGATCTCCGCCCTTTTCGCTGCGTCCACCAGATCCTCAGGCACGCCGTTCGCGGCATATTTGTTGACGATCTGCCGCAGCTCTTCCAGAGGCGGCGTCGCATCCTGCCCGGCAGGCAGAGCCACAACGCCATAGCCGACGCTGGCCTGAGGATAGGTCTCCGCCACGCCGAATTCCGCGGCGAGCGCTTTGCCCGCCGGCACCATCCCGTAGATATCGCCGCGCTGGCTGGCCAGCACATCGGCAAGAATCTGCATCGCTGCGTAGTCCGGCGAGTCGGACCCGGGCATACGCCACGCGATGAAGCCAAGAACGTACGGCAAATTGCTGTCGAGGGTAAACGTCTCCGGCTTCACCGGCTCCAGATGGATCGCCGGATGCGCCGGCAGAGGATGGCTCGGAATATCGGCGTACAGATGGCGGATCTTCTCGAGGGTCGCTGCGGCATCGACGTCGCCAACCACCACCAGAATCATGTTCGACGGTGTGTACCACTTGTCGGCGAACTCCTTGAGCATGGCCCCGGTCGTCTTGTCGAAGCTCGGGCGCGTGCCCAGCGCGTCATGCGCGTAGGGCGTGCCGGCGAACAGGTCTTCGTTGAGGCGAGCGACAAATTTGTAGGTGGGATTCGACAGGTCGCGCGCCACCTCCTGCTCGATCGCCCCGCGCTCCTGATCCCACTCCGGCTGCGTGTCGTCGATGCCCCGCACGCAGGCCGCCTGCGCCTCCAGCGCGACATCCACGTCCGCCGAGGGCACCGTCTCGAAGTACTGCGTGATGTTCTGCTGCGTGTCGGCGTTGTTATCCCCGCCGAGCAGCGCGAAGATGGCCGAGGTCTGATCGGCGCTCATCCCTTTGCACCCGCGAAACGCCATGTGCTCCTGGGCGTGCGCCATGCCGGGAAAGCCTTCCGGTGTCTCGTCTCCGCCGACCAGAAAGTTGGCCTCGACGGTGACCACCGGCGCCAGCGTGTTGCGGATGATCACCACGCGCATGCCGTTCGGAAACGTTGCGCGGGTTACGGAGCTCTGCGTGTCATCCGCGCGAAGGAGCGGCGCAGTCGCGAGCGAGACAATCAAAACGAGGCAGGACAGGGTGCGGCGCTGATTCAAGACAATCCTCCGGGCACAAGATGCCCTCCAGCGATGGTAACGGATGCGGGGCGACGGAGAACCGCGTGAGCGCGGTCGGGCCCGGTGGTAAACTTTCTCAGTAGACCTCTGCGGTTGTCGGGACGTGGCTCAGCCTGGTAGAGCACTCGCTTGGGGTGCGAGGGGTCGGCAGTTCAAATCTGCCCGTCCCGACCATTGAATTCCTCCGAAGAATCCCTCCAAAACTGTGATGTCCCTAACTCTATGCTCCCGGCCGAAGCCCGCGGGCGGCACTTTCTCCCCTCCCCCCGTTAAATCCTCCTAACAAATTCCCGTTTCAAAACTGCCCACCTCCCAACGAACCGTCCTCCCTTAGCAACTCCTAATCCCGAAGCTGGTTACAGCCGATGACCCTGGTGCGGAAGTTGGCCAGGAGGAAGCATGAATCGAGGCAAAGTGCTGATCGTCGAGGATGAACCCATCGTCGCCATGGACCTGAAGCAGGAGGTCCAGGAACTTGGTTACGATGTAATCGGCGTCGCTGAGAGTGCCGACGACGCCCTCAGGATTGTCCAGGACGTGGTCCCGGATTTCGCTCTCATGGACATCCGCATCGTCGGCAGTATGGACGGCATTCAAACGGCACGCGCTCTGCGCCACTGGTACCACGTGCCTTCCATCTTCCTCACCTCCTACAGCGACGACGCGACCCTTACGCGAGCCGCCCGCGCCATGCCCTATGGCTATCTCACCAAACCCTTCAAAAGCGTCGAGCTCAAAGCAACGCTGCGCATGGCTCTCGATCACGCCCGAGCCGACGCCCGCGACCTCGAAGAACGTCAGCAAGTCACCGAAACCTTCAACGGAATTCCGGAGGGAATCATCACCCTCAGTTGTAAAGGAACCGTCCGCTTCATGAATTACGCCGCAGAGAAGCTGGCGGGCTGGAACGCCTCCACCGCTAAAGGCAGGCCGGTCCAGGAAGTTTTGCAGTTGTGCGATTCCCTGAACAACGAAGCGCCTTCCCTCGAGAACTGGGATCGCGATGTCAAATGCGGCGAATGGCTCGGCTGTGCTGTGGCCCAGCCCGCCGGCGCCCGGAGCTATGTCGATGTCTCCCTCGCAGCTCTGACCGACAACGACGAGGAGCATCGCGGCTACGTCATCACTCTGCGCGATGCCTCCGATCGCATCCACCGGCAAGCCGCTGAAGAAATTACCCAGGACCGTCCCTTCTTCGACCGCGCTCCTATGGCCATGATGCAGCTCGATGGCGAAGGCCGTATCGAGCGCGTCAACGAAGCTCTCCTGCTCGAAGCCGGCATCGCCGCGGAGAGAGTCCTCGGCCGCACCCTCACTGGCCTCAATATGGATTCCGATCCCCGCATTGCCGGGAAGCTGCTTCCCCGACTGCTCAAAGCCGCTACCTTTATCACCACCGCTAAACCGCAACGCCCCAACTAAAACCTGACAGGAAACCGGCCTGATGCATGGGTTGTCGCTCCATAGCCCATGCACCTGTGCCGGCCAGGCGAACCCCAATGCATCGGGCCTACCGCGACGACCGGTTTGGTTCACATTCCCGATTCGGGAATTGACCCCGCACTTTTGTGATCTCCCTGTTACCTCCGTCCCATCCATCCATCCTCCACCCTTTCGGATACTGAATCCGGCCGCAGGTCGAGATTCTCTCCGCCCCCCGGCTCTTCTCAGTCGTACCGCTCTCCCGGAGGGTTTGCATGTCCGCCCGTCACAAAAAAACTGTTCTCCCGCATGGCATCGACAAAAGCCTGACGGGTATCCCGGGACTCGACCAGATCGCGGAGGGCGGCTTTCCCACCGGGAGACCGACCCTGATCTGCGGGAATCCCGGCTGCGGTAAGACGGTTCTTGCCATGGAATTCCTGATCCGTGGCGCAACGCAGTTCAACGAGCCCGGCGTCTTTGTCGCCTTCGAGGAAACGGAAAAGGAACTGATCGAGAATTTCGCGTCGATGGGCTTCGACCTTCCCAGTCTCATGCGCCAGAAGAAGATCGCTATCGATCACATTCACATTGAACGCGGCGAGATCCAGGAGATTGGAGAGTACGACCTCGAAGCATTGTTCATCCGTCTGAAGAGCGCCATGCGCGCGGTCGGCGCGAAGCGCATTGTCCTCGATACCATCGAGGCTCTTTTCTCCGGCTTCAACGACACCAACATCCTGCGCGCCGAACTGCGACGCCTCTTCCTCTGGCTCAAGGACCAGGGGATCACCGCCGTCATCACCGCTGAATCAGGCGATGGGCGATTGACCCGCCAGGGCATCGAGGAATACGTCGCCGACTGTGTCATTCTCCTCGATCATCGCGTCGAGAATCAGTGCTCCATCCGGCGCATGCGCATCGTCAAATATCGCGGTACCCCCCACGGCACCAATGAATATCCCTTTCTCATCGGCGAAGCCGGCTTCTCCGTGCTTCCCGTCAGCGCCCTCAGGCTCGATCACAAAGCTTCCATGCTGCGCCTGTCCAGCGGCATTCCCCAGCTGGACGCCATGCTCAGCGGCGGCGGCTTCTACCGGGCCAACAGCATCCTGGTCTCCGGCGGCTCCGGAACCGGCAAGAGCAGTCTCGCCGCTCACTTCGTCCAGGCCGCCTGCCAGCGGGGAGAAAGTGCCCTCTATTTCGCAACCGAACAGTCCTCGCAGGAAATGATCCGCAACATGCGCTCCATTGGCATTGACCTCGAACGCTGGATGAAGCGCGGCCTCCTCCGCATCCATGCCTGTCGTCCCGGCACCTTCGGCCTCGAAAAACATCTGGTCAAAATTCACGAGATGACCGCAGCCTTCGATCCAAAGGTCGTCGTGATCGATCCGATGACAAACTTCCAGTCTGTCGGCTCCCTCTCCGAGGTCAAATCGATGGTCACCCGCCTGATCGACAGCTTCAAGTCCAGCGGCATCACCGCGATGTTCATTAGTCTCACCAGCGATTCTGTCGTCGAGTCCAGCGAGGTCGATGTCTCGTCCCAGATGGACGCATGGCTCGCGCTCCGCAACCTCGAATCCAACGGCGAACGAAATCGCGGATTGTATGTACTCAAGGCCCGCGGCATGGCCCACTCCAACCAGATTCGGGAATTTGTCCTCACCGACCACGGTGTCGAGCTCGTCGATGTCTACATTGGTCCCGGCGGAATGCTCACCGGCTCGGCCCGCATCGCGCAGAACGCCAGAGAGCGCGACGAATCCGAGAGACGCCGGGAAGAACTGCACAGGAAAAATTCCGAGCTCGCGAACAAGCGCCAGCAAATGGAGGCAGAGATCGACCGTCTCCGGGTGGCCTTTAAAGTCGAAGAGCAGGAGATTCTGAGCAATCTCCACAGCATGCAGCTCCGCGACCGCCGCATCGACCTCAACCGAGACGAGATGAGCCGCGCCCGGACCGGCGGTCGGGCCACGGCCGCTCCGCCGAACGGCCGGCCCGGTCTGCTGGTGCCTCCTCCCTGACCGCCGCGCGCCGTTCCTTGTATTCGATCCTGAAACGATCTACCGAAGGTGAAATGAGGTCCGCATGAAACGGACAAATGAAAAACCGGTAAGGACAAGACGCAGCAAACCGGCGGCGGGCTGGGACCTGCGTCTCTACATTGCTGGCAATACGCCGCGCTCCCGCACCGCCATGCGCAATCTCCGCGCTATCTGCGAAGAACACCTCCCGGAGAGATATCGTATCCACATCATCGACCTGCTCAGAAAACCGGAGCTCGCCAGCAAAGATCAGATCGTCGCCACCCCCACCCTGCTGCGCCGCCTGCCTGCCCCCGTCCGCCGCCTCATCGGCGACCTGTCCGAAAAAGAACGCGTCCTCATTCGTCTGGACCTGCTCATTGAAGGAGCCGAAGATGCCGGCGAAAAGTAAGAAGTCTGCCACCTCCAGGTCCAGCGATTACGTCCTGAAACTCTATGTCACCGGCGCGACCCGGCGTTCCCAGAACGCTGTAACCAATCTTCGCTCCATCTGTGCCAAATACCTCGAAGGCCGCTACGACCTCGAAGTGGTGGACATTTATCAGTCTCCCCGGCGCACTCAAAAAGACAACATCCTCGCTGCCCCCACTCTGGTCCGGCAACTCCCCCTGCCCGCCCGCCGTCTGGTGGGCGACCTGTCGAAACAGGGGCAGGTTCTCCTTCTGCTCGGACTAAAGCCGCGCCGCCAGTCCGATGACTAAGCGTTCCTCCGAAGCGGCGGACCGCGAAATCGCCCGGCTCCGTGCCCATCTCGCCGAGGTCGAGGAAGCACTTTCGGCCATCCGCACCGGCAATGTCGATGCCATTGCCGTCGAAGGCCCCCTGGGCCGGCGGATCTTTACCCTCGAAGGCGCGGACCACCCCTACCGGCTTCTCGCCGAGCAGATGAGCGAAGGAACCGCCTCGATGAGCGCGGACACCACGATTCTGTTCTGCAATCAGCAACTGGCCCGTATGGTCGGCCGCAAGCGTCACATCCTGGTCGGCTCGTCTGTCCTCAATCTCGTCCCCGACGCTGACAAGGAAAGCCTCCAGGCTCTTCTCGCCCCGAAACGGCGCGCACACCGCCGCTCCGAGCTGCGCTTTGTCCGCGGCGACGGAGCCCTCATCCCCGTTCTCGCCTCCATCAGCATTCTGCCCCCCAAAAGCGGCTACAGATTCTGCCTTGTCGCCACGGATTTAAGCGAGATTAAGGCGACCCAGCTGGAGCGCGACCATATCAACAGTCGCTTGCGCACAACCAGCGAAACCATGAACGCCATCGTGGAACAATCCACCGACCTCATCGTCGTCTGCAACGCCCAGGGCCTGATGGACTACGTCTCACCTGCCTGCAACGCCCTCCTCGGCCGCTCCAGTCGCGACCTGGTCGGAAAGTCCGTTGCCGTGATCGCGGCTCCCGAGGCCGCCGGTGATCTGCTCCACCTCGTCAGCCTGCCGCAGAGCGATTCCCATCTGCGGCTCAACCTGCGCTGCCCGCGCGCCAACGGCTCCCACCTCTGGCTCGAAACCAGCAGAACCACGGTCAGAGCGGATTCCCAGGATGCCGCCAGGGCCGTTCTTACTTTCCATGACATAACCGAACACCTCGAACACCAGCAACAGATCCAGGCGGCTCTCGATGAAAAGGGAGTCCTGCTCCGGGAGATCTACCACCGCGTTAAAAACAACCTGCAGGTCATCCAGAGCCTCCTCAAAATGCAGGCCCGCGTGCTCAGCGACGAGAAAACCCAGCAGGCCCTGCGCGAGATGGCCCAGCGCGTCCATGCCATGGCCCTGGTCCACGAACGCCTCTATCAGATGCATGACCTGACCGGGCTTTCCCTGCCCAACTACCTCCTCGACCTGTTCAACGGCGCTCTCGCCTCCCAGTCGCTCGACAGCAATCAGATTCGTCTCACTCTCGACGCGGAAGAGATTCCCCTTGCCCTCGAACAGGCTGTTCCCTTCGGATTGATGATGAACGAGCTGATCTGCAATTCGCTGAAGCACGGCTTCCGCGACGGCCGAAAGGGAACCATCCATATCTCGATCCATCGCGGCACAGCCGGCGTCCACCTTGCCATCGGCGATGATGGAGTCGGCCTCCCCCCGGACTTTGACGCCGCCGCGTCGCCCTCCATGGGCCTCACGGTCGCCACCAGCCTCGCGCAGAGGCTGGGCGGGCAACTGGTGTTTTCCTCTGAAAACGGCTGTCGCGTTGAGGCGGACCTCACACGGCTCTGACCAGCGCGCAGTCCGGACTTCATCCGCCCCGTGATTCTCGTTTCTGATCGCCGCAGGGCGTCCATTCCGGATGGCGCCGAATCTCCCGCTACATTTCCCCCGCCGCAACCAGGCCTTCCTGCCTCACGCGCAGCTCCTTCATCTCATCCGGACCTAACTTCTCGGCGCATCCGGCCACGACACGCCATCCGCGCTCGACCAGGATCCGCCGAAACTCCGCGTCCGGCGTGGCAGCGGCGATATCGCCGAGTGCGCGCAGCAGCCGCAGGCTCACGGCAACGTCTCCCTTCGCGTACATGCGGATCTGCTCGAAGGCGGCGTCGAGCATGCGCGGGAACTGCAGCCAGGCCAGGCTCACCCGCACCACCCCGGGCGGATCGCACAGCAGCTCCTCGGGGGGCTGCCGCGCGGCGAACCGAATCATGATGCGGCTGAGCTGATCGACGCAATTGATCCCGGTGCTCGGATCGTTGACCGCCGGCGAAATGGCCTTGAGCGCGATGTCCACGATCTGCAACACACCGAACTCGACGTCCTGCTGCAAAGTGCGCGTCGGCCCGAAATCGAACGCCGAGAGCAGCCGCTCCGCGTCTTCAGGGCCAAGACGCTCGCTCTTCGACACCATCACCAGCGGAACCCCCGCCGGGATGAAATGGCCGACGCGGCGCAGTACCCGGATGCGCACCCGTTGCTGCCTGGCCAGCTCGAGCAGCCGCGGCGTGTCGATGAACCGTATGTATCCGGACTCCGGGCTGGCCAGCGGGGTCTCTTCCGGAAAGGAATCCAGTGTCTCCTGCTGCAGGCGCCCCGGCTGGTGCGGCCACGGCATGATCTCGTCGATGATTCCCTCGGTTTCCCGCGCAATCCGGTCCACGATGTGGTTCACGCTGATGGCCTGGGAGATGTGGTGGATGAAAAACAGCAACCATCCCACGCAGGTGAGCGCCAGCACCATCGCGCCCAGCACCGTCGCCACCGGGGCAAATGGATGCGGTTGCGTGCGCGCCGCTGGCAGCGCGGCCATGCAGTAAGAAAAGGTGCCGAGGAAAAAACCCAGCGTCCACTGGGTCACGCGGTCCTTCGAAAAGCTCACGATGATGCGCGGCGAAAACTGCATCGACGCCAGCGTGAGCGTCATGAGCAGAATCGCGAAGACGATCGAGACCACCGTCATCATCGAAGACGCGACGCCGCTGAGGATGACCTGCGCCACCTGCGGATCGGCGTGCGAGGGGAAAATCGAGCGAGGAACCCACGCGCTGACAACGGGAAATTCCTGCTCCAGCCACGACAGCAGCGCGCCCGTGCCGCCCAGCACCACCGCGATGATCAGCGGCCGGATCAGGAAGCCGCCGCGCAGGTTGTACATCGCGCGGCGCAGAAGAATGGAGAGGTTTTTGCCCATGGGAGCGTTGGAGCAAGTATAGGGGCGGGTGGCGTCGAATCAGGGCCAATCGGCTGGAAGGTGCCGACATCCCCTGCCTACTGGGGAACCTGCCACCCCGCCCCCACCGTGGCCAGCGTCGCCTGATCGGTGGGCGCGCTGCCGAGCGACTTTGCCATTGCAGGAAACGCAGCCTTCACCGCATCGGTGCTCGCCCAAACCGGCACATCGAGCATCGTGTATTGATACGTCACAGTCGTCTCCGTGAATCCGTTGCGCGGACCGGGAGGCGTGAAGCTCACCACTCCCGTCACCTGGCGGTGCCCATAGCAGAAGCGCGGCGCGAAGCGATTCCCCGCGGCGTTGAGCGTGTACCGATCCACGTGCATATCGCGATCTTCCAGGCGCGTCAGCAGGCCAGCGTCCGACAGCGCGTCCATTTCCTTTTTGTCTTCCGCTGCGCCTGTGCCCGGCGCCACTTCATAAGGAAAGGCATGGCCGTGCGGGAAGAGGCAGTCGTTGTGGTCCTGGTAGTAGGCATTCAGGGTGTTAGTGAAGTTTTCGCTGGTGGGCTTATTGGCCGTCGAGCATCCGATGCCCAGCGCGACCAGCGCGCAGGCTCCAATTTGTAGCGTGGCTTTGGTCGTCATTTTTCCTTTCGCTCCGCTGCTTCGATGCATAGTAGTGGAAAACAGCAGGCCATGGGTGGCGATTCTTCGCTCTGGCGGAGGAGGAAAGGAAATTGCGGCAGGGTCCCGCGGCTGGCGCGATTCTCCTGCGCCGTGGGCAAGCAGAGGAAATCGCGAAAACCTGCGCCCCTGCCGTGATGCAAACTGCGTTGCCTTGCGAAAGCTCCGCAGGGAGCGAAAGCCGCGGAGAGTGCTCCTCCCGCCGCCTGCTCACCTTCAGAAAGATGCGTGGCAGACCGGGCGGAGATGGCTCAGAGGGAAAAAGCAGAACTTCGGATGTTCACTCCGCGCCGGAATTGCCAGTCGCGTCCTTCATAACGTCAAGGAGCTGCCTCGCGAGCAGTGTCGAGAGCAATTCTTCCATGTCGCAGAGATCGACTTTCCCCGCTCTCCAATGCTCGTCAGCCTTTTCGAGGGCCTCGTAGTATGGCTTTCGATGCTCAGCGATCTGGTCAGGAATTGTGCGTTTGCCCGGCAGCAGATATCCCGTCCTCAGACAAAGGACCAGATACGATGCCGCCCTGGACGTTCTGCCATTTCCATTGGTAAAAGGATGTATCCAGTTCAGCTTCCACATCACGAAGGACGCCAGGTGAATAGCAGTCCGGCTCTGCCAATTGGCATTGACATGTCGCACAGGTCTTCGACCATTTCCGGTACTTGATGGGCTCCCACCGGCTGATGTTTGCTGCCGCCAATAACGATTCCAGCTGGCCTCCAGGTGCCGGCATACTGCGAGATGCCATCCAGCGCATAGCGGTGAAGGTGTAGCAAGTGGGATGGCCGGAACTTAAATGGGCGCTCTGGAGTAAGAAAGGTCTCCACCATTTCGACGACAGCGTCAAACTGGCGAAGTCCATTGAGCGCTTCCCTCTGCGCCAGCTTCTCAGGATCGGTTATCAGCTCGGCTTCTTTAGCTTCGCTGTGCCGACTCTGGTCTGCACTCAATGATTATCAGCCTCTGCCTTCATCGCCTCGGCCTGCTCATCGACTGTCTCCCGCGTAATTCTCGGATTCTCAATCTTTGTGTTGCCGTAAGCGAAGCTCCGGCGCTGCGCTTCTTTATCCTCTGCGGAGAACTCACTGGTCCGGGCTTCAGCAATCAATTTTTCAAGAGGAGTCGGCATATCTCACCCTAAGACTACTTTCGACTGCTCATCCTACCACGCCCCTGGGATGCAGGAAGCGAGCTCGGCTGTGTTGCGCAAGGCCATTTGCTTTCACCTTTTCGACGTCGGCCCTGTCCGCCTTGCAGGTCTGATGCAGCCGATCGTATCGGGTATTGGTCACATGGCTCATCGAAAATTGGAACCAAACCCCTCTCCCTGGCGTATTGTTTTCGAGTGAGAGGAACCGCGATGAGACTGCGTATGTTGCCGAAGGCGGTGATCCTCGGATCGCTGCTCGGGAGCTTGCTGGCCATTACAGGCTGCGTCCGTGTCGAGAAGGACAGCAACGGCGACAAAAAAAACGTAAAAATCGACACCCCCCTGGGCGGTCTGCATGTCCGCAGCGATCAGACCACGGCAAGCGATCTGGGGCTGCCCGCGTACCCAGGAGCGCAGATCGCACCCGACCATGAAGGGGATAAGTCCGCCGACGTGCATCTGGGCTTCGGCAAGTTTCAGCTGCGGGTCAGGGTCGTCAGCTACGAAACACCCGACGCGCACGACAAAGTGCTTGCCTTCTATAAGAACGCCATGGGCCGCTTTGGCGATGTGATCACCTGCGACGGAAACAGAGCTGTCGGCAGCCCCACGATCACCAGCGAAGGGCTAACCTGCACCCTGGAACATCACCCCGATGTACAAATCTCCGGTGTGTCGGATGACGACGGGCTCACCCTGCGCGCCGGCTCCAAACATCACCAGCACATCCTGGCGATCAAAGATGGCGGCGCGGGCACGCGCTTCTCGCTCGTCGAACTGGAGCTGCCCACCGGTTTCGATGAAAGCTCATCCAGGAGCAGCGATTAGTAATCTGCGCCGGCATTTCGTTTGCGCCGGCGTGAAAACCGCCGCCCACCGTCTCGATATTGAGAAACCGGCTGGCCAACAGAAGAGGCGCGACTTCAACCGTTAGCCTTTTTTGAATCCCAGCCGGGGCCGCGGATCGCCCCAACATCCTTCCACAGTTTCTCCCAGTTCCAGAGCCCGTTCCTCACCACGTCCGGAAGCGGATATCCCATCTGATGCGCCAGCATACAAATCTGGCCCCGATGGTGCGCTTCATGCGCAAGCATGTAACAGAGCATCTCCGGGCCCACCGGCCACGCCTGGCTCCAGCCGTCTCGGTGGAATTTCGTGATCCGGCCCCCACCCCCCAGTGCCTCCGCCAACATTTCCCCGCAGCGAGCCGCGCTTTCGGCCATTCCAGATCGAGCCTGCCGCGGCGTGCAGTGCGCCCGGTCCAGTTGCGCCGGAACCTTCAGGTGCGGAGCGGTCAGCCGGATCCACTTCGTCCGGACGTTGTGCATGTGCGTGAAAATTGCGGCGATCGTCCGGGTGGAGGTGCCGGCCGGTTTCGCTCGCCAGGCGGCTGGGTCGAGATGCTCGATCAGGAGCTGGTTCATCCGATCGTTGGCGGCGAAGATGCGGATCGCGGCACGACCGAGTTCGGTCTGTACTTCCGCTTCTTTAGGAACATCCACTGTACGCCTGCCCACGGATCCCTCCCCGTGGGAACTATCGTACTTCCGGTTTTGACTCAGGCTTTACTGACCTTAATACCGTCCGCCCTTCGGAATAGCCTTGCGTTTGTGCCCGCAACTTTTCTAACCTGAGCGAAGGGAAAGCTCTGTTCGCACCGGGTCGAGACCGGTCTTGAACAGAGCTTTTTCTGTTTCAGGGCGCTCATGGCTGAGCTTTTTTGAATGGGTTAAAACATCACATCGGGTTAACCAGGGGATGTCAAACTTGACAACATGCTAAGCCCAAATGGAATCAACGACAAGCCCGCGGTAGGGGGGAGGGGGGGGAGGGGGGGCACCACCCTCTGGACCCTAATTCGTGGGGGGCAGGGCAGCCGACTGACTCTGAATCCAGGCGGTGATCCGGGCGTCGAGCACATCGAGCGGTAACGCGCCCGAGTCGACTACCTGATCGTGAAAGGCGCGCAGGTCGAACTTCGAGCCAAGGGTCTTTTCGGCGCGGGCGCGGAGCTCGAGGATTTTGAGCTGGCCCATCTTGTAGCCCAGCGCCTGGGCGGGCCACGCGATGTATCGATCGCACTCCGCGTTGACGGTTGCATCGTCCAGACCCGAGTGGGCGTGGAAGTAGTCGACCATCTGCTGCCGCGTCCAGTGTTGGGAATGGACGCCGGTATCGACGACGAGGCGGATGCCGCGGAAGATGTCCGCTTCGAGACGGCCGAAGTCGGAGTACGGGTCCTGGTAGAAGCCGATGTCTTTGCCGAGGCGCTCGGCGTAGAGCCCCCATCCCTCGGTATAGGCCGTGTAGTGGAGGTAGCTGCGGAATCGTGGTAGTCCAGTCATCTCCTGAGCGATGGAGATTTGCAGGTGATGCCCGGGCAGGCCTTCGTGGTAGGAGATGGATTCAACATTGGCCAGCGAGCGGTGCTCGAAGTCATAGGTGTTAACGAACACCGTGCCGGGACGCGAGCCATCCGGCGCACCGTGCTCGTAATAAGCAGGTGCCTGATCCTTTTCCATAAAGGCTGGTACGGCTTCGACGGTGAGCGGCGCCTTCGGCAGGCGGCCGAAGAGCTCGGGAAGTTTAGGACGCATCTTGTCGAGGTCCGCGCGATAGACCTCGAGGAGCCCGTCGCGGCTTGTCGGATGGAGCTTCGGATTAGAGGCGATCGCGGCCCGCAGTGCAGCGATGTCTGTGTAACCGAGCTTCTTCGCGATGACCAGCATCTCCGCCTCGTCAGCGGCGACCTGGTCGACCCCGATCTGGTGAATCTGCGCGGGCATGAGGTCGGTGGTGGTGCTCTGTCTAACCCGGAAGGCATAGTAAGCCTCGCCGTCCGGGAGAGCCCATACGCCAGGCTCGATGCGTCCAGCCGGAATGTACTGCGACTCGAGGAATTTAGCGAAGCGCTGATACGCGGGATACACCTGCTTCGTGATGGCCGCGAGGATCTCGTCATGGATGCGCCCCTGGTCCGCAGCAGAGATGCCGGCAGGAAACTTCTGCAGCGGTCGCGCGAAGGGGCTCTCCTCCGGCTTTTGCGCCAGCAGCGCATTCACCTGGACGAGGACTTTTTCGAGCAGGAACTTCGGTGGGACGCGCTGATCGTCGACGCCGGTCAGCATATTGTCGGTGATCTGGCGGAACGCCGTGGGAACCTTGTTGAGGCGCGCGGTGTAGTCGTCGTAGTCCTTGACGCTGGTGAAGCTCAGGCGCGGTACGAGCTGCGGCAGCGAAAGGTGCAGACCGTTGAACTGGTTGACGGGCATCTCCCAGGGCTTGAAGGCGGACTCTTCCTCGTCCTCGATGAGCTGTCGAACCATGAGGTCTTTACTCAGGACCTCCTGGTCGCTCAGGCCGGCGGGATCGATTTCGCCGAGCCGGCGCAGATAGTCGCGCTTGCGGGCGAGCCCCTGGTTGTAGGCATCGACGGAGTAATCGGTGAGCTGATCGTTGAAACGAGTGTCGCCGATCGTCGAGGCGAACTCAGGCGCATGGCTGACGTTGTCTTCCCAAATCTGCGCGAAGAGATCGTTCAGGGCCTTTCGGCGGGTCTCGAGATCGGCGGTTTGGGACAACGCCGGAGCGATGGAAACGAACAAGCCGAGGAGAAGAGCGGCGAGAGTGCGCAATTTCATGATCGGTAGAGGACAGGATACAGCGGGTCGATAGATCGGTTGGAAGTTATCCGGGAGTTTTGACCCCTTTGCGCAGCATCTCCACGGCTTTGGAGAGTCGGCGGTCGCGCGTCTCTTCCTTCTTCGCTTCGCTGATCCATCGGCAGTATTCCTTGCGGTGGGTGAAGCTGAGTTTCTCGAAGACCGGCAGCAGTTTTTCCTTCTTCAGGAGCGCGGTGAAGGCCGGTGGAACTTCGACGACTCGCTCTTCTTCGTCCTTCCACAGGACGACTTTGATTTTGTCGCCAGGTTGCTTTCCGATTTGCTCGCGAATGGACTTCAGCAGCCCGACCATGTGCTGCGGATGCCTGTACTTGATCAGCGAGCCGGAATAGAGGACGCCGTCGAAGGTCGCCTGGATCGGAACCCTGCCTTTGGTCGCGAACTCTTTTTCAACGTCGTAGGGGAAAAAGACAAACGCGCCACCGCCTGGGCTCGTTTCCAGGACGGCGGTGAAAGTGTACTTCTTCATGGCAGACTATCTTGCCATAGACAGCGCGCGTGCTGCCGCGTCGACCCCGAAAACTGTCTCCATCGCGGCCGGTCGCGGCGCTGCGGTCAAGCGGCTTCTTCCGCGAACATCTGTTCGGCCGGCTCGGAGCGCAACGGCATGGTGATGGAGAAAGCGGTCCCTGTCCCTGCGGCCCCACAACGGCTGCGGACCCGAATATTCCATCCGTTACGGCGGATGATTTCGCCAGTCACCCAAAGGCCGAGGCCGGTGCCGGTTTCTCCTTTGGTGGTAACAAAGGGCTCAAATATAGCGGGCAGCAATTCTGCGGGAATGCCGGAGCCGGTGTCGGCAATGGTGAGGCGGAGACGCGGCGATCCCAGGCCCGCTCCGTCTTTGGCGACCCGGATGCGCAGCCGGCCGCCGTGGCGCATGGCATCGATGGCATTCCCCACGATGTTGGCAATCACCTGGCGGAGTTCCCCGGGACTGGCGAGCACGGTCGTGTTGGAAGCAGCGATCTCCAGTTGCACGGTGATATCCGCAGCGATCAGACGGGAGTTGTAGAGGACCAGAACCGAGCGCAGCGCCCCTTCGACCTCCGTATTGATGGGATGGTTGGGCTCGCGATAAAAGCGGAGGGTTTGCTTGGTGATTTCGGCGACGCGGGCTAGTTCGTGGTCCGCGTCTGCAAGGTATTTCTGCGCTTCCTCCTGATTTGGGCTGGAGCGCATGAGGAATAGCAGATTCGTCACCGCCTCAAGGGGGTTGTTGATCTCGTGAGCGATCGAGGCGGCGAGGCGCCCCGTGACCGCCAGTTTCTCCGATCTGCGCAGCGCGTCCTGCGCGCGGGCGTACTGCTGCATCTGATCGCGAATCTGATACTGGCGCTGCCGGCCGCGCAGCGCGATTTCAAGAGTGCTGAGAAGAGTCTCGGGCCGAATGGGACGCTCCAGCAGGAAGACATTCCCGAGGGGGCGGCGAAGTTCCCGAAGCCGCTCGCTCTGTGCGGTGACCTGGCCGCCCACGGTAAGCAGGATCAGGGGAAAATCGGACCATGGAGGTTGCTGTTCCACAATCTGGAGAAGAACGGCGATCCCGTCGCCATTCAGGGCTTCTTCCGAAATGATGGCCGCTCCGGCTCCGCTTTCGATTTCGCTGCGTAACTGCGAGACAGAATCCGAGACGTGACAGGGCTTGCCACATCGTCCGAGCAGGCTCGCGATCAGGTACTTATCTTTGCCTGTGGGCGCGAGAATGATAGTCCGGACGTCATTCGAGGGTACTTTAGTCTCCAGAAACAGAGCCGACCTCCCGCACCGCAGGTGTCTCACTCAGGCTTGGCACTCCCGTGAATACACCTTCAAATTCTGAAAGCGGTTTGCCGACCTTCACCCTCCCATGGTCGAGGAAGAGCTCGCGTATGGTGCGTTCGTGCGGGCCAGTCCGCTTCTTTACAACGGACAGCGCGCGGCGCAGCTCGCCGGCTCTCTCGAAATAGCGGAAGAGCAGAATGGTGTCGGCGAGATAACTCACGTCGACCGGAGACTGCATTGCCAGTCCGATAACTCCGGACTGCGCAAGCGTGATGATGGTCGCGATTCCCTGCTGCCCGGTATAAGCGAAAAGCTCATGCAGCTGCATGGCGAGGTATTGCTCGTTGGGCATCGCATTGAGCAGGCCATTCATGCTGTCGATGACGAGGACGCGGAGTTGCTGCCTGTCGACCAGGTCGCGAATCCGGGCCACAAACTCGCCTGGCGAAAGCTCGGCTGGATCGACCTGTTGCACATCGAGCGTGCCCTTCTTCATCAGCGGCGCCGGCTCCATCCCCAAGCCGCGGGCTCGCTCGATGAGCGTGCTCATGGATTCGTCGAACGTGAAGATCATGGATTTCTCGCCCCGCTCGGCCGCCGACCACGCATAACGGAAGGCAATGCTCGATTTTCCGCAGCCAGCTGGCCCGATAAGCAGCGTGCTGGTGCCCGTGTCGATACCGCCACGGAACAGATCGTCGAGTTCGTCAATGCCGCTGGCCACCGGTTGGCGTTCGAAGCCGGGCCTGTGTTCGGACGCGATGAGCCGCGGATAAATGTGGAGGCCGCCCGTGTGGATGTTGTAGTCGTGATAGCCCTCGCGGAAAGACGAGCCGCGGAGTTTCCGAATCTCGATGCGGCGGCGCCTGATTCCATAGTCGCGGTTGAGACTCTGCATCACGAGGACGCCATGTGCAATGCTTTGCAGCTGCAGATCGGCGTTGTCGCCCGAAGTCCGGTCATCCAGCAGAAGAACCGTACAGTTGCGCCCGGAGAGATGGCGCTTCATGGCCAGAATCTGCCGCCGGTATTTCAAAGGATCGCGTGCCAGCATGCGCAGCTCGGAGAGCGAATCGAAGACGAGGCGCTGCGGCTGCGCGTCATCCACTTGTTTCAGAATGGCGGCGATGGTATCGGAGAGTTCCACTTCAGACGGATGGAAGACCGTGTACTGCGCTTCCGGCTTGAGGTCGTCTTCGGGCGGAATCAATTCGGAGATGGGCAAGGATTCGGCGGGCCATCCATGAGAACGGGCGACCTGGATCAATTCCTCTTTCGACTCGGAGAGCGTGATGTACAAAACGCTTTCACCGTTGCGCAGGCCTTCGAGCAGGAACTGAAGAGCGAGAGTGGTTTTGCCGGTGCCCGGATCGCCCTCAAAAAGATACAGGTAACCGGCGGGCAGCCCACCGTGCAGGATGTCGTCGAGGCCCGCTATGCCGGTCTTCAGGCGCGGCAATGTCGTGTGGCCGTTTGGGATAATGGCTGTCCGCGAGGACGTGGATGTACCCACCAGGGGGCCGGGGGATTTGACTTTGCCAGTCACCTTTCTGCTCTCCGAAGGAAACTCATCGGCGAGATGCCGAAATTCCGTGTGAAAACTCGAAATTTCGATGCCGTTATGGAAGAGCGAGGTTGTCTTGTGGGGAGCTGTTTCCGGATAGCTCTTCGACCGCGGCGGAGGAACTGGTTTGTTGGGAATTGAGGAGCCGGTAGAGAGTAGAGCGGCTGATTCCGAGCAACCTGGCTGCTCGCACTTTATTGCCGTTGGACCTCGCGAGAACGCGGTTAATGTGGCGGAGGATGGCGCGATCGAGGTTGGGGTCTTCCTGGACGCGATCGGCAGTCTCGTTTGACTGCACGGGCCACTGCAGGCGAGGAATGTCGATGGGACGAAGCCAATGTCCCACGCAGTCGAGGGCGGCCGCAGCGATGACGGACTCCAGTTCACGAACGTTTCCAGGCCACGTGTGTGCGACGAGTCGGGCAAGCGTCCCAGGGGCAAAGCCGCGCAGCTGTTTTTGCCGTTGCAGGCTCCATGTGCGAAGAAAGAGACCGGCGAGTAGCGGGATGTCCTCTTTTCGATCCCGCAGCGGGGGAATGACGAAGCGGATGGCCGTGAGATGACCAGCGAGGTCGGAGCGGAAGGATCCGGCGGAGGCCAGGCGGCGCAGCGGCTGCGTCGTGCCGGCGACGACTTGCACCGGAGCGGGTGGCGCCGCTTTACGGATTCTTTCGTGCGCGGCACGCTCGAGAAAGTCGCGCAGGCGCCGCTGCTGTTCCGCAGAAAGCTCGTCGACCCGGGAGAGATAGACGATTCCGGTGCGCGCTTCCTTCCAGAGCGTGGACGCATCCTCGAGGAATTCGGCGGCAACGCACGGAACAAACGGCCCGGCTGCAGCCGGACCGAGTCGATGGAGGGTCTGGGCGGCGAGCATTTTGCCGGCGCCGGTCTCGCCTTCGACATTGGCCAGGCGGAAATGCGGGGCAGTACTGCGCATGCGGGCGAAGAGTTGTTGCATGGCCAGGCTGCGGCCCACCATCGAGCCCAGCATCCATCGCTCCGGCCGGAGCTCGTCAGGCCCCGGGACTTCCGCGTCAACGCCATCGCCCATGGGAAATGGCCGTGGTTGTGGATCGTCTGTGTCGATCTGTGACAGATACACGGTTTTGCCACCCTGCTGCTGGGGTTATCGGCAGCGGGGCAGGGAAGTTGAACCGGCGGCGACGGGTTTCTCCCGCCCCTTAGCTGGCCGCGCTGGCGCGTGACGAAGGCTGATCGGAGAATATCTTGCCATCGCGGATGTGCACGATGCGATGGGCGTATTCGGCAATGTCCGGCTCGTGTGTCACGAGGACGATCGTGTTGCCCCTCCGATGGAGGTCGTCGAAGAGAGCCATTATTTCCTCACCCGTCTTCGAATCGAGATTGCCGGTGGGTTCGTCTGCAAGAATGATCGACGGATTATTCACGAGGGCACGGGCTATAGCGACGCGCTGACGCTGACCACCGGACAACTCGTTGGGCTTGTGGTTCATCCGCGCCTCGAGGCCCACGGCAGAGAGCGATGCTCTGGCGCGCGCACCCCGCTCTTCTGTGGGCGTGCCGTTGTAAATCAGGGGCAGCTCGACATTGTGCAGGGCAGTGGCGCGAGCCAGCAGGTTGAAGGTCTGGAAGACGAACCCGATTTCCTTGTTACGGATGCGGGCCAGTTCGTCATCGTTGAGTTCGCTGACCAGATGGCCGTTCAGCCAATACTTCCCGCTGGAGGGCGTGTCGAGACAACCGATCAGATTCATCAGCGTGGATTTGCCGGAACCGGAGGGACCCATGATGGCGACGTACTCATTGCGGCAGATCCGGAGGTTTACACCCTGCAGAGCCTTCACCTGCTGCTCGGAGCCCATATCGTAGGTCTTCCAGAGATCCTCGACCACGATCATGTCGGCCGGACACGCATTCGGTGCCGGCCGGAGTTCCGCTTCAGTTGTCGTTTCCGCCGCCATTAAAACTCCTGTCGCCATCTTATGCTGTACGCGATGAGAAAGACCCTGGTTCCCTGGCTTATGTTGTGCTGGTGGTCGCTGGAGCGGCGAGCGAGGTGTCCTGCTTGACCAGCGCTCCTTCCTTCAGATCACGCAGCACGCGATAAGTCCCGGTTACGATGCGATCGCCGGGCTTGAGGCCGCTCGTCACTTCAATGTCGGTCGCTCCGGTAATTCCGGTTGTGACGGGCACGAAGTGCACGCGGTCTTTTCCTTTTGTTTTAGAGACGACGAAGACGCCTTGCACCTGCTGCGAGGACTGCTGGGAACTGCTCGTGGCAGCGGAAACCGTCTGGGTCTGGGCATGATCGCCGGCCTTCAGCTGTTTAGGATCCCGCAGGGTCAGCGCCTGGATGGGAATGGCGATGGTGTCTTCTTTGTGCGCGGTGGTAATTTTCGCCGTCGCGGATAGACCGGGGCGCAGTTCGTCCGAAGGCGTATCGAGGGTGACGACAACTTTGAAGTCCTTGGCTTCCTCGACGCCGCTGGTGGACTGGCTGGTCGCGACACCGGTGGATCGCAGAAGAGCCTGATCGCCGACCTCCGTGACGTGGCCTTTGAAGGTTTTGCCGGGAATTGCATCGACCGTCACATCGGCCGGCTGGCCGAGAGCGACGTTCACGATGTCGGTCTCGTCGACTTTGACCTCAGCGGTAATGATCGACATGTCCGCAAGCGTCATCAGGGTCGAGCCTTCGGTGTTCTGGATTCCCTGCACGACCATTTCTCCCTGGCGGACAGGCTCGTTGGTGACGATGCCGTCGAAGGGGGCAACGGCGATGGTGCGGTTCAGCAGATCCTGGTTGACCCGTAAATCGGCTATCTGCGTCTGCAGGTGACCACGAGCCGAAGCAGTCTGCGCTTTGGCCTGAGCCAGCCCCGCCTCCGCCTGGGAAAGGCTGGCGACGTCGAGATCGTAGGCAGCCTTCTTGGCGTCGAAGTCCTGTTTCGACATGACCTGAGCCTGAAACAGGGCTTGTGCGCGGTCGAAATCAAGCTTTTTCTGCTCAAGATCGGCTTTGGCGTGATCGACATTGGCCTGAGCGGTCTTCTCCGCGGCAATGTAGGAATTGATGTCGGTCGAGGCCGCAGAAATGGTAGCTTGCTGCGCGGCCACGTTCGCTTCCTGCTGCACGTTTTCAATGGTGGCGACGATCTGTCCCTTTTTGACCCGATCCCCTTCGTTGACATAGAAACGGGTGACGCGGCCCATGGCATTGGCGCCTACATTGACATACGTCTTGGGCCTGATCTGGCCGGTCGCACTAACCACGGAAACCAGGTTCTCACGCGCTACAGTTCCGATAAGGACCTTTGTGTAGCCGGATTGCGCGCGAACGACCGTGAGGCCAACAACCGCAGCGAGAACCACGACGGCAGCGACAATAAGCAGGATCTTTTTCAAAGCAGTAGTTCCTTCGCGAAGGGTTACGCAATTCCGTTGGTGGTGGTTCCCGACGGTGTCCCACCCCTGTGACCGGCTGTGAAACGATCTTCCCTGAGACTGGCCCTGGTCGACCGTTTAAGAGGCTTCCAGAGGGCTCCACGTCGCGGTGGGATAGCCGGTAAGTTGCCGGAGAAGATCTCCCCGTCATGATAACAGGTCATGGGGCCGAACCGTCTCAGCTAAACAGAGGTCCTGGAGGCTCTTTCCCGCCATTCCGGGGAAAAGGATTCGCTTGAAAGGCCCGCTGCGGACTCGTAGAATGATTATGCCCCCAAGGAGTAGCCTTACACGTATGTCCGGGACCCGATTTTCCCTCCATTCCGCGGTTCTGATCGCTTTGCTGGCCGGCGCAGGAACTCTGGCCACCCATGCACAGACACAGGCGCCATCGCCGTCCCAGGACTCCACGCAAAATTCACAGGATAGTCAGGATCCTCTGAAAAGGCAGCTCTCGGATAAGGAGCGGTTCAAGCAGCAGAAGGAACTGCGCAACGAAATCGGGACGGCCTACCGGAAGTGGCTGGACGAAGACGTGCGCTGGATTATCACCGACCAGGAAAAGAAAGCGTTCATGAGCCTCAGTAACGATGAGGAACGGGACGCCTTTATCGAGAATTTCTGGCGACGGCGGAATCCCAATCCGGATTCGCCGGAGAATGAGTTTCGCGAAGAGCACTATCGGCGCATCGCTTATGCCAATGAGCATTTTCCCGCTGGCAAGCCCGGGTGGATGACGGATCGTGGGCATATCTACATCGCGTTTGGCCCCGCAGACAGCATCGATAGCCATCCAAGTGGGGGCACCTATGAGCGCTCCATTGAAGAGGGTGGCGGGGAAACGTCGACCTATCCTTTCGAGGTCTGGCATTACCGTTATCTCGAAGGGATCGGCGAGAACATCGACATCGAGTTCGTCGATTCGTGCATGTGCGGCGATTTCCACATGACCATCGACCGTTCGGAGAAGGACGCGCTGCTGCACGTGCCCAACGCTGGACAAACGCTGTATGAAGAGATGGGGATGGCGAAGAAGTCGGACCGCTTCACGGGTGGCCTGGAGAATCTGGGCCCCGGACCGGGTTCTTCTTCCAACCAAAGCAAGCAATTCGATCGGATGGAACTGATGGCGAAGCTGGAAGCGCCCCCGCCGATCAAGTTCAAGGACATGGATCTCGCTGAATTCCTTTCGAGCCACAAAGTTCTGAACGGCCCGTTCTTCCCGTTTGAGGTGCGCACCGATTTCGTAAAAGTGACGGACGATACGGTATTAGTGCCGATTACCCTGCAGATCAAGAACCGCGACATCACATTCAATACCAAGGACGGCGTTTCCAAAGGAGATGTCAGCATCATCGGGCGCGTTTCGACGATCACCGACCGGGTTGTGCAGAGCTTCGAGGAATCGGTCGAGGTGGAGGAGCCCGCGGAACTGCTGCCGAGAACCCTGAACAACGCCTCGCTCTACTGGAAGGCTTTTCCGCTGCGGCCGGGCCGGTATCGCATCGACATTGCGATTAAGGATGTGTCCAATCCGGATCATGTAGGCGTGTGGGCGCAGGCGATCACGGTTCCGCGTTACGACGACGACAGGCTTGCGGCCTCTTCGCTCATACTCGCCGACTCCATGCACCGCGTGCCGTCGAAGGACATTGGCGCCGGCTCGTTCATCATCGGAAATACCTACGTGCGGCCGCGAGTTACGACAAATCCCGCTGCGCCCGCGACGTTTCGCCGGGATCAGAGCCTGAGTTTCTGGATGCAGGTTTATAATCTGGGTCTGGACGAAAAGAGTAAGCAGAATAACGCCAGAATCAGTTACCAGATTTTGAATACGGCGACGAACAAATCCATCCTGGATGCTCAGGAAGACTCGAAAAAGCTGAGCGCCAGTTCGGATCAGCTGACGCTGGAAAAGACACTCCCCCTTGCAAGTCTGGAGCCGGGAAAGTATATCGTGAAGATCAGCGTGGCGGACGATGTGACGCAACAGCAGATCGCCCAGTCAGCGCCCTTCACGGTGGAGTAGGCCCAGAGATCGGCTTTCGGGCCCCACGCCCGGAGTGGATGCGGCGCTTCAGTGGTCAAAGAGCCACGAGGCAAGGAAATCTTCAGGGAGCAGCGCCAGGAGCAATGACCACGTTTTGATTCAGTGAACAGACGTACCTCCATATCCGTCCCCTCTTTGATCGCGATGGTCGTGCTGTGCGCGGCGGCCTCGCCGACGAGCGCGCAGACCGGCAATGGCCTGAGCGGCCTGGTACGCGACAGCCGCGGTACACCGCAGGCAGGCGCGATGGTGGAGTTGTTGCGGCCCGACTTCTCGGTGGCCAGCGAGGTCTTCACGGACGAGCATGGCCGCTACCGCATCGAGAGCGTTTTGCCTGGCATTTACGAAGTCAAGGCATCGGGCGCCCTTTTCCTGCCCACGCTGCGGGAAAACCTGCGCGTGATCGGCGGCACGAAGCTCGTTGTCAACCTCACGCTCAATACTCTCTATGAGGCATTTCGCTGGTTGCCGGCCACGCCGCGACCAGCTGACGAACCGAAGGACGATTGGACGTGGACGCTGCGGCTTTCCGCAAACCGCCCCCTGCTGCGGTTGTTGCAGGATGGCCCATTGGTGGTCGTGACCAACGGCGATGGGTCAGCGCCCGCGCTGAAGGCCCGGGTCACAGTGCGCGGCGGTGAAAGTGGTTTTGGCGATGGCGGCGTACACAACGATTTCGAAATGGAACGGGCCCCCGACGACGGACGGGCCATGATTTTTCGGGCTGACCTGAGTCAGGCACAGGATCCGGCACTCAATGCGATGGCGGGCTATGAGCAGCAACTCGCCCCCGGCCGAACCTTTCGGACGGTCGCAGCTTTGGAGGCGCGGCCCGACATCACGGGCGGACCCATGAGCCAGGGCCTGCAGGCGATCGAGATGCGCAGCGGCGAAACCATGAATTTCGGTGGCGCTGTGCAGGTTGAATTCGGCGATGAAACCGAAGCCATTCATCTGGGCGACACGCTGCTGGCCAATCATCCGTTCGCCAAAGTGACCATCCGCCACGGCGGCGCCTTCGTTTCGTATCGGGTTTCAACCGCCCCCGGAATCCAGCAGGTAGATGATCTGGATCGACAATCCACTGTCGAGCCGAGGCTGGCCGAACGCGACGGACGGCTCGAACTGGAGCAGGGCGTTCATCAGGAGATTGCAGCCGGCAAGAGCGAGGGTGCGCTGCATGTGAAGATCGCGGCCTGGCACGAGCGTGTGGAACATCCGGTGGTAAACGGCGGTGGTGCCATCTCCGCGGCTGATTGGGCCGGTGGCAATTTGCTGTATGACGAATCCAGCGACCTGTTGCGTGCCAGTGGCGAAACCTTCACCGGTAACGGGATGCTGAGCGAAGTTGAACGGCGTGTGAATGGCAGTACCTGGATATCATTCGATGTGGCCATCGGCGACGCTTTGGAAATGAACGGAGCCATTCCTGGCACGCAGAGCTTGGATCAGACGCTGGACGGCATGAAGGCTCACGAAGTGCCCATGTACGGCACCAAAGTTCACGGCAAGCTTTCGGAAACCGGAACACAGTGGCAGGCGTCCTACCGCTGGCAATCAGCTCGCACCGTAACCCCGGTCGATGCTTTTGCCACCGGCATTCCAGATGCCTATCTGAGCCTGCTGCTTCGGCAGCCGCTGCACTATCGCAGGATGATTCCGAGCGGAGTCGAGGCACTGGTCGATGTGCGCAATCTGCTCGCGGAGGGATATCGCCCGTTCGTCTCAGGCGATGGCAGCACGTTGTACTTTGCCGAGGCAGCGCGGTGCGTTCAGGGCGGCTTATCCTTCACTTTCTAAGCGGCCTTTCCCTTGAATGTTCTGACGGCTCAGGCAATCTCTGACCCTCGCAGGCGCGCGAGATGCGGCATTCCGCCATGTTATATTCAAAAAGGTCTGGCGGGTTTCTGCTCGCCTCGGGGCGCTTCGCACCCAGCCAGCCCTCCGTGGACGCGTAGCTCAATTGGCAGAGCATTCGACTCTTAATCGACAGGTTGAAGGTTCGATTCCTTCCGCGTCCACCAGTCAAACTTTCTGCAATTCAAGCGGGTCCCCGTCAGGATTGATCCTCCGGAACTACCATCTCAACCGCCTTTTGGATCCTGTGAGGGCATGGTGATCGGCCTTTTGGCGCGACGCTCCGCCCACCTGAGGCGGCTACTGGGGATCGACCGGGCGGTCGGATTTACCGTGATGGCTCGGAGCTGGACGATTGTCTCTGGGGCGGTCACCATCCTTCTCATTGCGCGGCTTCTGAGTCCGGCAGAGCAGGGCTACTACTACACTTTTTCAAGCCTGGTGGCGCTGCAGACCGTTTTCGAGCTGGGGTTTTCGTTCGTGGTGCTCCAGCTGGCCGCGCACGAAAGCGCACAACTCAACATCCATCCCAGCGGCGAAATCACCGGGAACGAGGCGGCGCATTCGCGTCTGGCGTCGATTCTCCAGAAATCGGTCCGCTGGTACTCCGTAGCTGCGTTGCTGATGGCCGCGGTCCTGATCTTCGCGGGATTCCACTTCTTCGCCGCGCACCGTCAGGCCTCAGGTCCGGTGGCGTGGAAGCTGCCCTGGATTTTCGTGGTGGCTGCAGCAGTCTTCACGTTTCAAATGGATCCCGTCTTCTCATTTCTGGAAGGCTGTGGCTTTGTTCCCGATGTGGCGCGGCTGCGACTCGCTCAGGCTGTGGCAGGAACTAGTCTTGCGTGGCTGGCATTTACGCAACATCGCGGACTGTTCGCGCCTGCGGCCATCATTGCGGGCCAGGCGATCGCGGGGCTTGGCTTTCTTGTTTCAAAACGCCATCTTTTAGTTCCTCTGCTTCGGCGGCGTTCCGGTGTCGATTTCGTCGGTTGGCGAAGGGAGATATGGCCGTTCCAGTGGAGAATCGCCGTAAGCTTCCTGTGCAGTTACTTTATTTTCCCGCTTTTCAGCCCCTCGCTGTTCGCCTATCGAGGCGCAGTGGAGGCGGGGCGAATGGGAATGTCACTTACAGTTGCGACGTCGCTTGGCTCAGTCGCTTACGCATGGATCAACACGAAAACAGCTCCCTTCGGCAAAATGATCGCACGCCGGGATTTCACCGAACTCGATCGGATATTCTTTCGGGCACTCAAACAATCGGCAGCTCTGCTGGTTGGTGGCGAAGCAATTGTCCTGGCGGGATTGCTCCTGGTTGACCAATTCATACCACGATTGGGAAGACGCATGTTGCCCCCTCCGGTTTTTGCGCTACTCATGCTTACAATCCTGCTGAATCATATTGTGATCAGCGAGGCTGCTTATCTGCGATCGCATAAGCGAGAGCCATTCCTCCCGCTCTCCATCCTGATCGCAGTTCTTACCGGTGGAAGCACGCTGCTCACGGCTAAGTTATGGGGCGCTACCGGAGTGACAATCGGGTATTTTTTCTGTGGAGGAGCGCTTTACATGGCGGGCGCCACTTATCTGTTCCTGAGGAATCGCCGCGAGTGGCATTCGGAACCTGATCCTTTAGCCGCTCTGCCGGGTTGCGATTCAAGGTGACAAATCGGGCATGAGACGCGACCAGCAGTGCGCTTCTGTTCCAGCCATATCTTGCGAAACAGTTATCGATCTGGTTGGTGGAAGTGGATTAAGCCGGTTCGGCTGCGTTGACAGGAAGCCGCCCGCACGTGGCGTTCATTCGTCGCTGTCACTGCGAGGAATCTCCTCCCGCGTGCGGTTCAGGTGGGCAACGGTCACATTTCTTCGACCGAGCTGATAGTAAAGCTTGCGGCTTCTTTCGCCGATTTTCCGAGCCGGAACACCGCCGACAAGCGTAAAAGGAGAAACGTCCCTGCTCACAACCGATGAGGAAGCGACGACAGAGCCTTCTCCAATGCTGACTCCAGGAAGGACGATCGAGCGGAAGCAAAGCCATACTCTGTCGCCGATAGCAACGCTGCCCACAATCATTGCAAAATCCGGAGATTGAATGTCGTGTTCTGCAGTCCAAATAGCCGCATCGTCGGACAGGTTGCAATTGGTCCCAATAACGAGACCGCCCCGCGCGTCCAGACAGACGCGCGTGCCGATGATGGTATGTTCTCCGATGGACAGCCGCCATGGATCGAGAACTCTTACGCCTCGGCCAAGAGCTACGTCCCGCCCGATTTTGGCTCCGGACAACCTGAGTGCCAGAACACGCAGGGTATGGGTCGGAAGCCGCGATCCAATAAACAGCCCGGCATCGATGAGTTGGCGTGCGAATCTCCTGCCGCTCGGTCCAATCATCTGCTTTGCCACCGCGGAAAGGTCTCGATTCATAGCTGATTATCGTATGGGTGCGACCGCATGCAGGTCACGAACGCGGTGCGCAGTAACTGAGCAAGGCCTCGCTGAAATCACGAGCGAAGCGCTTCTCATCTGTTGCCGTGGCTAAACGCTGTTCAAAATACTGCCAGTCTTCCTGCGTTGGCGCCAGCGCGGACTCGATGGCTCTTTTCAGGGCAGTGGCGTCACCGAAAGGAAATCGCCATTTCGCGGGCAGCCATGACTTCATGCCGTCGCGGTCTGTCGCTACGACAGGTATCTTTCGGGCCAACGCTTCAATCATAACCAGTGGGACCCCTTCAACCCGCGAAGGAATGATCAACAAATCCAGCGCACCATAGATTTCGTCGGGATCATCGGACCAACCACACAGATGAATCCGGTCGCGCCACTGCGAGGCTGCTATCAACTCGGGAAGGCGGGGGCTGTCCGGGCCGTCGCCAAAAAAAATAAGAGATTTGTCCTGCATGAACGGATCGCTTCCCAAAGCATCAACAATCCAGTCTTGTGCCTTCTGCCGGAAGCTGATGCGACCAACGACTCCCAGAACGATCGCGTTCGGCGGTAGCTTCAGGCGCTTTCTTACTTCAGACGACGATCCAACACCTGCAACTGGCGGTGGAACGAAGTTTTCGACTACGACGATCCGGGCTCCCGGCCGCCAGCATCGAAGGCGAGCGGCCTGCTGTTCGTCGATGGTTATATAGCGGGCGATGCTCCGGAAAAACAGGGAAAGAATAGCCGTTTTCAAGCGGGGCCAACGCCGGACAGCCAGTTCTGCCGGGGTGTGGGCAAGGGGGATGTAGCTGCAGAAAGGAATGCCCGCTAAGCGAGCAGCGAAGACTCCATCGAAGCCGTCGACGATCCATCCCTGGATCAGGATAACGAGGCTTGGGCGATGTTTGCGAAGAAAGCGCCGTATGCAGAATATCTTGCGAAAAAAGCCAACAGGGTTGCGCATCAACTCAAAGGAGGGCTCGAGAGGCAGCGGGTGGTAGGAAATGCCAGAGGCTTCCAGCGCAGACGCCAGCCGGCTATTGGAGGCGTTGATGATCCATCTGATTGCGATACGGTGGCCGGCGGTTCTGATTGCTCGGTGCGCCAGGAGAGCCATCCTCTCGTTTCCGCCAAAAACGGAAGACTCGCTGTAGAAAATGACATTCGGCAATCGCGGGCACCGCCACTGGAGCTGCACCGGAAAACGATATCGGTGAACTCGAATACCGTATTATAAAGGCACACAATTTATAAAGGCATACAATCCTATCTCCAATTTCATCATGCAATTGCGACGATGCGCTGCAACGGGGAACATCTATCCCCATAGACGGGTAGTGGGAGCAGGGGTACAACCAGGGATTTGGAGTCTTGACTCGCCATGTTGTCCCTACCTCGGCTCCTCGTGCAATCCGGAATCTTCTAAGGCGATTTGTTAAGTGTTAGAGATCCCCCTTGGAGAGCACCAATGTCGCCGGCTAATGTGGGCGATGCTGTCGATTCCGGTCCGCTGGGTGGAGAATTAAGACTGTGACACAACCCCGCGTCCTTTATGTTTCTCCGCTGGATCTGCGCACCCCCAATGGAATGACGCAGCATCAGCACCAGTTGCTACTGATGTTGGTTTCGTTGTACGGCGACTCGGTGGACATGCTCTCACTTGGGGCGTCTCCGCAGGTTGCGCGACAATGGGTGAAAGAGAATGGATTGCCGCTTACCGTGCTCGAAGGCGCTTACGCCTGGGCAGCACATCTCAATACCATTCTTTGGTATGGAGGCGGAGTGGTACTGTGCAACAAGCTGCGCTGGATCGACCGATTCCGTTTTCCCATCCGCACACCTTTGCCTCGTGCGTGGATCGACAGGTACAACCTGATCGTGGGCTATTACGCGTGGGGGCATCGGTTGCTGAGCCTGGATCGCGGTGGCCGCAGGGTCATTATGGACCTCGGCGACGTGATGGCAGACCGGCACGAACGGATTGGGAAGCGGCGATGGATCAGTATGGCAGCGGAAGATGAGCGAAGGATTCTATATAGCAGTCGATGTGTGGCAGTTTCTGAAGAAGATGCGACAGAGTTCGAACGGCTGTACGGGGTGAAACCGCCCGTGATGCAGTTCGTGCCACCTGATTCGGAGGGGCTCATGCAGTTGGCAGCAGAAGAGCGTCCCCGGAGCGTCGGATTCATGGGCGCGCCGAGTTATGGAAATGAGGAGATTCTGCGCACCCTGGCACACCCAAGGTTTCTCGAAACCATAGCCGCTGCGGGAGTGGAACTATTGGTCGCGGGCGGCATCTGCGAGGTTGTGGATGCGTCCTTACTCGACTCTCTGAGAGCAGGGGGCGCGCGCATCCTCGGGAAAGTTGGCTCGATCCTGGACTACTATCGCCAGATCGCGGCAACTGTCAACCCGATCGGGCCGTCGACTGGGGTAAAGATCAAATCAGTGGAGACTCTCATCACGGGGCGGCGCCTGATAACCACGCGCTGGGGAGCGGATGCAGCGCTGTGCGCCGCATTTCCTGGTCAGATACTGATGATTGAATGGCCTGCGGAGCCCGCAGCGCTTGGAAAGCTCGCAGCCAGTGCTGTTTCCGGCGTCAATCCGGCCGGCCGAGCCGCAGCTGAAGCTTACGTCCAGCAGGCAACACAATCACTCCGCGAGTTACATACTGCATGAGCCGGCTATCACTTGGAAGTTTCCTGATCGTTGGACTTCTTTTCTGGGGGCTTCCGGCGACGATAGTGGCTGGCCCGCGCGCACTTGAATATACCTTTGTGGCAGTGCTGCCGGTCTGGTATTTTTGCCGCGGCGATTCGTCTGTGCCCTCGGTCCCGCCCGGGCGTGTGTCTACAGCCACCTGCGCCATCCTGGCGCTGTTCTCGTTGATCTACCTGCTCTGGGACGCAATCTTTGGCCGCCAGCTATTGAATGTGAATATGTTTCTCTTTCGCGATGCGGCTGTTGCTCGACTCGTCGAAGATACATCGGCAGGGATGGGGAAGGGGGGCGGAGTTGCAGACTTACTCGGAAATGTCCTTTCTCTGTTGCCCCTCGGCCTGATCGATGCGACCAAATGCACAACGCGTTACGGACGATGGATTTTGTGGGCGGTCGCCCTTCTGCTGCTTTTCTACGAAACTGGATCGGGCCGAGGCTTTCTGCTGATGGTAGTTGCCGCCATCGTTCTCGGCAGAACATCAGACTGGCGGCGGATCGCGCTCGGAATCGGCCTCGCTCTCGCCGTGTTCTCGGTCGCGAGCGCATTTCGCGGCGATGCTGCTCAGGCGGAGAACCCGATGATATCCGGCACCCTGGCTCCCTTCATCAATCTCGGGCTATTGTTAAATGCGCATTGCGGTAACGCGTCCTGGTACAGTTATATTCTGGAATTTCTGAAGAAGTTTCTGCCGGCTTTCCTTATACCTAAGAACATATTCTCTTTCAATATGGAGATGTCTCTGTGTATTTACCCTTCGGTTGATAATTCAGTCAATGCAATTTCAATCTTTACGTGGCTGGGCGAGATATTCTATTACACCCCGTCTTTGTTGACCGCCCTTTGCGCCGGCGTCCTGATGGGCGGTCTGGCCCACGCGGTGGATCGACTCCTCGTTAAGAATCAGCTTTATTCGGCGCGCCTGTTTGCTGGTCTCATGTGCATCCTTTTTCCGCGCTCGCGCTCTCAGGATCTCTTCACATTCTTGATCGCCCAGATATTGTTTCTGACGCTCTTCTGGCCTCAGCTTTGCAGTTTGACGCGAACGCTCCGGCGCCACCTCATTTCTCCCGCACCAATTGGTGCGCGGACCGGTTTGGCAAAAGACGCATCCTGACTCATCAATACACGAGCATTATTAAATAGCCAAAACGCTTTTCTGCAAACATTACAGGACCACCAGCAGTGCTCAATTCGACCCCTTGCGAAGTGCACCAGCGATGAGGAGAAATCATGCTTCGTTTCCTTTTCGGTAAAGTAGAAACTCTTTTTAACCTTGAGATCACCCGTGTATCTTCGCGGTTGTCGGATGTTTCGCCTGAGATTCGAGAGACCGTCAGCCGCGTGCGTCCATTCACGATGACCAGTCTGGAGCGGCTCGCGGCCCTGTGCAGCGCTGTCGAGTACGTGGCTGGCCTGGGGATTCCCGGGGCATTTGTAGAGTGTGGTGTGTGGAGAGGTGGAAGCAGTATGGCCGCCGCTTTGACTTATAGCCGCCTCAAACGCAACGATGTCGACCTTTTCCTTTTTGATACTTATGAAGGCATGTCGACTCCCGGCGATGAGGACATCAACCGGCAGAGCGGCGAGTCGGCGAGTGACCTCCTGGCTACTGCTGGTCAGGACTCACCGGTAAGAGCTTACGCCTCAATTGAGGACGTGCGTCGAAATCTCCAGGGAACAGGCTATCCCGCTGACCGCCTTCACTTCGTGAAGGGGAAAGTGGAAGCTACGATTCCCGAGAATGCGCCTAAGGAGATATCACTTTTGCGGCTCGACACCGACTGGTATGCCTCGACCAAGCACGAACTCGACCATCTCTATCCACGGCTGGTAAAGGGCGGGATTCTGATCATCGACGATTACGGTGACTGGGACGGAGCACGAAAGGCTGTAGATGAATACTTTTCCACAATGAATCCCCGGCCATATCTGAGCCGGATCGATAACACTGGCCGGCTTTGCGTGAAATGCTGACGGGCGCCCGGCGAGCGAGAAATCGCGTCTTTACCGGATATATATGAATGAAAGGTTGCTGTGAAGGGCGCAGTTGTTCTGGTTTCGTTGCGTTACAATCCCGCATTTGTTCAGTTCCTCATCGCCTTCGCCAGGGCTCTCGGGGAGCTGAAATATACTGTCCGATTTCTTCTGGCCCCTGGCTACGAAGCCTTTCGAGAGCTGGAAGAGGTGGCGCCCGTTTTAACTAATATAGAAAGCCTCGAGTCAGCAAAAGTTACGCACGCTATCTTCTTCAACGTCGCTGGGCAGAATGCCGGTATTGCGGCTGCCCTGAAACAGAATGACGTCAGAATTATTTATATCTACCATGAGCCGTGGAAGGCTTCGCTGCGGTTTTTGGCAAGCGACGGACTTGTTGCCACAATGAAGGCAGCGACCGCGCAGCAGCTGTCGGTTGCTATGATGAAAGTCGCCGACGCCATCATCCTTGGGTCGCGATACGCCCTCGATACTTATCGCAGGGATCACATCGGGAATAACAGCAACGCCTGGTACTTTCCACTAATTTATGACGATGAAGCAGGTGATGTTTCGCCGGAGCGACTGCATGGAAAAGTCTATCTATCATATCTCGGTAATATCTCACGGGTGCATGGCTTCGATTGCTTCGTTAATGTCATGCGAGATCTTTTGCAGCGTGGCGTGGACATCAACTTCCTCGTTGCATCGAGACAGCCGTTGCCCGGTTATGTGGCTCAGGATCGGTTGCTAAGAAGTTACAGCCAGGTTGTCTATCGCTGTGGACGGGTACTGCAGGCGGCTGAAATCAACCAATGCTATGCAGACAGCTTTTGCATCTGGAATCTCTACCGGCGATCGACACAGAGCGCTGTTCTTCCGAAGGCGTTCATGTTTGGAACGCCAGTTATCGCCAGCCAGGGTGGCTCATTTCCAGAATTCGTACGAGACGGTGAGAACGGCCGGTTCGCGCGCCTCGGCGACCTCCAGGGTATCCGGGAGGCGGTTGAGGACATGAGGACTAACAGGAATGCCTATGCGGCAAACTGCAGGCGAACATTTCTGGAGACCTTCCTTTATCGATCGAGGCTCGATGATCTTCAAAGGCTCCTGGAGTTGTGAGGTCAATATAGATCCACGATTCCCTTGATTCGAGATATCTCATCGCGAGACAGCTGCAAGCATGCGGTTGTAAACCGCAAATGTCCGGCGCACCATGATTTCCGCGGTAAAGTTGCTCTCGAAGAGTTCTCTTGAGTGCTTCCCAAAGGATAAGCGCTGAGCCGGGTCACTTAGAAGAGATGTAAGTGCGTTCCGTAGCTCGGGAACGTCGGAGCGCCTGACCAGGAATCCGTTGTGACCGTGTCGCACCGCTTCGGAGATGCCGCCGGTATGCGTTGCAACGATGGGAAGGCCGGCGCGCAGAGCTTCCAGGATACTGATAGGAAGTCCTTCGTATCTGGAGATCAGGGTGAAAATCTGGGTGTCTGCGAGCAATCCACTTATATTGGCGCATTCGCCGAGGAATTCGATTCGGGCTGAGAGCCCTAGTTGTTCTGCGCAGGCGCGGGCTTCCTCCAGGAGAGGGCCTTCGCCGGCGAGGCGAAGATGAAATGGGGCCTGGACTTTACTCAGGGCTCGGAGGAGAGTGATGTGATCTTTTTGAGGGCTGAATCTGGCTACCATCGCAATGACAGGGGGATTTCCAGCCTGAGGGGACGCTCGTGAGGGATCATCGCTTATCCCGTTTGGAATGGTTTCGATTCGGCTCACAGAACCGACTCCGCAGCGGAGAGCAAGCGCAGAGTCATACTGCGACACGGCAATCGTTACTGCTCCAAGGTGACCAGCGAGCCACTCCGACGGTAGCGCAACACATTTCCGGGGCAGCGATACCCCTTCCGAAAATGCCCAGCCGTGCGCGGTAAAAATACACGGGATATGGCGGATTCGCGCGACCACGCGAGCCACCAAACCAGCCTTGGAGGAATGGGCGTGAATCAGTTGCGGTCGCAAATCGCGGACAATGGCCATCAGTTCCCCAATGGCCGAGCAGTCGTTTACGAGGCTGAGCTGGGGCACGAGGTGGCGCATGAGAAAAACCGGAATGTCGAGCGCCCGCGCTTCTTCGGCAAGAAACCCGGGTTCGCCTGTTGCCAATGCCACTTGGTAGAGTTTCCTCGATGCATTAAGAAGCTCCAGGACATGGGATTGAGCGCCGCCACGTTCGGCTCGGGTAATAACGTATAAGATTTTATCGGGCATCCCAACTGAGCCTGTGTGACACGCAAGCCCGCTTCCACGAAGAGGGGCATTGCGATTCCTTATGATGGTAGCAAACGTGATGGGAGGATCGGCCTGGATCTTACCGGCTGGGGGGGCACCTCGGCTCGTGGTCCTCTCGATGAGCCTCGGGTGTAGCGCTGTTTTTCGGCATACTGGGCCGACCGAATGATGAGGGCGAGCACACCATCATGCAGAGGTTGCTGGTAACTCAACTTTCGCACGAGATTGGACTGACTGAGCCTGGATTCGATGGTATTGAAGCATCGATTCGACATGCCGAATTTATCACGGGTTCAACTCGCGGCGAGCCTGCCATCTTGGCGCACTTTTTCAGATCCGCGTCCAGAGTCACAATCGCACGCTGATATACTGCGACGGGCATGGCGAAGCATATCTCATGAAACTGATTGTGACCGGCCACGCCGGATTCGTCGGACGCCATTTTTGCTCACGATTCGGCGGAATTCCCTTCCAGGATGAGAGGGGCTCCGTCGATCTTCGCGACGCGGCGCGGGTGCGATCGGCGGTCGGAAAACTTATGCCGGATGCCGTGCTGCACCTCGCGGCGCAGAGTTCTGTAGCTGCCTCATTTGAAGATCCGAGCACGGCTTTCGCCGTAAATTTTTCAGGAACTCTGCATCTCCTGCAGGCTTTGAGTGCGGAAGGATTTCGCGGCTGCTTAATTTACGCGGGCTCCGCCGATGTGTATGGGCGCTTGCCGGATACGGATCTCCCTGCTAAAGAGACCCAGCCGTTGCGCCCGCTCAGTCCCTATGCAGTGAGTAAGGTTGCGGCAGAAGCGCTCTGTTATCAGTGGAGCCAGACGCAGAATTTCCGTGTAGTCCTGACGCGACCCTTTACCCAGATCGGCCCCGGCCAGGACCAACGTTTTGCCGTCGCCGGTTTCGCTCGCCAGATTGCGAAAATGCGCCTCGGAAGACAACCCGCGGTGCTGACCACCGGTGACCTCGCGATAACTCGCGACTTTACGGATGTGCGCGACAGCATCTGTGCCTATCATGAATTGCTGCAAAACGGTGAAAGCGGAGAAGTGTACAACATCTGCTCCGGCAAGGAGCGGAGTTTACGATCATTGGTTGAGGAGATGCTGCGACTCTCGGGCATTCAAGCGGAGATAGAGATGAGTCCCGGACGCTTACGGCCAGGAGAACAGATTCGAATGGTTGGAGATCCTGGAAAGATGCGGGGCCAGTTGGGATGGGAGCCGAAAATTCCCTTGACGGAGACACTGACCGACATTTTGCGCGCAGCGGAGGAAGCAGAACATGGGTAGTAAGCATGCACTTATCACGGGCATTACCGGTCAGGACGGAGCTTATCTCACCAGATTCCTCCTGGGTAAGGGATATTCGGTTCACGGTGTGATCGCGCGCAGGGGTACGGATACTCTGTGGCGTCTGCGGGAGTTATCGGTTCTGGAACACGTCGAGATAATCGATGCCGATCTGATCGATCTGTCGTCGTTGATTCGCGCTCTGGATAAGACGGGCGCCGAGGAGATATACAATCTTGCTGCGCAGAGCTTTGTAGCCACATCGTGGGATCAGCCCGTGCTCACAGCGGAGGTAACTGCAGTAGGAGCACTTCGTCTGCTGGAGGCGATGCGCATCGTGAATCCCAAAGCCCGCTTCTATCAGGCATCAACCAGTGAGATGTTCGGTAAGATCCAGCAGCCGGTGCAGGATGAAAGGACTCCGTTTTATCCGCGAAGTCCCTATGCCGTCTCTAAGCTGTTTGCTCACTGGAGCACTGTGAACTATCGGGAGAGCTTCAACCTGCACGCTTCCAGTGGGATCCTGTTCAACCACGAATCTCCGCTCAGAGGCATCGAGTTTGTAACGCGGAAAGTGTCGGACGGCGTAGCGAGAATCCATTGTGGAGTACAGAAGGACCTGCACCTCGGCAACATTGACGCGCAGCGGGACTGGGGCTTTGCCGGCGACTACGTTGAAGCGATGTGGGCGATGTTGCAGCAGCCTGAGCCTGACAACTATGTTGTAGCTACCGGGACGACAACCTCGGTGCGTGAAATGTGCCGCATCGCCTTCGCACACGTGGGGCTCAACAGCGAAGATTATGTGGTTGCCGATCCGCGCTTCCACCGGCCCGCAGAGGTGGATGTTCTGATCGGCAATGCGGCAAAAGCGAGAGAACGACTTGGCTGGAGCGCCAAGACGCCGCTGATATCCCTGATTCACATGATGGTCGACGCGGATATCAGGAGGGTCAAGCGTAGTCTTCAGGCTTGAGCAGCGACCGGCTATCCCGGAGCCTCCATTTGCCGAGGTACTGTTCCGACGCCGCAACAACCCTTGACGTGGGATAGAATCGCGATCGTGGAGACGAGTTCCCAACCCCACGCCGGACCCCGGAGTGGGATGATTCTTATTCTCGGTGGATCGGGATTTATCGGTAGCCGCCTTGCTCCCCTGCTGCTCGATCGGGGTTGGGATGTGCGCATTGGCGATCTTCGACGCAGCGAGACATACCCCCGGTTCTGGACAGCCTGCGATGTAACTCGACGCGAAGCTCTCGACAGCGCAATGGACGGAACCGAAGCCGTCATCAACCTGGCCGCCGAACATCGCGACGACGTCCGGCCCCTTTCTCGTTACAGCGAAGTGAACGTCGAAGGCGCGCGACAGGTATGCCGGGCTGCCAGCGCGGCTGGCGTAAAGAAGATTGTGTTCACCAGCAGCGTCGCTGTCTACGGCTTCCAGCAGACTCCTGTAGATGAAGGCGGCCCATTTAAGCCTTTCAATGCTTACGGCAAGACCAAACTGGAAGCTGAAGGTGTCTATCGGACTTGGGCAGCGGAAGACGCTTTACGCACGCTGGTGATTGTGCGTCCTTCGGTCGTTTTTGGAGAGGGAAACCGCGGAAATGTTTACAACCTGCTGCATCAAATCGCGGCACGGAAGTTCCTGATGGTTGGAGAGGGAAACAACGTGAAGTCGATGGCCTATGTAGGTAACGTCGCCGCTTTTCTTGCGCACATGCTTACGATGGGACCGGGGGTCCATATCTTCAATTATCTCGATGGGCCCGACATGGACACAAAAACACTTGTGGAGTATGTCCGCAAATGTCTTGGCCAGCGCGGCGCGATGCCGCGTGTCCCCAGATGGCTGGCGATGGCAGGAGGCCATTTATTGGATGGGGTAGCCCAGGTGACCGGGCGGACTTTTCCGATTAGCGCCATCCGCGTTCGCAAATTTTGCGAAAGCACCCAGTTTCGAGCAGAGCGCCTGGTGCAAACAGGCTTTGTTCGGCCTTACTCCCTGAGCGAGGGGTTAGCGCGGACTATCCAGTCTGAGTTTCCGAATGAGCTGCTTCCGGAGAGAAATGCAGGTTCATGATTCGATCCTGGTGACCGGTGGCGCCGGTTTCATGGGCGCTAACTTTGTATTGGGCTGGCTGACGATTGTTGGATCTCCAGTCGTGAACCTCGACCTGCTCACCTATGCCGGCAATCAGGCCAGCCTTGCTGCGCTGAAAAACGATTCCAGACACTGCCTGGTCAAGGGCGATATTTGCAACAGGGAACTGGTGGCCTCGCTGCTTCGACGATACAGGCCCCGCGCGATCATCCATTTCGCAGCTGAGAGCCACGTCGATCGGTCCATTGTCGCGCCGGAGACTTTCGTGCGTACAAACGTCGAAGGCACGCTGACGCTACTGGATGCCGCGAAGGAGTACTGGACCAGCGTCGATCCGGCGCAGAAAAGCAAATTTCGTTTCCTGCACGTTTCGACCGATGAGGTGTACGGCTCCCTGGGTCCGGAGGAGCCGCCATTTACCGAAACCGCCGCTTATTCCCCCAACAGCCCATACTCAGCCACCAAAGCCGCGGCGGATCATCTGGTACGCGCATATCACCACACCTGGGGCCTGCCCGTTCTGACCACCAACTGCTCCAATAACTACGGCCCGATGCAATTTCCGGAAAAGCTCATTCCTCTCATGACCCTGAATGCGGCTGAAGGCAAAACGCTTCCCCTATACGGCGATGGAAGCAATGTGCGCGACTGGCTCTTTGTCGAAGACCATTGTGCCGCGCTCCGGATGGTCCTGGAGCGCGGGCGATGCGGGGATCGGTACAACATCGGCGCCAGGACCGAACGTGCCAACCTGGAGGTGGTGACAGCCATTTGCGATCTGCTCGACGAAATTCGTCCAGATGCCAGGATTGGCCCTCGCAGGAAGCTGATCGAGTTCGTCAGGGATCGTCCCGGACACGATCGACGGTATGCCGTGGACGCGACCAGGATCGAGCACGAATTGGGGTGGAAACCGGAGGTTTCATTCGACGTTGGGCTGAAAAGGACGGTCTGTTGGTATCTCGACCACCCCGCCTGGATCGAAAGTGCGCGCAACAGTTCGCATCAACTTTGGATGGAGCAGAACTATGGCGCCCGGTCGGCTCGTTAGACTGCTTCAGCGCCGGCCGATTTCCCGGAAGTTACCGCTTTACCCGATGTTTCACTCTCAGAAAGTGGGTGGCCCCGCGGCAACCGTGATCAATTCACTCCGATAAAATGAACTTATGCTGCAACTCTCCGGCGCCGGTAAGCGTTTCGGCCCACGACTACTTTTCGAAAATGCCGACTGGCTGATTACTCCCACAGAGAAGACCGCGCTCGTGGGTGCGAATGGCACGGGCAAGTCGACATTGATGAAGATTCTGGGTGGCATGGATTCTCTCGATTACGGCAGCGTCCACCGGATGAAGGGGATGAGCATCGGCTACCTGCCCCAGGACGGCCTGGCCCTTTCCGGCAGAACGGTCTTCGAAGAATGCCTGAGCGTCTTTGACGAGTTGCGTGCCATGGAAAAGGAATTTGAGGTTCTGGCGCACGCGCTGGCCGATCTCGATCCGGCGAGCGAAGCCTATGCGGCTGCCGCCGACCAGTTCTCCCACATTGAAGGCCGCCTTCGTCATCATGATGTGTATGCACTGGATGCGCAGGTGGGCACCGTTCTCACCGGCCTCGGGTTTGCGAAGGAAGACTGGGCGCGGCGAACGGAGGAATTCTCCGGCGGATGGCAGATGCGGGTTGCCCTGGCGAAACTGTTGCTGCAACAGCCCGATTTGCTGTTGCTGGATGAGCCCACGAACCATCTGGATCTGGAGACGCGCAACTGGCTCGAAAACTATCTGGTCACCTGGCCAAACGGCTACATCCTGATCTCGCACGACCGGTACTTTCTCGATGTGACGGTCAACAAAATCGTCGAAATCTGGAACAAGAGCCTGCATTTTTATCACGGCAATTACGAGAAATATCTGACGCAAAAGACCGAGCGCCGGGCGCAGCTGGAGTCGGCCTACCGCAATCAGCGGGAGCATATCGAACACCTGGAGGCGTTCATCAGCCGGTTCCGCTATCAGGCAACGAAAGCGAAGCAGGTGCAGAGCCGGATCAAGGAATTAGAAAAGATCGAGCGGATCGAGATTCCGCTGGAAGAGCCGACACCGCATTTTTCGTTTCCGCAACCGCCGCCTTCAGGCAGGACAGTCGTTGAAGTTGCGAGCCTCTCCATGCGATATGGCGAAAAGCGAGTTCTCGAAAATGTGAACTTCACGATAGAGCGTGGGGATCGCATCGCTTTGGTGGGCGTGAATGGCGCGGGCAAGTCGACACTGATCCGGTTGCTCTCCGGCGAGGAGGTGCCGACCCACGGCACTCTGAGGCTGGGCCACAACGTCGTCGCGGAATACTTCGCGCAGGACCAGTACAAAGTTCTGGATCCAGCGGCGCGGATGCTCGATGACATCGGCAGGACCGCGCCGAAAGTGGCAGAGAAGGACCTGCGCAGCCTGCTTGGGTGCTTTTTGTTTTCCGGGGAGGATGTATTCAAGCCCCTGGGCGTGCTCTCAGGCGGCGAACGCAACCGCTATGCGCTGGCGAGAATTCTGGTTAGTCCGGCGAACTTCCTGCTTCTGGACGAGCCGACGAATCACCTCGATCTGCGCGCTAAGGACGTCCTCCTGGAGGCCATCGGAAAGTTTTCAGGAACGGTGATCTTTGTGTCTCACGATCGTTACTTTATCGATGGTCTGGCACAGAAGGTTATCGAAGTGGAGAGAAAACAGGATCCAACGCGCGGATCGCAGGTTAACGTCTACCCTGGCAATTACGAGGACTATGTCTGGCGCAAGGAGGGCGGAGCGCAGGCTCTGGCTGCGGCAACGGCAGCTGCGGAGCCGATGGCTGCCCTTCTCCCTGTGCCCGATGTCGCGAATGTGGAGAAGGCCCGACGAGTAAACCCGATCAAGCTGCGCCAAATGCAGGAACGTCTGACCTTCGTGGAGACAGAGATTCCGCGCGTGGAGAGCTCACTGGCGGAAACCGAGCAGGCGCTCTCGGTCTATGTCAACGCAGAGGAAACCCAGCGGCTCTCCATGGAACTCGGCGCGCTGCGTTCACAGCACGCAGCGTTGAATCGCGAATGGGAAGAGCTGGCAACGCAGCTCCAGGAACAAATGGAGGGTCAAGGCACCACGATCTGACCGGTCTCCCGAGGGCCGCGATTTTGTTCTGTCATCCGCCGGTTGACCAACCAGGAAAGCCTTGCCTATGCTCATAGGGACGATTCAGGGATATATTCCCATCATTCGGCCTCGCCCGGCGTTACGGATCGAAGCGCTCGGCATCCAACAACACATCCGAGGTGAGAAACGTTATGGCAGAGATGAAGAACCCTGCACTCAATGAATTGGTTGCGGGGTTGCAGGAAGATCTTTCCCGCGAGTATCAGGCGATCATTGCGTACACGGTTTACAGCAACGTTTTGAAGGGCGCGCAGTGGATGAACATTGCCGGTGAGCTGCGGAAGCATGCCGGCGAAGAGCTGGAGCATGCGCTGACTATCGCCGACCAGATCGATTATCTGGGGGCGGTGCCAAATGCGACGCCGAAGCAGGTAAAGCTCTCGGAAAAGGCCGAAGAGATGCTGCGCTTCGATCTGGACAACGAAACCGAGACGATTCGCCAGTATCGGAAGCGGGTTCGCCAGGCAGAGGCTGTCGGGCACTACGCGCTGGCGGAGCAGATTCGCCAGATCATCTCGCAGGAGCAGGAGCATCAGCACGACCTGGCGACGGCGCTGGGGATCGATGTCCCACATGTGCTGGAGGAAGGCGCCTAAGCCGGAAGCGGGGAGGCTATGTCAGCGACAGTCGGGCAGGTTCTCAGTTCGGCGCAGCTGCGGCGGGAGATCAATGCCCGCAACATCGACCGCAACGAGGAATCAGCTTACGAGTTGGGGTATGGCGCGTCAGCAAGCGTCATTTTTCTCGAGGAAAATGGGCGGCACGGCAATTTTCTCGCCGCCTCTTATAGGCGCATCCTGGCGAACCCGCAATGGTCGCGGCGGCTGAAGAAAAGCTACACGGCCAACCGTTACGTGCCGAGAGCCGGCGATCGCCAGCGCTTCGAGCTGGAGTGCGCGAGCAGCTCCGACGCGCTCCTGATGAACATTTTCTGTTATCCAAAGTTGCTGCAGACCGACAGCATCTGCCGGTTACTTGGCATTGAGCGCGGGTTACAGCCGGAGTTTGGGTTTCGTCCGGCAATTCCCTTCAAGAGCGGCCGCGTCGACCGGACCGAGGTTGATATGCGGCTCGATAGCCTGCTGGTTGAGGCAAAGCTGACGGAGGGGAACTTCCAGCGAGCGCCTCTGCGGCTGCTGGCGCGATATCGCGAGCTGGAGCGGGTTTTCGATGTGGCGCGGTTGCCGGTGCGAGACGAAGTGGCGCATTCGTATCAGCTGATCCGCAGCGTGCTGGCCGCGGACGCATCGGGTGGTTCGTTCGTCGTTTTCTGCGACCGGCGGCGGTCCGATCTGATGGAGCGTTGGTTCGAGATTCTGCAGGCTGTAGTGGATGCTTCCCTGCGGACCCGGCTCGGCCTGATCACCTGGCAGGAGATTAGTGCGGCGGCACCGGAACGGGTGCGCCGGTTTCTCGAAGAAAAGTATGGCATCTGCGCCTGATTCGTGGCATCGAGGCAATCATTCGCAACGAAAAACAGGCATCGTCGATCCAGCGCCGCGGCTCTAAAAGAATATGGAGCGAATTCCTCGCAACGGAATGGACACGGACGTCCTGATTATCGGGGCGGGCCCGGTCGGGCTGTTTCTCGCCAATGAATTTGCGCGCCGCGGAATGCGTTGGCGTCTGATTGAAGAGCGTGCGGAGCAATCGGCCCACTCAAAGGCGCTGGCCATTTTTCCGCGAACGCTTCTTCGACATGGCAGGGATCGTCGGGCCATTTCTCGAAAAGGCTAACCGCGTTACATCGGCGGTGATCACCGAGCCCGGACGAACCCTGGCCGAGATTCCCTTTGAACCCACGGAAACGCCCTATGGGTTCATCGCGATGGTTCCGCAGAACATAACGGAGAAGCTGCTGGTCGAGGCGCTGGAGCGAAAGGGTGGACGCGTTGAATATGAGACGACGTTCGTTTCCGCCGAGCAGGAAGAGAACGCGGTTGTGGCCTCCGTGGAGCACAAGGGCGAAGCAGCAACGATTCGCGCAGCGTTTGTTGTGGGCTGCGACGGCGGCCGCAGCAAGGTCAGGCACGCTATGAATGTGCCGCTGGCCGGGGGCGACTACAAAGATGAGTTCCTGCTGGCGGATATCGAGACGAATGAGTTCCGGCCGCCCAGCGAGATGCGGTTGTGCCCGAACGCATCCGGTCCTGTTGCTCTTTTTCCGATGAGCGCGACACGATGGCGTGTGGTAGCAACAATCGAACAGCCGGAGGGAGATGCGCCGAGTCTCAAACTGGTGCGGAAAATCCTGCGAGAGCGCGCATCGACCGGGATTGAGGCGCATGCCCTGCACTGGAGCAGCTATTTTCGCATCCACCACCGGCACGCGACGGAGTTGCGCGTGGGGCGGATGTTCATCGCCGGGGATGCGGCGCACCTGCACAGCCCGTTTGGCGGCCAGGGAATGAACACCGGATTGCACGACGCCTGGAACCTGGTGTGGAAACTCGATCTCGTGCTTCGGGGCATGGGAAACGAGGCGTTGCTCAACAGCTACAACGCGGAGCGCATGCCGGTAATCCGGGGCGTGATTGAAACGACGGATTTGCTGACAAAGGCGATGGCAACCTCCAGCGCGGTGGCGGAGTTCTTGCGCGATTTTCTGATCCCGCGGGTCTCGCGCCGGCCGTTGTTCCAGCATGCGTTTGTGCAGAGGCTGTCCGGGCTGGGCATCGACTACCGGCACAGCCCGATCGTCGAGGGAGACGGCAAGCGGTGGCTCGACAGCTCGATGCGAGGTGGCTGTATCGGGAGCCGACTTTTGCTGTCTCTGGGCCCGGACGCCGGGATGGCCGAGGGCGCGGAGGAGATCGCCCGATCTTTTGGCGATGTGGTTGAGGTGCGCCGGGCAGCAGGTGCGGGACTGCACTTCGTTCGGCCCGACGGGTATCTGGCCTTCTCGAACGCTAAGGCGGACAGCGCCTCATGGAAGGCGGTTAGTTCGCTGCTCGAAAAGCAAACAATGCCCAATCCAGTGCAGGTTTAACAGATGATGCGCGCCGCTCTTTCTGGACGCGATGGTGGAGCTAGTCGGGCTCGAACCGACGACCTCCTCGTTGCGAACGAGGCGCTCTCCCAGGCTGAGCTATAGCCCCACGAGGTGGGAAAGGACATTTTCGATTTTACGGCATTCCGCGGCTGATCGCACGGGTCTGCTGTAGCACAAATGGGGTAATAGGGACTGGCCGTGAGGTACACCAAAAGGGTGCACCAAAAGGGCGCACCAACGGAGTGGTTTGCCGTTCCAGCGAAACGATTCGACTAGCGCGCGTGGACGGCCGCACTGCGGATGGAAGCGCCGAGCGCGGTTCGCAGCTTCGCGAGTTTCAGGATCGGGACTTCTCCCTGGGCGAAATCGGAGGAACCTCCGCCACGGAGGCCGAACTGGGAGAGCGCCTCTTTGAGCGTTGCGCCGCAATCGAAGTTAATATCGAGGCTGCGCGCCAGAACGACAGAGGCCGGGTCGGCATTCTCCGTGCTGAAGAGCAGGATCGTTGAAGGCGCCGCCGTGGTTACACGCGAGGCGAGAAGCTTCACGTAGTCGGGATCGCGATCTTTCCACGAACGATCGAGGAAGCGCAAGCCTCTGTCGATGGGGACTTCCACAGCCAGCCGAGCAGCGTGGTAATCCGCAAGCTCTTCCCGGAGGCGCTGCCGGTCCTTAAGAGACGCCTTCGCCTCGGCCTTGAGGCGTTCCACCGCGGCGGGAATGTCGGGGGCCCCCACGGAGAGCGTTGCTGTCGCCTGGCTGAGGATGGCAGCATCCGCGCGCGCGGCCCGCACGGCGCGAAGGCCGCTGACGAATTCAATCCGCACGCCGCGGCTGACCTTCTCCGTCCCGCGCAGGAGCAGGGCGCCGATCTGGCCGGTGGAAAGGACATGGGTTCCTCCGCAGGCGTTGCGGTCAAGGGCGTCGATTTCGACGAGGCGGATGTCTCCAGCACGCTCGGGCAACTTGCGCAGCTCGCCGGCTGCCAGCATCGCTTCCGCTTCAGCGCGAGTGACAGTGCGCGCAGAAACGCTGCGATCCTCTGCGATGATTTCGTTGGCGACACGTTCCACGCGTTCCACGCTGTGGTGGGCGATCGGGCCACCGGCGAGGTCAATGGTGGATACACATTCCCCGAGATGGAAGGAGACGGTGGGCGCGTTCAGCTCGCGCAGAAAGACGGCGGAGAGCAGATGCTGGCCAGTGTGCTGCTGCATGTGGTCGAAGCGGCGCTCCCAGTCGATCTGGCCGTCGACCGAAGTGCCGGTCGTAAGGGGTTTGCGGACGAAGTGCCAAACCTGGCCGTGCTCGTCCTCTTCAACAGATTCGACGGGAATATCGAGAGAGGCACCCCCACGCGAGACGGCGCGCAGGATGCCGGTATCGCAGGGCTGACCGCCGCTGGTGGGATAAAAAGCTGTGCTGTCGAGTGCGATTTGCCAGACGGACTCTCCTTCTTTGCTGGAGAGCTCACGAACATCGCTCACAACGCTGGAAAAAGACTTCAAAAAAGAATCGGCGTAGTACAGCCGTTCCGATGGGGGCATTGTTCTGACTCCACGTCTGGCGCCGATAGCACGCGCCAGATCGAAAACCGGGGGCCTGACGGCCGCTCCGGATTTAGTTTAGTGCGCGCGCATCCAACTGTCTCGTATTATTCGACGGATCCCGTGACGACGGCCACTGCCCTGATCTGGGTTATTTCGATGGCCAGCATCGTGCTGATGCTGGCACGGCCGCGCGGCCTGCCAGAATACCTCTGGATCGGCTGCGGCGCTCTGCTGTTGGTTATGACGCGACTGTTGCCACTGGCCCGAGCCGTGCATGCCGTTCGGGAAGGCGTAGACGTCTACCTGTTCCTGACAGGGATGATGCTTCTGGCAGAATTGGCGCGGGAAGAACGGGTCTTCGATTGGGTAGCCGATATCGCAGTCCGTCACGCGCGCGGGTCGTCGAGCCGGTTATTTCTGTGGATTTACATGACGGGCACGATTGTAACGGCGCTCCTGTCGAACGACGCAACCGCCGTGGTTCTGACTCCGGCGGTTCTGGCGGCGGTGCGGCGAGCGAAGGTCGACCCGAAGCCGCATCTGTTAGCGTGCGCGCTGATTGCGAACGCGGCCAGTTTCCTGCTGCCGATTGCGAATCCAGCGAATCTCGTGGTTTTTGGAACGCGGCTGCCGGCTCTCGGCACGTGGTTGCGGATATTTCTGCTGCCGTCCGCGGCGTCGATTGGGGCGACGTTCGTTTGCCTGCGGCTGCTCTCGAGGAGGGCTCTCCAGGAGCAAACGGCGGAGACAGCGGAGACGGTCCAGCTGGAGCCGGCGGGTCGGCTGGCGCTTGCGGGGATCGGCGCGGCATCCGTGGCGTTGATGGCGGCTTCGGCGCTCGGCATTTCCCTGGGCGCCCCTACATTTGGGGCCGGCGCGTTGGCCCTGGTGCTCGTGGCGATCAAGGATCGAAAGGCGCCGGGAAATGCGGTGCGCAGCGTTTCCTGGGGGGTGTTGCCGCTGGTGGCGGGGCTGTTCATGACCGTGGAGGCGCTGAACCAGGCCGGCCTGATGCGGCTGACAATGGTGGCGCTGGAGCGCCTCGCGGCTGGGGGAAGCGGCATGGAAAAGTTTGGCAGCGGGTTTGGTGTGGCGCTGCTGTCCAACGCGATGAACAATCTCCCGGTTGGCCTCGCGACGGGCTCCGCTCTGCAGCAAATAGGGCAGACGGGACATCTGGCTCACGCGGTACTGATCGGCGTGGACCTTGGACCGAATCTATCCGTAACCGGTTCGCTGGCAACAATTCTGTGGCTGATCGCGCTGCGGCGAGAGAACACAGAAATCAGCGGATGGGAGTTCCTGAAAGCGGGGATGGTGGTAATGCCGGTGGCCCTCGTATTAGCACTACTGGCGTTGAGGTGAGCCGATGGGAACAAGCGAGAGAGCGGAGAACAGAAGTGAGCATTTATAATCGGCCCTGCTCATTATGGAGAACTCCGATTGCATTCTGGAAGGACGGCAGATACTCGAGATCAGCGAGATCATGGGTATTCTGCCGCACCGCTTTCCCTTATTGCTGATTGACCGGGTCACGGCCATTGAGCGTAAAACGCGCATCGTCGCCATCAAGAATGTGACGATCAATGAACCATTCTTCCAGGGCCATTTCCCCGGCTATCCAATCATGCCAGGCGCGCTGGTGGTGGAGGCCATAGCGCAGGCAGGGGGAGTATTGCTGATGCCGGAGGTTCCGGACCCGCACAAAAAGCTGATGGTTTTCACCGGCATCGAGAGAGCAAAGTTTCGTCGGCCGGTTGTTCCGGGCGATCAGCTGCGCATTGAAGTCAACGTTTTGAACTGGAAGCCGCGTGTGGCGAAAATGGAAGGACGAGTCACCGTGGAGGGCAAACTGGCCTGCGAAGCGACGGTCATGTGCGCCCTCGTGCCGCGTTCGCCCGAAGCACAGAGCACCTCTCAGCACCCCTCTTCCGCATCCATCGAAGTGGTGAATCAGGAGTGAGCGTTCACACCACCGCGATCGTCGCTCCTTCCGCTGTCATTCCGGAATCGTGCACGATCGGGCCGTGGTGCACGGTGGGGTCGCATGTGGTTCTCGGAGAAGATTGCGAGTTGATCTCGCACGTCGTTCTTGACGGACATCTGACAGTTGGAGCACGGAATCGCTTTTACCCCTTCGCCTGTGTCGGGGTTGCGCCCCAGGACCTGAAGTATGCGGGTGAGCCGACTGGTGTCACCCTCGGCGACGACAATACGATCCGCGAGTCCGTAACGATTTCGCGCGGCACGGCCGGTGGCGGCGGTATGACGCGGGTGGGCAGTCATTGCCTGATCATGGCCTATACCCACATCGGGCACGACAGCGTCATCGGCGATCATTGCATTCTTGCGAATAGCGCGACGCTGGCCGGACATGTGATCGTAGAGGATTACGCCACGGTCGGGGCTCTCTCGCCCGTTCATCAGTTTTGCAGAATCGGCCGGCATGCGTACATCGGCGGGGGCACGGTGGTGACTCAGGACGTGTTGCCATTTTCGCTGACGTCGGCAACGCGGGAGGCACATGCCTACGGGATCAACAAAGTAGGTTTGGAGCGGCGCGGGTTCGATCGGGATCGGCTGCGCGCCCTCCATTATGCATTTCGGGTGCTGCTGGCTGGAAAGATGAATACGGCGCAAGCCGTCAAGAAGCTGCGGGAAGAGGGCTCCTGTTCGGAGGACGTTTCATACCTGCTGGAGTTTATAGAAGCTTCAGAACGCGGCATCATTGCGAGGTAAGAGGCAACTGTAAAACGCCATCGGAAATCGACGGATTCGTCGAGATTTCATCTCGCTTTGTGGAAAAGGAATTTAGTTGTCTCGAGATTCATTACTTTAGCTTCCGGAAGCCTCATGGGGACGCAGGCTTATGAATCCATTGGGGATTCGCCCAACCGTACTGACCGCAAATGATGAACCTGTGATGATTGCCTGGTAAACGGCACAGCAGCCAAAAGTCTTCCACAAATTTTTCCACAGGCCGGATCTGAACTCCGGCGCGGCGGCATTTCCTACTCGAAACGCCACCGCTGGAATGATCAGATGATGCGGTTCCTAGTGTGAACCGGAGGGAGGAGCAGCGGAGCGCGGAGCCGTACCTGGTACGGTGCGCGGCGCTGGCGCCGACGGGACGTTGGCAGGCGCGGGTACTCCTGACTTGGCGTTGTACGCATCGACAATCGCTTTGGTGATGTCGGCACCTGGGGTCAGCCACAGGACGCCGCTGTTCTGCTGGCTGGCATCGAGGACCAGGCTAAAGCCCTGCGCCTGCGCGTATGTGGTCATCACGTCGAAGACCTTCTGGCCAACCTGCTGAAAGGTTTCCTGGCCATCGTTCTGCTCATCGTTGCGGAGATCTTCGGCGGAACGCTGCAAGCTCTTGGTTTTATCGTCGATATCACGCATTTTGGCCTGGCGAACCGCGTCCGTGATCGTAGCTCCTCCGTCCTGGAGTTGCTTTTTCAGGGTTTCGATCTGCGTATTCAGGCTCTGTAGCTGCGCAGAGCGCGGCTCGTACTTCTTCTGAAGATCGGCGAGGTCTCGCTGGAATTCATTGGTCTGGCCGACTGCGGCCTGAAAATTGATGATGGCTACTTTGGTGGCGCCTGTGATCGCGACAGGGGCGCTGGGGGCCGGATCCGGTGTCGCCGGAGCGGCCTGAGCAACGGCTACTACGCCCATTCCGGACGCGAGCACGCAACAGAGTGACAACGAAAGCTTCATGGAAATCAAGAACTCCTTCGGTTTCCTGGGTGGTTTGGTCCGCAAAATCTCGCTCTCTTCATTCCCTCTCCTCGCAAACTACCGGAGCAGGGCCGGGCAATCAATCGGCCCGGGAATGCAAAGACGCGGACAGAGAGAAATTCTCAGGAACTTGGCAAATTATAGGACCCGAGGGAAGGCCCGTCAACAAAACAGGTCACAGAGGACAGGTTACACGGTACAGGTCAAGCCGTCGGGCACGCGGGTTCGCCACAAACAGAGATGTCGGGTGCCATCTGCGACCGTAACCTGAAACCTGCAACCTGAAACCTGTGAGCTGTTTCAGAACGTAGTGGCCACGGTCAGGCGGAAGGTCTTGCTCGGCTCGCGCAGGACGTAGAGACCGTTGTAGAACTGTTCGGCCTCGGCATAGGAGTAGTCCCCCGCGCCCCCCGCAGGGAACATGCTGCGGGTGATCAGGTTCTGACGGGTAAAGCTGGTGAAGAGTTTGAGAGGATTGACGGCGTAGTAGATGCGGAAGGGGGCATTGATGATGGGCATCATGACGTCGAGCTCGCCGCCTGCCGAATCGCGCGGAACATAGTTGGTTCCCGGAATCGGGTTAACCGTGGTGCTGAACTTGATTTGCTGCCCCCCCTGGCAGGTACCGTTGACGTAGTTAGGGCACCCGTAGAGCGGGGAGTCGAGCATGTCGATGCCTTCAGGGCTTTGGCGAAGCTGGCTGTTCCGCAAGGCCATGTCCATCCCGAAGTCGTTGAAGAAGTTGAACCCGACAGTGTGGCCGTAAATGGGAATTGCATACTGCAGATTGCTGGTAAAACTCGCGTCTCCGCCAATCGTGGCGATCCCATACACCGGCAGCGGTACCTGGATGGGGCCCAGACTCGGATTGGTGGGATCGCGGGGAACGGTGCTGCCATCAGGGTTGGTGAGGGGAAAGAGAACACGGGTGGGCACAAAACCATAAGGCGTGATAGTCCGAACATCAAAGCCGCGGATGTCCGATTCGCCGCCCGCTGATGGGCGGTCGAAGGGAGGAGCGACGTCGCCGCTGAACCCGGTTATGTAGATCGCCTGCAGGCGCACTCCCAGGGTGTTGCGGCCCGCAGGGTTAAACCAAAGGCCTTTTACGGGTGTGTAGCGCTTATATTCGACAACCGGACGGACGTAGCGCACGCTGCCCCATAACCCGGCAAGTTGTACGCTGGCGGCCAAAGACTGGCCGGTGTGAGGAAGGTAGTTGCTGGATACGTTGCTGGAGTTATAGCTGAACAGAACCGAACTGGTAACAATGCCTTCAAGAGCATTCTGGCCCTGAATTCCACTGCGGAAGGCCAGTGTTTCGAAAAGATTGCTGGAAGCCTGACTGAAGGCCCGGACGGAAGAATCGTCCCAAGCATAGGTGGCTCCGACGCGGGAGAACCCGAAGAGGTTGAAGTGCCGCAGCGGGTAGCTTGCGGAAAGATTAAATCCCTTGCGGCCCTGGTTGTAATTCTGGAGTAGCGACGAAATAGCCGCTGTCTGGTTGCTGCTGCCGGTTAGCGAATAACTCTTGGATGCGTTGTAATCGGTCTTGCTGTCGAAGACTTGGAAACCTACATTCAGCGGCTTATTGCGCAAATAAGGCTCGTTGAATGCAAAAAGCAGGTTGCGCGCAAGGCTGCCGGCGTTGGCCTGGACGCTGAGCGTCTCACCGAGGCCGAGGAAGTTGTTGGTCTGGTAGTTCAGACCGAGAAATGCTCCCGAAAGCCCGCTGACGCCGCCGTTGAGCCCGATGGAATTCTTCCCTTTTTCCTGCACCTTCAGAAGCAGGTCGACGGTCCCGGCTTCCGTGTTCTGGTGGGTCTCGGAGTCCTGTTCGACGCGGAGCGGATTGAAATAGTCAAGCTGGTTGAGGCGCAGCAGGCTCAGCTCCCAGAGATGGCTGTTGTAGACCTGGCCTTCCTGGAGCAGCAGTTCGCGGCGGATCACGAAATCACGGGTGACCGTGTTGCCCTGGAATTCGATGCGGGAGACGGTGAACTGCTTGCCTTCATCGATATCGATGTTCCAGGTGACGGTGTGTTTTGTATCGTCGAAGGTCGGCGTCGGAACACCGGTCATGTTGATATATCCCAGCTGTCCGTAAGCCTTGCGCAGATTGTCGAGGCCCTTCTGAAAGGCGGTGAGGTTGAAGAGCGCGCCGTCCTTCAGATTGAAGATGGCGCGCAGCGCTTTGGTGTTTGGCGCTGCTTTGTTCCCGGAGAATGTGATGGCGGCAAGGCGGTAGCGATCGCCCTCTTCGATGTTCATGTGGATGTCGATGCGCTTGCCCTTACGCGGGCGGAAGGTGAGCAGCGACAATCCGGATTCGTTGCGGATATGGGTCTGCGGCTCGCCAATGGGTCCACCACGCAGATAGCCGCGGTCGCGATAGGCCTGGCGTACGCGTTCGGAATCTTCCTCGAGCTTGCTCGCGTCGTAGGTGCGGGCGAAGATGTTTTCAAGAAAAATGGAATGGGGGATGCCGATCGGCCGGAGGTTGCGCATAGCCGCGCGCAGCGTGCGCGACGTAACGTGCTGATTGCCGCTAAAGCTGATCTTGCCCACTTTGACCGTCGGGCCTTCCTTGATCAGGAAGTTGAGCTGCACCGAAGCGGGCGGAATGCTCTTGACTTCGGGACGAACCGTAGCGAACTGGTGACCGTGCTCGGCGAGCATGTCCCGAATGACAGTAACGGCATGGGCAATGCGCGCCGGATCGTACTGGCTCTCCTGAGACAGCCCGACCTTCTCTTTCTTGAAGCGATCGAGAACGTCGGATTCCGTTACGGAATTGAGGCCCTTATAGGTGATGTCGCGAATAGTGGGCTTCTCGCGGACGTACACATCGAGGATCACCCCCTGAGGCGTATCTTCTTTTTCGATGCGCACGTCTTCGAAGTATCCCGTATTCCAGAGGGAGTTGAAGTCGCGCTCAACGGTGAGGGGATCGTAGGTGTCGTTCACATGGCTGAACATGCGCGCGAGGACTGTCTCTTTGGGAATACGGCGGAAGCCGATGACGCGAATATTGACGATTTTCTCGCCGACATCGGTGGAGGCGGCCGGGGTGGCTTCCTGGGCGACGAGCGGGGTGACCGTCAGAAGGGGGGCCAGAAGAAGAACCAACGCCAGAAAGCGCCCCAGGAGCCGGCGCAAATTCCTGCATGGTACGTGCGGGGAGCCAGCGCTCCAGAAGTTCACGGAAAAAATATGCACACCCTCACTGCTCAAAATCGGGCCGATCTTTGGGAAAAGCCGATTATATCAGCGCATTTCGCACCCGCGGAGCAGGCCGGCGATGGTTGAAAGCGTGTAGCGGAGCCGGGGAACCCGCGCGACGAAGGCCGTGTCATCAGAGCGACTTGCGAACATCCACCAGCGTGGAGTAAAACACGGGCCCACCGCCGAGATCGTTGAGCCGCTGCGAGGTGAGAAGGTTCACGTTATGACCACCCGCGGAGAGCTTGTTCCAATCGAGGCGGCCAGCAACGACGCCGGCGCGGACGCTGCCATTCACGTGGGCCCGCAGCGCAAGACTGCCGCGATCGTTGAACACCTGAATTGCATCGCCATCGGCAATACCGCGGGCTGCAGCATCTTCTGCATGCATCTCCAGCACGCCGTTGAAAGCGGATTCCATGGAGCGATGATCGGGCAAATTGGGGAATGTCGAATTCATGTAGTTGTCGGCTTTGCGAGGCAGGAACTCGAGTGGATAGCGCTCGCGGTCGGAGGAATGGCGCGATTCCGGAGCCGCACGGAAGGCGGGGAGAGGGTCGATACCCTGCGCCTCGAGGGTAGCAGAATAGAACTCAATGCGCCCGCTCGGTGTGGGAAACGGACCCTCCGCGAAGGGCAGGAATCGCATTGGGGTTTGCCCGTCGCCCTTTTCCTCCTCGAAACGAAGACGCTGAGCGCCCCCTGCTGCCCGAAGCGTCTCGGCCGTAATGCCGGCGAGCCACGGGTGCTGCTTCTCGGGATCGCTGGAGCAGAGAGCCTGGGCGATGAGGTCGTCGACCGAGTCACGGAAGCAGCTTTCGGTGAATCCCATGCGCTGGGCGAGTTGGGAAAAGAGCCAGACGTTGGGACGGGCTTCGCCCGGAGGCTCAATCGCCTGCTCGGAAAGCTGGACGTAGTAATGGCCGTAGGCGCCCTGGATGTCCTTGTGTTCGAGAAAGGTCGTCGCCGGCAGCAGTATGTCGGCGTAGTCTGCGGTGTCGGTAAAGAACTGGTCGTGCACCACGGTGAACAGGTCGGGGCGCGCAAGTCCGCGCAGGACTGCGCCCTGATCGGGCGCGATCGCGGCCGGATTCGAGTTGTAAACGAAGAGCGCGTGCACGGCGGGGCCGTCTGCGGCTTGGCCGAGCGGCGGGCCCTGGCCCAGTTCGGTCAGCGCGTGCCCCAGCAGCGACATATTGACGGTGCGCGCTTCGCGGCCGAGGGGGCTGGCCTCCATGAGATCGGGCCGGTCAAGCGCTTCCCTGTCCCAACGAAATGCGCCGCTGGTGGACAGTTGGAGACCTCCGCCATAGTGTTTCCAGGCGCCGATCAGTGCGGGCAGCATGCAAATGGCGCGCGTCGCCGCACCGCCGTTATCGCTGCGCTGAACTCCGTAGTTCAGGCGAATAACCGCCGGGGCGGTCGTGGCGTAGTCGTGAGCCAGCTGCTCGATGTCGGAAACAGGAATGCCGGTCAGTGAGGAAACACGCTCGGGAGGATAATCTGCAAGGCGCGAGCGGAGCTGATCGAAGCCGCAGGTCCAGCAGGCAACGTAGTCCTCGTCGTAGAGGCTGTCGCGAACGATGATGTGCATCAGGCCGAGCGCGAGAGCGGAGTCGGTCCCCGGATTGATCGGGATGTACCAGTCCGCAGCCCGCGCTGTGCGGGTGGCATAAGGGTCAATGACGACGAGCTTCGCGCCATGACGGCGGGCTTCTTCAATGAAGGGCCACAGGTGGATGTTATTGCCGTGGATATTGGAGGCCCAGGCGATGATCAGGCGCGCATGGACGAACGCCTCGGGGTCGGTGCCGAGTTTGCGGCCGTAGACGGAGATGAGTGCCTGCCCGCCCGTCTCCGAGCAGATAGTGCGGTCGAGCTGCGACGCGCCGAGCCGGTGGAAGAAGCGGCGATCCATCGAGCCATAGCCGAGGACGCCTGTGGTTCCGGCGTAGGAGTATGGCAGGATCGACTCCGGGCCGTATTCACAGGCGATGGCGGCGAGCCGGCCCGCTATCGTATCGAGGGCTTCGTCCCAGGAGATGCGCTCGAAGGACTCCGCTTCGCGGCCATGGGGTAAGGACGATTTGGGGACGCCGGCGCGGCGTCGCATCGGGTACAGGAGCCGATCGGGTGCATAGACGCGGTCGAGATATTTCGCGACTTTGCCGCACAGGAAGCCGCGGGTCACCGGATGAGTCGGATCCCCACGCAGGCGGGTTGCCCGTCCGGCCTCGTCGATGGTGACGAGCACCGCGCACGAGTCGGGGCAGTCAAGAGAGCAGACGGCGTGGACAGTCCTCGTGGGCATAACAACAGGTTACAGGGAACAGGTGGCAAGTTACAGAGCGGGCTTACGGAGCGGTTTTCACGGGGATATCGGTGGAGGGGGGCGTTACCGGAGTTGGCGCGGTGGCCGGGATTGAAGCGAGGGGCAGCGTGAAGAAGAAGGTCGCGCCGGCGCCGAGCTCGCTCTCGACGCGGATGGTGCCGCCATGCGCAATAACGATGTGTTTGACGATGGCGAGGCCGAGGCCGGTGCCGCCCGACTCGCGGGAGCGAGCCTTATCAACGCGGTAAAAGCGCTCGAAGATGCGGTCAAGGTGTTCCAATGCCATACCATTCCCAAAATCCTGGACGCAGAATTCGACGGCATCTTCGATAGGACGCGCCCCGACGACCACGCGCCGGCCTGAAGCCCCGTACTTCATTGCGTTTTCGATCAGATTGCCAAACACCTGTGTCATCGCGTCGACGTCGGCGAGGACCACTTCGTCCGTGGTTTGGCCAGGTTCGAGGGCGACTCCGGATTCAACGACCATCCCCGCCAGCGACTCGATGGCGTCCTCGACAAGCGCCGAGGCGCGAACAGGCTGGACGCGCGGCTTGTGTTCGCCGGACTCTACCTGCGCCAGAGCCAACAGATCTTCAGTCAGGCGATTCACGCGGCGCGCATTCTTGAGAATGATGGCCATGAACTCGCGCGCGTGGTCGGGCAGCTCCATCTCGTCTTCAAGCAGGGTTTCGACGTAGCCGGAGATGGAGGTTAGCGGAGTCCGCAGCTCGTGCGAGACGTTAGCGATGAAATCGCGGCGCGTCTTCTCGGCGCGCTCGATTTCAGTGACGTCGTGGAGGACGACGACGGCTCCGCCATCGGGTGTGGGCGCGGCACTGACCTCGAAAGCGCGGCCGGGCACGACCGAGATGGCTCGACCCGTGGCGATGCGACGCTCCCGCAACGCCGCATCGACACAGAGAAGGATCTCCGGATCGCGGATGCTGACGACAAGCGACCTGCCGGGCCGCACTGCCCCCGGGGCGATGCGCTGCATGACGGAATTGGACCAGCCGACATGGCCTGCGGCATTCACAGCCACCACGCCTTCCTGCATCGAGTCGAGCAGCGCGGCTAACTCCCGCTGTTTAGCCTCCAGCGCCTGAAACGACTGTTCGAGACGGCTGGCCGTGGCATCGAGAGCCCGGGCTACTTCGCCGATCTCGTCGCCGCCATCCTCTTCGATACGAGCCGCGAAATCCCCGGTCGCTATGCGGCTGGCGAATGCGACGATGCGGCGCAGGCGCCCCGCGATGCGGTGTGCGAGCCATGCAGAGGCGAGCGTCGCCAGCACCAGCGAGATCAGCGAAGCGGTGAGCAGATCGCGCCGCAGGATATGCAAAGCGGCGGCCTGCTGTACCGGGCCCAGCGAGGCGACCCGGGCTTCTTCGTGCAGAGAATGCGCGACGATATTGCGAAAGGAAAAGTCCAGGATCGCCGTGGCAATGCACAGCACAAAGACGAAGGAGAACAGGAGCTTGGAGAAGACTCTGCCGGTCACGGTGAAATCCAGCGTACAGTGTTCAGCGTACAGCCCTCAGCCGAGCATATTATTCGCCGAAGCCTCGCGAAAGGTCGCGCTCCAACAGCGCCTCTACGCCCTCGTCTGGTCGTCAGCGGAGGCTCCGTACATACCGGGGATCGGAACATCGAGCAGCCGCAGATAAACGCTGAGCTGGCCGCGGTGGTGGATATGGTGATCCATAAGGACGCGGCGCAGGGCAATGACGCGGGGCAGTTCGACCAGGGTCCGATCGCCCATTTTGATGGTCCAGAGGACCTGAAGCTGGTCGTCGCGGAGGCCTGCGAGCGCGGTACGCGCAGCGCGGGTTACAGTGTCGAAGTGATCGAGGATTTCGGCGGTGGACGATGCTGTCCACGGTGTGAATCCAACCGGGCGAACCAACTCTTCCGTGGTGATGATGGTGGCGCATCGGGCAGGCAAATCGGCGACGTGGGACGCGAGACGCCCGAGGGTCATGGATTTTTCGTGCGGCTTCCACGTGAAGCTGGCTTCGGGCACGCGCTCAAGCATTCGGCGCGTATTGGGCATTTCCTCATCGAATTCGTGCAGGAACAGCTCCGGGATGGTCATGGATTCATTCTGCGCCCGGATCCTGTTTCTACCCCGCTGCTCGCTCGTTGGCACGGGGAATTTCGAAGCGGTATCCGGCTCCGCGTACGGTCTTCAGGTAGCGCGGATTCTCGGGGTCGGATTCGATCTTCTCGCGGATGCGGCGGACGTAAACATCGACCGAGCGCGGCGTAACGAAGCGGGCGTCGCCCCAGACCGCGTCGAGCAGATGATCACGGCTGAAGACGCGGCCGGGATGACGGGCGAGATAGTCGAGCAGGCGGAACTCGGTAGCGGTGGTGGTGGTCAGCTTGCCACGGACCCGCAACTGCATCGCGCTGGCGTCAATTTCGACCTCTTCGAAAGCGATGGCGGACGGGGTGGAGGGGCGCTCGAAGCGCCTGAGAACGGCTTTGACGCGGGCCAGCAGTTCGCGCGGGGCAAAAGGCTTGGTGATGTAGTCGTCGGCCCCGAGCTCGAGGCCGAGAACGCGGTCGTTCTCACCTGCGCGGGCCGTCACGAAGATAATGGGAATGGTGCTGAGCGCAGGATGATTGCGCAAACGCCGGCAGACATCCAGTCCATCGCCGCCAGGAACCATGATGTCGAGGAGGAAGAGAACGGGGGCCTGGCGCTCGGCATCGGGGATCAGATTCGCAGGGGTGGCATAGATGCGGGCGGGAAAACCGGCGGCCTCCAGGTGATGCTGGATCAGGCGCGCGATATCCGCGTCGTCCTCAAGGACAAAAACGGTCTGGCTCAAGCGGAGAGGTTCCTTTCCTGCGCAGCCGGTTAAGGCAAGCGCGTTACGCCCTCAGCGTAAATGTGGGCGGGCAAACAGAATGCAAAAGTTGTGTGAATTTGGCCCGGTTCAAAGCCGGGGAAAGGGCAAGGAAATGGCGAGGTTGCAGTCAACCGCCCAGGCGCGTGGTGGCAGGTTTGGTCCTTACGATTGAGTGCCTTGCGGGTTTTGCAATGTTATACTCCGCAAAGTTGTTCCCCAGAATATCCCCCGGGACCCAGCACGAGGCAGCAGTGTGTTTTTTCCGAATCGATCCGGATCTGTCGGGGGCCGCAGGTGTCAGGATCCGTGTCTGTTGCGACGATTCTCTGTATCGATGACGAAGCCTTAGGCCTGGAAATCCGCAGAGCGGTCCTCGAGCGAGCCGGATATCAGGTGCTGACGGCGGCGGATGGAGAGACGGGACTGACGATCTTTCGCCGCAATGCGGTCGATGGGGTGGTGCTCGACTACTACATGCCGGAGATGGATGGCGGGGTGGTGGCCGAGACAATGCGCCGGGAACGGCCGCAGGTTCCGATCATGCTGCTCTCCGCCTACATCAATCTGCCGACGGAAGTGGTCACGCTGGTGGACGTGACGCTGCTGAAGGGCGAAGGGCCCCGGGAACTCCTCGAGAAGCTGCGATTGATGCTGGGAGCCCCAGGACCACCTGGAGCCGCAGCCGCGCACGTTCCGGGAGGCGGCGGGTGAAGCCAGCGAGATTCAATCGGACGCTTCGCCAGTTGGTGGCTTTGCCGATCGTCCTGCTGATTTTGCTGGCGGGATTTCTGGTTTGGCAGATCGATTCCGCGACCCGCGCGCAAAGGGATCTCGATCACAGCGATCAGGTCACAGCCCAGTTGCAGGAACTGTTGAATCTTTTTATTGACCAGGAGACAGGGCTGCGAGGGTACCAGCTCACGGGGGACCGGGTGATGCTGACGCCGTGGGAGTCGGCGGCGGCCCCGATCCAGACCCACTTCGCGAATCTGCGCGAAATGCTGGCCGGCGATGGGGCGCAAACGGTTTCGCTGGACGCACTGGAATCCCGCTACAACCAATGGCTTGGTTTTGCGAATGCGGTATTGCATCAGGATCCTGCGGCGCTGAACGCGGCCCACATGAACCAGCGCGGGAAAGCCATGATGGACGATCTGCGCGCCGCTTCTGCGGCTATGCTGCAGCATCAAAGGGAACAGCGCCAGCAGCAGTACCGACACGCGCGGTGGCTGCAGCAGCGGGAGCTGTTATCGCTGTTTTTGTCAGCGGTGGTGGTGGGGCTGTTCCTGGCACTGTTCACACGCCACCACGTGCATGCGATTTCTGCGAGTTATCAGCGGCGTATTGCAGAAATCACGGAGCAGTCGGAGGAGCTTTTTGAAAGCCAGCAATGGTTTCAGACGACCCTCGAGTCGATTGGCGATGCAGTAATTACGTGCGACATGGGCGGTGCGGTGACCTTTATGAACGCCGTCGCGGAGAAGCTGACGGGGTGGTCGCTGGCAGAAGCCAAACACAAGCCGCTGGAGCAGGTCTTCCGCATTGTGAATGAAGAGACGCGGGCGGCGGCGGAGAATCCGGTGGAGAAGGTACGGCGGCTGCGTCAGGTGATTGGACTGGCCAATCACACGGTGCTCATCGCGCGGGGAGGCAGCGAATACCTCATCGACGACAGCGCCGCGCCGATTATGCGTGACGCCGACGCGATGATTGGCGTGGTGCTGGTTTTTCGCGATGTTACCGAAGAACGGCGGATGCAGTCCGCGCTGGTGGCCTCAGAGAAGCTGGCGGTGGCGGGGCGGCTGGCGGCGAGCATTGCGCACGAGATCCATAATCCGCTGGATTCTGTGGCGAACCTTCACTACCTCCTCGAGCAGGAGCATGAACCCGCCAAAAGAGCAGAGTATTTGCGACTCGCGCAGCAGGAACTGAGCCGGACGATGCAGATCAGCCGCACCATGCTCAGCCTCTATCGCGAGCCAAAGGCGCCAATCCGGATCGATCTGAGAGAGCTGATCGAAGGGGTGCTGCTGCTGCTCGACCGCCGGCTGCAATTGCAGGGGATCGGTCTGGAAACGCAGATTTCTGGCGATCTGGCGGTAGAAGGCTTTCCGGCCGAGCTGCGTCAGGTCTTCACAAATCTGATTGTGAACGCGGTCGAAGCCGCGGGGCCGAGGGGCCGCGTCCGCATTCGCATGGAGCATGCCGACGCGGGCGAACTGCAGGGGGCTGGCGCCATCATTGAGATCGCTGACAGCGGGCCGGGCATTCCGGCCGAGGCCGCGAAGAATCTCTTCCAGCCTTTCTTTACGACCAAGGGCGTGCACGGCACGGGTCTTGGCTTATGGGTGAGCATGGGCATCGTGCAGAAGCACGGGGGGTCCATCGGCTTGGTCCCGTGTTCTGACCCGAATTGGCCGGGAGCCTGCTTCCGCGTATTTCTGCCCGCGCGAACACTGGCGCGCAGCCCTGGCCAACAGGCTGCCTGAGCCACTCTTCACTGGTAAAAATTTTGAAAGAGGCTGCGCACCGTCGCATAGCACTCGCAGGCCGCTGCTTTCAGCCTTTCATAATCGAGAATCTGAATCTGTCCGCGATGATAGGAGATGAGCCTGCGCCGGCGCAGCGCTCCAGCCGCTAATGTCACGGTCGTGCGCCGCGCGCCGAGAATATCGGCGAGAAATCCCTGGCTCAGCAGGATGCTGTTCGTCCCGGTCAGGTCATGGGCGGTGAGCAGCCAGCGCGCGAGTCGCTGCTCCGCATCATGTAAACGGCTGCAGGCGGTGAGCTGAGAAAGGATCATGCTGCGCCGCTGCGCGCATTTCATCACCAGATGGCGTAGTGGTTCCGATCGCTGCACTTCCTTTTGCAGTTCAGGAAACGGCATCCGCAGAGCCTTCATTTCCATCTGCACTACGCATCGCGCCGGACCAGTGGCCAATCCCCCGAGCAGGTGATGACAGGGAACGACCCCTTCGCTGCCCGCCATGCTGATCTCAGCGCTGCGCCCATCCGACATCGAGACCATTTTGGATGCGACGCCGGAGGTGATGAAAAAGGCGTAGCGAGGGATCTGTTCGGCTTCGTAGAGCACGCTCCCCGGAGCCAAAGAAACTTCCTCAAGCCTGGAACGAAACGAGTTTTGATACGGCTGCGGAAGTGTCTCCAGAAATAAATTCTCGACGTGTTGGCCCATTACGCTCCCTTGCGCTTCATGTGCTTCAGGAGCAAGACAATTGTGCTGAATCCCAGCAAAAAGTCATTGTCGCTGAAGAAAGAATCGGGGACTTTGTTTTGCGGATTATATGAACTCAGGCCGGATTTTTATGTTCGCTATCAGACAGATATGTTCGGTATTAGACCGACCCCATTGATGGGTTCCGGTTATCGTTCCGCAAGTCCTTCGACCATATTTTGTGATGCGATCCGGCATGTGTTTTCCGCCGGGAATGGTCGCAAAAATCGGATGGCGGCAATTGACGCTTTAAGGACATTCCCGGGATGGATCACGCTTCTTTGCGTGATGAGGCAACGCACACCGATGAGTAGAAAACCCGAGCTCCTGTGCGTTGGCCACGATTCGGTCCTGAACCGGACGCGGCGGATGATACTCGAGCGATGTTTCGCGGTGAAGCTTGCCCAGAGCGTTCCCGAAGCAATCTCCCTGCTGTCAGGGGAGTGCTTCGAGCTCGTGCTGTTGTGCTACTCCCTGACGGGCGAGGAATGCGGCAGGCTGGTGGAATTCGTTCACAAGCTGGCTTCGGGAACCCGGCTTCTGGTCATGGTGCAGGCGCGAGAACGGCTGTTCTCCCTCGGCCCAGGCGACAAAGAGTTTCTATCGGGTGGACCGGCGGAGCTGCTGCAACAGGCAGCCACGATGGCGGGCATCGCTGCGGACGAATTCAAAAAGTGCGCTGCCGATGGGCCGAAGCGGAAGTCGGCGTAAAGCACGCATCGGGCACCAGGGAGACAAAAGCAGCTCTATCCGCAACGCCAGATTAATGCGCGTGTCCGTGATGGTGGTGATGGTGGTCGTGCACCTCCTCAACGGATACAAGACAGCCGTGCGCAACCTCGCACACCACATGCTCAAACTGCAGAGTCGTGTGGTGGATGCGGAAGCGTTCGCGCAGCACGACGTTGATACGGTCGAGAATCAGGTTGCTCTCCGAAGGCGGAATGTCGGCGATGGTGATGTGACTGGCGAGGGCATGAAGATTGGAGCCGAGGCTCCAGACATGGAGATCGTGGACGTCTTCAACACCTTCGATAGCCGCCAGAGTCGTCCGAATCTCGACAAGGGAAATACCGCGCGGGGTGCCTTCAAGCAGAATGTTCAGCGTCTCGCGCACAATCGCGATCGACGACCACAGGATCAGAGCGGCGATGGCCATGGATAGCGCGGGGTCGATCCACGTGCGCCCCGTCAGCAGGATGACGAGACCGCCGACGATCACCGCGGCAGTGGACAGAGTATCGCCCAGCATATGGATGAAGACGCTGCGGATATTGACGTCGTGGCTCACGCGCCAAAGCATCGCGGCAATCAGCCCATTCATGATCACGCCGGCGGCGGCGACAATCATCATGATGCGCGGCTGGACGAACGAGGGCGCGCTGAAGCGGTGCAGCGCTTCGACGGCGATCCAGCCGGCAATGAAAATCAACGTGAGAGCGTTGAGAAAGGCCGCCAGTACACCAGCCCGCTGGTAGCCGAAGGTCTTCTGGTCGGTCGGCGGACGGGTCTGAAACCAGACCGCGACGAAGGAAAGAACGATGGCCAGAGCGTCGGAGGCGTTGTGTCCTGCTTCGGAGACCAGGGCGAGGGAATGCGCCCGGAGCCCCGCCACCAGGGTCAGCCCGACGTAAGCGATCGTGGCGATGAGGGAAAGACGCAGCACCCTCTGCATGGCTCGGGTGTTGGCGCCGTGAACGTGCATACAGCTTCAGTTTAGCGTGCCGCTGTGGAAGCAGCCTACTGGACGGGAGCGGAAGCTTGCGGCTTGCGCGACTTCGACATGGGGCGGGTGGGGACGGACTCAGCTGTGGTCCGTAGTCCGCTCCAGTTCTCCGCTACCACGATGCTGTTTTCCGGACGGTGGATGTCGTAGCGGACCGAGCAGGGAAAACTGAGGCGAAGCTCGGCGGGATTCACGAAGTCGCGCAAAGCGGTGACCTCCTGCGAGCACTCGTAAATCACGCCGCCAATTTCGTACTTATAGAGAACGAAACGAATTTCGCGGGCGTGCTCCGGCTCGGCCGATGTTTCGAGCTCGGTAATGTCGAGAATGGTGCCGTCGATGATGCGTCCGGAGCGCACCAGCTGGGCGCGGCGGTCGCGTTCGATCTCCTCTGCGCTTGGACGGCGGCGCACAATGAGCCAGGTGGCCACACCGCCGAGGCAGATCGCCAGAGCAGCCAGCGCCCCTATCACGTGGGGATCGCGAAGTGAGAGGCCGAACATCCCAATGGCTCCGAAAGTAGACGAGAAATGACCTGCGCGGACAGTTGCAGGATAGCTCAGTTTGGGTCCATTTGCGGCGATCTCAGAGGTCAATTGCTCCAAAGTAGTAATGAAACCGTGCGCTATACTCGCTGAAGACATGGCGAATCCCAGATTTTCACAAACGGCCGCTTCGGGCGGTCGTTTTTCCGTCAGTACGAAGGGTTTCTCCGGCACGCACGCTAACCTGGCGGACGGGAACGGACAGGATCAAACTCGCCGGGTTCGGGTGCGGTCGACGACGGTGATTTGTGTTCGGCGCGGCAGCGATGTGGTGATGGCCGCCGACGGGCAGGTCACCATGGGCGAGGCCGTCTTCAAGCATACGGCGAAGAAGATCCGCCGGCTGTATCAGGACAAAATTCTGGCTGGTTTTGCCGGCTCAACGGCCGATGCTTTCTCGCTCTTCAGCCGCTTCGAAAACAAGCTGGAGCAATATGCCGGCAATCTGGGACGCTCCGCGGTAGAACTGGCCAAGGATTGGCGCACCGACAAGATGCTGAGAAGTCTGGAGGCGCTGCTGGTTGTGGCGGATTTGAGCCAGACATTCCTGATCAGCGGGTCGGGAGACGTGATCGAGCCGGATGAAGGGATCGCCGCGATCGGCAGCGGCGGATCCTACGCGCTGGCGGCCGCTCGGGCACTGGTCGAAAATACGCAGCTTTCGGCACGGGAGATTGCCGAGAAGGGGCTGCGCATCGCCGGGCAAATCTGCATTTACACGAACGACAACATCACGGTCGAAGAGCTGCACGGCTGAAAAAGCAGTATCAGGGAGCAGGCGGAGTATGGCGATTTATTTACCAGGAACGGCGGAAGACCAGGAACTGTCTCTCGAAGAACTCACGCCGCGAGAGATTGTCGCGGAACTGGACAAGTATGTCGTTGGCCAAAAGGCGGCCAAGCGCGCCGTGGCCATCGCCCTGCGCAACCGCATGCGCCGGCAAAAGCTGCCGCCCGATCTCGCGGACGAGATCATGCCCAAGAACATCATCATGATCGGACCGACGGGCGTTGGAAAGACGGAGATCGCCCGCCGCCTGGCGAAGCTCACCAACTCGCCTTTCCTCAAGATCGAGGCTTCAAAGTTCACCGAGGTCGGGTACGTCGGGCGGGATGTCGACTCCATCGTGCGCGACCTGGTCGAGATCGCCATCGACATGGTGCGCGAGGAGAAGCTCGAAGAGGTTGAGGATCGAGCCGAGATGAACGCGGAGGAGCGCCTGCTCGATGTGCTGCTGCCTCCGCAGACGACCACACCGGCTGCGGGAAACGCGGCCAGCGGAGCCGCGCCCTATATCGACAGCAAGACCATCACAGTGCCGGCGGCGAGTGGCGATTCGCCAACCGGGCCGGGGGAAAATGCCCAGACCAGCTCCCACACGCGCACGCGCGAGAAGCTCCGGCAGCAGTTCCGCGAAGGCAAGCTCGACGACCGGATGGTTGAGATCGACGTGCGCGAGAAGAATGCGCCCTCGTTCGAGATCATCTCCAACCAGGGCGTGGAGGAGATGGACGTCAACCTGAAGGACATGCTGCCGAACATCTTTGGGCAACGGACGCGCAAGCGGAAGATGAAGGTCGCCGACGCCTTCGAGTATCTGGTGCAGGAGGAGGAGAGCCGACTGATCGACATGGATCAGGTGACCCGGCTGGCCGTGGAGCGTGTGGAAACCTCGGGGATCGTGTTCCTGGACGAGATCGACAAGATTGCCGGGCGCGAGGGCGGCCATGGGCCCGATGTCTCGCGCGAGGGCGTGCAGCGGGACATTCTGCCGATTGTCGAAGGAACGACGGTGAATACGCGCTATGGGATGGTGCGCACAGATTTCATCCTGTTCATCGCCGCGGGGGCGTTTCACGTTTCGAAGCCGAGCGATCTGATTCCCGAGTTGCAGGGACGATTCCCGATTCGTGTGGAGCTCCAGTCGCTCACGGTCGAGGATTTTGTGCGCATTCTGACAGAGCCCAAATCGTCGCTGGTTCGGCAATATACGGCGCTGCTCGAAACCGAGGGCCTGAAGCTGGAGTTCACGCCGGAGGCGATTGCCGAGATGGCGCAGTTCGCCTTCAAGGTGAACGAAGGCACGGAGAACATCGGCGCGCGTCGACTGCACACGATCATGGAGAAGGTGCTGGACGAGATCAGCTTCTCCGCGCCGGATCTGACGCGGGCGCAGCCCAAGGGCGATCCGAAGAACCAGGGGACCGTGGTCGAACTGGCTGCTGTCGGCGAAGGGACGAAGGCGCCACTGCCGGTGATTGAGCGCGAGACGGCGAATGGAACGGAAAAGGTGATGGTCATCGATCCGGAGTACGTGCGCCAGATGGTAGCCGACATCGTGAAGAACCAGGACCTGTCGCGGTACATTCTGTAAGGCGGTCGGTAGCTGGTTTTTTCAGGAGCTGGTAGCCAGCGGGTGGAATCCTTGCGTCGACCCTCCCCTACAATCGGAACGTGTCTACAACGGTTCGTTCCTTTTCGAAGATCAATCTGGGGCTGGCGATTGGGCCTTCGCGGCCCGATGGCTTTCATGGGCTGACAAGCTGCTACCAAACGCTCGCGGCACATGATTTGCTCACCGTCGAGGCAGGACCAGCCCCGGAGACCCGCATCACGCTATCCACCAACGATGCTCGGGTTCCCGTGGATGGCACGAATACCGCGTGGAAGATGGTGGAGCGGGCTCTGGCTACGCTGGAGACGCCTGCCGAAGTTCATATCCATATTGAGAAGCGGCTGCCGGTGCAGGGGGGCATCGGGGCCGGATCGGCGAACGCGGTCGCGGCGCTGGTGGGACTGGAGCGGGAGTTGGCCCGAGCCGGCGTGGCCGCGCTTCCGGAATCCGAGAGGCTGCGGATCGCAGCCCAGGTCGGGTCGGATGTGCCGCTGTTCCTGGTCGGAGGAGCCGTGCTGGGAGTCGGTCGCGGCGAGGAGGTTTCGCCCTTGCGCGATTTTCCTCCCATCGAATGTGTTCTGGCGCTCCCGGATGTCGGGGTTTCGACGCCCCAGGCGTATCGGGATTGGGACGCGCTGCAGACCACCGGGCATCGGGCGCCGGGCACGAATGCTGGATTGACCGCGTCGGACGGCTCCGATAGACTGGTTACGTTGAGTCGAGCTCTCGCCTCGGCGTTTGGTCCGAGGCCTCCGGAGGAAATGTCCGCCGGGGTTGGCGCGCACTCCTCCGGTGTCTCCGCATTCAGCGGGGGCCTGGCCGGGAATCTGGAGATTCATCCGCTTCTCGCGCTTGTCCGAACCGGGATCGAAAACGACTTCGAAGAGGTCGTCTTCCGGCAGTATCCCTCTCTCGGAAATATCAAGCGCATTCTCGCGGGCTCCGGCAATCCTGAGGAGGCGGCTGTGTATGCGGCGCTCTCCGGCTCCGGGTCGGCCTTATTTGGGCTCTACCGGACTGGTGAGGCAGCAGCGGCGGCTGAGGCTCGGTTAAAGGAAGCCGGGGTTCGATCGCTGCGGACCAGGACTTTGCCGCGGGATGAATACTGGCGAACGATGGTAGAAGGGCAGGAGTGCAGCGGCGATGCCATTAGCATTTAGCGAGAGGCACTTTAGCGGCAGAACGGTTCGCGAGGACGAACTGGATTAGCTAACGGCCTTTCTGCGGAAGGTTTTTCGTCGAGAGTTTTCCGCTAAACGGTTCTCGCTGAAAAGTACTGGGCGATCGACTAATGGTAGGTCAAGTGCCTTTGGAGCACTTTGTCCAGGTTCGAATCCTGGTCGCCCAGCCAGAGTTTGAAGTGGGCCCGGCATTAACAACGCCGCAAGTTAGACAGGATGCCATGCAAACCAGCTGGAGGATCTTGTGAAGACAGACACGATGGATGCAGCAGGCGTGGCCACGCCGAATCAGGCGGCGGCTCAGCCAGACGGAAGCAAGACGAAGCCGCAGACGCGGCGCTCGCGAGTTTCCAATGAGGACCGGCGCTTCAAGGTCTTTTCCGGAACGGCGAACCGTGAGCTGGCGGAGGAGATTTGCAAACACATTGGCGTAACGCTGGGCGAGACCAGGATGCAGCGCTTTGCCGATGGGGAAGTTTATTTTCAGCTGCTGGAGAACGTGCGCGGCGCGGACGTTTTCGTTGTGCAGCCGACCTGCTGGCCGGTGGACCAGCACTTGATGGAGCTGCTCATCATGATCGATGCGCTGAAACGCGCCTCAGCGGGGCGAATCACCGTGGTGGTTCCATACTACGGTTATGCGCGACAGGATCGGAAGGACAGACCGCGGGTGGCCATCTCGTCAAAGCTGGTGGCGGATCTGATGACGACGGCAGGCGCGCATCGGGCATTGTTCATGGACCTGCATGCCGCGCAGATTCAGGGATTTTTCAACATCCCGGTCGATCATTTGTTTGCAAGCCCGGTGATGATCGGTTATATCCGGGAGCTGAATTTGCCGGATTTGACCGTGGTTTCGCCGGATGCCGGCGGCGTGGAACGCGCACGCTTCATCGCTACCAAACTGGGCGTGCCGATGGCCATCGTGGATAAACGCAGGACGGATATCAACGTGACGGAAGTGATGAATGTGATCGGTGATGTAGGTGGGCGCACCTGCCTGATCGTCGACGACATTATCGACACGGCCGGGACTTTGGTGAAGACGGTCGATACGCTGCTGGAAAAGGGCGCCGCGCGGGTGTATGCGGGCGCTTCGCATGGGGTTCTGTCGGGCGAGGCCGTGCAGCGCATCGCCAGTTCCCGTTTGGAGCAGCTCGTGGTTACGGATTCGATCCCTTTGCGCAAAGAGGCGCAGGGACTGAAGGAGTCGGGAAAGATTAAGGTGCTGTCGGTGGCCGGCCTGCTGGGTGCAGCCATCCTGAGCATTCACATGGAGACAAGCGTCAGCTCCTTGTTTAACTAGTCGCAGCTTTTGGCTATCGGCTTTCAGCTGCTGGCCAGAACTGCAAACCATCATTGGCGGCCGACCAGAGAGCGCCGTACAGAAGGGAGCGGGACCCGGATCTTTTGCTGGCAGCGAAACGCCTTCAGCGAAGTGCTGGTTTACCGTGCCCGAGGAAAAAGTCATGACTACACAGGAAGTCGTCAGCGCAGCGCCCCGTGAGGGCAAGTTCAACAAGAATGCAGCCCGGCGCGTGCGCGCCAAAGGCAAAGTGCCCGCCGTGGTTTATGGCGCGGCCGAACCCGCCGTTGCCCTCGAGGTCGATCCGAAGCAGATCCAGCGGATTCTTCATTCGGAAACCGGGCATAACTCGATCTTCGATCTGGAGGTTGGAGGCTCGACGGCTAAAGTGATGATCGTCGACTGGCAATACGAGCCGATCAAGGGCAAGCTGATCCACATCGATTTCAAGCGCATCGCCCTCGATAAACCGATTCGCGTTGAGGTGCCGATTCAGTTGACCGGCGTTGCGATCGGCGTGAAGACATCCGGCGGCATTCTCGACCAGATGTTGCGCGAGGTGGAGATCGAGTGCCTGCCCGGCGATATTCCGAACAGCATTCAGGCCGACGTCTCAAACCTGACCTTCGGCATGGTGTTGCGCGTCTCCGATCTGCCTCACACCGGCAAACTGCGCTTCATTACTCCGGAAGACAAGCCGGTTGCCCACGTCGTTTCGATCAAAGAGGAAGTGGCGGCGGCGCCGGATGCCGACGCGGCTGCGGTGGCCGCCGGTCCTGCGGAGCCCGAAGTGGTCAAAAAGGGTAAACAGGAGACTGGGGAAGCGGGCGCTGCTGCTCCTGCCGCGGAGAAAAGCGACAAGGGCGGCAAAAAGTAAGTGTCGGAAAAAGGCGGCGTGTTTCTGGTGGTGGGTCTCGGGAATCCGGGTATCGAGTATCAGTTCACGCCGCACAATGCCGGTTTTTTGGCGATCGACCGCATTGCCGGTGAGCACAACGCGGAGGTGGTCAACCGCAGATGCCGAGCGCTCACGGCGAAGGTGCAGGTGGCGGGCCGGGAGGTCATCCTGGCGAAGCCGGAAACCTGGATGAACCTGAGCGGGCTTTCGGTTCGGGCGCTGGTCGACGAACTGGATCTCGCGGTCCACGATGGCCCGCTCCGCAATTTGCTGGTGTTGTACGACGAACTGGATTTGCCACTGGGGAAGTTACGAATCCGCGAGCGTGGCAGCACGGCCGGACATAACGGCGCGAGTTCGGTTGCAGGCGGTTTGGGAACGGATGAGTGGTGGCGGATTCGGATCGGTGTAGGACCGGAGCCGGGAGTTCAGCAGGAGGCTTTTCGGCGGGGCAAGGATTATTTGCTGACGCCGATGAGTAAACGGGATCTGACGGCGATCGATCCGGTGTTGGATCGGGTCTCGCGCGCCGTCGAGATGGTGGTGGCGAAGGGTATCACCGCCGCCATGAACGAGTTCAACCGCCGGGAGCCGGAAGATTCCGGAAACGGCCCGGCGGAGAAGTGAAGACGGAAGGAAGCGAATTTCGAATGCCGGACCAGCGGTCCGCAGGGAAGAGAAACAAACAATGCAGCGTTTCTATGAAGTGATGTTTATCGTGCGGCCCGATGTGGCCGAGGAAGATCTGGACAAGCTGATTGCCGGACTGGAGCAAACCATCAACAACGGTGGTGGCAAGCTTCGCTCAACCGAGAAGCTGGGACGCCGCAAGCTGGCGTACATGGTCCGGAAGTTCAACGACGGCAACTACGTGCTGCTCACCATCGACGCCGACGGCGTGCTGATTGCCGAACTCGAGCGCCGCCTGCGCGTCTCCGAACCGGTGATTAAGTTCATCACAGTGCGGATGGACGAGGAAGAGAAGCGCCTGGCCAAGGTTCGTGCGATTCGCGCCACCAGGAAGAAGCTGAGCGCCATTCCGCCGGCCCCCGCTCCGGCTCCTGCTCCTGTTGAAGCGGCTGAACCGGCGCCTGCGCCCGCTGCCGCCGCCCCAGTGGCTGCGGCGGAGACAGCGACCCCGGCCAGCGCCTGAGCGCTCTTGGCTAACAACTGATTTTGAAATTGGGTGGGCGCCCTTGAGCGGCAGCTCGCCGGAGGAAAGAAACATGGCTGACGAAGCAACGACTACATCCTCGAGGCCGGACGCACCGGCGGGGCGTCCTTCGGGACCTGGCGGGCGTGGGCCCGGCGGACCCGGAGGTCCAAGCGGACGGAAATTCTTCCGTCGCAAGAAAGTTTGCAAGTTCTGCACGGAGAAGATCGACGCGATTTCGTATCGCGATGTGCGTCTGCTGCAGGGATTCGTGGCCGAGCGCGGCAAGATTGTGCCCCGGCGGCTTACCGGCGTTTGCACCACGCACCAGCGGCGGCTGTCGAAGGCCATTAAGCAGGCGCGCAACATCGCCTTGCTGCCGTTTGCCGCGAGGTTCTGAATAGCTGCGAACCGGTCAGCGGAAAACCCGTTAGCAAAAGCGACGAATCGTAATCCGCACCAAAGACTGAGCTCCGGGCCCTGCGCTCCGAGCACTGGAGAACTGCAATGGAAGTAATTCTCAGAGAAGACGTTTCGAATCTCGGCAACCGTGGCGACGTGGTGAGGGTCGCCGACGGTTATGGCCGCAACTATCTCCTGCCGAAGCAGCTCGCCATGGAGGCGACACCGGCCAACAAAGCCGTCATCGATCAGATGAAGGCCTCTGCCGTGCGCCGCTCCGCGAAGGAGAAATCGGAAGCGGAAGCCCTTGTAACACAGCTGAACACGGTGTCTCTGGTCTTCACCCGCAAAGTGGGAGAAGGTGACCACCTGTTCGGGTCGGTCACGTCATCGGACATCGCCCAGGAGCTGGCCGCGAAAGGCTTCACCATCGATCGCCGCAAGATTCAGCTGGATGAGCCGCTGAAATCGACTGGGGAGTTCCACGTCCCGGTGAAGCTGCACCGCGAAGTGACGGCGCACATCGGCGTAACAGTGACGGGCGAGGAAGCGGCGGCCGAGTAGCCGGCGCGCGGGATGAGAAGATAGAAATACAGTCTCATTCCTGGGTCCCTCATTCATGCTGAAAGTCATCTCTTCGCACGTCTTTCTCAAGCAACGCCTGCATCCGGGCCTGCTGGACGTCTTTGCCAGCGGCGGCGCGCAGGGTGTGGAGCTTTTTGCCGCGCGCCAGCACTTCGACTACACCAGCCGGCCTCACGTGCGCGAGCTGGCGGACTGGTTCCGCGGAAGTTCCACGGAAGCGTTTTCGCTGCACGCGCCACTCTACTCCGATATGGAGATGGGGCGCGGCGGTTCCCCGGCTGTCAATGTGATCCATCCGGAGAAGAGTCGGCGCATCGACGGGATGGACGAGGTGAAGCGGGCGCTCGAAGTGGCCGAGCAGATTCCCTTCGGGTTTTTGGTGATTCACCTCGGCGAGCGCGAAGACACATGGAGTCCACGCTCGCTCGAGCATTCGATCAGCGCGCTTGAACACCTCAAAGCGTTTGCCGGCCCGCTTGGAGTGAAGCTGCTGGTGGAGAATCTGCAGGGGGACGTCGCGCGCCCCGACCATCTGGTCGAAATTCTCACCGTGGGACATTTTCAGGACATCGGCGTCTGCCTCGACGTGGGCCATGCGCACCTGGGTGACGGCGTGGCTGCGGCGTTGACCGAACTAAAGCCGCGCATCCGCTCCGCTCATTTGCACGACAACAGGGGAGACAAGGACACGCATCTGTGGCCTGGTGATGGAACGATTGACTGGGAACCCACCCTGAAAGAGCTGAAGGCCGCGCCGCAGACGCCCGCCGGAGTCCTGGAGATTCATTACACGCTGGCCGATTCCGTCGAGGCGGTTGGCGACAAGGCAAAAAAGGCATTCGCGATGTTCGACGGGGCGCGTAAGGGGAAGTAGAGGTTCGCACGCATGACGGAGAAAAGCGCGGAGACTGTAACGAACGCGGCGGCACAAGCACCTCTTTCCACAATCGGCCGTATTGGCGAACATGAACAACAGTCGGTCAGGCTGCACGGGTGGCTCTACAACCTGCGCGAGAGCGGAAAGCTGCTGTTTCCGATCTTTCGCGATGGTACGGGTACAATCCAGGGCATTGTGCCGAAGGCGGCGGTTCCGCCCGAAGTGTTCGAGACGGTCAAAGGCCTGACACAGGAGTCGTCGGTCATCGTGACCGGCAAGGTGCGAGCCGACAAACGTGCACCCGGCGGTTACGAATTGGACGTCGAGCACGTGGAAGTCCTGCAGCGCGTGGCGGAGGACGATCCCTTCCCCATTTCGCTGAAGGAGCACGGCCCCGATTTCCTGATGGAGCATCGGCACCTGTGGATCCGCACGCCGCGCCAGGCGGCCATTTTGCGTATTCGCGCTGAAATCGTCAAAGCCGCCAGGGACTATCTCGACGACAACGGGTTTGTGCTGACCGATCCGCCGATTTTGACGCCGGCGGCCTGCGAAGGAACGAGCACGCTGTTCCCTGTCGAATATTTTGGGGACGAGGCTTACCTGACGCAGAGTGGGCAGCTCTATATTGAGAGCACGGCGCTGGCTCTGGGCAAGGTTTATTCGTTTGGACCGACCTTTCGCGCGGAAAAGTCAAAGACAAGGCGACACCTGACCGAGTTCTGGATGGTCGAGCCGGAGTGGGCCTTCGCCAACCTCGACGACCTGATGGGACTGGCGGAAAATTTTATCAGCTTTATTGTGGACCGCGTCCTGACGCGGCGTGCGGCCGAGATGAAAACCATCAACCGCGACACGGCGAAGCTCGCGGCGGTGAAGCCTCCCTTCCCTCGTCTGCGCTACGATGACGCCGCAGCAATGCTGAATGACGCGCACGCGAAAGGCCTGCTGGAGCAGCCCTTCGAGTACGGCAACGACTTCGGCTCTCCGGACGAAACGTACATTTCTTCGCAGTTTGACCGCCCTGTGATGGTGCATCGTTATCCTGCGGCAGTGAAGGCGTTTTACATGGAGCCGGATCCCGATGATCCGAAGTATGCGCTGTGCGTGGATGTGCTCGCGCCAGAAGGGTACGGCGAGGTGATCGGCGGCTCGCAGCGCATCCACTCTTACGATCTGCTGAAGAAGCGCATCGAGGAGCATCAGTTGCCAATGGATGCTTTCCGGTGGTATCTCGATCTGCGGCGGTACGGTTCGGTTCCGCATGCGGGGTTCGGCATGGGCATTGAGCGCGCTGTGGCGTGGATTTGCGGGCTCGATCACGTGCGGGAGACGATTCCGTTTGCCCGAACGCTGAACCGCATCTACCCGTGAGGTTATTGTGAAGTCGCACGAAATACTGGCGCAGGCCATGTCGCCGAGCGCTGCCAGAGTGAACGCCTCCGCTTACGGCGGGGTCCAGGTTCTGCCTCCTCGCCAAATCAAAGTGATTGGCGTGCCTCTCGATCTGGGAGCGTCGCGCCGCGGTGTCGACATGGGGCCGTCGGCGGTGCGCGTCGCCGGCCTTGAGGCGCGCCTCGAAGCGCTGGGTCACGAGGTACGCGACGGCGGCAACATCAGCGTGGCGATCGCAGAGACCAAGTCGTCCGGCGATCAGAACGCGCGCTATCTGAAGGAGATCACCGACACCTGCACCCGCGCTGCGGAAATGGTGCTGAAGTCTCTCAACGAGGGCATGACGCCAGTGGTCCTCGGCGGCGACCACTCCGTCGCGGCGGGCTCCGTCTCGGGCGTGGCAGAGTTCTACCGGAAGCAGAACCAGAAGATCGGACTCATCTGGATTGACGCCCACGCGGACATGAATACGCCGGAGAGTTCGCCGAGCGGCAACGTTCATGGCATGCCGCTGGCGGCGCTGGTGGGCCTCGAGCCGCAGCCGCTGGCCAATATCCTCGGCTTCTCGCCCAAAGTGCTGCCCGAGAACGCTGTGCTGATCGGGGTGCGCGACATCGATCCCGCGGAGAAAGAAAATATCCGGCGCGCCGGCATCAGCGAGGTCTATACGATGCGCGACATCGACGAGCGCGGGATGCGGGCGGTAGTCGAAGAGGCTCTGCGCGCGGCGGGCCGCGGAACGGCTGGTTATCACGTCTCGCTCGACATGGACTGGATTGATCCGGAAGACGCGCCGGGAGTGGGAACGCCGGTGCGCGGCGGAGCGACATATCGTGAGGCGCATCTGGCGATGGAGATCATCGCGGACCATGGACGGATGGTGTCACTCGAAGTCGTCGAGGTGAACCCCGTGATTGACGAACACAACCGGACCGCTGATCTGGCGGTGGAGCTGATTTCCTCGGCGTTCGGGAAAAAGATTTTGTAGCAGCGGTTGTCCCTTATTGCAGCCGGCAAACGGCGACTGCCTCGTTCTTATACGGACACTCAAGACCTGCGATCCCGGGACCCTGCACGACGATCCAGTTCACGCCAAACTCGCGCCGCACCCGCAGGAAATCCTGCTTCTGAAAATGCTGCCATCCCGCCACCGCCTGGGTCTGCTGCAGCCAGAGTGGCGCAAGGTCCGGGACCTGCGTCGCCACCGCTGCGTCCTTCACCGCATCGGCAAGCTGGCTGCGCTCGGCCAGCGCACGGAAGCTGTGATAGTCCTCGCCCGGCAGCTGCATGTAATAGGGGTCGAGCGCAAAGTACGCATCCACCGGGGTGTTGTGGCGCACCCAGGCGAAGGCACGCAGCCACGGGTTGTGCGAAGCGATTCCCGGCAGCTCGAGGTGCTCGGTCCCTGCAAAAAGCGATCGCTGCGCCACAAACATACCCACAGTTAGAGGAAGAAACAGCGCGACCCAGCGCCAGACGTGACCACGCAGAAGTTTTTCCCCGATGAGGCCGCCGCCCAGTAGCAGCATGAAAATGTAGACGAGGTGGAGATAGCGCATAGGCTGCATGGGCGTGAGGCGGATGAATGCGGGCGTCAGCAGCACCGCGCAGGCCACAGCGAGCTGAAATGCAGCAAAGAAAGCCGCGCACCCCGCGAGTTGCGCCAGGATGAGCCGTCCGGCGCGCCGGGCGTAGCGGGCCATCAGCCAGAGGATAAAAATCGGAGCAATGGCGCCCAGCCATTCGTACCAGGTCCATCGTCCAATGAAGTAGTAGTCGCGCGTATTCAGCGCTTGCTTCCAGGCGTCCGTGGGCCCCTCAAAGATCCACGAGGGCAGAATGCTCATCAAGGCCACCGCCGCTGCCGGTTGTTGCGTACCCGTCCCGGTGCGAAGCGTTACGATCCAGAGAATCGCGCAAAACGAAATACCGAGGATGCCCATGATCGGGTGCATCACGACACTCGCCGCGAGCACGAGAGAGGCGAAGATAATACGGCGATCCAGAATGAGAACAATGGCCCAAAGAATCATCGCCGAGGCGATGGCGCGCGGGTGAAGATATTGGTCGAAGATGTAAAGCGCGGTGCCCGCGACCGGCATCGTAAAGAGTGTGCCCACAAGGGCGACTCCCGCCCATTGGCCGGGAGCCGAGGAAAAACAGCGGCGAGCTGCCGCGTAACAAGCCGATAGCAGAAAAAATGCAGTCAGAAATTGCCCGAACAGCTCGGATACTGAAACCGGGATGTGCGTCAGGTGAACCCAGCCGGCCATGAGCCGATCGAATACGCTGGCCTGCATCTGCAGGGTGAAAACGCGAAAATCGTGGGGATAAAGGGCGGGCTGCAGGCGATGCTGGATCGCGGAGAGGTAGACCGCGTCATCCTCCACTCCAGGATGGTATCCTTCGACTAGTAGAGCCAGAGTACTGATGATTGTCAGGAGGATGAACTTCTTGTATTGTTTGCAACTTTTCAAGGCTGGTTAGCGTCGCTCCAGGAAAGCATGGATTTAAACAAAACGAGTCCTCCCTCTCCAGGGCCAAGCAGAACCGGGGCAACGCTGTGCGCGAAGAGCCGCCTTTCACCCTCACTGGCTCTGATTATCCCCACCCTCCGTGAAGTAAGAAATATCGAGCCGCTGATAGCGCGCGTCCGGGCTGCGCTGGATGGCTATGATCTTTCCTATGAAGTGATTGTAGTGGACGATGATAGCCGCGACGGTATCGACCAGGTGATGGCGCAACTGGCCAGCCACGACCCCCGCATCCGCCTGGTGGTGCGCACCAGCGAGCGCGGACTGGCGGGAGCTGTGCTGCGCGGCTGGGCGGAAACCGAAGCAGATGTGCTTGCCGTTATGGATGCGGATTTGCAGCATCCTCCGGAATTGCTCCCCAAACTCTGGGCTGAACTGGAGGCTGGCGCCGATCTCGCGGTCGGCAGCCGCTATGCCTGCGGCGGCTGTATGCGCGGATGGAAGCTCTTCCGCCAGATGATTTCGAGAATTGCGATCCTGATGACGCTGCCTGTACAGAGAAAAGGCATACGCGCGCGCGATCCCATGTCCGGCTTCTTCATGGTGCGACGCTCGTGCATTCAGCGCATTGAACTGCAGAAAGCCGGCTTCAAGATTCTGCTCGAAATTCTCGCTCGCGCCGAACTACGTTCCGTGATCGAGGTGCCGTTCAAGTTTGGGCGCCGCCACGCCGGCGCCAGTAAGGCATCCGTGCGCGTAGCAGTGGAATACGTCGCGCTGCTGGTGAGGCTGTATCGGCAAAAGGGTCGCACGCCTTCTTTCACAGAGCGCGACGTTGCCCATCCACCACTGCCAACAGGCCAGGAGGCGGTCGGCAGCTGAGGGTCTTCCCCGCCTCGTGCCCGAACTGGCTAGATCCACCGTCCGTCTTTAGGCAGCTGCATTAATCTGCCAGTAGAGGTTTTTTCATGAGTTCGCCCGTCTCCCCTTTTGTCGTATCTGTTCATCCCTGGAATCCTGCCGGCAGCGGTTCAGTCGATGCCCCGGCCCTGGAATCCTGGGTCGAAGAGCGCCTGCTTCGCCACCAAAAAGCCATAGAAAGTCTCGTCGCCGCCGAGGGCGAGCGCACGCTCGACAGCACGCTGCGCGCCTATGACGACGCCGTGGCGGAACTCTCCGCGGTTGGCTCTCTGACCGGCTTGATGCACAGCGTTTATCCGCAGAAAGCGGTGCGCGATACGGCTCAGTCCCTGCTGCAGAAGATCTCCCAGGCCGGCGTCGATCTTTCGCTGAACCGGGATGTATATCATGCACTCGCACAAATCGACCCGAGCGGAGCCGACGCGGCCACCAAACACTATCTGGATCGCACCCTCCTGCAATACCGCCTTGCCGGCGTAGACAAGGACGACGCGACGCGGACGCGCATCAAGGAGCTGCAGGATCAGGCCACGCTGGCCAGCCTGAGCTTTGCACGCAACGTACAGGAGGGCGGCAAGACCGTCACGGTCGAAAGTATATCGGAGCTGGACGGCCTGCCCCCGGATTATCTCGACACGCACCAACAAGGAGACGATGGGAAGATTACGCTGACCACGGATTTCCCGGACTACCTGCCGGTGCAGACGTTCGCCAAATCGGCCGAGCTGCGGCGCAATATGTTTCTCGCCTACAACACGCGGGCCTATCCGGCGAATGAACAGCTCCTGCTGGAGCTGTTGCGCATCCGCAAAGAGGTGGCGACGATTCTGGGCTACGCGCACTGGGCCGATCTGGCGACGGTCGATCAGATGATGGGCTCCGCAGCCAACCTGCAGGCATTCCTCGACGATCTCGATCATGCAACGAAGGGCGGCGCCGAGAAGGAATACGCCATGATCCTCGCCTTTGCACAGTCGCGCGAGCCGGGGCTGACGCAGATCGATGCAGCCAGCCGCGCCTATTGGGTCGAGCTGTACCGGCGGTCGGCGTTCGATTTCGATTCCCAGGCCGTGCGGCCCTATTTTCCCTATGCGCGCGTGGAGCCGGGCGTGCTGGCCACGGCGGAAAAGCTCTTCCAGGTCACCTTCCGCCGCATCCAGAATCCGGATGTGTGGCATCCGTCGGTGAGCGCGTGGGAGGTCTGGGACGGAACCGAGCTGGCTGGCCGCTTTTATCTCGACATGCATCCGCGGGAGGGCAAAGACAAGTGGTTCTCGGCGCACCCGCTGATCCCTGGCATTCGCGGGCGGCAGTTGCCCGAGGCTGCCCTGATCTGCAATTTCCCCGAGGCGAAGGATGGCAATCCCGGGCTGCTGCAGTATTCCGACGTGGTGACGTTCTTCCATGAATTCGGCCACCTGATGCATGCCCTGCTCGGTGGACGCCAGGCGTGGGCCGGCGTCAGCGGCATTGCGACAGAGGGAGACTTCGTCGAGGTTCCCTCCCAGATGCTGGAGGAGTTCTTCCGCGATCCGCGGCTCCTGGCGAGCTTTGCACATCACTACGAGACCGGCGAGCCGATTCCGGCGGAGCTGGTGCTGCGCATGAATCGCGCGGGTGCGTTTGGGCGCGCGGATTGGGTGCGGAGCCAGCTGTTCTACACAACATATTCGCTCGAGACGCACCGGCTCGATCCGGCGACACTCGATCTGGATGCTCTGTTCCGCAACCTCTACGAGCGCTTTCTGCCCTACACGTGGATCGACGGCAACCGCATGTACGCAAGCTTCACGCACCTCACGGGGTACTCGTCGAATTACTACACGTATCTGTATGACAAGGTGATTGCGCTGGATTTCTTCAGCCAGTTCCCGCGAACAGCGCTGCTCGACTCGCCGGTGGCGATGCGTTATCGCAAGACCGTGCTGGAGCCGGGCGGGTCGATGGCAGGACGTGAGATCGTGCAGCAGTTCCTCGGGCGCAGCCAATCGAGCGATGCGTTTACGGAGTGGATCGGCGAGGAATTCCAGACGATGAGCGCCGCGTACGCCTGAAGGGATCCGTGACCATGGCGCATAAGAAAGAACGGAGCCTGCGAACGGCTCGAACAAAATGGCTGCTTCCTGTTCTGTTGTTGTCTCTGGCGTCGTTCTGCGCTGCGCAGCCGCAGTCGGCCGTCATCACTGTCGATCATGGGCCAAACGCTGAAGCGCAGCAGAGCAAGCACTATGTGGTTCTGGTTTCGCTCGACGGCTTCCGCTACGACTATGCAAAGAAGTATGGCGCAAAGCACCTGCTCGCCATCGCGTCGCGCGGCGCGAGCGTGCCGGACGGGATGATTCCTGCGTATCCGTCGCTGACCTTCCCGAACCACTACACACTGGTTACCGGCCTTTATCCCGAGCACCACGGCATTGTGGGCAATTCGTTCTACGATCCGGACCGGAAGGAGCGGTACTCGTACACCGATCCGAAGACGAACAGCGATGGCTCCTGGTATGGGGGAACGCCCCTCTGGTCCCTGGCGGAAAAACAGGGCATGCGCAGCGCGTGCTTCTTCTGGCCGGGCTCCGAAGCGGAAATTGCTGGCGAGCGGCCCACTTATTACCTCCACTACGACGACAAGTTTCCGGATGAGCAGCGCATCGATCAGGTGATCGCGTGGCTGAAATTACCGCTGGAGCAGCGGCCACACTTCATCACGCTCTACTACTCCGGGGTTGACCATGCCGGGCACGAGTTTGGGCCGGACGCTCCGCAGACGGAAGAGGCGGTAAAGCACGTCGATGCGCTGATGGGAAAACTCGAAGAGGACCTGAAGGCCCTGCACCTTCCCATCGATCTGATCATTGTCTCCGATCATGGCATGGAGAAGATTCAGGGCGGCTGGATCGACCTCGATCGGTACACGCCGCTGGATGGGATGATCGCCGTGGGTCAGTACCTGTACGCGCCGACAGAAGAAGCGGCGAACGCTGCGTACCAAAAACTGAAGGCCGCCGATGCGGCATTCATGGTGTATCGCAGAGCCAATACGCCAGCGGAATTGCACTTTAGCAGCAATCCGCGGGAGGGCGATCCGATCATCGTGGCGCGCGGACCGTATGCGATTCGGGCGCACGCTCCCCCGCCGGGCCACGAAGACAAAGCGCCGACGGCCGGAAATCACGGCTTCGATCCGGCCACGATGCCCGACATGAAGGCTGTCTTTTATGCGGAGGGGCCCGACATTCGCCCAGGGGTCAGGCTGAAGTCGTTTGAAAATGTGAACGTGTATCCGCTGCTGGCCAGGATACTCGGCCTCGACAGCCCGCCGGTGGATGGCAGCCCAGGCGTGCTGTCGGGCGTGCTGATCGAGCAAGCGAACCAGTAAGCGTCCCGTCTGTGAGCGAAAACGCGCTATGCTCCGTCTTTAGGGCAGACGTAAGGAATCTCCTCGAGCCGGACGAACGGCCGGCAGAAGGAATGCCAGCATGGGTTGCTATGAAGGACAGCTCGCCGGCTGGGTGGCGCCTGCTCATCCAACGACCGTGAGCAAGACGCAGACGATTGCCGCGCTGGTGGCCGAATACTCAACGGCGCTTTACCGCGTCGCGTTCTCCGTCACGCGCAATGCAGCGGAAGCGGAAGACGCTGTGCAGGAGACCTTTCTGCGCGTCCTGAAACATGAATCGCGGCTCGGTGAAATTCGCGACTACCGCGTATGGCTCGTCCGCATTGTCTGGAACATCGTCCTCGACAAGAAGCGCCGTGCGAAGACGCGGCCCGAGGGCGAAGACCTTGCCGATCATGCACGAGCGCTGCCCTCCGGCGATCGGCCGGCCGACGCCAGCGTAATTTCTTCGCAGGAGCATGCCCGCATCCTGGCTCTCGTCGATCGTCTGCCTGAACGCGAGCGTGAGGCGATCCTGCTGTCCGCCGTCGAAGAATTGACGACCGCGGAAATTGCCGAGACGCTGGCCACGACCGAGTCGTCGATTCGTTCGCGCATCTTTCGCGCTCGCAAAGAACTGGCAGCGCTGCTTGAGAAAGAAGGGATCCCGCGATGAACGGCGCAATGGAACCCGGGAGCGATCCGCGCATCGACGCCATCGACGCCGCGTTGCGCAGCGTTGGCAAGGCCGAGCCCGTACCTGGTCTCGAGGGCCGCATTCTCATGCGGCTTGCGGCCGCACGCGTGCAGGCGGAGACATCGCCTGCGCGGTTACCGCTCCTTGTCGTCCGGCCCCGTCATCTGCCGATGCGGGCGCTCGCCTTTGTGACCTCGTGTCTTCTCGCTTTCGTCATCGTCGCCGGCTCAGTCAGCCATTCCCGACGAATGAAGGCCGGACAGATCATCGCACCTCCCTCCCTGGTCTTGCCCGGACAGGGTGTGGGAGCTGCTTCCGCGGTTCATCCCGCCGCACCAGCCTCTGCGCCGCTTCCCGCCGGCCAGGGTTCCCGAGGCCGTTCCGTGCGGCGCGCGGGACGCGCCCGTATCGCTCCGCATGCACGCAAAGCTCCTGGCGTTGCCGTCCCTGCGCCGGGCTCCGGTGATTCTCAGAACTGAATCGCCGCTGTAGTCTGATCTGTGCGCACCGTCCTGACAGCGAGTCGTCTCCTCACTCCCGATCAAATCATCGAGCGCCCCGCTGTCGTTATCGACGATGGCATCATCGCCAGCCTCGCCTCGCTCAACGATAGCGCGCTGCCCGCCGGCCGGCATGTCGATCTCGCGGAATCCACGCTGATCCCGGCATTCTTCGATGTGCACATTCACGGCTCCGGCGGCCACGACGTGATGGAGGCCACTGATTTTGCGCTGAATCACATCGGAAATTTCCTGGCCCGCCACGGCGTTGGTGCCTACTGTGCGACCACCGTAACGGCGCCGCTGGATTCGCTGCTCCGCGCTCTCAGCAGCCTGGCAGGGCTCATGAGCACGCCGCTCGACGGGGCTCGCCCCGTCGGGATTCACCTCGAAGGGCCATTTCTTTCCCCGCACAAACGCGGCGCGCACTCTGAAAGCCAGCTGCTGACGCCGTCAGTCGCCATTTTCGACCGCCTTTGGCAGGCCGCCGAGGACAACATCCGCGTGATGACCATCGCCCCGGAATTGCCCGGCGCCGAGGAGACGATCGCCCACGCAACGCAGCTCGGCGTCCGTGTCAGTCTCGGCCACAGCGATGCCGGCGCGGAAGCTGCTCGCCGCGGCGTGCTGGCCGGAGCAGTCTCCGCGACCCACACCTTCAACGCCATGCGCCGCTTCGATCATCGTGAACCTGGACTGCTCGGCGAGGTCCTGACCAACGACCGCCTTTTTGCCGAAATGATCTGCGACGGCCTGCATGTTCACCCGACGATCGTTCGTCTCTTCTGGAAAGCCAAGGGGCCGGAGCGCGCGCTGTTGGTAACCGATGCCATGGGCGGGACGGGCATGCCGGATGGCATTTACCGGCTGGGTGAGCTGGAAGTCCGCGTCCAGGCAGGCCGCTGCATCATTGGCGAAGATACTCTCGCGGGAAGCACCCTTACCCTCGATCGGGCAGTCCGGAATTTCGTCCAGTTCACCGGCGCCACGCTGGCCGAGTCCCTCGCGCTCGCAACCCGCAATCCAGCCCACATGACCGGTCTCGATTCTGAGATCGGTACACTTGCGCCCGGCCGCTCAGCCGACATAGCCGTCTTGTCGCCGAAGAACGAAGTAGTGGAAACATTCCTGCGCGGCAGTCCCCAGCTCGCCCCCTCCACCCAGGGCTACCTCAACGGCTGAAGTTGTAACAACGTCTTGCATACACTGGGTACTATGCGTTCGCATCTTTCCGGTCTCTTCTTTTCTGCAACCATCGCCGCAACCGCGGCGGTTTCGGCTCTGGCTCAGATGTCTTCGGTCGGAAGCTCCGCGCCACTAAGCCAACCGGGGGAAACCTTCGTCGTCAGGGACTCCGAACTTCCGCGAAAACCCTCGATCATCGTGTACGGCGATATGCGTTTCACCGATCCGGCGAACACGACGGCCGCCGATCCTGACGCTCGCCGAGCGCTGGTTGCCAAAGTGGCGCAGGAGCACCCGGATGCTCTGATCCTGACCGGCGACGTCCCCTTGCGCGGATCGTTCCCCGCGGATTACGACGAATACAGGCTCGAAACAGCGGCGTGGCGGACCGAGAATCTGCGCGTCTATCCCGCGCTCGGCAATCACGAGCTCAGCGGTAAAGGTCCAGGTGATCCGCTGCAGGATTGGTGGTCGGCCTTCCCCCGGATGAAGGACCGACGGTGGTACTCAGTGGCGCTGGGGAGCCGAATTTACCTGATTGCCCTCGACAGCAACAGCGACCTCACCGCGGGCAGTCCGCAACGAGAGTGGCTCGAGGGTCAGGTTGCCCATTTGCCGGCGAAGGTACAGTTCGTTTTTCTCGCGCTGCATCACCCGCCGGTCGCAGACCTGCAGACAAAGCTGCACGTGGATCATAATCCGCGTCCTAATGAGATCGCGCTGCGCGACTATCTGTCGCAGGTGGCGCCCGAGTCGCACGCACAGTTCATCGTTGCGTCCGGACACATCCACAATTACGAACGAGCCGAGGTGAATGGCGTGACCTATCTGGTTTCGGGAGGCGGTGGAGCGCATCCCTACGAGGTCGAACGAACCGCGCAGGACCGGTACCAGGCGACCGACTTCCCCAATTTTCATTACATTCTGTTTCGACTGGACGGGCGCGAGCTGAAAGCCACGATGTTCCGGCTCTCCTGTCCGATCGGCGTGAAGCCGGAATGGCAGGCTCGCGATTCTTTTGTGATTGCGGCGAAATAATGCGCATCGGGCCGTCCTCGGCTCAATCCAAACGACCGCCCCAGAGCGGATCCAAAATCCTGAAAGGCAGGCATGCAGCGCCAGCGCTGGTTTGAAATTCACGATCAACCGTGGTTCCCGGCCTTTCTTCGCAATCTGGTCACGGAGGCGCTCGAGGCGATCTGGAATGCAAATCGGACCTACGATCCTGTTGCGCCTCGCCTGCGTGATGCGGTGCGCCAGTCCGGCGCAGACCGCATTGTGGACCTCTGCTCCGGCGGCGGAGGACCGTGGGCAGGGCTCTATGAAGATGTGGCGGACGGGCGAAACCTCTCTGTCTGCCTGACCGATCTTTATCCGAATACGCTGGCTCTGAGGCGGTATACGAACGAGGGGCCAATTGCAGTTTGGTTAACCCCAGTGGACGCGACCAATGTGCCGGCGGAGGTGCACGGCTTTCGGACAATCTTTTCCTCCTTCCATCATTTCGATCCTCATCTCGCGCGGGCCATCCTCGCCGACGCTTTCCGCCGCCGGGAGGGAATCGCCGTTTTCGAAGGGGCAAGCCGCAGTGCCTGGACAATGCTGGCACTGAGCGCAGTGCCTTTCCTAGCGCTCCGTGCCGCGGTCGTGGCTCGGCCGTTCCGCTGGGATCGCCTGATATGGAGCTGGTTCATCCCGGTTGTGCCGGCCATTTTGTGGATCGACGGACTGCTGTCCTGTCTCCGCAGCTACTCCCTTGCAGACCTGCGCGAACTGACCCATGACTTGTCGGTTGATGATTACACTTGGCTCGTCGGTGACGAGCCCGGCGGCGCGGTGAAGATCCGTTTTCTGATTGGGACGCCGGTAACGGCTGGGCGAAATTACAAAAAATCGGCGCCCTGACCGGCACGGTCGATCGTTTCCGTTCCTATGAACGTCGAAAAGGCGAAGATAGCAGGTCGAACCCCTCTGACTCACATGGGGGTTGTCCGTGTGACGCTTATCGGTGATTGCTCCCCCCGGCGCAGGAATTTAGCCTTCCAGAGCCGTTAGTTTTCATGTCTCTGCACGTCCGCCTTCAGGCCGGAGTGTGGTTGGTCCAGCGTTGGTTCAACCCGTAATGCCGGGGTCCCCCCAAATGAATCGTACGAGTCGTTGCTTTAGCGTCCTGCTCATCATCGCAATGAGCACTGGCCTGCCGCTTGCCTCGCAGACCCTTCTGTCGTCAACGGCCACCATAAGCCGCATTCAAACGCCCATCGACGAAAGCGGCCTGGTGCCTCTGCGCGGGAACGTTCATCCGCTGGCGCGGGCGGAATTCGATCGCGGACCAGCACCGGCATCGATGGCGACGGGGAGGATCACGCTGCTGTTGGGACGGAGCGCGGCCCAGCAGCAGGCGCTGGAGCAGTATCTGGCAGACCTGCAAAATCCTTCGTCAGCAAATTTTCACAAATGGCTCACGCCGGCGCAGTACGGCGCGCTGTATGGCCCGAGCGATGCGGATGTTGCCACCGTTGGATCGTGGCTTGAGGGGCACGGTTTCAAAGTCGAGAAGATCGCGCAGGCACGCAACGCAATTCAGTTCTCTGGCACGGTAGCCGGACTCCAGAACACGTTCCATACGTCGATCCACACGTTCGCGGTGGGCGGCGCGACGCACTATGCGAATGTTAGCGATCCGCAGATCCCCGCGGCCCTGGCGGCCGTGGTCGCCGGAGTGGGACCGCTGAACGACTTTCATCCGAAGACGCAGATCGTGAAGGGTGGAACCGGGCACTACGATGCGGGGACGCATGGGATCCAGCCGGACTTCACGCTCTTCGAGAACTCGACACCCTATCTGTTTATGGACCCGGCGGATGCGGCGACCATTTACGACACACCGAATACCAATCTGAATGCCAACTACGCGAGCGGTACGACGTATGACGGCACGGGCGTGACGCTGGGCATCGTAGGCGTATCCGATCTGACGTTGGGAGATGTGCAGAACTACCGGATGGCGTTTCTTGGGGAGACCGCGGGGAACGTGAATCTGCCCACCGTGATTGTGGACGGAGACGATCCGGGGCTGAACGGCGCGGGGGTCGAGGCGCTGCTGGATAACGAGGTTTCCGGGGGGATTGCGCCGAAAGCGAAGGTCTATTTTTATACTTCGGCGGACACCGATTTGTCGCAGGGCGTGATCAACGCGGTGCTGCGAGCCCTGGACGACAACGCGGCGAGTATTCTGAGCATGAGCTTCGGGGAGTGCGAAGCGGGTCTCGGAACCAGCGGGAATCAGTTCTTCTTCGAGACCGCGCAACAGGCGGCCGCCCAGGGAATCAGCGAGACAGTTTCGGCGGGGGACAATGGGTCGGCGGGATGCGACGACTTCGATACGCAGACCGAGGCGTTCAGCGGGTTGCAGGTGAGCGGCCTGGCTTCTCCACCCTCGGCGATCGCGGTGGGCGGGACAGATTTCGACGTCTTGCCGGGTTCGTTCGCGACCTACGTTATGGCGACGACAAACGGCGTTGCACCTTACTACAGGACCGCACTGAATTACATCCCCGAGAACCCATGGAACCAGACCACCACGGTGGACACGGCCTACGCGAATGACGTTGCCTACGTCGATTCCCAGGGGAATACCAACATTGTTGCCGGCAGCGGCGGAGTGAGCAGCTTGTACAGCAAGCCCTCCTTTCAGACGTCGCTCACGCCGAACGACAATGCGCGCGACCTGCCGGATGTCTCTTTCTTCGCTTCAGGCGGCGACAAGCGGGCCTTGTGGCTGGTTTGCTCCGACAGCGTGACCGACGGGAACACTGGGCAAAACTACACCGATTGCCAAACCTCGAATGGGCAGTTCGTGAGCGGCACGCAGTTTGAGGGCGTGGGCGGAACATCCGCCTCGGCGCCGGCGTTCGCGGGGATGCTGGCGCTGGTTTCCCAGTCCCAGGGAGGCGCGCGCCTCGGCCAGGCGAATGGCGTCATTTATCAACTGGCGAAGGCTAAATACTCGACCGTCTTCCACGATGTGACGGTTGGCAATAACTCGGTGCCGTGCGCCGCCGGCTCGTCCAACTGCGGGACCAACAATTTCCTGACTGGATATAACGCCGGGACGGGTTTCGATCTGGCTACAGGTCTGGGCAGCATCGACATCAAGCAGCTGATTCAGAACTGGAGCAGCGTCTCGCTAACCTCGACGACGACCAGCCTCACGATCAACGGGTCGACGGCGGCCTACAGCGGAGTTCACGGTGCGTCGCTCACGTTTGGCGTTGGGGTGAACCCAACTGCAGCAACCGGGGCGGTGGCAATCATCGATACGGCCAATGTGACCGCGGGCGGGACGACGAGCGGACCGCAGAGCAATGCGCAGTTCGACGTCGCGCTTACCGGCGGCGCGGGAACAGGAAAATGGAACGGGTTGCCCGGGGGCACGTACACGGTTTCGGCGCGGTATGGGGGCGATACTTCTGACGCCGCCAGTACTTCCACGCCCATCAGCGTGACGATAGGGGCGGAGGCAAGCACGACAGCCCTGGAAGTGAACGCAACCGATCCTCTCACCGGCAATTCGATCGGCCTGAGTAGTATCCCTTACGGTTCGCAGACAGTGCTGGATGCGCAGATCACCGGAACCGCGGAAGGATCGGCGACGCAGGGGGTGGCCACGGGAACCGTAACCTATCTGAACGGGAGCTCCACGCTGGGGACGGCGAGTGTGAGCGGCAACGGCAACCTCGCGTCGTGGCCGCCGGTCACCGACAGCTTTGTGGCGCTGGCTCCTGCGACGTACAACGTGACGGCCAGCTATGCGGGCGATGCGAGTTTCAAGGCAAGCGTGAGTGCGGCAAGAGCTTTTACGATCGTGCCGGCAGTCACGACGCTGAGCGCGCAGGCGAGCCTTGGGTCCATCACGACGGCGCAGGCGACCAACATCAGTTTCACGATTACGTCGCTTGAAAACCTGGGAGCCTTTCCAGGGGGATCGGTGCAGCTGACCGCCAACGGGAAGACCCTTGCAACCTTCTCGAGCTTTGGAAAAACGATCGTTTTGCAGGGCGGGTTGCCCTACTACGAATTGACGGGTTCGGTGACCGTCCAGGGAAGCCAGCTGGCGCCTGGCACGGCCAACGTGATCACGCTCGCTTATGCGGGCGACCCGAACTACGCGACAGCGAGCACGACGGTTTCTGTAACAGTAACCGGGGGGGTGGGCAGCATTAGCCTCACTAACAGCGGGAGTATCACCGTGCCGGTGGGGGGCATGGGCAGCTCGACGCTGACGGTGACCCCAGCGGGCGGATATACGGGCACGGTGAACTTCAGCTGCAGTGTGAGCGGAGCCCCATCGATCACATGCGCAGCGGCGGCAGCTAAGGTGACGGGAACGGGAGCCGCGATGGCTATGCTCACCGCACAGACCAGCGCCAGCACCGCCCCGAACACCTACACGGCTACGGTCACGGGAACGGATTCTGTGACTGGCACAATTACGGCGATGACGACGCTTTCGATCATCGTGACGCAGCCCACGACCCCGACGCTTTTCCTGGCGAACAGCGGGCCGATCACGGTGGTTGCGGGCGCTACCAGCGGGAACACTTCGACGATTACTGTAACGCCAGCCGGAGGGTTCACAGGCCAGGTCAATTTGACGTGCGCGGTGGGTAATTCGCCGGGCGGCACGAATCCAACGTGTACGGTGACATCGCCGGTTTCTATCGCAGGAACCAGCGCAGCGACCAGCACGCTGACCATCGTGACGAGCGGCCAGACGACAGCCGGGAGCTATACTTTCAACGTCAACGCGGCGGACGCGGCGACGGGCACGATCACGGCAAGCACCTCGGTTCCGGTTACGGTCACGGCAGCGGCCGGGATTGCGCTGACCAGCAGCGGCAACGTTGCGGTGAATCCTGGCGGGACGCCCGACGTCACGATTACGGTTACACCGAACGGCGGCTTCACAGGCGTAGTGAAACTGAGCTGCGCGGTCACCACGAGCGTGAGCAGTCCGAATGACGAGCCGAGCTGCAGCCTGCCTTCTACACTGACGATCAGTGGAACCACGGCGGTGACGACGACGCTGACCATCTTCACGACGGCGGCAACCGCTGGCACTCTCGATTTACCGCTGAAGAGGTTCATCCTCGCCGGAGGCGGAGGAGCGCTGGCTCTGGTGCTCTTCTTCGGGATTCCCGCACGGCGGCGTGCGTGGCGGGTGTTGTTCACCCTGCTGGCGGCTCTGATCGTCGTGGGGACGATCGGCTGTAGCGGAGGCAGTACCATGAGCGGAGGAGGCGGCGGCGGAGGAAACGCGGGAACAACTCCCGGCGTGTATACGATTACGGTCAACGGGACCGACGCTACTACAGGAAAGATCACGGGCAGTGTGGCCGTGATGCTGACGGTGAATTAAGGTCTGCCCGCAAACTGAATGCGGCGTGCCCAGCGAGCTCAACCGTAAGCAGGAGGCGTCCGTTAGCGGACAGTACCCCCTTGGGAGCGGACGCCAAAATCGGGCGGTCCGAAGGAAGCGCCGCTTTAAGCCCTGAAGTTTGTGCGCGGCCCGGATCGGGGATTTTGGCCGGGTAAGTGCACCTGGGATGCCGATGGGACTCCCGATTGTTCTGCGCAAGCTGCAAAAGGAAAAAGCATTCACGCTCACCGCGGTCCTGACACTCGCGATCGGGATCGGTGCGGCCACGTCCGTGTTCAGCCTGATCGAGGCAGTCCTGTTGCGGCCGCTTCCCTTTCCCGAACCAAATCGGATCATGTATGTGTCGCCGCTCGTGGCGCGAACAGGGGAGCATAATGCCGCAGCCGCCCGCGAAGACGAAATTTCCTATCCGGATTTTTTTGACTGGCGCGAACAGAACCGATCCTTCGATGGCCTGGCCAGCTACCACACGGAGTCTGCGACATTGCGCGCGACGAAGTCGAGCTTCGCGATTCAGACTCGAGTCGCCGTCGTGTCGTCGGATTTGTTTCGTGTGCTGGGGGTAAGCCCGCTGCTGGGGCGCGCGTTTACGCGTGAAGAAGAGCAACCAGGCCATGACGTGATGGTGCTGAGCTATGCCCTGTGGCAGAGCGAGTTCGCGGGCGATCCGGGCGCGATCGGGCGAACGGCGAAGCTTGGGGGCCGCGACTACATCGTAGCCGGGGTCATGCCGGAGGGTTTCTCTTATCCGCTGGAGTCCCCGGCTCCGGCGTTGTGGTTGAGCCCGGCATTCGATGCGTATGGCAACGGGGATCATCCGTCGACGCAACAGCGGGGATGGACGCAGCTCTCGATGGTCGGGCGGCTGAAACCGGGAGTGACGCCGGCTGCCGCTCAGGCAGAGCTGGCGGCAATTCAGAAGAGCATTTCGCGGCGCTACCCGGAAAGCGATGCGGATGTCGTGGCGGCGCGGGTGGAACCGGAGCTGCAGCATCTGGTCGGCGACACCCGGCCCGCGATGCTGGTTCTGGCCGGATCGGTCGGGGCGCTGATGCTGATTGCATGCGCCAATGTAGCCGGACTTTTACTGGCACGAGGGCGAAAGCGGCAGACGGAACTGGCCGTGCGGAGTGCGCTGGGAGCGAGCCGGGGCCGGATCGTGCGCGAGGTGATGAGTGAGGCGATGGTGTTGGCAGCGCTGGGTGGCATCGCAGGCATCGCTTTGGCATGGCTTGCACTGAACCTGGCTGGGAAAATGCTCCCGGCAACGTTGCCACGGGCGAGTGGGATTTCGATGAACGTGGCAGTAGCCGGATTTGCCGTGCTGGCCTCACTGCTGACCGGAGTGGTTTTTGGTGCACTGCCGGCGCGGAAACTTTCCAGGATCGATCCGGGCCGGTTCATGCGCGATGGGATGCACGGGGCCACCGGGCGCGGACGCGATCTTCTGCACGGCTCTCTGGTGGTGGCAGAGACCGCAGTGGGATTGGTGCTGCTGATCGCCGCGGGGCTGCTGATCCGGAGTTTCCTCGCGGTAATCACGACGAACCCTGGGTTCGATCCGAGACACGTTCTGACGTTCAGCGTCGGAATTCCCGAGCAGCAGTTTTCGGACGAACAACGGATGGAGATTGATCACCGCATTCTGCAGGGGCTTGCCGCCACGCCCGGAGTGCAGTCCGCGACGGCGGGATTCCCCCTGCCTTTAAGTGGAGGCAACATTTCGATGAGCTTTCGGATCGAGGGGCGGCCGGTTCCGGCGGGCGAAGAGCCGGATGCTCGGATGAGTTACGTCGAGCCGAATTTTCTGAAGACCCTGGGCATTCCGCTGCTTCGAGGGCGTGGGCTCGAGGAGTCCGATAACCGTCCGCAAGCGCCGCCGGTGATCCTGATCAATGAAACGATGGCGCGGGAGTATTTCCCGAACGCAGATCCGATCGGCCGAAAGGTTCAGACCGGGGGTGCCTCGGATCCCTGGGGCGTGATCGTTGGTGTCACGGGAGACGTGCTGCGAAGCCAACTGACTGAGCCAGCTCACCCAGAGGTCTACGTGCCGTATGAGCCAAACCCCATTGCGCCAGAATCGTTCGCGGTGCGTGTCGCAGGCGACCCGGGGGGCTATGCGCGTGAGGCGGAGTCGATCGTGAGATCGATCAATCCGGGACTTCCGGTTTATCGCATTGGAAGTTACGAGTCGCTTGTCGATCGCACGACGGCCGAGTCGCGTTTCGAGACGATGGTACTGAGCGGATTTGCTGCGCTGGCGCTGCTGCTTGCCGCCGTCGGGCTTTATGCGGTGCTTTCGTACACCGTGGCCCAGCGTGCATTCGAAATCAGCGTGCGGATGGCGGTTGGAGCGCGGCGATCCGACGTACTGGAGATGGTCCTGCACCGGGGTTTGTATCTGGCAGCAGCGGGGCTGGGCATCGGGCTCGCCGTGTCAGCACTGTTGACGCACCTGATGCGCCATTTGTTGCATGGTGTTGGGCCCACCGATCCCGTCACCTTTATCGTGGCCGCCACGGTGCTCCTGGGAGTATCTGCGATTGCCAGTTTTGCGCCCGCGTGGCGAGCCGCGCAAATGGAGCCGATGGACGCTCTGCGCAACCAATAGCGTCGCCCGAGATTGGGTTGGACCCAGAGCGAATCAATCGTAGACTGAGAGGCGATGGGCGCCGGCTTCGCTGCTACAGATCGTTTTATCTCTGAGGTGAAGGAGAATCGTCTCCGGGCCGGGTACGTGCTCGTGGGGGACGATGTGTTTCTCTACGAGCGGTGCCGGCGGACCGTGATCGAGAGCCTCGTGCCGACAGAGATGCGGGATTTCTGCTTGTCGGAGCTGGATCTCGCAGAGACGAGCATCTTCGAAGCGCTCGACCGCGCGCAGACTCCCTCGCTGATGGCGCCGTTTCAGGTGTTGTTCCTCCGCAATTTGAAGGCGCTGTACACGCGCGGCGCGAAGAAAGAAGAGTTCGCGGCGGTTGAGGCGTATTTCCGGTCGCCGAATCCGCAGGCGCTGGTGATTTTTGTAGCGGATCATTTGCGGATTCCGTCGGACCCGCGGCGCATGGATATGCAGGATAAGGACCGGTACGAGCGGATTCGCGAGACGCTCGGGGACTGGTGCGGGATCATCGAGCTGGCGCGGGTGGATGAAGGCGATGCGCTGAAGTGGATCGCGGCGGAGGCGAAGCGTCGCGATGTGGCGATTGACGCGGATGCGGCGCGGGAGCTGGCCGATGCGCTGGGCGCGGACATGATGCTGATCGCGAACGAAGTGGAGAAGCTGGTGCTCTATGCCGGTCCGAAGCGGCACGTGACGCTGGGCGATGTGGAGACGATGGTGCTTGCGGCGAAGCAGCGTTCGCTCTACGAGCTGACGGATGCGATTTCGGCGAAGGATCGGGCGCGGGCGCTGAGTTTGCTGCACGGGCTGCTCAATGCGAGCGATGGCGGAGAGGATTCGGCGATCGGGCACCTGTATATGCTGGCGCGAACGTTTCGGCAGATGCTGGTGATCCTCGAGAAGAATGTGCGCGACTCGCGCGCGATCTGGCAGGCGCTGTGGCAGGGTTTTCGGATGCCTCCGTTTGCGGCCGAGGATGTGATTCGACAGGCGCGGCGGTACAAGTCGCGGCGCGACCTGACCCGGGCGCTGCGGCTGATTGCTCGGGCGGATCTGGAATTAAGGTCGCAGCCTCCGGATAAGCGTCTGGTGCTGGAGCGGCTGGTGCTGGAGCTGGCCAGCGAGGCGAAGGCGGGAGCGGTGGGCATGAGCCCGCAATATGCGATGGAGTGGTGAAGGATGTCCGGCGCGTGCTCGCTCAATAGGGTCATGGGACCGGCGCTGCGGTCCCAGCCATCTGCTTCCCCATCAGGAGCGGTGGTGTAGGCTGACGGGAATGAGTCGCTTTTTATTCGCCTTGCTCGCAACAGCAGTAGCAGGCGCGCAGACTACGGCCAGCCCGGCAGCAATGCAGTCCGAACCCTCACCGGACGCGAGTGCAGTATCCCGTGCAGTGCATGTTTATACGAATTCAGAACTCCATATGACATTTTCATACCCTGCGGATCTGGAACCGCGCGACGCCGCTGCGGTCGCCGGCGTCGGACGGCGCATGATTTACGGCGCCGATGCGGAGTCGGATCCAGAGCATGCGAAAAACGACGCATGCGCGAAAGTGCTGCTTTCGGTAGGCAGGAACGGTAGCGGGAATCCCCCAACGCCTGAGGTTACGATGGCGCTTTTCGACGTGGATTTGCGCTGCCTGCCGCCGAAGGCCCTCCGGAACCGGAAGACCATGGATCAGGTGCTGGTGAATCTGGCGACCTTGGGAACGACAGTGATGGGCCTGATGCCCATCGAGGAGCCCATGTTTTACGAGGTTCAGGGGCGCCGTGTGCACTTCTGCGCTGCGCAGGGACAACCGGTGACAAAAAGCGATTTGCAGACCGCGGATTCGCAGCTTATCGCGGTGACGGCAATGGCGGCGAATGGACACGTATTGAGCTGGTTGCTGGAATCAAACGACCTGACCGCCTTCAACCGTCTGCTCGGGAGCCAGGTGGATTTTGGAACGGGCAAGCCGCAACCGCTCTTTCCGGCGAAATTTCATTAGCAGCGGGCCGCGCTCCTTGTTGTGCGCCTTGAGGATAGAATCGAATTGGTCCAAAAATAGTGAAGAGCGCTATCGCATCCATTCAAAATGACGCCGGACTTGCTCCGGCGCGATTGAGCCTGGGAAAGCCTCTTCTTAATTCGCCCGTCCCTGCCGCAGTTTGCAATCCATTGAACCAGCCAATTGCGTACCTAAGACATAGCCGTAGCGAGGCGCCATGACTGCTCAGGTGCAGCCGGTTCCGGACGCGGCGCTGGTCGAACGAATTATGGCGGGAGACGAGAGCGCGCTTTCGATCCTCTACGATCGCTACGCGGGCATGTTGTTTGCGATGCTCGTGCGTATCCTGAGGGATACAAGCGCTGCCGAAGAGGTTCTTCAGGATTTGTTCCTGCAGCTCTGGCGCGGGGCAGCGAAGTTCGATGCGAGTCGGGGTTCGATGCCCGCCTGGTTGCTGGTTATCGGACGAAACCGCGCGATCTCCCGGCTGCGCGGTCGCGAGCGCCGCGAGGTTTTGGAGGATCCGCAGGAGTTTTCTTTTGAGTCCCTGCCCTCCTCTACCAATCTCGAAAATGAAGTCTCGCGGATGCAGTTGATGGCAAAGCTGAAGGTTGGCCTCGCAACATTACCGTCAGAGCAAAGAGAGGCGTTGGAACTGGCATATTTTGAGGGGATGACACAGACGGAGATTGCAGCGCGGACCGGCAGTCCATTAGGCACGGTGAAGTCGAGGGTGCGGGCCGCCATGCAGTCGCTGAAACAGTATTTCGATGATGGACAAACACGCCAACCCGGAAGATCCTGACCTCTACGCGCTCGGCGCGCTCGATGGTGAGGAGTTGCAGACGTTCGAAGCCCACGTGCGTACGTGCTCGGTGTGCGCGGCGCAACTGGACGCGGCCCGGCATCGCGTTGCGCTTCTGGGCCTGGCTGCGCCTCCCGTCTCCCCGCCACCGTCCGTCAAAGAGGCTCTGATGCGGAAGGTGCGGGCAGAACGTGTCCCCGAGACGCTGCGCGCCGATCGTCGCCACGAAGTGTTGCGGCCCGAGACGCGCCGTCGATTCGCCTGGCTTACGCCGGCATTGGGCACAGCCGCCGTCTTTTTCGCAGCGCTGGCGGCCGTCATCTGGATTAAGGAAGTGCGTGACAGCCGCCAGATCGCCGATCTGCAATCGCAGTTGGCCGTTGCACAGTCACGCTCGATCCAGATTGCCCGGGCTGCCGAAGATACCGACAATCTGCTGGGTATGCCGGGAACGATGCGAGTGGCGCTTGCGCAGCAGGCCGGTGCCCCTTCAGGGCGCGCGGGAGTTCTCTACAACGCGCAGATGGGCATGGTGATGTTTGCCGCGCAGGTAGCGCCCGCACCCGCAGGCAAGAGCTATCAACTCTGGATTGTGCCCGCCACCGGTGCGCCGGTGAGCCTCGGCGTATTTTCCGCGGCCGATCCCACAGTAGCGATGAGTGCGCATGTGCCGCCGGGCATGGTGGCGAAGGCCTTTGCCGTGACCCTCGAGCCGGCGGGCGGCATGCCACAGCCAACAGGGCCGAAAGTCCTGGTCGGCGTCCCAGCCTGAACCGGATTACTGCCGCTCTCCGGTAAACTCCTGTTGTATGCCTTCCAGCAAGAATCAGGGCCCGAATCCGGGTAAGTGGACCGGATCAGATATCCGCGAAATGTTTCTGCATTTCTTTGAGACGAAGGGGCACCGTCGGGTGCACTCCTCTTCGCTCGTTCCTGCCAACGATCCCACTCTGTTGTTCACCAACGCCGGGATGAATCAGTTCAAGGATGTGTTTCTCGGCCTTGAACGCCGCGATTACTCCCGAGCCACGACTTCGCAGAAATGCGTACGCGCCGGCGGCAAGCACAACGACCTGGAAAATGTGGGCTTCACGCGACGCCACCATACCTTCTTCGAAATGCTGGGGAATTTCAGCTTCGGCGACTACTTCAAAAAGGATGCCATCGCCTACGCATGGGAGCTGGTGACCTCGCCCGAGTGGTTTGGGATTCCGAAGGACAAGCTGTACGTGACGATTTTCGAGGGCGACGCTGAGGTTCCGCGCGACGACGAGGCGGAGCGGCTTTGGATGGACGTAGGCGTTCCAAAGGAGCGCATCTTCACCTATGGACGCAAGGACAACTTCTGGCAGATGGGGGAAACAGGGCCGTGCGGGCCATGCTCGGAGATTTTTTACGACATGGGGCTTGAGGCGGCGGAGACGCCCGGCGTCGATAAACCCTTTGGCCAGGATGACGCGCGGTATGTCGAGATTTGGAATCTGGTCTTCATGCAGTTCGATCGGTCGGCCCAGACCGACGCAAAAGGCAACGTTCTTGGTTACAAATTGACGCCGCTCCCCAAGCCGTCGATCGATACGGGCATGGGGCTGGAGCGGGTCGCTGCTGTTCTGCAGGGAGTGGTGAGCAACTTTGAGACCGACCTGTTCGTGCCGCTGATTGAGCGAGCCGCGGAACTAACGGGTTTTGTATCAGGGCACGACTTCAGTCGTGCCGACAAGGCGGAAATAAAGAAAGGGGCTTTAGCCCCGGCGGGAAGCCTCACCGGCAACGCTTCGCTCCGCATCATCGCCGACCACGCCCGCGCCTCCACCTTCCTCATCAATGATGGTGTGCTGCCGTTGAATGAGGGACGCGGCTACGTGCTGCGCAAGATTCTGCGCCGCGGCATTCGCCATGGACGGCTGCTCGGGCAGGAAAAGCCGTTCATGTACCAGATGGTCTACGCGGTGCGGGATGAGATGGCCGATGCCTACCCGGAGCTGAAGGAGAGCGCGGATCGCGTGGCGAAGGTCGTCGAGGCCGAAGAGAAACAGTTTGCCAGAGTCCTGGAAATTGGCGCCGCCAGGCTGGACGAGGCGATCGGCGGGGGGAAGCTCGAGGGAAAAACAGCCTTCCACCTCTACGAAACCTACGGTCTCCCTCTCGATTTCATGATGGATGCGGCGCGGGATGCCGGCATTCTTTTCGATCTCGAGGGATTTGAGGCGGCTCGGGCGGAGGAGCAGGCGCGCGCGCGGGCTTCGTGGAAGGGTGGATCGCAGAAGTCGGCAAGTCCCGCATTTCGTGATCTGCCAAAGACTACGTTTGAGGGCTATCGCCAGCTGCGCGTCGATGGAGCCGAAGTGCTGGCCATCGTGAAGGACGGCCAGGGTGTGCCTGCCGCGAACGCAGGCGATGCGGTCGAGATTGTGTTGAACCGGACCAGCTTCTACGCCGATTCAGGCGGCCAGATTGGCGATACCGGCTGGCTGATGTCCGATGATCACAATTCGGTGGTGGCCGACGTTAGCGGATGCACGAAGCCGGTGCAGGGTGTTTTTGCGCATCGGGCGATTCTGCGCCAGCCGGTGAAGCTCGGCGACAAACTCGACACGGTCGTCGATGCGAATTTTCGCAATGCCACGCGGCGCAATCACACGGCGACGCATTTGCTCCACGCGGCGCTGCGCAAGGTGCTCGGAACCCACGTCAAGCAGGCGGGTTCGCTGGTCGATCCGACACGGCTCCGCTTTGATTTTTCGCATTTCGCCGCTATCGCTGATGAAGAATTGCAGGAGATCGAGGACATCATCAACAAGCAAACCCTCGGTAACACGAAGGTGGAGACACTCGAGGATGTTCCGATTGACGTGGCCGTCAACGAGTATCACGCCATGGCGCTCTTCGGCGAAAAGTACGGCGAAAAAGTCCGCGTGGTGAGAATCGGCGACTTCTCCACGGAGCTTTGCGGCGGTACGCACACCGGTGCGACGGGCGAGATTGGCGTGGTAAAGCTGCTGGGCGAAGGGTCCGTGTCCTCTGGCGTACGGCGCGTGGAGGCAGTCAGCGGTCTTGGCGCGCTAAACGAGTTTCGCCGCGGCTTTCAGGTAGCCCAGATCGCTTCGCAGCTGGCGCCCAATGCGGATATCGCCCCAGCCGATGCGCTGCGCCAACGCCTTGCCTCGCAGGAAGACGAGCTCAAAAAGCTGCGCCGCGAGCTGGACGAAGCCAGGATGAAGTCAGCCGCTTCGCGAGTCTCGGGCGCCACGGATCAGGCTGTCGATGTCGCGGGCATCAAGGTCCTGACGCAGCGCGTCGACGCGCTCGACCGCGGCCAGATGCGGACGCTCGTCGATAATCTCCGCAACAAGCTGGGGTCGGGCGTGGTCGTCCTCGGGGGCTCCCAGGAAGAGGGAAAGGTTTCGCTGATCGTCGGGGTAACGAAGGACCTGACCGGCAAAATTCAGGCTGGCAAGGTCATCGCGCCCATCGCCAAGCTCGTCGGCGGATCGGGCGGCGGCCGTCCCGATATGGCCGAAGCGGGTGGCAAGGACGCCGACCAGCTGGATGCGGCTCTCAAAACTGCGGCCCAGGTCGTAAAAGAACTGGTTTCTTAGCGAAATAACATCGCTGCCCTGCAGCTAAAGCCAGCTGCACAAGCTGGGATTTTTACCCATTCCGCCTGTCGTTTATTAAATCTGTATTGGCCACCTATATATCTGATTCTGATGGCTTAAGCTAGCGTGGGAGGGCCGGAACGGAAGATGTCGCCAGTCACTCTTTAACCAAAAAGCTTCTTGGTTGATGGTACCCTGACTTAGGGTTCCTCACCGTTCGCGGAAATCCAAACCCATTGCTGCTGTCTTAGTGAGACAGTCAACCTGCAGGTTGCTTGTATGGAATGCCCTGGTTGCGGTTCAAAAAGTGTTCGCTTGTCCAGATTTCGCGTCGTCGATCTCCCGCGTCTTCTTCGCCTTGAGTATCCGGTGCGTTGCCGGGAGTGCCGCGAGAGAATCTACGTGAGGACCTCCGAGGCCAAGCAGATCCATCAGATTCGCACGCGCAAGCGGCAGGCCTGAACTCCGCGTCCAATCGCCTCGGTTTCAATTCACGAAATTGAACGCCCCACATACCTTTTACTCTTTTCTCGCTTCCTCCGATGCGTCCTCGCCGGTCGGTTCTCTCAGGGTTTGCTGCCCGCGACATCAGCCTGATGGCTTTGCCTGGTAAGGATTAAGACGGGTTTATTACCCAATCTGCCAATAACCGAGGTGGGGTCGGAGCGTTTCGGTACAATTCTGGCTAAGCTGCTTCCTCGCAGTCGTACCGCGCCTCGAGAGTGCAAATGCCCCGTTTGCAGGATCTGAAGATCAAAATCTTCGCCGATGGCGCGGATTACGCCAGCCTGATGGAACTTTCTCGCCTGCCGTACATCCAGGGTTTTACCACCAACCCCACCATCGTGCGCGCGGCCGGGGTCGCTGATTACGAGGCGTTTGCCCGCAAGCTTCTGGATTCGATTCAGGATCGCCCCGTTTCCTTTGAAGTTCTGGCCGACGACTTCGAAGAAATGCGCGAGCAGGCCCTTGAGATCGCACGCTGGGGCAGTAACGTTAATGTCAAAATCCCGGTAACCAATACCAAAGGCGAGTTCGCGGGCGAAGTGATCCACGCACTCTGCGAAGAGGGCGTAACGGTCAATGTGACCGCTGTTTTTACGCCGGCACAAGCCCGGCGCATCGCGCCGCTCCTGCATCCTCAGCTCCCCGCTATCGTTTCGGTGTTCGCCGGACGTATCGCCGACACCGGCGTCGACCCGGTGCCCCTGTTGCGCGAAATTCGGGCGATCTTAGGAGCCTTACCAAAAACCCAGCTGCTGTGGGCCAGCCCGCGCGAGGTCCTTAATCTGTTCCATGCCGAACAAGCTTGTTGCGATATCGTGACGGCGACCCTGCCGATTCTCTCGAAACTGGATGGCATCGGGAAGGATCTCGAGCAGTACTCCCTTGAAACCGTGCGTATGTTCTACAACGACGCCCGCTCGGCCAACTACACGATCAGGACGAGACCTTTCGTTCGATAGAACGAACATCAAGACCACCTTTTTCGTAAAAAACAAGTCATGCCTCACGCAGGATGATTTCAACCGCTTCCGCGAGTCCTTCCGCGACATAGTCCGGCGCCGAGTCCAGCTCCCTGCCGGCTTGACCCTCTTCGGCGTGGTGGACACGAATCGTCCGAACGCCGGCGGCGCGGCCGCATGCGACGTCACCGGGCCGATCCCCGACCATCCAGGAATTCTCCATATCGATGGAAAATTCGTCTCGTGCCTGAAGGAGAAAAAAAGGGGAGGGCTTGCGACACGTGCACGCTCCTGCGTACCCAGCCACGATCCCCTCCGGGTGGTGGAAGCAGTAGTACCAGGCGTCGATCTCGATGCCGGCTTCTTTGAGAATTCCAGCCAGACGTTCGTGGATGGCGTTCAGCGTCTCGAGGGACGTTTTCCCCTTCGCGTAATTCGGCTGGTTAGAAACGACGAACAGAAAAAACTTCGCCTCTCGCAGGCGGCGTAAGGCAGGCAGGACGCCCGGCGTCAGGACGACCTGTTCCGGCGTGAGGGGTGATTCCCATTCATCCGTTGCTGGATTCAGCACATTGCGATTGATCACTCCATCGCGATCGAGGAATATGGCCGGCGAGCGGTTCAGATGGTCGACTCCCATTTCATTTCTTTCGCCTTGAGTCGAGGATGGGAAACGATCAGGTGCCAGACCACGGCCTGAAATGCCTCTGCATGAGGCGTGACTGTGTCCGCTGAAAGGGTTGGGATGATGACGACGGCGTCGGCGACCCTGGCCGTGTAACCCCCATCGCGGCCGACCACTCCCACGATAGAAGCGCCTCGGCTGTTTGCCAGCTCCAGGGCACGTACGATGTTCATGCTGACGTTCTTTTCCTGATTCCCTCCGCCCACGGAAAAAACAAAGACCGTGTCGCCCTTGCGGAGCCGGCTGCCGTTGAGCCACGCGGCAAAAGAGGAATCCCATCCGTCGTCGTTCACACGCGCCGTCAGCTCACTCACGTTGTCCGTGGGCGTGTAGCTTTCGATGTCCGCAATTTTGCGGAAGTCGTTGACGGCATGGGCGGCATTTCCCGCTCCTCCGCCTACGCCGAGGAAGAACAGCCGGCCTCCTGCCTCGCGCGTCGCCACGAGTACGTCGATCATTTTTTCGACCTGCGCCTGATCGATCCGCGACGCGATGGTCGCCGCTTCGGTTAAATACCGCGAAGTGTAATCACTCATGCTCGCTCCAGTCGGCTCCTGATCAGCTGCGAGCCAGAACCACAGAACCGTCGAAGTCGAAACTGAAATCCATCTCCGTAATGCCCGCCTCGGTCATCACGCGCCGCAGTCTGCCCCGATCGCCGGTCGAAAAGAGAAGGAATCCGCCGCCTCCGGCGCCCACCAGCTTCCCACCGGTGGCGCCGCCTTTGCCCCGTCCCAAATCGTAGAGCGCGTCGACTCTGCTCGTAGAAATCCCTGCGGAGCGGCCGCGCTTGCGGAGCCAATGCTCGTGCATCAGCTGGCCGAATCGCCGCACATCCCCGGCTTCAAGGACGTTTTGGATCTCCATCCCCAGTTGCTTGATGAAATGCAACTGCTCCAGCATCTCGGTATTGCGCTGCTCCGATTTAATCTTCTGGTCGATCAGAATCTCCGACGCATTCCGGGTGATCCCAACAAAAAACAACATCAGCGATTCCCGCAGCTCCTGAATGGCCTCTTCCCGGATGCCCAGGCGATAGGCTTTTACGTCGCCATTCGGCAGGTATTCCTGACAAAGAAGACCGCCGTAGGCAGCGATGTACTGGTCCTGCTTGCCCACCGGTTCCTTCAGCCGGTTCATTTCAATATCGACGGCCTCCTGCGCCAGCGCCTCCGGCCCAACAGGATTGCGATTGAACGCATGCAGCGCATGGATGAGGCCGACCAGAAACGTTCCGGAGGATCCAAGCCCGGTTCCCGCTGGAACATCGGCGATGCTGACGATCTCGATTGGGCCGCGAATGTCATAGGCGGTAAGCGCTTCGCGGAGAAGTGGGTGCCGTATTTCGCTTCGCTCCTGCGCTGTTTCCATTTCGGAGTATTTCAGGATGTAGCCGGGGCGAAAGCTGCGATTGGCACTGACGTAAGCGTACTTATTAATCGCGGCAGAAATTACGAAGCCGCCGAACTCCTGGTAGTACGAAGGAAGATCCGTTCCACCACCACCAAGAGAAATGCGCATCGGCGTCCGGGTTATGATCATGGCCGCTCCTGCTTCGTGAGCTTCCCTGTCTTTGGCGCTGCGGAATCGCTTAAAAACGCGTCGGTTTCCGTCAAGCCAGCCATCGTCCCTATTTCATAGAAGCGCCGCGCGACCTCATAGCCTGCCAGCTGTCCTTCCCGGAGAAGCTCGCGATAGACGCTGGCCAGGTCGAACACCTCGTCCTCCCTCCACGAGCGAAACGCCCTACTGTGCAGGAGCCCGAGACCATAATCGATGTGCCGCATCGCTGCCGAGCGGTCCTGCTTGTCGTAATTCCGGATCTCGTTGTCGACGAACTCGATGTTGCTCCGATCCCATTGATCTTCGTTCCGGAAAACCGTCATCAGCCCCAGCTTCGGTTCGCGAACAAAGGCTGTGTGAACGGGGCGAAACTCAATCGGCAAATAACTGTCGCCGTACATGACGAAGAAGTGATCCCCCAGCAGCGGCAACGCGCGTCGCAGAGCTCCGCCGGTTCCTTTCAAGGGTAACCCGTCCCATGAATACCGAACAGCGCATCCCCATCCAGATCCGTTACCAACGAATGCCTCGATCTGTTCACCCAGAAAGCCGCCGCAGATGACAACATCGCGGATGCCGTTGCGCACCAGCAGCTCCAGCTGATGTGCGATGAAAGGCTGCCCTGCAACCGGAATCATCGACTTGGGAATGGTTGCGCTGATGGGACGGAGCCGTGTTGCCACACCTCCTGCCAGAATCGCAACCGGTGGCAGGTTGCTGGTCATACGCGGGTACGCACATCGGCGGCGAGACTCGCCATGGAATCGCGCAGCGCTTCACGGCAATTGCGCTGGCAACGCCACCCCAAACCGCGGATGCGATCGGTATTGAGGCGAACCACCGGCACATCTCCCTTCCACCCGCGATCCCCGCCCGTGTAGGAATAATGCGGACGCTTCTCCAGACCAACTACCTCCGCGGCAAGATCGGCAATCTCCGTTACCGTGATGTAATCGCTGGTGGCGACATTGAAGGCCCGAAACGCCCGAGTCTCCCCCGATGGGCGCACAATACCGCGGAAACAACGTCATCAACATGGATGTAGGACTTACTCTGGTGCCCGTCTCCCAGAATGCGCAATTCCTCGGGATTTGCGCTCAGACGGCGTACAAAATCGAAGCCAACGCCATGCGTCTGCCGCGGCCCGACGACATTGCCAAATCGGAAGACACAGGCGGTAAGACCGAACATGTGGCAATAACTCGAGATCAGCGCCTCGCCAGCCAGCTTGCTGGCGCCATAGGTAGACACCGGGATCAGCGGCCCGAAGTCCTCGGCAGCTTCCGTATGCCCGATCTCCCCGTAGACCCCGCTGCCCGACGCATAGAGCACGCGAGGAACCCCCGCCCGCCGCATGGCCTCGACCACATTATTCGTGAGCAGCGTTCCCTGGTAGAAGTCGACCTCCGGCTCCGTCGCTGCCCGTGCGATGTCGGGGTTTGATGCGAGATGAAGAACGACATCGTGCTGCGCCATGGCCTCAGTCAGCGCGGCGAGATTGCTGACATCATTGCGGATCACCCGCAGTCTGGAGTCTTTGCCATGATGCTCGTAGTGCCATTCGCGGCCCGAAGTGAAGTTGTCGTAGAGGGTCACCGCGGCGACACGGGGATCAGCCAGCAGGCGGTCGGTGAAGTGGCTGCCGATGAAGCCGGCTCCCCCAACAATCATGTAGCGTTCATCAGCGGTGGACGTGGACATGGGGAAAGATCGTAAAGCTATTAAACACTTCTTCGGCTCGCGGAATGCTGCATGGGTCAGCCGCTCCGACAGAAAGCTGGGCCCGGGAGCAAGCCCGGTAAACTGAGTTGGCCATGCTTCCGGGCTGCCCTTCCCGGCCATGCCCCTTGCTATGTCCAAGGCATCCCATCCGGTTTTCAATTCAGCCCGTCCGGCCCCGAGTCAGGCGTGGCATCGCCGGGACATCGATGGTCTGCGCGCGATCGCGATTCTGCCTGTCCTTCTCTATCACGCTGGATTTCGTTACTGCCCTGGCGGCTTCATCGGCGTCGATATCTTTTTTGTCATTTCCGGATATCTGATCACGCACAACATCTGGACAGAGATGGAGGCCGGGCAATTCTCCATTGTCGCGTTTTACGAGCGGAGAATTCGCCGCATCTTCCCCGCGCTGCTGGTTTTGCTGGCCGGCGTATCCATCCTGGCGTATGTGTTTCTGTTTCCTGCGGAACTGGTCGACTACGCCAAATCGCTCATCGCCGCCGCATTCTCCTGCTCGAATTTCTATTTCTGGGCGACCACCGACTACTTCAACAGCGGCCAGAAGGCCCTCCTCCATACATGGTCGCTCGCCATTGAAGAGCAGTTCTATCTGCTCTTCCCACCCTTTCTGCTTCTTCTCCGGCGATTCTTTCCGCGCCGGGTGCGCAGCTGGATTGTTGCGACCGCGATCGCATCCTTCGTATTGAGCGCAATCACGATTCGCCCCTGGCCGAGTGCCACGTTTTTTCTCCTGCCGCAGCGAGCCTGGGAATTGCTGGCCGGCAGCCTTCTGGCCACAGGAATTCTTCGCTGCCCCGCCAATCGCGCCCTCCGCGAGATCCTGGCCCTCATCGGGCTGACGCTGATCGCGTTCTCGGTCGTTCGCTTCTCCGTCCTTACGCCATTTCCTGGTCCCTGGGCGTTGCTGCCCTGCGGCGGAGCGGCGATGCTCATCCTTGCTGGAGGCGCGGGCCCTACCATCGCTGGGCGGGTTCTCTCTCTACCACCGTTCGTGGGGATTGGGCTTATCTCGTACTCGCTCTACCTGTGGCATCTGCCCATCGTCGTGTTCACTTCGGATTCGACGCGGCTGGTTTTTGGCAGAGTTTTCTCGCGCATCTTTCCTTTTCTCAGCTATCCGCAGGCGGTCACAATGGAGCGAATCGCCTTTATTGTGCTGCTGTCCATGATCGCTGCCGTGCTTTCGTGGAGATTCGTGGAACAGCCTGTCCGCCACGGAAGGCTCCGTCCCTCGCGCAGGACCTTGTTCCGTGGCTCTGTCATAGCGGTCGGCGCCACCCTAGCCATCGGCTTTGCCTTTTTGGCTCTTCACGGTCTCCCCAGTCGATTTTCGCCAACCGCGCTCCGCATCCTTGCACAGAGCGAGAACACGGCGCACTACCGCACAGGCACCTGCTTCGTTGAGGAGGTCAGCCACTTCAATGCCCGGACATGCCTGAAGGTGGAACCCGGGCGCCCGAACTGGCTGCTGATGGGCGACAGCCACGCTGCGCATCTTTACCCTGGCCTGGTTGCCGTATACTCCAAAATCGACTTCCTGCAGATGACGATTGCGGGCTGTAAGCCGGTTCCTGTCTTTCGATATGGAGAATCACCCGACTGCTTCCGGCAGGTCGAAACGATCTACGATGATTGGCTACCCCACCACCGCATCAGCGGCGTCATCCTCTCCGCCAACTGGCAGTCCTACGATCTCCCCCGCCTCGACGAAGCCATCCGGCGCCTGAAGGGGATGCAATGCCCCGTTGTCCTGGTTGGGCCCATCTTTCACTACGACATGTCGCTCAGCCGGATGCTGGCGGTCGCTCAGGGTGCCGGTGCTGACGACCTCGTCGAACGGCATCGCATTCATTCTTATGATGATCTGGATCGAGCTATGGCGGAGATGGCCCGCGCAACCTGGCAGATCCCCTATTTCTCATTTCGGGAAACGTTCTGCACCGCCGTTACATGTATCCACTGGAGCTCGCCCCTCGTTCCCATGCAATGGGACGATACTCATCTCACCGACGATGGATCGGAACGGGTCGCGGAGGAAATGCACACACAGGGATTTCTGGATCGCATATCTCCACCGAGTGCAGGCAACCCCCCGAGCCGTTCATAACAACAAAGTTGTATTCCGACCGCATTTCGGGGGGTTGATTGATTGACTCCGGCCAATAGATACTTTGGCCCGTAGCGGTCATCTTTCTACACTCGGAGCCCGGAAAACGGGCTGGCAGGCAACGATGTTTCGAAATTTCCGAGTTTTTCTCTGCATCCTGGCCTTCGCAACGTCCCTGGAGGCACAAAGTCCGCCAGCCGCCGTCGGCGGAAGCCGCTCGCTTTGGGGCGGTACGGAAATCTCCCATTTCTGTCCGGATTGGGGCCCCAGTTGTAATCAGGCCAAGCCCCTCATCGGTTACGACGGGCTCACCGGTATAGGCTTCTTCGTGGATCTGAGCGGCGATGCGAAAATCGGCGCCGAGGCCGAAGCCCGATGGCTGCACTGGACCGGGGAAAATGGCCAGACGCAAAAGCATTATCTGATCGGACCTCGCTACCGGCTTCTCTCGTTTGGCCCGATCTCGGCCAATGCCAAGGTTCTCGGCGGCCTGGCCACCATCAATCTCCCCGAATACCGCATCAACTCTACCTATTTCGCATTGGCGCCAGGCGTCACCCTGGACGGCCGAGTGACCAACCGGATCAACGTTCGACTGGATTATGAGTACCAGTTCTGGCCGGAATTTGAGAATCCGCTCGTGAGCCCCTCGGAAGCTGCCAAAAACAAAGGATTGAATCCGGAAGGCTTCAGCCTCGGCGTCCAGTATCGGTTTATTGGACCAGTCGGATCGCGCTGATCCGTCTCATCTGCCCGCTCGCCGAAACCGGATTGCCCGTTCCGAATTCCACCTTCAGCCCTGAATTTTCGTGCAAAGTGCCGCGTAGTGCGCATAGTAGAAGCGGCTCCATAAAGGAAAGTGCCTGGGCAGGTGGTGACTCGTCCACCTGGCCAGTCCACGCCTGAATCCGGAGAAGTGGTTGCGGTCTGCGTCGAATTGCAGTGATTCCAGGCTGAGTACGTTGGCATAGCGCCGCTCCGCGTCGATCCGGAACCCGCATGAGTTCAGCACGCCGCGAAATGTATTCTCGTCGAAAAACTGGACGTGCCCGGCACGGTTCATTCTCTGATTGCGCATCAGCGCCTTCACCCGCCCAGCGGCGAGATTCTCCAGAGGAACTTCAGCCACCATCACCCCGAAGGAGAGCGCGCCGATCGCGCGAAGAATCCGGTCGGGTTCCTCCAGGTGTTCGAGGACATGAGAGATCACGATCAGATCGAAGTGTTCCTCGGGCACGGGAAGATTCGGTTCCGTGACGTCGCCAGCGAAATATCCGATTTGCGGCGACTGACTCTGCGCATAGGCTATTGCGGATTCCGAATAGTCGATTCCATACAGATCCCTCCCGATACCGCGGCGATGGAGCTCGCGCAGAATAGCTCCTGTGCCACAACCGATCTCCAATACGGTCTTCGGGTGGATATTGCGCCGCTCCAGAAGCCATTCGACGCTGTCAGCTTTACTGACAGCCCCGTATTCAAGCCAGCGAGCCTCGTCGCGCAGTTCCTGGTCATAGACCTGGGTGTAGTGATCGCGGCCTGTCTGTCGCAGATCGCGTTGAACCATGGCGCAGATTGTCGGCCAGCTGGCGAACCCAGTCAAGGATGTGCACCGTTTTGCAACGCCTGCAGACTGCCATAAAGGCTGCAAGCCTGGCCGCCGATGGTTATGTGGAGCCCGGAAAGGCGCGCCCATGGCAACCCTGGAACAGACGTGGAACCGAGAGACGGCGCGACAACACCCCGAAGCCGCTCCTGGCGCGGAGGAGCTCCATCCGATCCGCTGTCCTCACTGCAATAAGCTGCTGGCGCGATCGGCGGCGCGAGGGCTGATCGAGATTGCCTGCCCGAGATGTCATGCCCGGGTCTCGACTCGCATGTCCTGAACGAAGGACCAGCTTGTCCCCAGGGCGGGAGTATGTGGGGCATAACAAAGCGGAGTGCCTTGAGCACCAGCCTGAGGTACGAGGATGGCGCTCACAGGAACGATTCGGAAGTGGCATCCGACCCCTCTTATCGGAATTCTGTTGTTCACCACGCTCGGTGCTTTTCTGGTGGGAGGATGTGGCTCGATCGTTCTTTCCGGCGCGTCAAAATCCTCCGGCGCTCCAGCGATCACCGTTGCAGTCTCTCCCGGCACAGCAACGCTGGCTCCCGGACAACAGCAGTTGCTGGCAGCGACAGTGAGCGGAACCTCGGACCAGTCCGTGATTTGGTCCGTGAACGGTATCGATGGAGGAAGCACCGCGTTTGGAACCATCTCGATCGCCGGTCTGTATCAGGCCCCGTCCGTTGCCCCGCCAGGCGGCTCTGTGACCATAACGGCGGTGAGCGTCGTGGATGGAAAAGCCAGCGCGCAGGCGATCTTTGCGATTACCGACACACTCACTCTCGATCCGGCGGCCGCCTCCGTCGCCATAGCAGAAACGCAGCAGTTCACTGCCTTTCTGAATGGCTCCCTCAGTCAGGCGGTGCAATGGCAGGTCGACGGCGTCACCGGGGGCAATCTGACCGTCGGCTCGATCTCCGCGACCGGCCTCTACCAGGCGCCCGCCACTATGCCGTCAGCCACCATCACGGTCACCGCCATCGATGCCGTCAACAATCAGATTTCTGCCAACGCCACCGTCACGATTTTCGATCCCGCCGTCCTGGAGGCTCAGAATCAATGGCTCAGCAACGCATCCGCCACCGCTGCCACCTTCGGCTGCACAGATGTCTCCGTGCAACAGCAGGAGACGGAGACAATTGACGACGCGATCGTCCGCTTTGGCGCAACCGCCGCTGAAGGCAGCTGCCTTGTCCTCTGGCCCGTATCGAACAACCTGGGAACGCCGCGATATTCATTCGCCTGGGGAGGAACAGTGAGCGGGAAAGATATTCTGTACCTTTCCGATCTTGGCGAGATGCGGATCTGGAATGGCGCCGCCGTAGTCCTCAGCGAGTCTGCGGCATCGGCGGAAGACAGGCACCCGTGACGGCGGCGCGGCAGAATGGAACGATGAGTGCGATTTTACGAATGACCCGCCGAACCGCACAGCTCCTTGTCTCCGCTCCCTGCATTCTCCTCGTTGCAGCGCAGACCAATCCCCCCTCCGTTAGCCTCTCCCCGGGCAGCAATCTTCAGGCCGCGATCGATGCTGCCCCGCCGGGAACCACCTTCCTCCTTCAGGCCGGCGTCTATCGAATGCAGAGTCTCTCCCCCAAAAACGGCGATGTATTCACGGGACAGGGCGCAGTGGACCTGAATGGTTCGCAAATCCTGACGTTCGCTGCCGACCCAGGCGGTAATGGCCTGTGGGTCGCGACCACCCTGCTGCTGACCAGCGGCGCTTTCCCCTGCCTGGCCTCTTCTCCGCTTTGCGATCAAATCGAGGATGTCTTTATCGATAATGTGCTGCAAAAGCCCGCAGCCGCCCTCAATGGGCTCAAGCCGGGCTGGTCGTATTTCGATCAGAGCCGCAGGGCGGTCTATCTGCCCGCGAATCCGGCAGGGCATGTCGTCGAGATAGGAGCTGCCACTGGCGCCTTTTCCGGGGCCGCATCCGGTGTGCGGATCAGCAACCTCACCGTCGAGAAATACGCCACGCACGCTCAGCAGGGAGCGATTGGCGATGTACGCGAGGGCAGCGCCTGGATCGTGAATAACGTCGAAGTACGCTGGAACCATGGCGCGGGTGTTGAATTAGGTCCCGGCTCCACTATTTCCAATTCCTATATCCATCACAATGGTCAGCTTGGCCTTTCCCTCAGCGGGGCCAATGGTCAGGCGATCGGCAACGAGATCTCCTGGAATAACTACGCCGGCTTCGATCCCGGATGGGAGGCCGGGGGCGCCAAGTTCTGGGCGACCAACAACCTTCTCGTCCAATCGAACTACGTTCACGACAACCAGGGCCCTGGTTTATGGACCGACACCAATAACACCGGCACCCTGTATCAGAACAACACTGTCATCAACAATCTGAACGAAGGCATCAAGCACGAGGTCAGTTACAGCGCGACCATCCGCAACAATATCGTCAAGGGAAACGGCAACACATCGACGACATGGTTGTGGAATGCCCAGATCGAGCTCCAGAACTCCTCGAATGCCCAGGTCTACGGCAATACCGTGGAGGTGCCGGCTGGCGGGGGCAACGGTATCGCCCTGATCAACCAAAATCGCGGCAGTGGCACGATGGGACCGTGGGTCACGGCCAACGACAAGGTCTATAACAACACGATCACCTACCTCGGCCCCGGCGGCGCCTCCGGCATCGCCGACGATACGGGAGGAAATACCGCCGTGGGCAACAGCTTCGATGCGGACCGCTATATCCTGAAAACTGGATCGACCTCTGCCGTTCACTGGAAATGGTTCAGCGGCATGGACTGGAGCGCATTTCAGGCCGCCGGAGAGGAAAAGAATGGCACCTGTTGCAATTGAGAAATCCCCGGAGTTGTGCGCCATAGATCGATGTTGTCGTTGCGTCCAACCCGGCAGAAGTTAAAGCCCCCCACGCTATAATCCGTCTATTCTGTCGCAGGCGCAGCCATTGAACCAGGTTTCCTCTGGAACTGGAGCGGGCACATCGGCGGGTGTCTACCGACCCGACATTGACGGTCTCCGGGCCATCGCCGTTCTCGTTGTGCTCTTCTTCCATGCGGGCTTTTCCGGCTTCCGCGGCGGTTTCAGCGGCGTCGACATCTTCTTCGTCATCTCAGGATTTCTCATCGGCGGCCATATCTATTCCGAGGAGCTCCGGGGACAATTCAGCATCGCTGGCTTTTGCCGCAGACGCGCAAAGCGCATCCTGCCCGCTCTTTACGTCGTTATCGTTGCGGTCCTGCTGGCTGGCGTTCTCCTTCTCTCTCCTCATGAACTGCAGCGTGCGGCCACAGAAGGCGTGGCCACCCTCTTCTTCGGGTCGAACTTCTTTTTCTGGAAGGTCGCCGATTATTTCGCCATCGCCTCCGATCAGCACGTCCTGCTGATGACCTGGTCTCTCGGCGTCGAAGAGCAGTTCTACGTGGTAGTGCCGCTGTTCATGGTTTGGCTGCTGCGAAGAAAAATTCACGCTGTCCCGATCATGGCCTCCTTGACCGTGCTTTCGTTCGGCCTCGCCTGTTTCCAGGCTTATTACGCACCCGTAGCAGCTTTCTATCTGCTGCCCGCTCGCGCATGGGAGCTCTTTGGTGGCGTCCTGCTCGCATTGATTCTTTCTTCCGATCGTCGAAAGATTCGGCCATCGCGAACGCTGACAGACATTCTGGGTTTACTCGGACTAATCATCATTCTCGCTCCAGTTCTTTTTCTTACGGCCTCGGTTCCATTGCCGGCTCTGCCGTCCGTCGCCGGAAGCGCGCTGCTGCTCGCTTCTTCACAGGCCTGGACCAATAGGAGGATTCTCTCCTTCGGCCCTCTGCGGTGGATCGGCCGCATCTCCTACTCCCTCTACTTGTGGCATTGGCCTTTGTTTTCCTTCGCCCGCATCGTGCTTGGAGCACCTCCCTCACACCTCCAGACCGCCGGCATTCTCGCGGCTTCGTTCTTGCTGGCAACCTCAAGCTATTACTGGGTCGAACAGCCATTCCGCAACTCCGCCACTCCGCAATACCGCCTTCTGCTGCGCTATGCAGCCCTGACGGCCGCGCTGGCTGTCCTTTGTCTCGCTGTGCGAGCCACTTGGGGACTGGCGTTCAGGACCCCCGTCCTCGCCGCGCAGGAGATGCTCGCTTCGCGCAGCTTCGATCCATGCCTGGTTGACGCGCCAATCTCGCATCCAAATCCCGCTCCTCTCTGCTGGGAAAATACGGGCAGGCCCGCTGTAGCGCTGTGGGGTGATAGCCACGCCAGTTCTGTCGCCCGTGTGGTGCGGCAAAAAGCGCATGCGGCTGGTTACGACTTTATCGAAATCGCCAAGGGATCCTGTCCCCCGTTATATGGGGCCGGACGCTACCTCACCGATGCCCCAGGTTTCGCGGAGAATTGCATCGCTTTCAACGACGATGCGCTTCACAGGATCGACAGCGATAGCAGTATCCGGATCGTTCTGCTCGCCGCCTGCTGGCGAGATTCGCTCGTCGATCCCTGGGAAAAACACACCGGCTGGCTCGTCACGGCCGGGAAGCCCGCAAAGCCAATTCCCGACCTCGGCACTTCCAGAAGGCTGTTACTGGATCGGCTGGGGCAATCCCTACAACAGCTGCAGAGATCCGGAAAACGAGTGCTCGTCTTCGAAGATGCTCCCGGATTTCTGGTAGAGCCCCTCTGGCGGACAAGAACCGCGGCTCTGTTGATGCGACGCTGGATTGTCGGCATCTCTCTTCGCGATCAGTCGATCGATCCGGGAACCGATGTCGAAGCTCAGGAATCAGCCGACCAAATGGCGCGCGCGGTCGTATCCTCAGCCGCAACCACCACGGGCGCCGCTCTGGTCGATCTCGAAGGAGCGCTGTGCCGTGGGCCGGACAGATGTCAGTACCGGGACGCCACACGCATCTTTTACGAGGACCAACAGCATCTGTCGCTTGCGGGGGGACAGTTTGCGCTGCGAAGCTTCAGTCTCCCCCCGCAACCGAACCACCGTCCCAATGAATAACCACAGTAACTATCGGGCGTGCATTTGGTAATGATTTTTCCTTGCTCGTCGCCGGGCGCTGCGTATAAAAGAGTGCGATGGCCAATTGTCGTTGCGGCGACGGGGACTGGAAGCGAGTCAAAAGACAGGGCTTCCTCCAGAAGACCATCCTCATGTGGCTGGGCTTCTATCCGTGGCAGTGCGCCCGCTGCAGCTACGCGAAGATGCAATGGCGAAGATCAACCGCCTCGCATCGATAATCAAGACGACTTTAATCGACACGACTTTGTTGCCGCATCAGAATCGTGGACTGTAGACTGAGGTTTCCCAACACCGTCGAAATTTGCCAATGATCTGCAATCAGGATGAGGAGTCGCCGTGCGGACGCCGACAGTCGGCACCCACGGGAGTAGTCCATGCGTAGTTGGCTTCTCGTTCTGGTGACTCCTGCGATTCTGGCTCAGGTGACGGCGCCCGCGCCTTCCCCAAACATCGTCGGCAGTGCGCCCTGGCTGGCACTCCTTCCCGAACTCGGTGCCAGCTTAGTCCTGCTGGTGGCCGGCCTCGTCTGCCTGCACCTTTCCCGAAGGCAAAAAGGTCACGGGGAATTTTTCTGGCTCGGATGGTATCTGGTCGACATTGCCCTTTCGACCGCCGTCTTTCGTCTCTATAGCGCTGGGCGGTTGGCGACTGTTGCCGACTTGTTTGTCGGCATTCCCCTGCTGTACCTTTCAACCGTTCTCCTCCTCGAATTTGTGTTTGGTTTTGCAGGTCGAAGTCTCGGCTGGCGATGGCGGATTTATGAAGGTTTCGTGCTGGCCGTCCCCTTACCGCTGATCTTCCTGGTATGGGCAGGCAAGCTGGCAGACGGGCCTTACCATGCGCTGGAAGCCCTCGTCATCGCCCCCGCTTCACTAATTCCGCTCGTGCTGCTCCTCACATGGTCGTTCTTTGGGGATAGCGCTATCGAGTGGCTCTTTATTCCTGCATTGTTCCCTACTCTCACATTGGTGCTGCTCGAGATCGCGGCACTCGCTCCTTACTTCGGAGTATGGACTGCCGCATGGATGACGGTTCTGCCCAACTTTGAGGCCTTTCGAGTTCAGGCGCTCGATTTGGCCAACCTCATGTTCCTGCTCGCTGCTGGTGTCGTCATCTTGTTTCGCACGGCGCGTCTCAGCCGGGAACAGGCTCGCTCGACTGCTGAGACCGCTGCGGCGCGGGAGATCCAGCAACGCCTCATCCCCAGGCAGCTACCCAAAGTCGCCGGCTATCAGATCGAGGTGGCGTACTTTCCTGCTCAAACCGTCGGCGGCGATTTCTACCAGGTGCTCGCTCATGGAGAGGACTCGACGCTGATCGTGATCGGCGATGTCAGTGGCGAAGGTCTGGATGCAGCCACAAGGGAGACTCTCATTATTGGTGCGTTGCGCAGCCTGGCCGGCGAGGCCGTGTCCCCGGCGGAGGTTCTCACTCGGCTGAACCATCAGGTTGCCACCGAGGATGGCTTTGTGACCTGCCTATGCGCCCAAATCGATGCTAAGGGTAAGGTGACCGTTGCCGCTGCTGGCCACGTTGCGCCTTACCGAAACGGGGAGGAGTTCCCGCTGCAACCCGGCTTGCCGCTCGGCATCCGGCCGGATGAGAAATACGAGGAGCAATCCTTTCCAATGCAAATTGCCGACCAGTTAACCCTGGTTTCCAATGGTGTGGTGCAGGCGCAGGACAGGACCGGATCCCTCTTTGGCTTCGAACGGCTCGCCCGAATCAGCAGGGCATCGGCTGACAGCATCGCGGACGCGGCGCGCCGCTTTGGACAAACCGACGACATCACCGTGATGACACTCAAACGCGTAGTCGACAAAGAGAACGTTGCAAAGGCCGAAACAAAGGTCTACGCGATCAGACGATAAACGATGTGCGGGACGCCATGGCTTCTCAGGGACAATTCGAAAAAGCCTGCCACGGCCAGCAATCGGCAAAACCGCGCGCGAACCTCCTCGGCGTCGGCGTCAGTGCCATCACCATGGAGGAGGCTATCGCCGAATCCAGTGCCTTGCTGCAACGCGGCGGAAAGGGATACATCTGCGTTACCGGAGTTCACGGCATCATGGAAGCACAAAGGGATCCGGATTTGCTGCGCATTCTGAATCAGTCGTTCCTGACAACCCCGGATGGCATGCCAACCGTTTGGGTCGGGCGTCGTCAGGGGTTCAGGATGGAACGCGTCTACGGGCCTGATTTCCTGCGTGACTTCTGCCGCTACTCGGTCTGCCGCGGATATCGCCATTTTCTTTACGGTGGCGATGACGGGGTGGCGGAAATGCTCAGGACACGGCTGGAGGCGATGGCTCCTGGCCTCGTGGTTACCGGGACCTACACGCCGCCTTTTCGGCCTCTGACAGCGCCCGAGTTTCAGAACCTTCAGCATCTCGTCCGCGCGGCCCACCCGGATGTCATGTGGGTCGGACTGAGCACACCGAAGCAGGAGCGCTTTATGGCCGAATCACTGGACCGGCTGGATGTCCGGCTGATGGTTGGCGTCGGCGCCGCGTTCGACATTCACACAGGCAGGATCGACGATGCACCCCGGTGGGTCAAAAAAATCGGGATGCAGTGGCTCCATCGCCTTGTGCAGGATCCGCGTCGGCTTTGGAGGCGATACCTGATCAACAATCCGCTTTTTGTCTGGAAGATTCTTCTGCAGCTCTCGAAAGGCTGACGGAACGCCACCGCATGCGACCCCGACTCCTCGTTTACCACGATGAACTGCTCCCCTTCAGTGCAACCTTCATCCGTACCCAGGCGGCAGCCATCGAGTCGTTTGAAGCAGGGTTTGCCGGGCTGTTCCCTACCCGCGCAGCCTCGCTCGATCTTCAACTCGATTTTCCACCTGTCCTGCTGACCCGGGATCACACTCTGCGTTCACGGCTGAAGCGAAACCTTTTCATGAGGACCGGCAGAGTCAGTCGAGGTTTTCTTCGCGAACTCAGGCGTCATAATCCTGTCCTGATCCACGCCCACTTCGCCCTTGACGCCAGCATTGCCCTTCCCATCGCAGAGGCCCTTGAAATCCCACTGATCACCACGCTTCACGGGTATGACGTGACGATTCGCGATGAAGTCCTCGCGAAAAGTCTCGAAGGAAGAATCTATCTGAAGCGTCGCGAGCTCCTTTGGCGGAGGTGCGCGCATTTCTTTTGCAGCTGCGACTACATCCGGAAGCGCGCGCAGGCCAGTGGTTTCCCAGCCGGCAAACTCGAAACTCTGTATTCAGGCCATGACCTTGCTCGTTTCAATCTTCCTCCGGTTCAGCGTCAGAAAAACCTCATCGTCTATATCGGCAGGCTCGTCGAGAAGAAGGGCTGTTCGTGGCTGATTCGCGCCGCCCAGTTAGCCGCACGATCCTGCCCCGACCTGGAAATTGTGGTCATCGGCGACGGCCCGCTGCGGCGTGAGCTCGAGAACCTTGCAAAAGACCTCGGTGTCAATTGCCGGTTCCTCGGCACCCTGCTGAATCCCGCGCCGGGCGAAGGTGTCCTTGACTGGCTGAATCGGGCCCGGCTGTTCTGTATGCCAAGCGTGACCGCCAGCGATGGAAACACCGAAGGGCAGCCCGCCGTCTTTGTCGAGGCGCATGCCCTGGGCGTACCCGCTGTCAGCTTCGATACCGCGGGTATAGGCGAAGCCGTTCTGAACGGCGAAACCGGGCTCCTGGTTCCTGAAAAAGATCTGGTCATGCTCGCAGAGGCACTGACCAGGTTGCTGTCGAATGACCAGCTGTGGAACCGGTTCAGCATCCGTGCACGCAGCTGGGCGGCAGAACGATTCGACATCCGCAAACTGAACGTCCAGCTGGAGAATGCTTACCGCCGCGTCCTGGCATCCTGAAACCTGCCGACCCGCTATTCCTCGGCATGCACCGCTCAACGGACACCAGCCGCCCCGAAGGCATCGAGGATGATCTGCGCGCTTCTTTGCCATCCCCCCAGATTCTGAAAATGCTCCCAGGCTCGCCGGCGCTGTGCTTCTGTGTCTTCCATCAGCAGACTTTCCATGGCTCTGCAAAGCGAGTCGACATCCCCTGCCGGCACGATGCGCCCGGCGATACCATCCGGGACGACCTCCGGTATCCCGCAAACTCCGCTCGCAATCACGGGCGTACCGCACATCAGAGCTTCCATGATGATTAGGGGGCTCGCGTCGAAGCGTGAGGCAAGCACCAGCCCCCTCGCCCCGGACAGAAGACAACGGAGTTGCTCCTTCCCGATTTTGCGCGGGATGAGTTCTATCCCGGCCGATGGCGCTATCCTGAGACCGGCAGGATCCCCGGCGATGATTGTCTTCAGGTTTGGATGAAGACGATGCAGCTCTGCCCCCGCCGCTGCAACGATGTCCATCCCCTTCCGCCTCCATTCATTACCGACGCTGACAAAGTAAGGATCTTTACCGGTAATCACGAAAGTTGGCTCCACTGCGTTGAGCATGGGTCCCCACCCGATTCGCAGAACGCGTGCCGGGTCGGCATTATGCAGCCGCAGAACCTTGTCTCTCGCCCACGACGACAATGTAAAAACTAAAGCAGCGTCGGTGAATAACTGCCGCTGGCGAAGGAAGTATTCTTTGGCGCCGCGCCGTGGCCGCCACTCCGGAGGGTAGCTTGGATCGTCCGGGTCATACGGGCCGTCCGTTACGATCGAATACGCTCGCTTGTCCTGCTCCTCCACGGGTGCGTACATCGCGCCAACCTGCAGAATATGGCTTGCGTCTGGGTAAGCACCGAGGCGCCTTCGGATCTCTCTCTGACACGATCGGGCGACGAGGGGAGCGAACTGCACCTCAACCTTGAGGCGATGAAGGCTGAAGTCCGGAGACGCCAGCGCGCTGAGCATCCGGCTTCCAACAGAAGGCCCCACGATGCCGAGATCGACGATGTTACGACCTCGCTCTCGCAGCGCCTCAATAAGAGCCCAGCCACGGTCGTTCTTTGAAACCGTCGCGATCACACTTTATTCTCTCGCGTAAGACGGCGGGCGTGTTTTTGCCCGATGAGGAGCGAGCGGGCAACTCGCACTGCTCGATCCACTGATCTTCACACTCCGGGGTTGTGGCTCGAAACCGATTGATGGTAGAGTCTTGTCTACAAGCTGTCGTTCGCTGCGATTCAGCGCGCGTTGGCCAACAGACCCGGCGTTCGCTGCGGGGAGTGCCTGGGTTATGTGGGTTCGCGGGCACGGCAAGACCAATCTCTGAAATCGTTAAGAAATCTCAAGGCTGAGTCAATTCATCCTGGCCATCGGTGTCACCAATTCTGCATTTGCGAAAAGTCCTGAAACTCGGTGTGGCATTCTCCCGTCATTTTCGTCAAAACTGGCATTAGGTGGCTCCGTTTCGAGCCTTATTACCTCGGTAATATCAGGCAGCATAAGCAAAGGCGCATCGGTCACGCTAATCGTCTGTCAGACCCTGGGCCAGTAATACTCCAAGCGGCCATTGTAGAAATGCAGTTTCGACTGCAGACTTAAGACCAGACCCATAAACCTTACTGGAATGCTTGTCTCGTGAACATCTGGTGCTTTCAAGCCATTGTATGAATCGTCGTATTTCGTTCCAATCTCGTTGTTCGTCTTACTCCGAGTGCATAGGTACTCAGACATTGGGACATATGAGAGATTGCGGCAGGTGGGTGAATGGCCAGTTCTGATTATCTGGGCCGCGCGGAAAGCGCGAGCACCGCAAATGGGCCGGTGCTCCCTGTAGCGGGCGTGCGTCGTCCAGGGCGGATTCGAACTGTGGCCGCAGACTCGCTGGTGATGGCGGCGAACGACGTTCTGATGGTCTTCCTGGCCTTTGCAATTGCCTTTCTCCTGCGCAATACCGTTGTCCTCCGTTTAGCCCCGTCGCTGATCACCCGGCCCGCTTCCTGGCCGCTCCCTCTGGATTACCTCTGCCTCGTCCTTTTCATGGGCAGTTATGTCCTGGTCGCTCGCCGCAACGGTCTGTACAATCCGATTCCCACAGCCACGGCGAGCCACGACTTGCTTCGGGTCATGCAGAGCTGCCTCGATGCGGGTCTGTTGCTGGCCGGGGCCCTCTACATGTTTCACGTACTCACGTCCTCGCGGGCTCTCGTGGTCCTGCTGGTGGTGTCGGCCGCCTTTACTCTTTGCGTCCAGCGGACCATGTGGCGCGCCTCCAGGCATCGCCAGTACGCCAATGGGATCGAAATGCGGAACGTTGTGATTCTGGGGACGAATCACCTCAGCTGCGCCCTGGCTCGGCACATCCGCGGCAATACCCGCCTCGGGTACCGCGTCGTCGGCTTTCTCCGCATCCCCGGCGCGAGCGTCGGTCCGGATATCCCTCCCGTCGAAATTCTGGGGGGCCTCGAGAAAATTCGCTCCCTGATCCGGCAAAATTTCATCGACGAAGTCGTCATCGCGGATTTTTATCCGCTTGAGAGCGCAATTCGCCTCGTGGAAGACGCCCGGGAACTCGATATCGACGTCCGTGCAATCGCCGGATATTACGGCGATCTAACCACCAATGCCGAAGTGGAGTATCTCGGTGGATTTCCCGTCGTGCCCCTGCACCGCCGGCGCGTCCGCCTGATCGGCCGCTATTGCAAGCGTGCCACAGACCTCGTCCTCTCTCTGCTGGCGCTTCTCATTATTGCTCCCCTGATGATCGTGATCGCACTCGCCATCAAGCTGGAATCCGAAGGACCGGTCTTTTACGTGTCGGACCGGATCGGCAAGCGGGGACGCACATTTCCCTGCTTCAAGTTCCGCACCATGGTCAAAAACGCCGACAAGATGAAAAAGGATCTCGTCGCATTCAACGAACGAGACGGTGTCCTGTTCAAATTGAAAAATGATCCGCGCATCACCCGGCTCGGCCGCTTTCTCAGAAAATACAGCTTCGACGAGTTGCCCCAGTTCCTGAATGTCCTCCGCGGTGAGATGAGCATTGTCGGACCCCGACCGCCCATTGCCTCCGAGGTCGAAATGTATGAACTGGAGCATTTCCGCCGCCTCGAAGTCCTGCCGGGGCTGACCGGCCTCTGGCAGGTGCAGGCCCGGCGCGATCCCTCCTTCGCGAAGTACATCGCCCTCGATACCGCTTACGTGGAGAACTGGAGTTTCTGGCTGGATCTCCGCATCCTCGCGCAGACCGTGGAAGTGGTCCTGCGGGGTACGGGAGCGTAAGTGTGCTCACCGAGCGCCGACCGCGATTTCAATGGCTTCCGGCCGTTCTCCCGTTATAATGCGGGAAGCACTTCCCTTTGTTAATGGCGGACTTCGAAACCTGCCGGTCACCTCCGGGAAGCGAAGTTTTGACCTGCATCCGTCCCGGACGGGCGATGTTGGTCCCCGGAATCTCGCGTTGGGAGCGATTAGCCTCGCCAATCGGAATTCAATTTCAATCAGCGCAAGTCCCCGAAATTTGCCCGGGCTTCCAGCCCTTAGTCGTGCCGCACGCAAGAACTCTGCGGGATACCGCTGTTTGCGTCAATTCATGTAAAACATAGAGCCGCGATGTCTTTAACCTACTCGCCTCACGGCGACAACCCTCTGGGCCCCCGCCACGACGATGATCGACCGCTGAGGCCGCTCCCGCCGCGGCATGAGATGAATTGGCTCGATGCTGTCGCCGTCCTTCGCAGCAAACAATTGCTGATTCTTATCTGTGTGGTCTGCGGTCTCCTTCTGGGTCTCATCGCGACCTGGCTGACCCCGAAACGCTATAGCTCGACGGTCACCATCCAGATCCAGAAGGAGAACGGCTCCGCGATCAATTTGCAGGACCTCACCGGCGTCACCTCACCTTTCCTTGGCGAAGATGCGCTTAGTGTGGATCTGCTCACCCAGCAGCTCATCATCGCCAATGAGAACACGGCCCTCCGGGTGATGCAGAATCTCTCTCTTGAAAATCGTGAGCCGTTTGCTTCGCTGCAGAGAACCGCGGGAGCGGACCACAGCTCGACTGCTCTTGAGGATGATCCTGAGTTCAGAGATCGAGCGGTTCAGCTTTTCCAGTCGCGCCTGCGGGTCTCCCTCGTCAAAGGAACGCGGCTCATCAACATCACCTATACCGATCGCGATCCCCATCAGGCGGCGCAGGTGGCCAATGCTGTGGTGGATGCTTACGTCATTGAAACCGCGCAGCAGCATTATGACGCCACTTCCCGGACCTCCAGTTGGCTAACCAACCAGATGGCGGACCTCAAAGCGAAAGTGAGCGAAAGCCAGAGGCAGGTGAATGATTTCAGGGCGAAGAATGGGCTGCTCGGCACCTCCACGCTCGTTGGAAATCAACGCGACGGTTCGACCTCCGTCGGCTATGACAACCTCGAACTGGATCGCCTCGCGGACCTGAATCGCCAGCTCACTTCGGCCGAAGCAGCCCGCATCTCGGATGAGGCCATCTATCACCTGGTCCTGAGCCAGAATCCCGACATTCTCCTGGGCCTGCAATCCAGCCAGCTGTCTGGCGGCAGTAATGGCGCCAACCTTTCCTCCTCCGGTCAGGACATCGGCATCCTCAAAGATTTGCGGGAAAAGCAGGGACAGCTGAAGCTCGAGCTGGCCTCGGGCATGACAAAATACGGAACGCGCAATCCCATTGTCGTTCAGATCCGAAGTCAACTATCTGAACTCGACGCGCAGATCAGCCAGGAAATGCAGCGCCTCACCGATCAGGCCAAAAATGAGTATGAACTGGCGGCTGCGACTGAAAGCTCCATCCGCCGTAGCGTCGATGCCGAAAAAGCGAAAATTGCGCAGCTGAATAACAGCGTGGATCAGTTGCTCCTCCTCGAACAGGAAGAAGAAGCCAACCGTTCGCTGTACGAAGACCTGTACAGCAAGCTCGAAGCCGCCAATGTCCTGGCCAGCGCCAAATCTTCGGATGTAACCATCGTCAATCCTGCGCGCGTGCCCGCAAAGCCTTCCCGCCCACAGCCCATCGAGAATATTGGTCTCGGTATGTTAGCCGGTTTGACCTTCGGACTCTTCGGCGCCTTTGCCAGCAATCATCGCAATGACACCATCCGCAATTCGGACGATGTCGCCCGCATCTTCGGATTTCCGCTGTTGGGTGTCATCCCTCTGGTCCGCCGCACCGCGCCAAAATCGACTCGAGGAACAACAGGCACTGAGATCAAAGCCGGCCCCCCAGGCCAGCTCACCGCCTGGGTCCTGCACTCTCCGAAATCCGCAACCGCTGAGGCCTACCGTCAGATCCGCACCGCAATTCTCCTTAGCCGATCAACCCGCCCGCCGCAGACGATACTTTTTGCCAGTTCGGTCAGCGGCGAGGGTAAAACCACCAGTTGCTACAACACCGGCTTTGCCTTCGCTCTCCAGGGAAGCCGCGTCCTGCTCATCGACGGGGATATGCGCAGACCCTCCCTCCACACGCAACTCGGGCTTCCGAACGATGACGGCCTCAGCCATTGTCTTTCGAGCGATCTCGATCCAGCCAGCTTGATCCACCACCATCCTGAGCTGCCGAATGTTTCGGTGCTCACCGCTGGCCCCGTTCCTCCCATGCCCTCCGAGCTGCTCGGATCACCTAAATTCACTCAGCTGGTCAAATCGCTGCAAAGCGAATATGACTTCATCTTCATCGATGCCCCGCCGATCCTCATGGTGACGGACGCCGTCCTCATCGCCCGCTCAACCGACGCGGCCGTTTTAGTCATTCGCGCGGGCGTCACGCGGCGTGCGGCCGTCCGGCGTGTTCTGGAGACTTTGGGGCCAACCCGCAACAAGCTGCTGGGCGTCATTCTGAACGCAGTCGACCTGCGATCGCCCGACTATAATTCCGCCTACGGTTACTATGGTGACAACTCCTACTATGTGGACGGCGATCAGTAAAAATCACCGATTTTCCTGCTGGCTTCCATTCTGCCTCGTATTGGGACTGGGATCTCCGGCCCTCTGCGCGGCACAGGAAGGGAACGGGAACGTCACCGCTGATCCGCTGGCCCGGACAAGCCGCCAAAGACTCCCCACGCCCGCTCTCGAAGAGGATCGCGTCACCGCGGTGCCGGAAGACTTTGCGAAAGCGAAGCTCTCGCCCGGCGATCTTTTGCGCTTTGGTGTCTACGATGAGCCCCAGATGGACGCTACGCTGCGCGTGACTTCCGACGGCAAGGTGGACGTGCCGCTCGCTGGCCCGGTGCAGGTCGGTGGTATGTCGGTCAGCGATGCGCGATCCGCCATCAAGGCCGCGCTGGTTGCGGGAGAGTTCTTCAAGGAGCCTGAGGTTCGTCTCGACATCGCGCAACTCGCTTCCGGACGCCTGACGATCATGGGCGAGGTCCAATCGCCCGGGCGCTACCAGATTCTTTCTCCTCTTTCGCTCGGCGCGGCGCTCTCCCTTGCAGGCGGTGAGACGGTCGATGCAGGCAGCGACATCGAGATTCAGCGCCCCTCAGCCAGCGGAGACGGCAAAATCGACGAACATGTCTCCAACGACAGGGAAACCAGCGCGGATGCTTTCAGCCGTATTACCGTGGAGCCTGGAGATGTGATCACAGTGCAGCGGGCCGGGATTGTCTACGTTCTCGGTTCGGTTCATCGTCCCGGCGGCTATCTCATGCTCAATCGCGGCAGGCTGAACGTCCTCCAGGCGCTTTCCCTGGCGGGCGGTACTATGCTCGAAGCTTCCACGAGCACCATCCGCATCATCCATCGGGATGAGGACAAGTTAGTCGAAACGCGGGTGAAATTATCGGACTATACCAACGGACGCCTTCCCGCGCCATTCCTCGGGGACAAGGACATCGTCTTTGTGCCGTCCAACAAGGCGAAGTCTGTGGCGGTCAACGGGGCCGTGATCATCGGTGCCGCGGCATCCTCTCTTGTCTACCGGGTTCCCTGACCGTTGCCGGCGAATCAGGGAAAGTCGCAATCGGCGTAAGAAGAAACGCCGGAAAAACTTCAGGGGCAGGGAACTAACGAATTATGGCTGCAAGGCACGAACGAAAAATCGCGCTGCTGACGAATTTCCTGCCGCCCTATCGGATCAAAGTCCTCCAGCTGCTGCGCCACTCAGTGAAGGATTTTCGGATTTTTGTTTCGGTTGAGATGGAATCGAATCGTCGCTGGGCTCCCGACCCCGGCCCCCTCCCCGTCACCGTGCAGCACACTCTTTCTTTTCCTTCGCGCGTCGTGCATCCCGGCCGCTTCGAGGAACAGAGCACCGTTCACTGGCCTTACGATACGTTGCCGCAACTCATCGCTTACCGTCCTGATGCCATCATCTCGGCCGAGTTTGGCATGAGGACTGTGCAGGCCGCCCTCTATAAATGTCTGGCCCCACGAACCAAACTCATCGTTTGGGCGACCTTGTCCGAAGTGACCGAACGCTATCGTGGCGGAGTCCGCAGGCTCATGCGCCGTTTAATCCTGAACGTCATCGACGGCGTCCTTGTGAACGGCTCCAGTGGAGCCGCCTATATCGAGAGCCTCGGCTTCGGTCCGGAGAGGATTTACATCGTGCCCCAGGCCACGGATAACGACCTGTTCGCCGGACCACCCTTTCGGCCTGTTTCCCCCGTCCGGAAGCTCCTCTTTACCGGGCAGCTGATCGAACGCAAAGGCCTCGGCCAACTCCACGAGCAACTCACAAAATGGTGCGAGTTACATCCCCAGCGCCAAATCTGCTGGACCATCGTCGGTACAGGACCCTTGCGGGAAACGATTCAGGCATGGAACCGGCCCCCCAATTACGACCTGCGGTTGCTGGAAGAAGTCCCTTTTCGCGAGCTCGCGGCCCATTATCACCAGGCTGATATCTTCGTTTTTCCCAGCCTTGCCGACGAGTGGGGCCTCGTCGTGAATGAAGCCATGATCGCTGGCCTTCCCGTGCTTGGCAGCGTTTCCAGCCAGGCCGTGGAAGATCTGGTGCACGATGGTTCCAACGGCTGGCGATTCCACCCCGAACACCCCGAGGATCTCTATCGGGCTCTGGACCGCGCTCTGAACTGCAGCACCGAGGCTTTGAACACGATGCGCAGCAATGCGATCAATACCGCTCGGCGCATCGATTCCCTGCGCATGAGAGACCTGATCCTGGATGCACTCGAAGCCGCCTGTTCCTGATCTCATCGGCGGCCCGGAGAAAGCTCGACAGTCATCGCCTACCGATGAGGATTCTGCTCGCTCATAATCGATACACCTGGTCCGGTGGCGAGGACGAAGCTTTTGCCACGGAAATCAACCTGCTTCAGAAGAATGGGCATCAGGTTGTCGTCCATACCCAGGACAACCGCAATATCGATAGCGGCGCCCCCTGGAAGGCCGGCCTTCGCGCGAGCTGGAGTTCGCAGGATTATCGGCTGGTGCGCAGGCTGATCGCTCAGAACCGGCTCGATCTGCTCTCAGTTCATAACTTCTTTCCGCTGATTTCGCCTTCGGTCTACTATGCCGCCCGCGCAGAGGGCATCCCCGTGGTGCAGACCCTGCACAATTACAGGCTGCTCTGCCCGGCGGCGTCCTTCCTCCGCGACGGCAACCTCTGTGAAGACTGCATCGGCAAACCAGCGCCGTGGCCCGCTCTGCTCCACAAATGCTACCGCGGCAGCCGCGCACAAACAGCGCCCGTCGTGGGAATGATCGCAGCACACCACATTGCGGGAACCTGGAGAAAGCGCGTGGACCGTTACATCGCGCTCACTCCGTTCATGCGAGAAAAATTCCTGGCTGGGGGCTTTCCCCACGACCGGGTCGTCGTGAAACCGAACAGTGTGGAGGATAGCGGCGCAGGGAAGGGCGAAGGTGATCACTTTGTCTTCGTCGGGAGGCTCTCCGCGGAGAAAGGGGTTCCGGTTCTGCTGCGAGCTTGGGCCGCAGCGAAAACCTCTCGCAAACTCACGATCGTCGGAACCGGCCCGGACGAAATGAATCTGCGGGCGGCCGCCGCTAACCTTCCCAGGGTAGAGTTCCTCGGCCAGGTTCCGGCAGAAAGAGCGAGATTCGAGATTGGCTCCGCCGCTGCCGTTGTGCTGCCGTCCATCTGGTACGAGGGCTTGAGCCGCGTTCTCATCGAAGCTTACTCGAAAGGAACGCCGGTCATCGGCTCGGACCTCGAGCCCATCGCCCGCCTGATTCACGATGGACATACCGGACGCACCTTCCGAACCGGCGATGCGGAGGATCTCGCCGCCAGGTTGAACAACTTTCCTCCTCCCGGCAGGGAGTTGTCGCAGATGCGTGCCCTTGCTCGGTCCGAGTACGAAGAGTTCTATTCCGATGACGTGGTTTACCGCAGGCTGATGGAAATCTACGACGCCGCCATCGAAAATCGCGAACGCCCCTGAAGAGTTCCGGTCATGCCGAAGCACCGTGCCGCGCCGGGGACTTCATCGGCTTTCCCCGCAAAAGCGCAGACCTGGATATTCGCGCCCGCCATGGAGTTTCGAAGAAATGGAAACTCAGAACGCTGATTCCGATACACACCGCGAGATAAAGGATGTAGAGGCTCCAAAGGTGAGGAAGATGGAGTCGCTGCACAAGGTGAAATATCGGTACGTGAAACAGATACAGGGCATAACTCGCGTCGCCTAACTCACGCAGCGGCCACACCGCGAGTAGCTTTGCCGGCGTGCGGCCATTGACGGATACAGAAAGAATGAGAAGAGCAAAGATGGGGGCCAGGATACCGTCGTTCAGAATCTGCTTGGGGACGATGCCGGGCCACACCAGGAAGCCTGCGCTCAGGATCATCGAGAGCAGGAACAGGGATACGACAAAGGCATTCGACCAGGACTGAATGCGTTCGGTGTCGAGCTGCTGCCACCGCGCCAGAGACATCCCCAGAAGGAACGTGGGCATGTGGAAAACCGGCAGAAACATAAGGGTGTCCGCAGACAGATGCGGCGCAGCCAGAAAAACCACGACTTGCTGCACGAGCCACAAACCTGCTGCGAAGATAACGATCCCTTTCCGGCCAAGCTTCCAGATTTCTATCGCGGCGAACGGAAACAGGATGTAAAGAAAGGCCTCGACGGAGAGCGACCAGTTAGGACGGTCGATCCCACGCTGCCATGGAATCCATGCCTGGAGCATGAATACATGTTCGAGGAAAACGCCGGCGGTCGGACCGATCGCCGCCACATAGCCGCCGAAACTGCGGGCGTGCGCGACGAACCAGTCCGGAGTATCCAGCACCAGCGTCAAAAGGAAGAGCGGATACACGCGTGCGAAACGCGCAACGTAGAAGCGGCGCTTGTCCTCGATGTTCCGGTTTGCGACCAGGTGAGCAACGGACAGGATGTAGCCCGATAAAAAAAAGAAAAAGCTGAGTGCACCGTACGCCAGAGAGAGAATCCGCGGCACTCCGGGGTAGCGGCTCACCGGCCCGGCCATCGGATCGAGCGTGTGGTAGAAAACCACGTAGAGAGCGCCGAGGAATCGCAACGATGTCAGGCTGCGCGACGCGTCGGGAATGGCAGTTGCGCTGCGGCTTGGGAGAGTGGAACTCATCCGGACCAACCGCGCCACTCCTCGGACAAACCCGCCTCAGCCGCATTGCCGGGCTGGGATGACACAGGAAGCAACGCGGCCATGGAAGCGATCATAAGCCATTCCTGCGACGTTGCGAGCCTGCGGTTACCGCAGGCATTGGATGCTGCATTCCCCGGTCGAACCGCGGTTCACGAACCACTGGGCTGCCGCAGTTTTGAGGCTATAATAGGCAATCCCCCTGAGACTCGGATTCCTTTGAAAAAGGCATTGATCACCGGTGTCACCGGCCAGGATGGTGCGTACCTGTCGGATTTCCTTCTCCGCAAGGGATACCAGGTGCATGGTGTCAAGCGCCGCAGCTCCCTCATCAACACTGCCCGCATCGATCACCTTTACCAGGATCCTTCGGTGCCGCAGAGGAACTTCGTCCTTCATTACGGCGATATGACCGATTCATCGTCCCTCGTGCATATTGTGCAGAAGGTCCAGCCGGATGAAATCTATAACCTTGCCGCCCAATCCCATGTGCAGGTCTCCTTTGAGGAGCCCGAATATACCGCCAACTCCGATGCGTTGGGAGTTCTGCGGGTTTTGGAGGCCATTCGCATCCTGGACATCGGCCATAAAGTGAAATTCTTCCAGGCCAGCACATCGGAGATGTTTGGACGAGTGCGCACCAGCCCCCAGAACGAGGCGACCCCTTTTTATCCGCGCTCCCCGTATGCCGCGGCCAAGCTTTATGGCTACTGGATTACGATCAACTATCGCGAAGCCTACGGACTCTTTGCCTGCAACGGGATCATGTTTAACCACGAGAGCCCGCTGCGGGGGGAAACTTTTGTCACTCGTAAGATCACCCGCGCGCTGACGCGAATTAAACTCGGCCTTCAACAAACTCTCTATCTGGGTAATCTGGACGCAAAGCGCGATTGGGGACATGCACGCGATTTCGTCGAGGCGCAGTGGCTCGTCCTCCAACATTACCAGCCCGAGGATTTCGTCATCGCGACTGGCCATCACTACAGCGTGCGGGAGTTCGTCGATCATTGTGCTTACAGGCTCGATCTCCCCATCACCTGGCGAGGTTCCGGACTCGATGAAAAAGCCTGCGACCGCGATGGGCGCACCGTGGTTGCTGTGGATTCGCGCTATTTCCGGCCCACCGAGGTCGACTATCTTCTGGGAGATGCCAGTAAAGCGCGCATCAAGCTGGGATGGGAGCCCCGCATCCCCTTCGACAAACTCGTATCTGAAATGCTGGAGACAGATCTGGCCGCGGCAAAACGCGAGGCCGGCTCCCTCGATGTCTACCGCCTGGCAGGAGACCGCAATTGAAAATGCATCCCAGAGCCCGTGTTTATGTGGCGGGCCATCGCGGGCTCGCCGGCTCCGCTATCGTTCGCGCCTTGCATCGTGCGGACTACTCGCATCTGATCACGCGCACCCATGACGAACTGGAATTGACACACCCGGAAGCGGTCAATCATTTTTTTTCCCAGGAACGGCCTGAATATGTACTGATCGCGGCTGGAAAGGTTGGAGGAATCGAGGCCAATAACACCTATCCCGCCGATTTCCTCATGAAGAACCTCTCCATCGTGGCCAACCTCATCGAAGCGTCCTACGCCCACAACGTCAAGCGCCTCCTGTTCCTTGGATCGTCCTGCATCTATCCCAGGCTTTGTCCGCAGCCCATCCGCGAAGAGTATCTGCTCTCCGGCCCCCTCGAACCGACCAATCGCCCCTACGCGATTGCGAAGATCGCCGGCATTGAGATGTGCTGGAGCTTCAACCGCCAGTTCGGTTCGAAATATCTCTCTGTCATGCCCACCAACCTCTACGGCCCTAACGACAACTTCAACAAAGAAACCTCGCACGTTATGGCTGCTTTAATCCGGCGTACGATTGAGGCCCAGATGGAGGGTTCCGGCCAACTCGTTGTCTGGGGAACCGGCACGCCGCGTCGGGAATTTATGCATTCCGACGACCTCGCTGAGGCCTGCAGGCTATTGCTGGAGAGCGACAGTCCGTACGAAGAACTCGTCAAGCCGGAAATTTCGCCCCTCATCAATATAGGAACCGGTGAAGACATCACCATTCGCGAGCTCGCGGAATTGATTGCTCGTGAAGTCGGCTTCAAGGGCGAGATCGTCTTCGATTCCGCCAAGCCGGATGGCACCCCCCAGAAACTGCTGGACGTGACCCGGATTCGCGACTTCGGATGGCGGCCCCGCGTTCGCTTTGAAGACGGTGTTCGCAGTGCGATCGCTGAGTTCAGGCATCACGCCGAAATGGAACGCGAGTTGAATCGACGCTAATCGTATCGAGGGGCCTGGTCGCGCAGCCCGTCACAAACTTGGCGAATCAGGAAACGTCGTGTGGCTCGAATTCCCTCGATAGCGTCCGTCTCGGATAGAGTTCGCCGCAGCGCGCTCGCCCGGAATGCCCTTTGGATTTCGGCCGGACAGATCGTCTCCTGGACCGTTCAGGCCCTCTATTTCATCCTCCTGGCACGGCTGCTCGGCAGCCGCGAATACGGTATCCTGGCGGGCGCTGTGACCTTCGTCTCCCTGTTCAGCCAATACTCCGCGGCCGGATCGGGAACCGTCTTTCTGCGCTATGTTTCCATCGATCGGCAGGAAGCGCCGTCTTACTGGGGAAACGTGATCCTGTCGCTGTCCCTGTTCGGCGGAGCTCTCGTCGTGGCGGTCACGATCGCGGCCCGTTATGTGCTCAATCCCGCCAGCGTCGCTGTCGTGCTCATCGTTGCTGTGTCCGACTGCGTTTTTCGCCAGCTCGCACTGACTTCGGCGCAGGTCTTCCAGTCGTTCGAGCGCATGAAGATTACTGCGCTTCTCACCACCCTCACGAACCTGGGCCGCCTGATCGCCGTTTGCGCCTTGCTCTTCCTGCTGCGTCATGGGACGGCGGTGGTGTGGGCCTGGACTTCCGCCGTGGTCTCAGGCCTGGCTGCCGCGGCCAGTGTGGTTCTCGTGCAGTTTCAGGTCCACCGCATCGCATTTTCCATTTCCCTGCTCCGCAAGCGGTTGCGCGAAGGCCTCGGCTTTGCGTTCGCTGCGTCGACGAACATCGTGTTCAACGACATCGACAAAACCCTCCTCAGCCATTTTGGGATGAACGTAGCCAACGGGATTTATTCGACAGCCTACAGGGTCATCGACATCGCCACCATGCCGATGTGGTCCATCTACACATCCGCCTTGCCCCGTATGTTTCGAGAAGGTGAAAGAAGCATCCGGGGCACTGCGAAGACTGTGCGAAAACTTCTCTCTTCGGGTCTGGCAACCGGCATCGCGGCTGCGGCCCTCTGCTGGTTCTGCGCCCCCATCGTTCCTCTGCTCGCGGGAAAGAGCTTTGCCGCCAGCGTTAGCGCCATCCGATGGCTTTGTCTTTTACCCGTTTTTCGAGCCTTTGCCCTGAGTGCGGGTGCAGCCCTGACCGCCTCCGGACGTCAGACCTTGAGGACAGTCGTCCAGGTCATCGCCGCAACGTTCAATTTCTGCATCAATCTGTACCTCATCCCTCGATACTCCTGGTGGGGCGCCGCATGGTCCAGTCTGGCAACGGACGCTCTGCTGGGCTTCGGTAACTGGGTAATGTATTTAATCCTCTCCAGGCGAACCAACGGTGCCGTTACTTCCACGGTTGGCTGATTTCGGGGCACGTACGCTGTAACTGTTTACCTGAATTCCATCTCGATGCCGCTGTTCCCCGGCTATAATCGACCACACGACGGGCGAAGCGGGAGCCTCGTTCCCTCCAGCGATTCCATGGCCTATACAAGCCCATATAGTTTTGCCCGAGCCATCGGTGGCGCCGGAGAGCTGGCCCCTCCCTCAAAGGTCCTGCATGGCTTTTTAGCGGCCTTCGAAATCCTGTCCGATTTTGTCACCGCAATCTTCGCGGTTAATCTCGCATACTTCCTGAGCGCATGGATCACGGCCGGTCAGGGCCACCTCGCCCGTCCCGGACTGGGCATCGAGAGAGTGGCCGTTTTCGTGGGTGGTTTGGTGCTCCTTCTGCTTAAGGAAGATGGAGCCTATCAAAGCAGCAGCAGTCTGCTGAAAATTCGTGAGACGGAAAGAGCACTGCGCACCTCAGTGCAAACCTGCTGCCTGGTGTTTCCCATAAGCCTGCTGCTGGGTGTTGATATTCCTGTTTCTGTCTTCGGCTTTGCGATCGTCTGCCTTCCCCTCTGTGAGGTGTTTCAAAAGCAGACAATTCTGCGCGGAATCAAGTGGCTCCATGGCCGCGGCATCGGCGTTCAGCGAACCATCGTTTATGGCGCAGGCGGGACTGGCAGGCGCCTTTTGTCCGCGATCTGGTCTTCGCCGAAGCTCGGCTGGCGCCCCATTCTCGTTATCGACGACAACCCTGCCCTCAAGGGGAAACGCGTCTTCGGATTGGGTTACCGTCGGCTCGATGTCGGCGTCATCTCGGACGGGCCCATCACGGCGGCCCTCCTTGAAAATAATCGCTGCGACCTGCTCATCATCGCCGTCCCCAGTCTTTCCCAGGAGAAATTCGAGAAGGCGATGGCCGCGGCGCACGAAGCACAGGTCCGCGTCGCCGTCCTTGCCGATCGCTCCATGCCAAACGATAACTGGATGGAATCCGTTGATATTGACGGCGTATTCCTCATGTCCGTGGGAACCCCGCGATCCATGTCGCAATACGAATTCATAAAGCGGGCCTTCGACTCTGTTTTCGCCGCGCTCCTCATCCTCATCACCGCTCCCGTCCTTCTCCTCATCGCCCTCCTCGTCCATTTCGATTCACCCGGAGGCGTGCTTTTTCGCCAGGATCGAGTTGGCAAAGATGGCCGCCCTTTTAAGATATGGAAATTTCGGACCATGTACTCCGGCGTCCCGGCGTACGCCATATCTCCTGCTACCCCTATGGACGCGCGCATCACGCGGATCGGCCGGTTTCTCCGCAAGGCCAGCCTCGACGAGCTGCCCCAGCTGCTGAACGTTCTCACCGGCGATATGTCTCTGGTCGGCCCTCGGCCGGAGATGCCCTTCCTGGTGGACCGCTACAATGAAGCTCAGCGCCAGCGCCTGCGGGTCATCCCCGGTATCACAGGACTCTGGCAGCTCAGCGGTGACCGCGCTTATCACATCCACGAGAACATTCAATACGACATGTACTACATCCGGAACCGGGGCTTCTTCATGGACCTCGCCATCCTGCTTCACACCGTTTTCTTCGCCGTGCGAGGCATCTAGAGCCGGTATCGCCGCCTGCATTCCAGGGACGAATCCTGAATCGCCGCATGCTTAATCGCAGGGAGTTCCTCCGGAACGGCTTCCTGGCCGCTGCCGCTGTTCGATGCAAACCCCTTCCCCAACCGAAGTCTCTTCGCGAAGCCTCGCATTGTTCCCCGTGGCTGATTGGCGGCCAGACAACCGTCGCCGAGATCGCGGCCGATCCACCCCTGGCCGAGCGTATGCTCCGGGAGTTTCGCATCATGACACCAGGGAGAGAGCTCAAATGGGAATCGGTTCATCCTGCCCCGGGGCAATACAGGTTCGACTATGCTGACAAGTTCATTTCCTGGGCCTCCGCCCATGGGATGCTCGTGCGCGGCCACAATCTTGTCTGGCCGGATTACGGAACGCCGGCATGGGTCATGGAGAATGCATGCACCCGTACTGCCCCCGGCTTGCTCGAGGAACATATCGGTGCCGTCGCCGGGCGTTATGCCGGCAGGATTCATTCGTGGGACGTCCTGAATGAACCGCTCAACGTCTGGGACAAACGCACCGACCTGCTGGCGGCCCATCCGTGGGTCGATTGCCTGGGGCCTGAGTATATCGATCTTGCCTTCCATGCCGCCGCAACTGCCGATCCCCGCGCCCGCCTCATCTGGAATCAGAACTACATTGAGAGCGGCGACGCGGGTGACGAGGCCAATCGGCAGGCCATGCTTGCCCAGTTACGCAGGCTCACAAAAGCAGGCGTGCCCATCCACGGGATTGGTATCGAATCCCATCTGATTGCAGGGAAGCCTCTCGCCGCGGCTGCCCTGGAGCGGTTCGCGGGAGAAATTCGGTCACTGGGCCTGGAAATTCAAATTACAGAACTGGATGTCATCGACACGCAACTTCCGCTCGAGACAGCACGCAGAGACGATTTGGTCGCCGATTGTTACAAACAATATCTGGAATTGATGTTTCGCGTCGCAGATCCCTCTATCGTGGCTTTCTGGACATTTTCCGACCGGCACAACTGGCTCGACTGGATAGCCCAATCGAATTCGAAGTACAGGCGCCCCGATGGTGCCGCGCATCGCCCCGGTCTGCTGGATGCCGATTTGCGGGAAAAGCCGGCCTACCAGGCAGTCCTCTCGGCCTTGTCGCACCATCAATGGCAGGAATCGAAAGTCTCCGTGACGGAGAGCGGGAGAACCGAATCGCAATGATTGACGTTCATCATCATCTCCTCTACGGTCTCGACGATGGCCCGGATTCGATCGAGACTTCGGTTGCAATGGCCCGGATGGCACATGAAGACGGCATCACCCACGTCGTCTGCACTCCGCACGCCAGCAACCGCTATCCATTCCAGCCTGACGAAATCACCTCTCGTCTGGACCGGTTACGAGCGGAACTCGCTGCAGTCGAAGTCAACCTGACCCTCGGCCAGGGCTGTGACTTCCATATGACCTGGGAGAACATCCAGGACGCAAAGGCCAACCCTCAGAAGTACAGCATTAACGGGAAGCGCTACCTGCTCATCGAACTTTCCGATCAGGTCATCCCGGTCGGGATCTCGGAATGCTTTGTCGAACTGCAACTCGCCGGCATGACCCCCATTCTTACCCACCCCGAACGCAACCCCGCAATTCAGCGCAACCCCGATCGCATCAAACCATGGCTGGCCAATGGCTTGCTGGTCCAGGTCACAGCCGGCGCACTGATTGGACGCTTTGGAAACACGGCCCGGAATCTGGCCCATCGTCTTATGGAGGACCGGTGGGTGCATATCATCGCAACCGACGCCCACGACATCAAAAGCCGGCCACCACGCATGCGCGAAGCGTATGACCTGATCGCCGCGACCTGGGGCGAAGACACGGCGAATCGTCTTTGCATCGCCAATCCTCGATCCGTCTTTGATGGGACGAAACTCGACCCGCAGCCGGACCCCGTCGGTATCGACGAAGATGAAGGGGAAAACCGCCATTCCCAGTCTTGGCTGCGGAGATTTTTCAGCCGTGCCTGATTTTCGCCGATTCCGAAATCGTTTCGTTATATTCTGGAAACACCCACCTTGCTTCATGCGGGAGGGACCACAGCAGTGCAGCAAAATCACAATGTTCTGTCGATCAGGCACGGCCGCTCACCGAGTCCTCGGCTGAGCCCCCATAGACCTCATCGCGCCTTGATCAAAAATCTTCGACTTGCGGTTATCCTCGCCTGTTTTAACAGGCGAGAAACAACGCTGCGCTGCTTGAACGCTCTCTTCTCCCAGGATGTTTCCGGATGCGAGTTCCAGGTCTTTGTCCTGGACGACGGAAGTACAGACGGCACTTCGCAGGCCATCGCCGAGCGCTTCAGCGAGGTAATACTCTTAAAGGGCACAGGAAGTTTGTTTTGGAATGGCGGGATGCGTAAGGCTTTCGCCGAGGCCCTCAATCAGGACTTTGACTATTACCTGTGGCTGAACGACGATACGGTCTTATTCGACTCAGCCCTCACCGAATTGTTGAATACCGCTGTTGAGTTAAAAAAACAGGGGCGAGACGCGATCGTTGCTGGTAACACGCGCAATCCAGGAAGTCGGGAACATACCTACGGTGGGATTACTGCGCGAACGGATTTACGGCCGAACGCTTTTCGTCTTCAGCCCCCCCATCCGCAAAAGGCTGTGCCGTGCGACACGATGAATGGCAACTGCACGTTGATTCCCCGGTCTGTCGTACATGCCATCGGGAATCTCGACCCCGCTTTTCGCCATAATTTTGGCGATGTCGACTATGGCCTGAGAGCCAGGACCGCCGGCTTCGACGTCTATTCCGCCCCTGGTTTTGTCGGCACTTGTCCCCCCAACTCGGATCGTGGCACTTGGAGGGATCGCAAATCTCCTCTGGGCAGACGCTGGGCTCATATCAATTCCCCCAAGGGCTGCCCGTGGAGCGAATGGGTGCTCTTTTCGAGAAGACATCTCGGTCCGCTGTGGTTTTTGTATGCTCTTTCGCCCTATGCGAAGGTCGTTTTTCAGTCCTTCACTACTGCCAGGTTGCGGTAGGCTCCGGGGTCAGGTCCATACACGATAGTTGCAGTTTTCCGGAAAGAATTTCTCCGTGACAGCGTTGTCTCGCAGGCCTCGTCAAGCTATCATTAAGTCATCCCGATAAGGCTATCGCTACCGGACTCATCCAAAGGGTTTGTCGCTGAATTAAGCAGGCGAGAGTCTCAGTAACCACTCGAGTCGGCAAGGCGACGTGTACGCTTAACCAATTCTGTAAACGGGGAATCCATGCAACCAGCACGTACACTTGGACCAGGACAGCCGCTTGATCAGGGCAAGGCAGGCGAAGGCAAGCTCTTAACCCTCGGCGATCTTTTGAAGTTCCTCTTTCGCCGCCGCTTCACCATTCTCATCGTGAGCCTCGCCGTTTTTGCCCTCGGTATTTTGTATTGCGCCATTGCCACGCGCAGATACAAGGCCGAGACCGTCATCGAGATTAAGCGCCCCGATGATACCCTCGGACTCAATAACCTCGTGCAGGGCAGCAGCCAGTCGTCCGGTATCGGCGATAATCCCCTCGAGGAGAACGTGACCCTCGCCACCAAGGTGGAAGAGCTCGAGGCCGAATCGCTCGACCTGCGTGTGATCGATGAACTCGGCATGGAGAGCACCCCCGATTTCAAACACCACCTGAGCCTCAATCCGATCGGGCCCATTCTCGGCCTGTTCTCCCCGCCTGCTAAAAAAGACTCGCCAGGGACTGCATTCATGGACTCCCCGTCCCGTCGCGTCCACGCCCTCAAGGTTTTCAAGAGCCACCTCAAAGTCGAAGTCGTCCCCGGCACTCGGCTCATTGCCATTGATTACTCCAATCCCGACCCCAATCTTGCGGCAACCGTCGTCAATACTCTCGTCAACGACCTGGCCCAATCCAACTTCCAGAATCGGTATAAGTCCACGCAGCAATTATCGAGCTGGCTCGGCGATCAGCTGGATTCCGTTCGTCAGCAAGCCGAGGATATGCAGCAGCAGGAAGCGGCACTTAGGCGGGAAACAGAAACTTATAACCTCGGCGGGACGAACGCGGCTGGTCAGACCATGGTCTACAGTCCGCTGCTCGATCATGTCCAGCAATCCACGTTAGAGCTCAGCCAGGCTGAGTCGAACCGCATCATGCGCGCCGCCGTCAACCAGATTGTGCAAACACGGGATCCTAAGCTCATTTCCGGCCTTGCCGGCAGCGGAATGATCGGGCAGGGCAATGCCCAGTCTGCGCAATCCCTTGACCTGATCCAGGACCTGCAAACCAAAATCTCTGCTCAGCAGATGCAGATTAGTCAGGATCAGCTTCGCTGGGGCAGCGCTAACCCCAAGCTCATCGAAGAACAGGCCCAGTTAGCCTCGCTGCAAAGGTCTCTTCAGGATGAAACTGATCGCCTTGCACAACGAGCGGCGAACGATTACGCCATCGCCACCGATGAGGAGCAACGCACCAAAGCGGAGCATGAGGCTCTGATCAAACACGCCAACGTCGTCAACGACAAGGCTTTGCAATACGAGATTGTCAGTCAGGAAGCGCGCGACTCCCGCGAGCTCTACACAGACCTCAATCGGCGTCTCCGTGAAGCCGGCCTCGTGGCCGGCCTCCGGTCTGCGGATATGACCGTGGTCTCCGCTGGATTCGCTCCCGATAAGCCGGCCTATCCGCGTGTCATCCTCATTCTGCCAGCGTCCTTGATGGCAGGGTTACTCCTGGGCATCATGCTCGCGGGAATTCAGGATGTGCGGGACGACAAGGTCAACACCGTCGATCTCGTGGAAAGCGAACTGGGCATCCCGGTTTACGCCGTTCTCCCGGATTTCAATGTAACCGGCTCCCTCTACGGATACGGCAAAGGTTTGTACCGGCGCTACAGCCTGCCTCGATCGACCGCCGTAACCGCCGAAGAAGCCGAATTCCGCGATCAGGCCAAGAAACACAGTCTCATGGTCGTTGCTGAAGGCGATTCCCAATACGCCGAATCCATGCGCGTCCTCAGGACCGCCGTTCTCTTGTCCAAGCCCGAGTCCACCCCCCGCACCATTCTCATCACCAGCAGCACGCCGGCCGAGGGCAAAAGTACAACTGCTGTCAATCTTGCCGCGACCTATGCCCGCACCGGTGCCCGGACGCTGCTCGCTGAGATCGACCTGCGGAAGCCGATTATCGCTCGCCGCATCGGCCTGCCTCCCTCTCCCGAGGGACTCTCCCGCATCCTCACCGGACAGCTGTCCCGCGATTGGGTTATTCAAATTCCCGGCGTCCCTAACCTTCATTGCATCCCGGCAGGCCAGCGCCCCCCCGATCCTCACGAACTGATCAGTTCGGAGTTGATGAAGGAACTCCTCGTGCAATGGCGCGAAAAGTATGACGTGGTTATCCTGGACGGACCCCCGGTCCTGCCCGTCATCGACTCTGTTCTCATCTCGGAGCAAACGGACCTGGTCCTTCTGATTACCCGCTTTGGCCGGACCAGCATCAACTCGCTGCGCACCACGCATCGTCTTCTGTCCCGTCAGGTGCACGCCAATATCGGCGCGGTACTCAATGCCGTCTCCCAAAATACCGAGGGCTACTACGAGTACTACGGCTACCGCAACAACGGTTACAAATACGAAGGAGTCGGGGAGTAGCTCATGACGAAGTTCAATGCCAAAATGCTGTTAGTGCAAGTCATGGTTCTTGCTCTCGTCCCTGCCATCGGTCTCGCTGCCGAAGGGCCGGAGACGCCGAAAAGCGACTCTCAGCCCTCTCTTGTACGCCTGGATAGTCTCCCCATCTCGCCTGGAGACACCATTCATGTGCAATTTTTCGATGACGCGAGCATGGATCAGCCCCATCTCCGCGTTACCGACGATGGACAGGTCCCGCTCTTGTTCCTGGGGCCCCTCAAGGTCTCCGGACTTACTCCCGATCGTGCTGCGCAATTAGTCGCGGACCAGTATATGAACAAAAATATACTTCGCAACGCGCACGTAGCCATCACTGTCGAAACGTATGCATCCTCTACCGTCACCATTTATGGCTTTGTTAACGGAGCCACGCCAACGGGGTCGAACGGCGTTACCGTAACCGTTCCCGGTCCGAAGCCTCTGCTCACCGTGCTGGCCATGGCGGGGGGTCTCACCGATCGAGCCTCGCACACGATTACGATCCAGCGCGCCGATCCTGCCATCAAGCCTTTCACCGTACCGATCCCGGATAACAATGCCACCGCAGCGTTGGCGGCCCAGACCCTCATCTTCCCGGGTGACACCGTCATCGTTCCCCGCGCCGGCGTCGTCTACATTCTTGGCGATGTTGGCCGGCCCACAGGCGTCGTCATGGCGGAAGACGGCAAGATCAGTTTGATGGAAGCGCTCAGCCAGGCCGGCAGCCCTCTTCCCAACGCCAAATTGACGAAGATCATGCTCTTCCGGAAATCCGACGGGGACTATCACCCCGTTCGCATCAATTTCGAAGATATTACCCGGGGAAAAAAGCCGGATCTGCAGCTCGAGGCTGAGGACGTCATTTGGGTGCCATTCAGCATGACCAAAAACATGCTGGTCAATGGATCGTCCATCGCCGCTTCTCTCGGAGCCGCCACCGCTTCAGCCCTCATCTATACCCACTGACTCAGCCGCTTACCTAGCCCCTCGCTGACGGCGCAAAACCCCGTGCAAGGCGCTCCCCGCAACCCTCCGCCGGCGAGTCCGGCTATGCTTAAAGACCATGGAGATTCCAGGAAGCTCTCCGCAGGATGAGCGGCTTCCCACCGTCAGCGTTGTCATCCCCACCCGAGCGCGATCGGAAGTTGTGCGCAGGGCAGTTCACAGCGCGCTCACCCAAACGTTGCGCGATATCGAAGTCATCGTTGTTGTCGATGGCGTGGACCCGGCAACAGTTGCGGTCCTGAAAGAGATTCCTGATCCCCGCCTGGTGATTGCACCGTTGCCGCAGCCGGTTGGCGCGGCTGAGGCGCGCAATATCGCGGTTCAGCGAGCGAGGGGCGCATGGATCGCCTTCCTCGATGATGACGACGAATGGCTGCCTGAGAAACTGGAGCGGCAGCTCACGTGCGCATTGGAAGAAGTCACCGGGAGCATGCCCGTTGTCTGCTCCGCTTACATCGCCCGATCTGGAGACCGCGACATCCTGTTCGGCCGGCGGGCGCCTCTTCCCCACGAGCCGATCTCCGAATACATGTTTTGCCGGCACGGGATCTCCTATGGCGAAAACGCCGTCGCCACCTCTGTCCTCTTTGTAGCGAAGTCTCTGCTCATCTCCGTCCCGTTCGATCCGCAACTCAAGAGGCATCAGGATTGGGATTGGGCTCTACGCGCGCTCCAGGTGGCGGGCACCTCGCTCCGCTACATTGCCGAGCCGTTGTCCATTTACCATATGCCCGCCGGTGCGCCGCGTCTGAGCGCGCATGATGACTGGCGGTACAGCCTCCACTGGTGCCAGGACCGCCGCCCTCTCTTAACTCCAAAAGCCTTTTCGTTTTTCATCGTCACCGAATGCCTGACCCGCGCGCGTCAGGCCAAGGCGAGCCTCGGCGAAATTGCAAGCCTCCTGCAGCTCTATTGGCGCAGTGGTCAGCCCACCTGGCGATCGGCCCGGCTGGCCCTTTTCTACCTGCTCATCCCGCTACGTGCTCGAACGCTCCTCAGTCATCTCGGACGTCCAGCGACCAGGCGAAACATCCCTGCGGTCGATTGATCCTCAGGCGTCTGCGCCTCACTCGGCGATCACCCTGTCTCGTATACGCTGCGGGAAAACAGAGAGAATCTGGGGTAACACGCGAACGATGGGGCGTAGCAGTGCGCTCGCACTCGGAATTCCCACCGCCAGAATAACCCCGCCCGTGCCGCACGCAACCACCAGCAGCCGCACCGGTGCTTCCAGGTTCAGTTTCAGTGTCACGTCCCGCAGAAAGAACGCCACCACCGCTGCTGCCCCGCTCATCAGCCCCGCTGGCCACGAGACAAGGGCCAGAACTCGCCATCGGCCGCCTGACTCCCTCAGGACCATCCATGTCAGCAATAGACATCGCACGATATAAACAGCGAGGACCGCCCAGCTCAGCACCAGGACCGAACGCGAAACTGCGAAATAGTAAACAGGAACAGCTAGAACAAATGTCGCTGCCTGGCACACCGTTTCCAGCTGCGGACGTCCCCGCGCCACCAGCAGAGGTCCCGCGATCGCCATCGCGGCGTGTATGGGGATCGCCAGGGCCAATGGCCGAAAATACGGAACAGCAGCGATCCACTTCAGCCCGTAGAGGCCTCGGATCACCACATCGGGCGCCGCAGCCATCGCGGCGAACGGTGGCCCCAGCGCCAGTAGAACGAGGCCGAACAGCCCCGCGTGGGCGCTGGACATCGTCCGGGCGTCCTGCTCAACCTGCGACATCGAGGGCAGCAATACCTGCTGCAGGCTGGATGAAACCGTCTCCTGCGGCGTCTGCGCCAGAGAAAATGCACGGCTGTACAGGCCGAGTTGATACGCCCCGGCAAATTTGCCGACGAACGCATTGTCCAGGTTCGAGATTCCCCAATTGCATAGGTTAGCCGCCAGGACTTTCAGACCAAAGCTCAGCAAACTCGCGGAATCGCGCGCCAGTTTCAGGACGATGGAATGGCGCACCTTCAGGTAGAGCAGGGCACTGTTGATTGTCGCCTGCACCAGCTGCGCGGCGATAAGGCTCCAGACGCCCTTCCCCAGAAACGCCATCGGAACGCCGACTCCCAGATAGCCCACAGCGTAGGAAACCACCGAGAATACCTGCAGCCGCCGCGCATCGTGCGCACGCTGTAACAGTGCCGCCGATGTAGACCCGAGTGTCTGCAGGATGAAGAGCGGCGATGCCGCTCGAAAAAGTATTACGAGACCCGGCTGACCGAAGAAAGCGGCAATCCACGGGGACAGCATCCAGACGGCCACCGCCACTCCAATCCCTACCAGCACCTGGATCGTGTGGCCCGAACCTGCGTCCGATTCCGTCAGCGAAGTTTTCTGAATCAGCGCCGACGGAACGCCGACATTCGCGAATAGATTTCCAATGCTGACGAGGACCAGCACGAATGCCATTTGTCCAAAGGGCACAGGTCCCAGAAGCCTGGCCAGCAGGATGTTCGTCCCAAAACTCAGAGCGAGCCGCGAGACCGCGCCCGAATAATACCAGGCAAATGCCGACCGGGACTTCGCCGCCAGGCCTTGCTGCTTCGCCATCGCGTTATTGGTGCACGTTCATGGATAGGGGACTGAGCTGTGGCTGGGATGCGCCCACACTCCGGAGCGCCCATCTCCGCACCGATGCGGTGTGCCGCTCCGTGAACAACGAAAATACCCATGCGAAAATCAGACACCCCAGCATCACCATCAATACCAAAAACCACTCCGACGGATGCGTAATCCGATCTTCGGTGCCAAACCCTGTCGCCGCCTTACACAGCGCGCTCAACAGGAACAACAGCGGCATATGCGTCGCATAAAGGCTGTAGGAGAAGCTTGCCATCCGCTTATGCAGCGGCCAATAGAAAAAAGATCGGCTGGCTTCCGGAAGAAACCGCGACGTTACCAGCAGCAGGTGCAGCGCGGAGGCCAGAATCAGATCGGTGATGAATTGGATCCCCAAATTGGCCGACATATCCCGGCGCAGGAAGCCGCGGATTCCCAGCAGGACGGCCAACAACAGAACCGTGGGAATGGCAGGATGCCGGAACAACGGCTTCACCCATACTCTCGCCGACACCCCGAATCCCCAGATGATAAAGCCCAACAGATAGGCGGGCTGCGCTGAACCCAGAGCCAGGTTAAGGAGGACTCCGCCAAGCCCGAGCAGGACCCGCGTGCGCATCGAATATCGACTGCAAAACATGGCCAGGAAAAGGGGAAAGGAAATGTAAAACCACATTTCGATGGCCAGCGTTCCGATCGGCCCGTTCGATCCATAGAAAGTCACAAAAAAATTTTGCAGGTTCGCCAGATTCCCCAGAAAGATCAGCCAACTGGAGTGATATTGAATGAACTCATTGACCCATTCAGGACGAACATGCCATGTGACCCGGTCGAATAGTCCGCAGAACAACAGTGCAGGGATCAGCACCAGATAGACGCGGACCAGCCGGTCCACAAAGTATTTCTTCCACGGAATCGCCCCGTCACTCCGCACCAGCTTCAGTAGAGGGCCTCCGACCAGGAAGCCGCTGAGCACATAAAAAACAGTAACCGCCATGTGACCGAAACCCGCACTCACGGTCCACGCGTAAACACCTGCTGTCCGCAGCGGAGTCGGCGTCGCCGCGAACCGTGCCACCATCAGATTCGATGTGTGGTCGACGAGAACGAAAAACGCCGAGAGCCAGCGCAAGCAGTCCAGAATGCCGGACATTCTCCGCGTCACTGATTCACCCCGCGTCGATCCATCCTTCTGCGTTGAACGTTCTCGGGAAGCCTGCTTGAGCTCCGAAACATTGCGCTCGGGTCGGCTCATCAAGGCATCGGGCGCATGGCGCCCGCGTCGATCGCCCTGAAATGCATGACTAATCATCACGATACGCGAACTCCGATAAACTGGGTACGTTTACGCGCGTAGATCGCTCGTGGCCCGCGTCAGGCGGATATTACCCGAAATTCAGTTTCGGGATACTCGATCCGGCCCTCTTTTTCGAGGGCCCGCATTCATTCATGCAGACGGGGATAATTTTGGACGGTTTGGAGACCTATCCCGACCTTGTCGTCGTTTCCGGCGCGGGACGAGGCATCGGCAGAGCGATGGCCCAGGACCTGGCAAAGACCTCCTTTCTCCTTTGCATCTCTCAGTCCGAAAAAGCTCTGGAAACCGCGCACGCGCTGCGCGCCAGCGGCTGCCATGCCGAAGGCCTTGTCCTCGATCTTGCCGATTTTGCCACCGCCGAATCTACCGTGCGCGATTGGGTTCAGAAATCGTGCTACCGCCGAATTGGGGCAGTCCTGGCGGCGGGCATTCTCGGTCCCAGGGGCCCGCTCTCCTGCTCAGACCTGCACGACTGGCATCGCACCTTCCAGATCAACGTTCTCGGAAATCTCGCCGTCGCGCGCGCCCTAATCCCCTCTCAAACGGAAAATCAGTTTGGTCGGCTCCTCTTTCTCGCAGGGGGCGGCGCTGCCTACGCCTACCCTGCCTTCCCCGCCTATGCGGCCAGCAAAACAGCCCTCGTCCGTATTGTCGAAAATCTGCACGAAGACCTGAAGGACGCGGGCGATTTTGCCACAGCGATCTTAGCGCCCGGAGCAGTCGAGACCGACATGTTGACCGCCGTAAGAGCCAGCGGCGCTGAGGTGCGAACCACCGTTGGGATCGAAGAGCCGGTCGCCTTCGCCAGAGCTTTCATGACGGCAGGCCATTGCGGATTCTCCGGCGGCTTCGTCCACGTTCGCGATGAATGGTCCAAATATCTCAGGAGCGAAGAGTCGGCAGTTTCCGGAGACCGATGGAAATTGAGGCGCGTGCCATGATACGCGTCGCGGTCGTCGGGGCCGGATTGATCGGCTGGGAACGGCTCACCGCCGTTGCAGGACTCGCGGCCGCAGGCCGTCCCGTTGAAATTGCGGGCATCTACGACGCCGACTCGGCGGCTTGCCTCAAGGCTGCGTCGCAGTTCGGGGCGCCTCCGCACGGATCGCTGGAATCGCTCCTGCTCGAACAACCGGATTGGGTGATGATCGCCCTGCCCCACGATTCCGCGGTGGAAGCTGCCTCGTCCGCCCTCGACTCTGGCAGCGCCGTTCTGATGGAAAAGCCCATGGGCCGCGATCTGCACGAGGCGGAAAAGCTCTTTGAGAAAGGCCGGGACCGCCTCCGCATCGGCTTCAACTACCGCTTTTACGAGGGCGTTCGCCACGCGATCCAGGATGTACGGAGCGGACGCTTCGGCAAGACCATCTCCATCGAATTCGAGTTGGGACATGGCTACGCCCCCGGCCAGGAAAACACCTGGAAGCTGAACGAGAGCCGGGCCGGGGGTGGATGTCTGATCGATCCCGGAGTTCATCTCCTCGACCTCTGTCTGTGCCTGGCCCCGCAGGCGGTGAAACCTGTTGCCGGCATCAGCTGGAGTGGATTTTGGAAAACGGGCGTCGAAGAGGAGGTGTCTCTTACGCTCGAAGCCGGCGAATTCTCCATCACCGTACGCATATCGGTTGTGGCCTGGCGCAGCACGTTTTTCATGAAGATCAATGGCACCGAAGGCTACGGCATCGTTACCGGCAGAAACCGTAGCTATGGAAAGCAGCAGTATCTCGTCGGCAAGCGCTGGGGCTGGCTCGATGCCCCAAGCCAGGCGGCCTCAGAAACCATCGAGCTGGTGGACGACGGAATCGACGTTTTCCGGCGGGAAACCGATGCCCTCCTGTTCGGCAGTCCTGAGACAACCTGGCCGCGCATCGCCACCGCCGAGGATGGCCTCGCCGTGATGCGTTTGCTGGATCAGATTCGCGCCGTCCTTGGTTTACGCCGCCATTACTCCAGCTGACCCGCACCCTCAAAAACCCACGATCCCGTCGCCTCGCTCGCAGCACTCGACATCGCCTGGGGCTCGTACATCAGACCATTCGCCATCGCCACCAGCGCAATGGCGTCGAGGTTGTAGGAGTAAGGAAATCCAAACACGATGACGCTCAACGTGACCAGGATCCAGCACGCTGGAGAAGGATATAGCAATCTCCCTGAGTCGGGATTGCGGAAATACAGGTAGACCGGCCGCAACAAAAAGAGAACCAGCAGGATCGTTCCAAGGATGCCGACCCTGAGGTATTGATTGATAAATTCGTTGTGGGGCGGGAAGTTGATGAATCCGCCGGCGTTCGTATCCAGCCTCAGGTACCCCGATCCCACCGGCAATCCAACCAGCACCGAAAGAGCCGACTGATCCTGCTCGACCGAACGTTGCCACGATTCAAACCGCCATTCAAGAGTGTTCGTATTTGTGGCACTCTGCTCCAGCTCGCCCGTTAGTTGTTGCCTCACTCCGATGTAGCTCACGAGCACGACCGCGCCGATCGCGGCAACCGCTCCTCCGACGCGCAGCAGATAGCGAAAGAACGGCCGATCGATCAGGGCAGCGCAAATCACAGCAACGATCAGCATGGCCCAAACGCTCCGGTGCTGAAGCACCAGCAGCGCAATGGTGGACAACCCAACCACCACCGGCAGCCATCGACTGTGCTTCCGGTACACCACCCACGAAGCTGCAAAGATCAACGCCAGTTCGATGGACGCCGCCGCCGTCGCCGGCAGACCTCGGTCGATGTCCCCCTGGATGATCGGCTGATTATTCGTTACCCCCACAACTCCGCCAATCGGCAGCCCGGCGTAATGTCCCGCACAGATGCCAATCAGGATGACAGAATAGACGATGTAGGCCAGTACTACCCTCTTCACGATCTTCGGCTCGTGTGGGATGGTTGTGAAATAAAGGAGTGCGATTACCTCGCCAATCAATCCGCGCCCCTCGTTGCCGACCGTTGCAAGATCGAAGGAACCCAGGCCCCTCGCCGTACTGAACGCAAACAGCAGGACGTAACCCGCCGTGAAGATGGTTAGACTGGAGACCCTCAGCTCGTGGAACCTCGATCGCACCACCCCCGCTGGAATGAGGCAAAAGTAGAGAAGGTCGAGGGGATTGAGATGGATGGTTCCGAGAAGAATCGCATCGCTGCCCACCGCATAGTTCAGGCAATTGGCAAACAGCACGCAAACCCAGGCCGCCCAGTAATTGCGCGCGAACAAAATCACTAATGCGGCACTTATCAGACCGAAGAGCGCAAGTGTCAGCAGGAGGGTCATTGTTAGTTATTAGCGATTCTCATAGGACCGGCCTTTACGCCGCCTCAGCATTCCACCCATATGCCTGAGGGAACTCCAAACCGGGATCCCTCCGGTGCCGACGCCTCTTTCCGCTTGCGGCCCACTTCCCATTTCACGGCGCGGAGGAGCCTTCAGTATACTTTGGCACTCCAGAGCATCCGCCTCCAGCCAGTCACCCCGCCCCGCCTCTCTCCGGCTTGCCTGATCTGGCCCTCTGACCCATTTCCGTCCCCTGGCCACGCCCCCTTCCGGATCCTGGTTCAATCGCAATGCGCAAATTGACGGTCGGCCTCCCGATTTCCAACGCCATGCCCTACCTGCCACAGGCCATCGAGAGCCTCCTGGCACAAACCGTTCCCGATTTCGACATCCTCGCCATCGTTGATGAATGCACAGACGGCAGCGTCGAATACATGGCATCTCTCCGCGATCCCCGCCTCCGCGTCGTCAATCAGAAGAGATCCGGTCTTATCCCCACCCTGAATCGAATGCTCAGGGAGGTCGAAACGCCATGGCTGGTCCGGCTGGACGCCGACGACATCGCCTATCCCACCCGAATTGAACGAACCCTTGAATACGTGGATCGATTTCCCGACGCCGGAATGTTCGCAGCCACGGCGGAATACTATCCTCCCGGCCAGTCTTTCGGCACCTTCCGCGCTTCGCGCGGTAATCCCGAGGACCTTCGAGCCATTGTCCAGGAGGGCTATCTGCTCAGTTTCTGTCACCCTGCGGTTGTTCTGAACGTCGAAAAAACGCTCAGGGTCGGAGGCTACCGCGAGACGCTCACCCGCGCCGAGGACGCTGACCTCTGGTGGAGGATCGCGCTCCACTACGACATTCGCATCATTCCCGAAGTTCTCCTGGGTTACCGCCAACATGCGGACCAGGCCACCACTCTCGAGATGAAGCAGAATGTTATCGATCTGCTGTACGTCCAGTATCTGCTGCTCTCCGAGCTTTGGCAGCTCTCTCCGCTTCCCAAAGAGAACATCGCTCCTCTTCTCGAGCGCTTTGTCCCGGAACGCAACTTAGTCGCAAAATATGCTCTACGCGCGGTCAATATTCACGCATCCAACAAGCAATATATCCGTGCTGTCGGGTCTTTGGTCCGGGCCGTCGCTGCCTCGCCTTCCTTTGTCCTTTCCAGAGCAAAAGACGAGGTTGACCCGGAAAGGAGGGTTCTGAACGGGGTATCGCCGTCTCTGTATGCCCAGGACCAGTTGCGATTCTGGCCACAGTCCGTCGGCCCCGAACCTCGGCCGCCAATCCACATTTCCACGTCAAAAGGCTGAAACTTTGTAACCTGCAAGTCGTCAAACTCGTGACTCGGAAGTTCAGGCAAAATACCCGCAATTATTGGCGCCGATTCTCAACGGACACCGAAAGCCATTCCGGGACTGGAATTTCTTCTGAAAGTCAAGTGTCAACGCATAATTTCGAGATGATGAATTTCATCGTAAACTGTAGGGAGAGAAGAGCAGCGCTGTTTTCAGGAAAGAGGAGGCTTGCTCAATAGTGGTATGGAGTGCGATCCACCCAGGGTCTAGGATTTTGGACACGTGCTTGGGTTGGTAGTCGATTTAGCACAACCAGGAGCAATCCTTGAGCGATTTGCAGAGCACTTCGGGCGTCGATTTGTTTGGACCTGCCGGTCCAATCGAATCAGCATCGAAGGGAATAATCGGGAATATCACACAAAGCGTGAATACCAGGCTACCGCTATCCCCCCGGGTGACCGTGCACAGTGTTGAACACCCGCCAGAATTCCCACGTTACAGGCTTTTCGATATCTGGCTGAATACCCTTACACTGGACGACATCCGCTCTTTACTGCACCGTAATATCGGTGAAGACCGGAAGTTCGTCCTGGCGAATCAGAACCTCCACGGTCTCTACATCTGCACCCAGGATGAGAAGGCTCGGGACTTTTTTGACCGCGCCGACTATACCCACATCGACGGCACCTCCCTCATTGTCCTCGGTAAGCTGTTCGGCCTTCCATTCCACCTTAAGCATCGTATCGGTTACATGGACCTGTTCCCCTCCCTGTTGCCCACGTTTGTCGAGAACCAATGGCGTGTCTTTTATCTCGGATCCAAACCCGAGATCCTCGAAAAGGGAATGGCTCATTTGCGCAAGGATTACCCAGGCCTTGCAATCGAAGGCCACCACGGTTATTTCGAAAAAAATGGCAGCGGTCAAAACGACCAGGTCATCGAGCGGATTAACCAGTTCAGGCCGAACATCCTGTTTGTCGGTATGGGAATGCCGCTGCAGGAACACTGGGTCATCGAAAACTTTCCCCGACTCGAAGCCAATGCCATCCTGTGTTGTGGCGGCATGATGGATTATTTGGCCGGCGTTGTCCCCACTCCTCCCCGTTGGCTCGGTCCAATCGGCTTCGAATGGGCCTACCGCCTCTTCACCGAGCCCTCCCGGCTGTGGAAGCGTTACCTGATCGAGCCCTTCCAGCTGGCAGCCGCTCTCGCTTTCCGTGACCGGCACGACCGCTGATAAGGCCGTTCCCGCCCCCTCCCGGTTCTATTCTCCAGCCATACGGTGATATGCCTCCTCATACAACGGAACGACCACGCCCGCGCTGAATCGCTCAGCAACCCTCTTCTTTCCTGCGGCGCCCATCGCCTCCCGTGCATCTGAATCCCGCAGCATCATCCCCATCGCCTCAGCTACTCGGTGCGGATCGGATACATTGCAGGTCAGACCAGACCCGCTGCCGATCATCTCCCTGACCCCCGGTGTTGCCTTTCCCGCGATCACCGGTTTCCCCAGCGCCATCGCCTCGAGCATGGTCATGGAGAAAGCTTCATCGAGGGAGGGATGCACCAGCACGTCCACCTGCGTTTGCATCAGGGCCAGCACCTCGCGATGCGGCAACAGGCCGAGAAAGGAAATACCGTCCGCGAGCCCTCGATCGATGGCCCAGGCATGCGCCGGGCCTCCATTCCCATACCCCTCGCCGATCATCCAGAGTCGCGCGCGCGGGGTTTCGCTCCGGATCTCCTGAAACGCCAGCATGGCCGGCTTCGGGTTCTTCCTGCGCGTCCAGCCCTGGAGCACCGTGGCAAATGTGACCGGCCCGGATTCCCCGGTCGCAATCGGCGCGCCGTGCAGCGCTTCGATGTCCGTGAAATTCGGGATCACCTCGATTGCTGACCCCGGCCGCATGTAACGGCGAAAGTGCCTGGCCGCATCTTCAGACACTGCGGTATAACTTCGGCATTGGGCCGCGACCGCGTACGCCATCCCCAGCCTCACCGCGCGATGCGGATCGCGGAAATATCGCAGAACATTCCATGGCAGATCGTGAATCGTCACCAGCACTGGTACTCCAGCCGCAAGCGCGCCCAGGGCGAACTCATAGGTCCAGTGAGCATTCACAAATTTCGGACCGTACCCCTGAATCGCCCCGCGAAGGTAGCCAATCTCGTCTTTATAGAGGCTTCGAGTGAAGTACCGGGGCTTGGCTGGCCCTACAAAGACTGTCAGCGGCCCCCAGCAATGCCTTTGCTCGCTCCGGATGTCACGGCTGAGCGTAAATAACGTCACCTCGTGACCGCGATCTACGAGATGACGAATCAGCGGTGTCGTTGCCGTACTGCCCAGTCCCCTCGCAAGCTCTTCGGTTTTGCCCCCACAGTGTGTTGCCAAAGCGTGCAGATCCGCCGGTGCGCTGATGCCGATTTTCATCGAACCGGGCCCTCGGGCGCCGGTGCCATCCCATACAGCTCTTCGCAGATCACCCCCACCCCCCTTTCGGGTGAGAATCGCGACCGGATCGCCGCGCTATCCTCCCGGCATCCCGGCCCGAGTCCCGGGGTTATGGAAACAAGCCGCTCGATCGAGGCCGCAAGCAGCTGCGCATCGGGGGGGACGAACACGGCACCCGGCGCCAGCGGCTTGAGGTCAAGCAGCCCCGGTACTTCAAAAAAAATCGCACAGCATCCGGCTGCAATCGCTTCCAGGGCGGCGACCGCCAACCCCTCGTTGCGGGACGGCATCACGAACACGTCACAGGCCCACAGATAAGTACGCACATCCTCATGCGAACCGCAAAAGCGGATCTTCTCAGCCACGCCCAGCCGGTTTGCGAGCGCGCGCTCCGGAAACCCTTCCTCCTCACGCCCAACGTGCAGGTAGATCAGATCGCTCCGGTCGTTCAGCAAATGCATCGCGGCCAGCAAATCGCCGTGATTCTTGGCGGCGTTGCAGTTTCCTATCGTCAGAAGGGCGGTCATCGCGCGGGAAAGTCTGAGCTGCTCGCGGGCCGCGTCGCGTTCGCCGCGGGTGGGCGGCCGGAACTGATCGACGTCCAGCCAGTTCAGCAGCCGGATTCCCCTGTTGCCGAAACGGTCCTGCTCGCATTGCGCAACACTCTCACTGACCATCCCGTACCGTCCGCCCAGCAGCCGAACAAATCGACGCTCCAGCGCCTTTCGCAGCCGCAGCCAGCCCTCGAATCGGAACGTATTATGAACGGTGAGTGCGATCCGCGGTATCCCTGCGCCCTTCGCCAGCACAGCGTATACAGGCGCAGCTGCTTCAGTGTGGATGTGGACGACCGCATACTTCCGTTCCCGGCAAAGTCGATAAAAGGCTTGAAGTGCGCCCAGGCTCAGGCCGCCACTTTGCTCGGAACGAAACGGAAAGTGGTGAATTCGGTATCCAGCTGCAGCCAGATGCGGAGCCCATGAACCCGGCTCGGGCGTCGTGCTCAGAATGTCGCATTCGATTCCCCGCCGCGCCCACTCCCCCGCACTCGAGAGCAGCATCCTCTCCATGCCCGAAGGCTCAAGGCTCGACATGATATGCAGGACCCGCTCGACCCGAGTCGCGGGATGCGGTCTTCTGTCCGGTTCAGGCCGCGGAGAAAATATCAAAGAGCTGGCCTCGACAGAATCACTCGGCTTGCGGTGCGCTGGAGCCGACGACCGGACTTGAACCGGTGACCTGCCGATTACGAATCGGCTGCTCTACCAACTGAGCTACGTCGGCTTTCACTGTGCCGATTTTATCGTTCCGCTGCCGGGAGGGCAAAGGACCTCATCCATCACTCCAGGGAGAACAAGAGGGATTTCGAGCCGCCTGCATGTCCGCACTGTGGCGCGGAGGATCCGCTGCTGGAGAGCGTCGACACGACGAACCATTGGCGATGCGAGAATTGCAGCGCACAGTGGAGCGATTCTGCAGCTAAGCAAGCAGCCAAAGATCTGGCCCAATAGCCGCCAGAAACGAGAAAAGGCCGCCCGGCAACAGGGCAGCCTTTCCTTCAGGGAGAATAGTTCCAACGGAGGCAAGCCATCAGAACTTTCTTGGCGAAATACTATGGGCGGCTGCGGGGGGTGTCAAGGCCAAATCCGGGAACATGCCAAGCCACTGATCCTGCGAAGCTTACAAAACAGGGGTCCACCCCGGCATCCTCTCCGTGGATTCGCTTTATTTTCGCCTTTAGCGCGCCGACGTTGCCCACAACCCTATGCAGAATTAAGAGATAAGCGCCTGCAAGGCTCGAAAGAATTGATCCAGCCGGCCCCCGCCGAACAAATTCGCCCTTCCTTCACCCTTCCAGATGCAGCGAGATGAACTCATCCTCCGTGATCGATGAGGCCGGTTTTCCGCGCATCACCCGAACCAGTGCCCGTCCTCCGCCCAGAAACAGACCCAGCAGCACCGCCGAGCAAATCAGAATCACCGTCAGCACCGTGATCCCCACCAACAAGCGATACAACTTCGCGCCCTCTGGAACATATCCCTCGGGATGATTGATCGTGACGTAATCGCTGAAATGAACGGCTTCCAGAAGTTGTTGAGCTTTCCGCTGCGTAAACGTCCCGCTCACGATCGCCACCAGCGGCCCGGTGCGCTTGGTCAGCATGCCGGGTGATTCCGCCAGCGCATCGAGGGTCTTCAGATGCGCGCCCGCGATCTGCGGCGTCGGATAGAGAAGCAGCGTGAGCGTCTCCTGTGCCCCCGCGCTTCCGTATTGCGCGATGACAGCTTCCGTATCCTGGCTGAAATCGATGGCATTGGCGGGAAGGTTGCCCCCCATCGCCGCATAAGCGGCTGGCCCGATCGCGTATCGGACGCTCGATGGGTCGAGCTGCGCGCTCGGCAAATAGTGCGGAAGGCTGGGTGGTACACCCGCCGCACCGCCGGCCTGCGGAATCTGACTGGCCAGCGCAACGATCACCGCTTTTTCATCGGCGAAGGGTCGCGGGAAAATCGCGTCGACAACCGTGGTTCCCGTCCAGAACAAATAGTGTTCCGCATCACCCGCGCCATCGTGTCCAATCGGCACCGCGTGCATTCCCGGATGGCGATAATAAGTGAAAGTCCCAAACGCTCCCGTGGCGTCGCCGAAGTGCCACGCGTGGACCCGCATGCGCTTATCGCCCGAAATATAGTCGGCTGCGGCAGACTGCATCAGACCATATTCGTGCATCACTTCCGCTGGTGCCCCTTTTCCGGCGTCGATCGAGCCTTTCGATGGAACCATCGTCCACCCTGCGAACGATTGCGGCAGAATCGCCTTCGCGGGCGCGATGGGCGGCTCCAGCGCAGCGACGTTCAATGCGGAGATCAGGACGAACCAGGCTGAGAGGATTCGGGCGAATGACATGGGCAGTGTTGGGGACCGCGCTCTTCTTTCGATGATAGTTAGACGGACACCGGGATGGGAAGGAAGGTTCCCCCTATTCGGTGCTGGCTGGGTGGGAGGGTGCCTGCGCAACCCTGACTCCGTTAAGGCTTGATACATACCGCGCGACGCCGCGGTACAGCGATTCGGCAATGCGCTCGCGGTAGCGCGTGTCGCGCAGCTCCGCCGCATCGTCGGGGTTCGTCAGAAAGGAAATCTCCGCCAAAATCGACGGCATATTTGCGCCGATCAGCACCACAAACGGCGCCTTCTTCACTCCGCGGTCCCTGAGCCCCGGATTCCCCGCACCCAGGCCGGCGTACAGGCTTTGATCCACTTCCGAGGCAAATTCGCGCGACTCGTTGATCTTGTCCTGCAGAGCAATCTTCTTCACCAGATCCGACAGCTGATGGATCGACTCGTCGGAGACCGCATTCTCACGAGCGGCTACTTCGAGTGCATCCGCGGACGAGGTGAAGTTCAGGTAGTAGACCTCCACACCGCGCGCGGTCGGGTCCTGACTCGAGTTGGCATGGATCGAAATAAACAGATCCGCCTGCGCCTGATTCGCGATTGCTGTGCGCGTCTCCAGCGGGATGAACGTATCGTCGCCGCGCGTATAGATCACGTCTGCCCCGAGCCGCTGTTTTAACAGGCGGCCGAGCCGCAGCGCGACGTCGAGGACCACATCTTTTTCTTCGAGGCCGCCCGGGCCCAGCGTTCCCGAGTCGTGCCCGCCATGGCCGGCATCGATGACGATCCGGTTGATCTTCAGTCCGAGCGCGCGAACCATCGAGTTCGGCACGTGCTGTCCCGAGGGTGCTGGCTCAGCAGCAGGAATCCCCGTCGCACCCGCTTCTGCCGGTGGCGCATCGTCGGTCGCGCGAGCAGGGGCCGTTCGCGTCTGATACGCGGAACGCGGAGGGTTGGTCTGCGCGGCCGCCATTGTTCCCGGCACCGAAGCAGCAACGGGAGCGGTTGTGGGTCGGCGTTTGGCCCGAACCTCATTCGGCTGGCTGCCGAGGGTCGCCACATCGGCAATTGCTGACCCGTTATCCGGATTGGGAGGTGCCGCACGGCGTACAGAATTGGTTGACCTGCCTGGATAAGACCCGGGCGCGGGGCTCGACGATGGCGGATTGCCTGCGATTTGCCGCATCGGGATCCCTCCTCGACTCCCGTGCACGTCGATGATGAGCCGCGATGGGTTCTGTAGAAAGAACGCGGAATAGTCGCTGACGCTGTTCACGTCCAGCACGATACGAGTGGTGTTGCTGTTCGACTGAGCGGCGCGAATACGCGTTAAGAATCCGTCATCGGTGACCTCGACCGCTCGCCCCTGCAATTCCGGCGACAGCCGCGCACCGTAAAGGTCGAAGAAGATACGATCGGGATTGGAGACGCGCGCCGCCTGATACCGCACCTCCTGCTGCATATCGATGGCTACCCGGGTGTAGTCCGGCGTCGACCAGTGGCGAATGCCGGTGACGAGCGGCAGCTTGCCCCGTGGCGGCGGCGGTGGTGCGTTCATCCGTTGTGCATCGCTGGTGATGGAGGTTGTGCTCGCATTGACCCCCATCTGCGGTGAAGGAACCACCTCTGGCCCGGAATCAGATCCCTGTGGAGGGATGCTGCCCTCCTCAATCCCTGGCCCGCTCGTCGCTGGCTGTGTGCGCGCGTACAGTCCCGGCGTGCCTCCGGCTGCCGCGCTGCGCCGTAAAGGCGTCGGTTGTGGCACGGCCTGCTTTGACTGCGTGGCCGCGCTCAAAACTGTCTTCCGTTGCGTCCCCGATCCGCGCGACGCCTGCGCGCGACCGTTGCCGAGCTCCGCTCGGCGGATACTTTTCAGCTCCGTTTCCGCCTCTACCCGCAGCGGATTCTGCGGATACAGCCGAATAAAGCTTTCATAGGCTGCCTTCGCCTGAACCGGCTCGCCGAGATCCCTCTGATAAATCTCTGCCTCCGTCAGTAAAGCGCCGAAGCGATAGCGGCTTCCCGGATACTGCCGGCGCAAAAACTCATATTGCCCGATGGCATCGCGCAGCGCCTTCTCGTCCTCAAAGACACGTCCCTCCTCCGCGAGCAGATCGGCAACCGCAGCGACGGCCGCGTCCGCTCTCGGCGACCCGGGATCGCCGTGGTAAATCCCGCGATAGGCATCCAACACGCGCTCGTATAGCAGCCGCGTTCGCTGCGATTCGGGCCGGCCCTCCAGCGCCTCGCGCATCCGTTCGGCTCGCGCAAAAGGTGACGACCTCCCGCCCGCAAATTGCGCTCCGGAAGCTGCTGCCCACGCGAACAGCGCGAGCAGGACAATCGCTGTTGAAAGCAACCGCGTGCGCGCCGCGCTGGATTGGGGGGAGAACATCGGGAATCGAACAGCGCCTCGCATAGTTCGGCCAGCCTGGCCGAGGTCGGAATCCGAAATCCAGCTTTCGGACGTGCTGTCTTTTGCACCGCTGGTTTCGCCTGTGGTCCGCTGCTCCGTGCGCGGCTGCCGGACACTCCGATTATAGGTGTCCTTCACCGTCGGCCGGCTCAGCACGCTCGTCCCCGGTCATCTACGCGAACCCAAATCATCAGACGAGGTTGCGATCTGCGTGGCCCGCAACGCCCGGCTACTCCCTACTCCCTACTCATTATCTTGCGTACATGCGGCACATCTGAAACACTGGCCCTGCTTTTCATATGGTCCGTCATTACCTCGTAAAAGGGCGCGTGCAGGGCGTTGGATTCCGCTGGTTTGTCCATCGTGAGGCGGCCTCGCTCGAACTCAGCGGATGGGTGCGCAACACCGAGGAGGGCCACGTGGAAGTGCTGGTCGCCGGCCCCGCAGAATCGCTGGCCGATCTGGCTAACGCGCTGCACAAGGGATCGCGTGGCAGCCGCGTCGATGCCGTCGTCGAACATGACCTCGACGATAAGGAAGCTGAGAATCTCGGCCCGTTTCAGATTGAAGGAGCCTGGTAGACGTTTTATGACCCCTGCAACCACCGACTGCGAGCCGCTGAAGGCCCTTGTCCGCACAGTTCCGGATTTCCCCAAGCCCGGCATCCTGTTCTACGACATCACCACCCTCCTCAAGGATCCCAGGGGCCTCGCCGCCCTGATCGATGCCCTCGCCCAGTACTACATGGAAAAAGACATTGATCTCGTCCTCGGCATCGAAGCCCGCGGCTTCATCTTCGGTCCCGCACTCGCCTACCGGCTCAACGCCGGGTTCGTACCGGTGCGCAAGCCGAAAAAGCTGCCCGGTCCAACCGCTCGCGTCACCTACGACCTCGAATACGGTTCCGATACCCTCGAGATTCACGTCGACGCTATCCTCCCCGGTCAGCGCGTGGTTCTGGTCGACGATCTCCTCGCCACGGGCGGCACCATGGAAGCCACCATCAAGCTGGTCCAGCAGCTGGGCGGTGAAATTGCCGGCCTCGGCTTCGCCATCGAGCTCGACTTCCTGAAAGGCCGTGACCGCTTTCAGGACTATGACGTCTTCTCCCTCCTCCATTACGACGAATAGCCTCGTCCCGGAGTCGCGCACACCTCCGCCGTCGCCGCGCTTATACTGCGTTGAGCGATTGCGAATCCAGCGATGAGGCGTTCTATGCAACGGCGCGACTTTTGTAAATTGATTGCAGCCACCGCAGCGGCAACGGCTGTCCCCATTCCAGAGGCGAGTGCAGCGCAGACCGCTGAGCCGGCGATGCCCGAGACCATGGCGCCGGCGGACGCTGCCTTCAATACGCTCACCCAGGACTACGCCCACTTTTGCGCCACGCCGGCAAGCGAGCGCGTCTTCTATGCTGTCGAAGGCGGCAAGATCGTCAGCGAGAAGCTCAACGAAACTGCCTGGACCCCCACCGACTGGGGCCATCCGCCCGAACTACCTGTACCCGGCGGCTCCTGGGACGGCGTGCCCATGGTATCCCCCATTCCGAACCTCGCCGGCGATGGTCCCTACAAACCCACCTGGGATTCGCTCCTCGAGTACGACGTGCCCGAATGGTATCGCGATGCGAAGTTCGGCATCTGGTGCCACTGGACCCCCCAGTGCGTTCCCGAAGCCGGTGACTGGTACGCCCGCCGCATGTACATGGAAGGGGACAAGGACAATAAATATCAGCTCGAGCACTACGGTCCTCCCTCGCGCTTCGGCTACAAGGACCTCTGCGCGCAATGGACGCTGCTGAACTGGCAGCCCGATCTGCTCATCGAGCGCTTCAAAAAAGCAGGCGCGCGCTTCTTCTTCGCCGTCGCCAACCACCACGACAGCTTCGACATCTGGAACTCGAAGCACCAGCCCTGGAATGCAATCAACATGGGTCCGCATCGGGACGTGATCGGTACCTGGACCAAGGCAGCTCGCGACCAGGGGCTGCGCATGGGCGTCACCGTCCATCAGGCGCGCAACTGGTGGTGGTTCCAAACTGCCCACGGAGCCGATAAGGCCGGCCCCCTGGCCGCCGTTCCCTACGACGGCCGCATGACCATGGCCGACGGCAAGAATCAGTGGTGGGAGGGGAACGACCCGCACCGCATCTACGGCGTCAAGCATCCGGAAAACGCGCTGCCGGACATCTCTTACGTGAAGAACTTCTACGATCGCACCCGCGACCTGATTGAGCAGCACAACCCCGACATCCTCTACTTCGACAACTCGCTCTTTCCCCTTGGCTGGGGAGGCATGAACATCGGCGCTTTCTACTACAACCACAACCTCCAGACCCACGGCGGCAAAATGGAGGGCATCGTCAACATCAAGGAAGTGCCGGACAAGTACGCGAAGTCCGTTGTCGCCGACTACGAACGCGGCCTCACCGACAAAATCATGGAGTACGCCTGGCAATCCGAGACCTGCATCGGCGACTGGCACTACGATCGCGCCCTCTTCGATCAGCCTGGCGAATATGGTGGCTACCTGCAGCCACGCGACGTCATTCACTGGTTGATTGATACCGTCAGCAAAAATGGCACCTTCGTGCTGAACATTCCCGGCAAGCCCGACGGAACCATCGATAGCAAAGAAGTCGCCGTACTCGACGGCATCACTTCCTGGATGGGCGTCAACGGCGAGGCGATCTACGAAACCCGTCCCTGGAAGATCTACGGCGAAGGGCCCAATGCCGTAAAGGCCGGATCGTTCCAGGGCAACAGCATCAGCAAGCTGGGCGAAAAGGACATCCGCTTCACGCGCAGCAAAGACGGTAAAGTCGTGTTTGCGATTGCGCTGGGCTGGCCCACCGGCGAGGTCCTCGTTCAGTCGCTCGGAACGGCGAGCACCACGCAGCCGGGCAAGGTCGCGCGCGTGGAGTTGCTCGGCAGTGGGGAGAAGCTGCGCTGGCGCCAGGCAGCGGACGGCCTCCACGTCGAGCTGCCAAAGACCTACAAGCCGGCGGTGGACTACGCGGCTGCGCTGAAGGTTAGCCTGTAGCCGAGAGCGGGACCGAGAAGTTGCGGTGGTTCATGAATGAAGGCCAAAGAAGAGCCGCGGCTGACGCGGGTGTCCACGATTTGCCTGGCGCTCCCTGAGTCCGCTCGCGAGGATCATGGCTCCCACGCCACTTTCACCGTTCGCAGGAAGGTGTTCGCTTATTTCCTCAACGACCACCACGGCGATGCCATTGTCTCCGTCTGCGCGCTGGCGTTTCCCGGGGAGAACAAGCGACTCATTGCCGCCTATCCGAAGAAGTTTTATCTGCCCGCCTACATAGGGCCGCGGGGTTGGGTGGGTTTGCGCCTCGATCGGGGAAAAGTGGACTGGAACGAAGTCCGCGACCTCGTGACGGTGAGCTATCTGCAGGTGGCTCCGAAAAAGCTCGCGGCGGCTGTCGAGGCCTCCAGCACAAATTCCTGAAAATAAGCGATTCAGCCCGTCTCCGATTTCGCTTGACTTCATCGCAGATTGCGATATAGTGATTGCGATTTGCAATATTGCCATGAAGCTCGGCGAAAAACTCAAATACCTCCGCGAAGCCGAAGGTGAACTGCGCGGCCTCGGACGCGCCATCTCCCAGCAGGAGATGGTGCGCGCCCTCAAAGCGGAGACGGGAGCCGCCCTGAGCCAGAGCTACCTCTCGCAGATCGAAAGCGGCGCCCGTCCGCACATGACCAACACCACCCGCCAGGTGCTGGCCAGGTTCTTCAAGGTGCACCCCGGCTATCTCGTCGATGACCCCGAGGGCTACCACGTGGAGCTGGTCAGCGATGCGCGCGCCCTCGAAGACAAACTCGACCTGTGGCTCATCGGCGGGGCAGAACGATTCCGGCGCGACCCTCAGCTGCGTCAGGCCCTGCTCGCCGTTTCGCGCCACCGTGACTCGCGGCGGTGCCTGTTGCTGCTGAACGCGGTGATCGAAACGCCGGGTCTCGTCGATCGGCTCTTCGAAGTCCTTCACTCTCCCGAACGCAACGCCCGCGAGCGGCTGTCTTCCTCGCCCCTTGCCGTGCAATCGGCCGGGCGACGCCGCGCAAGGCCAACTCCCTTGTCGCATGCGAGACGCAGCCGCACTACCGGAGGCAACAAAGAGGCTACGCCATGATCACCTTCTATCTGATTTGTTTTACCCTCGGGCTTTCGTTGACGGTGCTGTCGGCGCTCGGGGCGTTCACGCACATCCACATCGGCCATTTGCACCTGCATGCAGGCCATGGCGTCGGTCACGGTCCCGCGCACGGTCACGTCCACGTTCCGAATGTCCGCGGCGCGGTCACCAAATCGAGCGTCAGCCCCATCAACGGATTCACCCTCGCCGCCTTCCTCTGCTGGTTCGGCGGCTGCGGCTATCTGCTCGCGCGCAGCGGCGACTTTGGCATGCTCGTCGTCCTCGCCCTCGCGACCATCACCGGACTGGCCGGCGGCGCGCTCCTCTTCTGGTTCCTGGTGCGCGTGCTTCTTCCCCACGAGCACGAATTAACCGCTGCCGACACCGACATCGTCGGGATTCTCGGCGCGGTCACCGGCCCGATCCGCACCGGCGGCACCGGAGAGATTCAGTTTTCGCAGAACGGCAGCCGCCGTTTTGCCCCCGCGCGCAGTGATGCAGGCGTAGCGCTTGCGCGCGGCATGGAAGTGGTGGTCGTCCGCTACGAGCAAGGCATCGCGTATGTACGTCCCTGGGGTGAACTGTCTGGTGAACTGTCTGGTGAGCTGTCCGGTGAATCAGCCGGCGGATTCGCTGAAAGCCCCAGCCGCGACGACAGATCCGCGCCCGCCGTAACCTCAACCCACAGCAGCAACCGTCCTGATGGAAAGGATCAGGCGTTATGACCAACACAGTCATTGTCATTGTCGGACTCAGCCTGCTCGCCTTCATCATTCTGGCCGGCATGTTAGCCAGGATGTTTCGCAAGGCCGGCCCAAACGAGGCCCTCATCGTCTATGGATTTCGCGGCCCCCGCGTGATCAAAGGCCACGGCACCATCATCTTCCCTATGGTCGAAAGCTGCCGCGAGCTCTCGCTCGAGCTCATGTCCTTCGACGTGGCGCCGCAGCAGGACCTCTACACCAAGCAGGGCGTCGCGGTCACCGTCGAAGCCGTCGCGCAGATCAAAGTGCGCAGCGACCAGGAATCGATCCTCACCGCGGCCGAACAATTCCTCACCAAGACGCCGCCCCAGCGCGAAGGCCTCATCCGCCTCGTCATGGAAGGTCACCTGCGCGGCATCATCGGCCAGCTTACCGTCGAACAGATTGTCAAAGAGCCGGAGATGGTCGCCGACCGCATGCGCGGCACCTGCGCCGACGACATGAGCAAAATGGGCCTCGAGGTCGTCTCCTTCACCATCAAAGAGGTCCGTGACAAGAACGAGTACATCACCAACATGGGCAGGCCCGACATCGTGCGCATCAAGCGCGATGCGGAAATAGCCACCGCAGAAGCCGAACGCGACACCGCGATTCGTCGCGCCAACGCCACGCGCGAAGCAGCGGTCGCCAAAGCCGCGGCCGATCAGGAGCGCGTGCTTGCCGAAACGCAGTCGCTCGCCAAGCAGGCCGAGGCCCAGCGCGACCTCGACATCTCCAAGGCCAATTTCTCCGAGCAGAGCCGCAAGCAGCAGGCCTCCGCCGACAAGGCCTACGAGCTGCAGACCAACATCACCCAGCAGCAGGTCGTCGCCGAGCAGGTCAAGGTTCAGCAGATCGAAAAAGAGCAACAGATCAAGGTGCAGGAGGCGGAAATCCTGCGTCACGAAAAGGAACTGATCGCCACCATCCTCAAAGAGGCTGAAATCAATCGGCAGCGCATCGAAACTCTGGCCGCCGCCGAGAAGACGCGTCTCACCATGGAAGCCGAGGGCCGCGCCTCGGCCATCCGCACCCAGGGAGAAGCTGAAGCCGCCATCATCTTCCAGAAAGGCGAGGCCGAGGCGAAGGCGATGAACGTGAAGGCCGAGGCGTATCAGGACTGGAACCAGGCCGCGGTCGTCGATCGCCTCATCTCGAACATGCCGGAGGTGGTGCGGGCCATGTCCGAGCCGCTCTCCAAAGTGGACAAGATCACGATCGTCTCGACCGGCGGCGACGCTGCGGGCGCCAACAAGATTACCGGCGACATGGCGAAGATGGCCGCCCAGGTGCCGGCTCTCTTCGAAGCGCTCTCCGGCATGGACATCCGCGAGCTCATGACGAACATCGCGGGCATCCGTCATCGCGGCGACGGCAACGGCAATGGCACCACCGCGGTCGGTCCTGTCGTCGACGGCAAGTAACGGTAACGAAGGCGGAAAGCCGTTGGCTCTCCGCCTGAAAATCCAACAAGGGAGGGAAATACCATGGCACTCCTCGAACGTGTAAGCACATTGCTTCGCGCCAATCTGAATGACCTGATCGACAAGGCCGAAGATCCTGAAAAGCTCCTCAAGCAGCTCGTCCTCGACATGGAGAACCAGCTCATGCAGGTGAAGACTCAGGTGGCGATCGCGCTCGCCGATCAGCATCTGCTGGAGAAAAAGCGCAGGGAGCACGAAGACTCGGAAGCGGACTGGAACCGCAAGGCGGAGATGGCCGTGCGCAAATCCGACGACGCTCTGGCCCGGGCTGCTCTCGAGCGCTCGCTCAGCGCGAAAGGTATGTCCGCTGGCTTCGCGCAGCAACTCGAAGACCAGCGTACCGAAGTGGAAACCCTGAAGGAGGCCCTGCGCCATCTTCAGCAGAAGCTGGAAGAAACCCGCAGCCGCTGCGAACTTCTCATTGCCGAGCATCGCCGCGCCCGCGTTGTTGGCCGCGCTCAGCAGGCGCGCGAAGTCATCGCGAAGAAGGAAGGCGACTCCAGCATCCGGCGGATGAAAACGAAAATCGCCGGCGCTGAAGCTCACAACGCCGCTTCACGCGAGCTTATGCACGGCGATGCGCTCGACGATCGCTTTGCCGCCCTCGAGCGCGAGGAGCAAATCGATGCGCTCTTACAAAACCTGAAGGAGCAGCACGCAAAAACAGCCTAGCGTGCGATCCTTGCGCCTGCGAGCGGTCAGTGAGACAACCGGCGCAGGAGGCGCGCGTGCTTAGGCCGCGCGCGCTTCCTCCTGTTGCCAGGCCCATCTCTCATAATCCGCACTCGGGGCGCCAAGCTGATAGATGGTGTTGCGCGTCTCTACCAGACGAGTGACCAGGTTGGCGCTCAGGATCGCCGACGTGTAGATCAGCCCGCTGCGAAGATTTGCATGTCCCACCACATCGCCCAGCAGTCGCTGCCCTGGTTCTAACTCTCGATACCCCTCAAGCATCACGCTTCCGACGACCGACCAATTTTCAATCTTCACTATTGGTTTTTTCATGGTAGCCACTCGGTTTTCTGCCGGCCCATTTCATTCAGGCTCGAGACGATTCGCGTCCATCCTGCACTTTGTCTAAAAAGCAATCGGATTGCCACGGTTCGGACGGTGAAAACACATGCCTTAATCCGGCCCCTTTACCGGCACGAGTAACTCTTACCGTGACGCTCTCTCATTCATGCGGCTGCTTGCCTGAACGCACTCCGGCACAACCTTAGATGCGTCTGAACCGCGTTCGTGAAACACGATTCCTCGGCCTCGTTGCACCGCTTCTATATACTTCCGGAATGCCTTCACTGCGGATTCCACCAGCACTCTCCGCCATGGGTGTGTGCGCCCTGTTCCTGGCTTCTCCCGCCCTTCGCGCCGCCCAGACTCCTTCCACTCCGGCTTCTGCGCCAACGATGCCAGCCACTCCGGCTGGTCCGCACAGAATGACCCTCGACGATCTCTTCCGCTTCCACGATGTTGGTGGTCCCGTCGTTTCGCCCGACGGTCAGTGGGTCGCCTACACCGTCTCCACCGTCGAGACCGCCGCGGATAAGCGAATTACCGATCTGTGGATGGTCTCGTGGGACGGCAAGCAGGACATCCGTCTTACCTGGGCCGGCGACGTGGACGAACCTTCCGACGATCTCAGCTCCTCGGGTTCGCCGCGCTGGAGTCCCGACGGCAGGTACCTTTCCTTTACCGCCGACCGCCCCGGCAAGGCCAAAGGCGCGCAGGTGTGGGTCCTCGACCGCCGTGGTGGCGAGGCGCATCAACTCACGGACATCAAGGGCCATCTCTCCTCGTACCTTTGGGCGCCCGATGCGAGCAAGCTTCTGCTGGCCATCACTCCCGACGATGAAGCCGATGCCGGCGACAAATCGAAGGGCGCAGACAAGGAAAAAGAAAAGCCGAAACCCATCGTCATCGACCGCTATCACTTCAAGGAAGATGTCGAAGGCTATCTCAAAAGCAATTCGCATACCCAGCTCTTTCTTTGGGATGTAACGACGCACAAGCTCGACAAGCTGACCACCGACACAAAATTCGACGAAAGCAATGCTGTCTGGTCGCCCGACGGCGCGCGTATCGCGTTCGTCAGCAATCATGATCCCGATCCGGATCGCTCCATCAACACCGACGTCTTTGTTGTCGATGCGAAACCGAACTCAACCCCCAGGCGCCTTACCACCTTCGATGGTCCCGATGGCGGCCGCATCGCCTTTAGTCCCGACAGTCAATGGATCGCCTTTACCGAGGGGGACGCGTTGAAGCTGTGGCAGTACAGCCAGGAAAAACTCGGTGTCGTCAAGGTCGACGGCAGCTCGGCGCCGCGCCTTCTCACCACCGCGCTCGACCGTTCCGTCGCCAATCCCACCTTCTCACCCGACGGCCGATCCATCGATGTGGTGGTCGAAGATGACCGCAGCAACTATCCCGCATCGGTCGATATCGCCAGCGGCGAGGTCCACCGCATCCTTGCCGAACCGGGTTCGACCACGGCTATCAGCGAGGTTGGCGGCCACTCGGCAGTAGCCTGGACGACAGACACGCACCCGGGCGAGATCTATGCAATCGAAAATGGCTCTCTCCGCCCTCTTACACACCACAACGACGACGTCCTGGCAACCCTCAAGCTCGCCGAAACGCGCGATGTGACGGCCATCGGGAAGGATGGCACGGAAGTGCACGGCCTTCTCACCCTCCCACCCGCAGCGACAGCCGGCATGAGATATCCATTGCTGCTCTTCATCCATGGCGGCCCCAACGGGCAGGACGCTCATGAGTTCGCAGTCGGGCGTCAGCTCTTCAGTGCTCATGGGTACGCCGTGCTGAACGTGAACTACCGCGGCGGCTCGGGCCGTGGCAACGCCTACCAGAAAATCATCGCCGCCAACTGGGGGCACTATGAGGTCGAGGACCTCCTCGCCTCCGTCGACGAAGTCGTGAAGGAAGGTCTCGCCGACCCCGATCGCCTGGCCGTCGGCGGTTGGAGTTACGGCGGCATACTTACCGACTACACCATAGCCAGCACGACCCGCTTCAAGGCAGCCAGCAGCGGCGCCGGCATGGGCAATCCTGCAGCGCTCTATGGAGTCGACGAGTACATTCTCCAATGGGACAACGAACTCGGCAGTCCATGGAAGAATCCCGACAAGTACATCCAGCTCGGCTACCCGTTCTTCCACGCCGACCGCATCCACACGCCTACCCTGTTTATGGGCGGCGACAAGGATTTCAACGTTCCGCTTGCCGGCGGCGAACAAATGTATGAGGCGCTGCGCAGCCTGAATGTGCCGGCCGAGCTCGTCGTCTATCCGGGCCAGTTCCATGGCTTCACCCGCCCCAGCTTCATCCGTGACCGCTACCAGCGCTGGTTCGATTGGTACGACAAATGGGTTCTGGGCAAGACGCCGGCTCCTGCGCCATCCACCCCGGCCGTGCCGCCGAAGAATTGAGCTCACGCCGGATTGCCAAACGAAAAAGGCACCGCTGTTGCGGTGCCTTTTCATTGCGGGAGGGCTGGGCCGTCTTTGTATCTACCGGTACGCGTGCGCCGAATGCGCAGCCGGATACGCCGCCACCGGCTTCCGGGGATCGTTCACAAAGGTCGCAACCACAGATGCTTCTACCGCGCGCTCTCCGCGGTGTTGCATGGACCATTGCTCGTACTGCTCGTTGATCTGGCCGAGCCGGTAGGTGGTGTTGCCGGTCTCAACGATTCCGTTCGCCTCGTCCACTCTTTGAATCACAGACGTGTAGATCACCCCGTTGGGCAGCTCTGTATGCCCCATGAGATAACCCGTCAGGCGTTGTCCCGGTTCCAGCTTCCGGAAACCGTTGAAAATGAGGTTGTCCACAATGGACCAGTTCTCAATTCTCGCCGAAAGTTTTTCCATGATTAGGTGGCCTGAGCTTTCCGCTGAGTCCTCGTGTTTTGGACTGAGCTATTGCACATTTGCACTGTGGTAACCGCAATCAGTGGGCCACTCGGTAAACCATTGAAAATACTCAGAAACCAGTACTAGTTAGGTTCCTCAACTGGAAATTATTACCGATCCGGCCCGCCCTTTTACACGCAATCGAATTGCCATCCCTTCAGCCAATATCTGATGAAAACTGCGCTCGTATGACTCTTTACTAGCGGCTGGGGTTGGCCGGCCTCCGTCATTTCACCGAACAATTGTCTTTTGGGGATGAAGGGCCTGATTGAAACCCTTTTTCGGGAGGCGTTTTGATCCCGAGCCGCATGACTCCACGACAACTCTGGGGGCGAATGTGGACCGATTGCACGCGCTGTCGCATGAAACCCAGAGCTGGCTATATGGCGGAGGGAGAGGGATTCGAACCCCCGGTACCCTTCCGGGTACAGCGGTTTTCAAGACCGCCTGTTTCAACCGCTCACACATCCCTCCGCGCCAGAAGCCTCCTCCATCTTACGACGGCCTGATGCGCTTCCTCAATCCACGAACCCCGAGGCGAGAACTCGCACCGCACTCCCGCACGCTGCATTATCCGCCATCCTGCGTCATTATCCGATCGCCCTTTGGCTCTTCGACTCGCATGACGCCGCCCACCGGGAAACACGCATCAGAAAAACTATGGTGCGTTCGTCATTCCGATTTTTATCTGAGGGCCCAAAATGGCAAAAAACTTAGCTTTAGTCACAGGAGCATCGAGCGGCATTGGTCTGTCTCTTGCCGGTGAGTTGGCGAGCCGCGGGTACGACCTGGTTATCTGCTCCGCAGGCGACCGCCTTCCCGCAGCGGCGCAGCAACTGCGCGTGCCCGGCATTGAAGTTGTGGAAGTGCAAGCCGACCTCGCTACACGGGAAGGGGTCGACCAGCTTTGGCAGAAGATCGCTGCGCTCGGCCGCCCCCTCGACATCGCCTGCATCAATGCCGGTGTCGGCATCGGCGGCCTGTTTGATGAGACCGACCTCGACGCTGAACTCAACATGGTGGAACTCAACTGCGCGGGGACGGTCCAGCTCGCCAAGTCCGTCGTGCGCGACATGAAACAGCGCGGCGAGGGCAAAATCCTCTTTACTGCCTCCATCGCCGGCGAAATGGTCGCTCCGCGCGAAGCCGTCTACGCCGCAACCAAAGCCTTCGTCCTCTCCTTTGCCCACAGCCTGCGCTATGAACTTCGCGATTCGGGCGTCTCGGTGACAGCGCTCCAGCCCGGCCCGACTGACACCGATTTCTTCCATCGCGCGGGTATGGATAACACTGAGGTCGGCTCGAAGGGCAAGTCCGAAAGCCAGCCCGACGACGTCGCCCGCCAGGGAATTGATGCTTTGCTTGCCGGCAAAGATCACGTCTACGCCGCCTCAGCGAAAACGAAGACTGAGGGTATGCTCGCAAACGTTGTTCCGGGAACAGTTAAAGGCGCGATGCACGAGAAGATGGCCAAGCCGCTCGAGAAGAAAGCCGGCTGAAGAATTCCAGCATTGAATTGCACTGAATATGCGTGGCTGGCCGGTGCACGATCTGCGCCCGCCGCGCGCTTCGCGAAAAGCTGAACCTCAAAGAGTCAAATTTTGGAGAAACTGCATGTCTGAAATGTTGAAAGAGAAGCCCAACGCCGAGGAACTCCCGCGCACCGCGGGTCCGGGTGTCATTCGCGACGGCCGCTACATGCCCGCGCCCGCGGATGGCGATGGCAAGATGTGGGTTCGCACCACGATGCTAGTTAACGCTGATTCCCAGGATCTCTACGGAGTCTGGCACAACGTCGAGGCCGTCCCGCTTTGGCAGGAGGAGATCGCCTCCGTGGTGCGGACCGGCCCCACGACCTCTCACTGGGTGATGGAGTCGGGTAGTGGCAACATCGAATGGGATTCCGAGATCGTCGCCGACGAACCTGGCAAGCGTATCGCATGGAAATCCATCGGCGGTGACAGCGAGAATGCCGGCGAAGTGGTCTTCGAAGAAGCCCCGGGTGGACGCGGAACCATGGTCACCGTTCTCCAGGAATATCGAATGAGCAAGCTGGCCAGTGCGTGGGAAACCCTGCGAGGCCGCAATCCTCGTCAGGCTGTCATCGAAAACCTGCGCCACTTCAAAGCCCTTGTTGAAACCGGCGAAATCCCTCGCACCCAGGGCCAGCCCCACGGTCCGCGTGGCACGATCGGCGGCATAAAGGAGTCGGCGTACGGAGAAAATGTCGCCACCCCTCCCGGTTTGGAGCGGCGCGCCAGCTAAATTCCCGAGCACGCAACCCAGGCACTAACCCTTGTCGCACTTACCCCGAAGGAGCGGAGCGATGAAAGCTGTTTGTTGGATGGGCAAGAACAAATTGGAAACCCTGACCGTGCCGGATCCGGTCCTGCTGAACCCCCACGATGCGATTCTGAAGGTCACACGCACCGCGATCTGCGGCTCGGACCTGCACCTCTTCGATGGCTTCATTCCCACCATGGAAGCCGGCGACATTCTCGGTCACGAGTTCATGGGCGTCGTCGAAGATGTCGCTAAGGGCGTGCACAATCTCAAACCTGGCGATCGCGTTGTGGTGCCGTTCACCATCGCCTGCGGCAACTGCGAATTTTGCCGCAGGCAGATCTGGTCGGCGTGCGATAACACCAACCCCAACGCCCATCTGATGGAAGCTGCCTACGGCTACTCCGGGTCCGGCCTCTTCGGCTATTCGCATATGATGGGCGGCTATGCCGGCGGCCAGGCGCAGTACGTGCGCGTTCCCTTCGCCAACGTCGGGCCGCTGAAAATCGAAAGCGACCTTCCGGACGAAAAGGTACTGTTCCTCTCGGATATCTTTCCGACCGGTTACATGGCTGCCGAGAATGCCCAGATCGAGGATGGTGACACGGTTGCCGTCTGGGGCTGCGGCCCCGTCGGCCAGTTTGCCATCGCCAGCGCCTTTATGCTGGGTGCCGGCCGCGTCATCGCGATTGATCGCATCCCGGAACGCCTGGACCTGGCTCGTTCGCTCGGCGCCGTCACCGTCGACTACTCCGAAGAAGACCTCAGCGTCCTCGCCGCGCTCAAAGACCTGACCGGTGGCATAGGTCCCGATGCCTGCATCGATGCCGTTGGCCTCGAAGCGCACTCCTCGGATCTGCAGGGCGTCTATGACAAGGTCAAAGTGGCCTTGCTCCTCGAGACCGATCGCCCCAGCGTCCTGCGCCAGGCCATCATGGCTGTCCGCAAAGGTGGAACCCTCTCCATTCCCGGTGTCTACGGCGGCCTGCTCGATAAGGTCCCCTTCGGCGCGGCCTTCGGCAAGGGCATCACCATGAAGATGGGCCAGACGAACATGCACAAATATATGAAACCGCTCCTCAGACGCATCGAGGAAGGGCAGATCGATCCTTCGCGCATCATCTCCCACCGCATCTCGCTCGAAGAAGCCCCGGAAATGTACAAGGTTTGGCGAGATAAGCGAGAGAAGGTCACAAAGATCGTCATCGATCCGTGGCTCGATCGGAAAGCGGCGTAAACGCAGCCTGTCCGTTAGCCGTACCGCGGCTCACCTACAATCAAAATTGTTCAATGACGGGATCCTTCGTGGATCCCGTCGCGCTTTCCCCATGTGTGGCCGCTACTATCGCCGATCGGACAAACAGCGCATCGCTGAAGCGTTTCGCATCGGCGTGCCGTCCTCCTTCGAGATTCCTCCCGATTACAACGTCGCCCCTTCGACCATGCAGCCCGTCGTCGTGGAAGACCGCGACAGCGGTGAGCGCGCCCTGCGCCTGATGCGCTGGGGACTCATCCCTTACTGGTGCGACGATCCGAAGACCCTCGGCGTGAGCACCATCAACGCCAGGGCCGAGAGCCTGATGACCAAGCCCATCTGGCGCGTCCCCTTCACCAAACGACGCTGCCTTGTCCCCGCCGACGGTTTCTATGAGTGGGAGAAGCTCGGATCGAAGACGAAACAGCCGTGGGCCTTTGCGCTTCAAAGTGGCGAGCCCCTCGCCTTCGCCGGCCTCTGGGAGCGCTGGAAGGCGCCCGGCCAGCAGTCCGAGCAGGACACTTACTCCATCATCACGACCGAGGCGAATGAGCTCACTTCATCGGTGCACGACCGCATGCCCGTCATCCTCATGCCCCGGGATTACGAGCGCTGGCTGCGCCACGATGACGCGGCTCGGCCACCCGTTGATTTACTGCGGCCTTACGATTCCGTTCTGATGCACTCCTGGAGGGTAACCCCGGCGATCGGGAACGTCCGCAACAACGCTCCCGACCTGCTTGAACCCACGCCAGCGACCACCCTGTTCTGAATTCTGTTCTGAGCAGCCCTGCGCACCAGGTCGGGCCCTTTACTGCTCGCTCTTCTCTTCGCTCAGCCCCGCCGTGATCATCGGCAACCCAGTCGCTGGCCAATGGCTTACCTGCGCGTCCACGTTGGGAGCGAGCGCACAATCGGCATTGGTCACAGGCGTCACATCGACGTTCCACCCATCCACGACCACCAGCGGCACATCGCCTTTCAAATCCGCCAGCGCCGCATCGATCGTTATGGTGCGGCTCTCGCCAGGATCGAGCCAGATGTAATTTTCCGAATAGAAGACCGGCAGTACGCGCTCCCCGCTGCTCTTCCGCCGCAATTGCAGATGCGCCATCAGCGCCATGGCTTTCCCGGGATTCGTCAGCGTCACTTCTACACCCAGCCTGTCCTTCGTATCGCGCCGCGCAATCGTTCCGTCGAGCTGGACCATTGGCAGGGAATCGAGCGGCGTCAGCACGTCGTGATCCTGAGGGCGCGGCTTCCAGTAAAGATTGCGCGAAACCACCTGCCCCTGCGCGTCGTGCAGTTCCAGCTTCACGAAGTAGAAATCGGGAATCGCCTCCGGCATCGGCACGGGCCCGAGGTCGATCGCTGTATCGGCCGGCCCGCTGACAGGAATGTCCTTCTGAACAACAGCTCTTCCCCGCAGCGACTCGATGCTCACGTGCGCGGTCTCCCCGCTGATCGCCGCCGGCAGATTATTGATGACCTGCAGATGCCCATTCGCTTCGTCCATCTGAATGTGCACCGGCTCCGACGCGGACTTCACCGCAAACAGCGACGCATTCGGCTCGAGATCGTAGTGATAGAGCTGCCAGACGAAGCTGGGCTGCGCTGGATCGCTCATCCACGTGATCACGCCCGTGTCCGGCGCGAACAGTTGCGCGTTGCGCCCTTCGTACATAGCGCGGTATGCCTCGTAGTTCATCATTTGCGCCTTGCGCACGAAGTCGGCCAGGTTCGCGATGCGGCCATACCGGCTGGCCAGCACGTAAGGATAGGTATCCCCATGCTGCGCGCCTTTCGCGAAGTCGTGTTCCGCCCAGTCGTCGTTGATCACCTCCCAGTCCTTCTGCGGCATCATGCCGTGGATCGATTCGAGCGTCGGCACCGACATGCTGCCCGTCTCCGTCTTAAAGGGCGCATCTGGTACGTAAAAAGCCTCCGGCTCCCGCCAGTAATACGGTCCTCCCGACATCACGCCCCGCCCCGCCGTTGAACTCGGCTGATACAGCCGCGCCGGATCCATCTCCGGAATCATCTTCTCCAGAACGCTGTCGATCTCCGGCGGCGGATAGCCCTCGTTGCGCGCACACCACAGCGCAATCGACGGATGATTGCGGAAGCGCAGAATCTTGTCGTGCACGTTGGCGAGGTAAACCGGCAAATCGTCCGGGTTAGGCCCATCGCTGGGATTCGGCTGGAAAAACTCATCCCACAGCAAAATTCCATACTTGTCGCAAAGCTCGTAAAAATCCTCGCTCGTGCTTTGCCCCACCCAGTTGCGGATCATGTTCATGTTGGCCAGCGCATGCAGATGGATCTCCGCATCCAGCCGCTCCCGCGGAATGCGCTTCATCGCCTCATCCAGGCCCCAGTCGCCGCCTCGGATGAACACCTTCACCCCGTTCACGGAGATGGTCAGCGCATCCATGCCGCCGTACGTAATCTTGCGGATCCCGAACGTCGTCTCCGTTGCATCCGAGTCCTTTCCGTGTTCCACAAAATGTAAATGCAGCGTGTACAAATTCTGCGGACCGTAGCCGTTCGGCCACCACAGCTTCGGATTCGCCACATGCAGTGCCGCAATCGTCTTCGGATCAAGCGTCACCGGCTGTGTGCTCTTCGCCGCCACCGTCACACTCTGTGAAAACTGCACGTCGCCAAAGCTGCCCTCGAGCACGCCCTTCTGCGCTTTGTCTGACGTGTTCTCGAGCGTTGCTTTCACCGTCACGTCCGCCGTCGCCGTGCTCGGCAGGGGCAGGTCCGTGATCACCAGCGGATCCTCCACCAGCACCGGTCCCGATGCCGATAGCCAGACCTTCTGCCACAGCCCGGTGTCGCGATCGCGCACCGCATTCAGCCAGTCCCACCCAATCGTGCACAAAAACGCCGGCCCATCGATGGCTGTAATGCCGCCATTCTTGCCCACCCCATTGGCGATCGTGTGCTCGTGCGGAACACCCGGATGCGGCTGTGGCGTAACTTTCACCGCGAGCACCGCCGTCTCGCCCGGCTTCACCAGCTTCGTGATATCGAAGCGCCTGCGGACAAAAGCGCCCTGGATCGTGCCCGCCTGCGTGCCATTTACCCAGACCTCCGACGAAAAGTTCGCTCCGTCGAAATGCAGCCACACCTGCCGCCGCGCCCAGTCCTTCGGCACGGTAAACACGGTGCGATACCAATACGAAGTCTTGTTCAGGCTCTCCGGAATGATGCTCTCGCGATTGTTTTCACCGTAGAGCGGCTCGGGATAAACCCCATCCTTCACCATGCTGGTCAGAACCGTGCCCGGCACAGTAGCGGCCATCCATCCGCTTGGCTGATAACTCTTCACGGAAACAGCCGCACCGGCATCAACCACCTTTGCGCTGTCCTGCAGTTGCCAACCCGCCGTGAGTTCCAGGGGCGCAGGCAATGCCTGCGATTGCCCCTGCACCGCCGTGCAAAACGCTGCCACACCCATCAACGCCAGTCGGCTGAAGAATTTCTTGTCTGTGAGCACCGTCATCCTCTTTCGTCTCGTGTCGAGGGAATCCGCGAAATCGATCCCGTCCAAGTATTCACATTCCCGCTCGAAACTCAACTGACGCCCAGCACACGCTATTCTCTTGTGCAGTCGTCTCCCCGGTTGCGGCATGAAATGACAGGCCAGGCTCCGGCAATCCCCGCGCAACACTCGCGGCATCCCAATGCAAACAGGGGTGGTCATGCCAGACTCTTCCGCCGCAATACCAATGCGGCCTTTCGGAAAACACACTGACGTAAAAATCTCTGCGCTCGGACTCGGCGGCCACCACATCGGTCAGGCCTCCGACCAGCGCACTGCCGTCAACATCGTTCACGGCGCCATCGACGGCGGCGTCACCTTCTTCGATAACTGCTGGGAGTATCACCGCGGCAAGTCCGAAAACTGGATGGGCGCGGCCCTCAAAGGCAAGCGCGACAAAGTCTTTCTCATGACCAAGGTCTGCACCCACGGCCGCGATGGCTCGCTCGCCATGCAGATGCTCGAGCAGTCCCTCAATCGCCTCCAGACCGACCACCTCGATCTCTGGCAGATTCACGGCGTCGTCTTTGAGAACGACCCCGAACTCTTCATTCGCCCCGGCGGCGCGGCCGAAGCGCTGCGCAAAGCTCAGGAGCAGGGCAAAGTCCGCTTCCTCGGCTTCACCGGCCACAAGCGTCCCGAGTTTCACCTCGCCATGCTCAACGTTGGTTTTCCCTGGGACTCGGTCCAGATGCCGCTCAACCCCTTCGACGCAAATTTCCTCAGCTTCGAGCAACTGGTTCTCCCCGAGCTCAACAAGCGCGGTGTCGCGGCTCTCGGCATGAAACCCATCGGCGGTAACGGCGACATGGTGCGCAAAGGGGCGATCACCGCCGAACAGGCGCTCACCTACGCCATGAGTCTCCCCGTCACCACCACCATTACCGGCATGGAGTCGATGGAGATCCTCAAACAAAATCTCAAAATCGCCCATAGATTCAAACCGCTCTCCGATGCTGCCATGCAGGCGCTGCGCGAACAGGTGAAGCAGCCGGCCGCCGATGGCCGCTTCGAGCCCTACAAAACTTCGCTCAAGTTCGACAATCCCGAAGCGCGCCTGGCCCACAACTTCCCCCTCGACGATCAGTCGGTGGAAGTGAAGGAAATGCTCAAGGCTACCGAAAACTCAGGCCATCCCTGGCCGGCGGTATCTTCATGAGCAACGGGCCCCTCGATGCACTGTCGCGCAGAACATTTTTAAGATCGGCCGCGCTGGCCGGAGCCGGTGCGGTCGCAGGACGCCCATCCAGCCCGGCACAACAGCCCTCGGGAGAATCCATGCCTTCTTATTCCGTGCCTCGACGGCCCTTCGGTAAAACGGGAGAACAAGTCTCCATCCTCGGTGTCGGCGGCTATCACTTGGGCGCCACCAAAGATCAGCAGGAAGCCAACACCCTCGTCGCTCGCGCGATCGATTCCGGCATCAATTTTTTCGACAACGCGTGGGAATACAAAGACGGCGTCAGCGAAGAGCGCCTCGGCATCGCTCTCAAAGGCAAGCGCGACCAGGTCATCCTCATGACCAAGGTCTGCACCCATGGCCGCGATAAGAGCGTCGGCTTGCAGCAACTCGAAGAGTCCCTCCGCCGCCTCGGCACCGATCACCTCGACGTCTGGCAAATTCACGAAGTCGTCTATTACAACGATCCCGACCTCATCTTCCGCCCCGATGGCGCCATCGAAGCCCTCGCCGCCGCGAAGCAACAGGGCAAAGTCCGATGGGTCGGATTCACCGGGCATAAAGATCCCGCCATCCACCTGAAGATGCTCAGCCACGATTTTCCCTTCGACACCATCCAGATGCCGCTGAACCCTTTTGACGCGCGCTACCGCAGTTTCCAGCAGCATGTCCTGCCCGAGGCGAATCGTCGCGGCCTCGCCGTTCTTGGTATGAAGAGTCTCGGTGGCAGCGGTGAAATGGTCACCCATGGCGCCATCACCCCGGAAGAAGGCCTGCGCTATGCCATGAGCCTGCCCGTCGCCACCACGATCAGTGGCATGGATTCCCTCGAGGTCCTCGAACAGAATCTGGCCATCGCCTCCAGTTTCAAGCCGATGACCGAAGCTGAACGCCATGCCCTCGAAGACCGCGTACACCAGTGGTCGGCCGATGGCCGCTACGAGCTCTTCAAGTCCACCGTCAAGTACGACGGCGACGTTGGCCGCCAGCAGCACCAATATCCCACAACGGAGAAACTGCCCGCCTGACCTCGTTTCATCATCCCCTCAACCGCTCCGCCGCCCCATGACGCCATCGTCACTCCGCGGACATCTCGGTAAACTCGTGAAAATTTGCATACCGAAGAGTCTGTATCGCGGGATATCCTAGGCGTTCGGATACGAGGACCCGGCCTGGGATGAGAATTGCCGTTGTGACGGAGACGTTTCTCCCCAAAATCGATGGGATCGTCACGATGGTCACCAAGACCGTGGAAGCCCTGCGCGAGCGAGGCGACGAGGTACTCATCTTCGCTCCCAGCGGCGGTCCTGCAGATCTCTTCGGAGCGGAAGTCGTCAGTCTTCCCTCCGTGCCCTTTCCCTTTTATCCGGAACTGCGCCTCGCCGCCCCCCGCGCTTCGATGCGACGGCGTCTGGTCGCATTTCGTCCTGACGTCTTTCATCTCTTCGAGCCCTCGCTGCTCGGCGTGGGCGGCATCTACTACGGCAAGGTGCTCCGCATCCCCATCGTCATCTCCTACCACACCAATTTTCCCGCCTACCTGCACTACTACAAACTGGGATTTTTCCAGGGTCCGACCTGGAAACTGATGCGCCAGCGCCATCTGCGCGCCGATCTTAACCTGTGCACCTCCACGGCCATGATGGATGAGCTGGGCAGTCATGGAATCGATCGCCTGGCTCTGTGGGAAAAAGCCGTCGACGCCCAGCGCTTCCATCCATCGAAGCAATCCCTGGACATGCGCCGCACCTTGAGCGGCGGCGAGCCCGAGAAGCCGCTGCTTCTTTGTGTGGGCCGTCTCTCTGCGGAAAAAGACATCGCCGCGCTTCGCGACATTCTCCGAGCCATGCCCGATGTGCGCCTCGCCATCGTCGGGGATGGCCCGCTCCGCCACGAACTCGAACGGCATTTTCGCGGCACGCCTGCGTTCTTCGCGGGCTATCTCCGCGGTGAACCGCTGGCCGCCGCCTATGCATCCGCCGATTTATTCGTAACTGCCTCCAAAACAGAAACGCTGGGTTTGGTCGTGCTCGAAGCAATGGCTGCGGGCTGCCCCGTCGTCGCCTGCCGCGCTGGTGGAATCCCCGACGCTGTAGAAGACGGGGTCACCGGCTTCCTCTTTGAACCGGGCGATTCAAACGGTCTGGTGAATACGGTGCGGCACGCGCTCGCACACCCGGAAGAACGCGCCGCCATTCGGTTGCGAGCCCGCGCCGATGTCGAACGCTATAGCTGGCAGGGCTCCACCAATCAGCTCCATCAGTATTATGCGAAGGCGATTGCCGATCCCCGCCCCAGGCGGCAGCAGGACAACATGCGCTGGGCGCACAAAATGATCCTTGGTTCGCTGCGCAAATTGTTGCCGTGAGGTCGCGGCGAATAGGAGCAACTACGGCTGCGCTTCAGCCTTCGTCTGGTAAGCCCCGTAGTCAATCGTCAGCGTCGCTCGTCCACCCAGCCGCACATCCGTCTCGCTCTCGTTGCGCTCCGGCAGCCAGAATTCCCCGGTCTTCGTGTTTACGTGATGGATGCGCGTCTTGCTGATCCAGAAGGACGGGTTGCGCGCCGGCTCTGCTTCGATTTTCGCGATCGCATAATCGTCCGCATCCACCCACACCGTTCCTCGATAAAGCAGCCGCGAGTTTGTCTTCGGTTCGACATGCAGCGCGTAGCACAGCCTGCCGTCCACCGTCTCCTGATCCACCAGTGTAAAAGTGTAATTCGCGGGAGTGGGCGCCGCCTGCTTCGGATCGGCTGCCGCTTCCTGTTCCGCCTCCAGCAGCTTCTTCAGCACGTGATCGGTCAGCATCTTCGATCCCGTCTGCGAAACAATGTGGAACTCTTTCTTCGCAGGCGCGTCGTAGGTCGCTTCAACCACAATCGTCGCGCTCAGGTTCGCCGGGAATCCCTTGTAGCTGACCGAGTACTTGCGTTCCTCGGTGTAGCCCTTCAGATCCTCCGCCCGCCTTTTCTCTCCCTCCCCCAGCTTCCGCACGATTGCGTCCACACTCAGATGCGTGTCGCTGTCGCTGGCCGCAACACCGCTCGCGTCGGATAAATTTGTAATCGCTGCGTTGACTTTTTGGGCGATCGCGGTACTGCCGAGCCACACAAAAGCCAGGGCCCAGACAGCTTTCCGGGCAATTCCAGGGGTGCCAATTCCAGGGGGCAAGATGTCCTATCATGCTCTTTGAATTCATCTCCCGTCAATCGAAATGTTCCTCCGAACCTATTCCAAAATGCACGCGGGTACGATAGGGTATCAACACCGTTTCAAATCGATTCTTTGTTCGCCCCTTCTCTGTGACCACAGTGCCTTCCACGCAACAAGGTCCGGGATTTTCAGGCGAACCCTGTTGAATCCGGAAGAGCTGTCAATCCAGATCCCATCGATCGTCGGACTTTAGTGGGATGACGGAGGTCGAGTGCTGAACCAGGTCTTGGTGCTTTCCGAAAATAAGAGTGCCCTTCTTCCCTTTCAAAGCGCAGTTTCTCTCCACGGTCATACCCGGCACTCGCGGGAAAGCCTGACCTTCATCGCCACTCTCCTCGGGAAAACCAGCCTCTCCCGCCGCTGGATCGCGCATCAGGCCGAGGAGTGTCGCCGCGTTACTGGCGTCACGCTCGATCTCGGACGCGCCTACTGGACTCCGCCCCTCTGCGAGCGCCTTGCCTTCGAACTCGAAGCCAGACAGATCGAAGCCCTCGGCCTGCGGCCCATGGTTTCCCTCACCGATCACAACACCATCGATGCCTGCACCCTGCTGCGCGCTGACACCGCCTTTCGCGATACCCCAATTTCCACGGAGTGGACCGTCCCCTTTTCTGACTTCGTCGTTCACATCGGCGTGCATAACATGCCGCCGCACGAAGCCGAGTCGCTCATGTCTGCGATGCTCCAGGCTACGGCCGCCGCGGACGATGCGCGCACCCTCGCTTTGCTTGCCGAGCTCCACGCCTTATCCGGCGTCCTCCTCGTCTTCAATCATCCTTGCTGGAACCTTCTTGACCTCCAGGCCGAGCGCTTCCGATCCGAACTTTCCCGCTTTCTCGAATCCGCTAATAGCTTCCTCCATGCATTCGAGCTCAACGGCATGCGCGACCATCTCGAAAATCGCGCGGCCCTTGAATTGGCCACCGAATGGAATCAGGTCCTCATCTCCGGGGGCGACCGTCATGGTTGTGAACCGAATGCCCTGCTGAATCTCACCAATGCCGCCGACTTCAACGAATTTGTCGATGAGATTCGCAACCGCAGGCAAAGCACCGTCGTCCTCATGCCGCAATATTCCCAGCCGCTCGCCTGGCGCTTCTATCAGAACTTCAACCACATCGTTGCGCACTATCCCGGCCATCCAGTTGGCCGCCAACGCTGGGATGAACGTACCTTCCACCCCGACTGCGCGCTCTCCATTGCCCCCATGAGCCGCTTGTGGAAGTTCGGCCGCCCCCCTGAGTTTCTCGATACCATCTTCGCCGCTGCCAGAATGGGACTTCGCCTGCCCATCCATCGCCTGCTGCGCAACTGGAAAAGCAATGCGAACGAAATGCTGCTGGTGCCCCCTGCGCCAGCGCGAGCCGGGCTCCGCACGGGCTCCGTACAGCGCTCATCGGAGAAGTCGCTCGACGATCTTTATGCGCGCGAAGCGGCCGCCGACTAGTCCCGCCTTCTGGACAGGCCGCGGCTTAGCCGGGCTGCCCCGCCAGCTCCAGCTCCTTGTGCAGGAGCGCGAAGTGATCCCGATCCGAGTCGTACGCTCCGGCCCGCGGCAGCTGCTGCGCCAGAGCATTCCCTTTCTCCCACGCCTCGCGCGCCTCATGCAGACGCTGTTCGCTCCAAAGAAATGCGCTCCTCGCGATCCAATAGTCCGCGTTGAAGTGGACAGGCTTCTTCGCCATCATGCGATCCCACCACAAGCGCGTGCCCACCGGGTCATGCTCCAGATAAGCTTTGCCAAAGATGAACGGCGTGCACAACTCCGGCGATATGTCAGAGGCCGATTCGTGATAAATCGCTTCCGCCTCGCCCAACGCCTCGCGCGCATCGGAGATACGTCCCCAGTCCAGATAGTACGAAGCCGCCAGCAGGCGCAGGTGCAGCCCCGCCTGTCCCACCGAGATTGAACCGGCCGCCCGCTCGATTGCATCGATGTCGTAGTCCCGCGGACGCAGCGGCGTCACCATCGTGGCCGCTGCCGCCGAGAATGCCCGGTGCAGATCGGCCCATGGACCTCGCGACAGAATCTGATAAATCCTCGCGCCATCGGAATAGAACCCTTTGGTGCGAAATGGAACCAGGTTAAGCGCCGCCGTCATCAGCGACAGAGTCGAGAAAAACGCCAGCGGAAGCCAGTCCTGCGACCATGGACGTCCCGGCGCCGCGAATGTCGCCCACAATGCGGCCAGGCCGGCAGCCAGACTCACCGCCGGTCCCGCAGCCACCATACAAATATCCCGCCAGATCGGACGCTTCGGATCCGTCGGAGCTACCGCCGTCGCCCCGCCGATCGCAAGAAACCCGGCGAGGATGAACCGGAACTCCCACTTTCCTTCCCGCACCCGCCACTGAAAAGGTCCAACGATAAACGCTCGCAGCTTCATGCCCAGCGCCGCGCCTGTGGCCGCGTGGCCAAATTCATGCAGCGCTACCATCAGCAGTTCCAGCAACAAAAGCATCACCAGATCGTGTAGGAACTCGCCCCGTACCCAGAAGAGCCCGCTCATCCGAGCCCACCGCCACCACCAGCTCATTCCCGCCACAAAACTGCCGGTTCCCGCAATCCAGATCGCCCGGTTGACGACCGCATTCGTCCCGTCGCCCGGCAGCGGCTGCAGCGCCTGCTCCGCCGTGACCACGTCGCGGCGCCGAAACGCCACCAGCCCTGCCAGTCCAATTCCCAGCAGCAGCGCATCCGGATTTAAAAATGCCGCTGCCGGCTCCGTCAAAAACCGCCGGTCCATGTAAAGAAAAAGACAGCCCAGAATGGCATTGACGCCGCTTGCCGCCAGACCCCAACCCCGGGCCGCCGATCTTCCCGTCCAGAAGGTCCAGCAGGCCAGCCCATACACCACGCCCAGCACAGGCAATGCGGCGCGGATTCCGCCGCTCAGCACCGTGGGGGGCAAATGGGCGTCCGGCCAGGATCCTATGTCCAGAAAAGTGAAGAGCGAAGACCGGAGGAAAATGACGGCTCCCAGTGCAAACATCCAGCACAGGAACGTTCTGACCGCGCGCATGATTCACACCGCCAAGGCTCGGGGGATAACCCCAGCCTAGCCGCGGCCCGCGCCGCCAACAATGCTACTTCGGAGGTAGCCTGCGCACAAAATGACGGTGTTGTGGTGTTTTCCCTACGGTCGAAATCTCGAAAAATCAATTAGATGAAGCTTGGGCGACGCTGCGGCCGAAGTCCCGCAGCCCCTCCAGCGTCGCGCGAGCCGCCCCGCAATCGACCGCTTCCGCTGCATGCTCGACCCCTTCCTTCAGGTCCGCCGCGATGCCGATTGCCTCCAGCGCCGCCGCCGCATTCAGCAGAACGACATCGCGTTTCGGCCCGGTCTCCCGTCCGTCCAGGATCGCCTCCAGGATCGCCGCGTTGCTCTCCGCCGTTTCGCCGCCCTGCAGCTGGCTCAGGTCCGCCGGATGCAACCCGGCGTCCTCCGGCTGCACCAGGCATGGGTAGGGATGAGGCGGCTCGTGATCCGACAGCATCCGCACCAGAATCGTGTCCGTCGGCGACAACGCAATCTCGTCGATCCCATTGCGTGAATGCACTACCCGCCCAAAGCGGATGCCCAACTGCACCATCGCTCCCGCAACAATCTCCAGCTTCGCCGGCGAATATACTCCCATGATCTGCGCCGGCGCGCCCGCCGGATTCGTCAGGGGACCGGCGAGATTGAAGATCGTGCGAAAACCGAGACTCCGTCGAATCGGCTGTACCCGCTTCATCGCCGGATGCAGAGCCGGTGCGTACAGAAACGTGAAGCCGGTCGCCCGCAGGCACTCAGCCGATTGCTCCGGAGTCAGCGCAACCGGAACGCCCATCGCCTCCAGCACATCGGCCGATCCGCATTTTGACGTGATCGCCCGGTTTCCATGTTTTGCAACCTTCGCTCCCGCCGCCGCCGCCACCAGCGCTGCCCCCGTCGAGATGTTGAAGGTTCCCTGACCGTCGCCGCCCGTTCCACACGTATCCACCAGCGCGGCGGTTTCATCCTGGGTCAGCGGAATGCGAAGGCACAGCGCGCGCATCGCCTCCGCGAAACCGGTCAGCTCCTCAACCGTCTCCCCCCGGGTGGCCATCACCGTCAGCAGCGACGCCACTTCAAGGTCGCTGACTTCTTCTTCCTGCTCCCCGGTCAAAATGACTTCAAGCGCGTTCCGCGCCTCGATACGGGTCAGCGGCCGGTGCTCTTCGGCGATCTGTCGAATCAGAGCCTGCAGGGCGGGCATGCGATTGCTCCCATGCTACCCGACATGGGCGTCGAGTCGCGGGAGGCGATCGCGCGAAAACAGCCGACCGCCTCTCCGGGAATCGAATGCGTTAATCGCCGGCGGATGTGCCCGGCAGCGGTTCGTACTCCGGCTTGGCCGGCACGGCGTGCGACGCTGGCGACGGCTTCTCCGCAAAGAACGCGTTGTAGATCAGCCCGGCTAGAAGGCCGCCTGCAATCGGCGCCACCCAGAAGAGCCATAGCTGCGACAGCGCCCACCCCTGCACAAACAGTGCCTGGCTGGTGCTCCGCGCCGGGTTCACGGACGTGTTCGTGACCGGGATGCCGACCAGATGAATCAGTGTCAGTCCCAGACCGATGGCAATCGGCGCAAAGCCTTTCGGTGCCCGTACGTCCGTCGATCCCATGATGATCATGAGAAAGAAAAACGTGAGCACCATCTCCGCTACAAAGCATGCAGCGAGCGAATAACCGCCCGGCGAATGCGCTGCATACCCGTTGGCCGCAAATCCGCCCAGCACAAAGCCAGGCTTACCGCTGGCGATGACATACAGGACCGCTGCGCCCGCCGTCGCGCCCAGCAGCTGTGCCACGATGTACGGCAGCAGATGCCCGACCGGAAAGCGCCTCCCCGCTGCCAGCCCTACTGAAACAGCAGGGTTCAGATGGCACCCGGAGATGTGGCCGATGGCAAACGCCATCGTCAAAACCGTGAGACCGAAGGCTAAAGCAACACCGGCGAAGCCGATGCCAAGATTCGGATAGGCAGCCGCCAGTACGGCAGCGCCGCATCCGCCGAAGACCAGCCATGACGTGCCAAAAAACTCTGCGACGAGACTCTTGCCGAGATTCATGTTCCCTCCTGGGATATTGTGCGAGTAACGCTAACCGCTCTTTGCCAGAGCAGTCGTTTCCATCGCGCCGGGAGAGGAACGGAGCACACGGTGGAGGAAAAGTCTGGGCCCTTTGGGGAGAGCGCCAGTGTAGCGCAACCAGATCAACCTTGCCCCGCGAAATCCGCCCTCCCTGGCTGACCCTTTTGTCGTCCGGCTGGCCCCCTTCTCGCCTCTGAGACCCGGGAGAAACCCCGTTATCCGGTTGGCTGGGTCTCGATTCTGGCACCTCGGGGACCGAAACGATGGCGAAAGCGCCCCGCTTCAGCGTCCCCGCTACCCTGTACTACCATGGATCACGATGAGGCCATCCCAACCCGCCCGCTCTGAGTTCCTGCGCCTCGCCCGTTCTCATTCGCTTGTTCCCCTATATCGCACCCTCACCGCCGATCTGGAAACCCCCGTGTCGGCCTTCCTTCGCCTGGCGGCTGCTGAGCCTGAATGCTTCCTCCTCGAATCCGTCGAGGGCGGCGAACATCTCGGCCGTTACACTTACATCGGCATCCGCCCCAGCCGCCGTATCGTCTCCCACGGCGCGGACATCGAAATCGTCGAGCACGGACGCATCCGTCACCTGACCGGCGACGTCTTCTCCCTCCTCCGCGACGCCCTCAATGGACATACGCCCGCCCGCATCGCCGGTCTGCCCCCATTCACCGCCGGCGCCGTCGGTTTTTTTTCCTACGACGGCGTCCGCCAGATTGAGCGGCTGCCGGACAAAACCACCGACGACCTGGGCCTGCCCGACGCCTGCCTCATGTTCTTCGACGAAGTCCTCGCCTTCGACCATGTCAAGAAGGAAATTCTGCTCATCGTCACAGCCGATTTGCGCCGCCACAAACCCCAGGCCGCCTACACCGACGCGCTGCGCCGCCTCGACCGCCTCGAAAAGCGCCTCGCGCAGCCGCTGCCCGGGCTCACCGGAAAGAAGCCCGGCGGCAAACTCCGCCTCACCTCGCGCACGAAGAAAGCCGCCTTCCTCAGGGCCGTCCATCGCGCCAGGAAATACATTGCTGCCGGCGATATCTTTCAGGTCGTCCTCTCCCAGCGCCTCGACCTTGAGCCCGGCGTCGATCCTTTTTCCGTCTACCGTGCCCTGCGCATCGTCAACCCGTCGCCTTATATGTATTTCCTCCGCTTCAGCAGAAAAGCGCCCGGTTCGAAAGCCGGGAAAGACGAGACCACGCACATTGTTGGCTCCTCGCCCGAGCTGCTCGTTCGCGTCGAAGGCCGCCGCATCGATTACCGCCCTATTGCTGGAACCCGTCCGCGCGGCACGACCGAAGCTCAGGACATCGCTGCGGCCACGGAGATGCTGGAAGACGAAAAGGAACGTGCCGAACATGTCATGCTGGTCGATCTCGGCCGCAACGATGTCGGCCGCGTCAGTGAATATGGCACCGTGAAGGTGACAAATCTGATGTCGGTCGAGCGTTACTCGCATGTCATGCACCTGGTCAGTTCCATCGAGGGCCGGCTGCGCAAAGAGCTCTCCGCCGTTGACGCTCTCCGTTCCTGCTTCCCGGCGGGAACCCTGAGCGGCGCACCCAAAATCCGCGCCATGGAGATCATCGAGGAGCTCGAACCCACGCGCCGCGGCATCTACGGCGGCACTGTCCTGTATGCGGACTACTCCGGCAATCTGACCAGCTGCATCGCCATTCGCACGCTTCTGGTTGAGGGAAAGAAAGGCTACATCCAGGCCGGCGCCGGCATCGTCGCCGACTCTATCCCTGAAAATGAATTCCAGGAAAGCCTCAACAAAGCGAAGGCGGTCGTGCGCGCGGTTGAGAGAGCGCGGGAGAGTTGAGCATGGGCTGCGAAACTTATCTGTTCAGCGGCGCTGTCTTGAGCAGGCTGGCTGCCCCCTTGAGCTGCGAGTCGTTCGAGGCCAGGCAACTGGAATAGCCAGTCATCTTTGTCGCCTCGGATTTTGGATCATCGCGTGTGAAGCGATAACTCCGCATCGTGAAACAGACAGGCCTTTCACTGCCTGCCTCGCGTAATGCCTGATGCGACAGGGGTAACGCTGGCGCGGCAGCCGCAGACCCACCCGGCATCTGCAGGAAGTTCAATGCATCAGCCTGCGGCGTGCTCGCGGCTTCCTGGGGATCCGAATTCTGCGGCGCACCCTGATTTTGTGCCAACCCTGTCGAAGCAGCAACCAACAGAAGAGCACAGACGAAGAGCCTCATACGAGCACCTCCGATGCCCCAAAGCATAGCACCGCCAGCAAAGGATGGTCGGCCCGACCACCCTCGCTCCCGGTTAGAATGAACATGAGCGAGCCCGGTGTGTAAGCCAATGAGAAAAGCCTCAACCACGATGCCGAAGTCCATCAGCGCCGTATCGGCCCGGACTCAGTTTGGGGAAATCATGCGCCGCGCATCCGGAAAAGACCGTGAGCGTTTCGTGGTTGGGCACAGGGGTGAGCCCAGGGTCGTCATCATGGGAATCGACGACTTCCTGAACACGATTGCCCCGGAGCCCGAAGTGTTGGCTGCAATTCGGGCCGATTCGGTGAAAAACGGAACCGACAAGCTGACCATGGCGGAAATTGACCGGGAAATCGCGGCCTACCGCCAGGAACGGTCGCGCCGCAATGGCAAAGCCAGCCGTCGTTCTTGATACAAACGTCATCGTCTCCGCTCATCTGGCTCCCCGAGGCCTGGAACGCCGCGTTCTGGATCTTGCCCTGAACGGGCAGCTCCGGTTCTGCGTCAGTGAAGCGATCCTGAACGAGTATGAAGAGGTGCTGAACCGGCCAAAATTCGCGATCCGACTTGCGAAGTTCAATCTATCGCTCCTGACGATTCGCAAAGCTTCTGCGATTTTCGTGCCCCGGCATCGTCTCCACGCTGCCATCGATCCGGATGACAACAAGTTCATCGAATGTGCCGAAGCCGCGATCGCGGATTATCTTGTGACCGGGAACAAGCGTCACTTTCCGGCGCGCTGGAAGTCGACTCGGATTGTCAATGCAAGGCAGCTTTTACAGGAGATCGTGCCCAACTTGCGGTTGTAAGTACTGGATTGGTGCCTCAGCCCATTCCGGCCCCGGAGCTACACTAAAAGCAGATGGTTTTCGTTCTCGACAACTACGACTCCTTCACCTTTAACCTCGTCCAGTACATGGGCGAACTCGGCGCCGATGTCCTCGTCCGCCGCAATGACGAGCTCACCCCGGATGAAGTCGAATCGCTCGCGCCTGAGCGCATCGTTCTCTCGCCCGGCCCCTGCACCCCCCACGAAGCTGGCATCTCCATCGCTCTCATCCGGCACATGGCCGGCAAAGTTCCGATCCTCGGTGTCTGTCTCGGCCATCAGGCCATCGGCGCCGCCTTCGGTGGCAATGTCATCCGCGCCCAAAAGCTGATGCATGGCAAAACCAGCGAGGTCGATCACGACGGCAGGACAATCTTCGCCGGCATCGCCACGCCGATGACCTGCACCCGCTATCACTCGCTCATCGTCGAAGAGAAAAGCCTCCCCGGCGACCTTGAAATTTCCGCACGCACCGCCGACGGCGCCATCATGGGCCTTCGCCATCGCGATCTCCCCGTCGAAGGCGTCCAGTTTCACCCCGAAAGCGTCCTTACCGGCGATGGCAAACGTCTCATCGAGAACTTCCTGAACCTGCAATGAAGCCCTTCGCCTTCACTTTGCCGCTTGCTGCAGCCGGTCTCGCCGGAGTCGCAGCCGCCCAACAGCCGGCCGCCGCCCCGCCTGCTCCCATCCAGGCTCCGTCGGTTCAGCCCGCTCCTGCCACGCCCGCCCAGCAAACTGCCGCTCCCCAGCCGCAAAATCAACCGAACGGCGCGCCGGACGCCACGCAGTCCGCCAATGCCCCCGCGCCGCCAGCTGGTGCGGCGAACCCGTTTCCCGGAGCCTCCCTGGCCACCGTTTCCCTCGACGGCGTCTCGCTCTCCGGCTCTCTTTCCGTCGAGGATGGTCGCGCCTCGATCGGCAACAATGGCGCGATCACCGCTGGTGAAAGGACCGCCCACGTCAGCCTCACCCGCGGCGGCTCCCTCAACGTCTGCGCCTCCACCAAAATCCATCTTTCTACCGACAACACTGTCTCCGGTGGCGGCCTCATGATCGCCATCGACCGCGGCGCGCTCGAAGCTCGTTACCTTCCCGGAGCCTACTCCGACGTGGTGCTCACGCCCGATCTGCGCATCCTCATCTCCGGCCCCGGACAGGCCGACCTCAGCCTTCGTGTGAATTCCGAGGGCGACACCTGCGTCGATAACCACGGCGACCACGCGCCTTACGTCCTCGCCAGCAGCCTCTTTGAAGGAGGCGCTTACCGCGTCCAGCCAAACCAGCGCGTCCTCTTCGAACACGGTGGCTTGCAGCAGATCGTCGACAACGAAAAGGAGCCCTGCGGCTGTCCACCACCGCCTCCCACTCCGCAGCCAACCTCGATCGCCAAAGTCGGCTTGCCCGGTGGAACGCTCCACACCAGCGATCAGTCCGCCACTCCCCCGCCGCCCAGCGCGACGACCGCCTCAACCGCTGCCCAGAATCCCTTCCCTCTCGCCGAGAGCGAGGGTTTGCAGCCTCCCCCGCCTCCACCCACGAATCCTGTCGTCCCTCCGGGAGAAGCCCACGCCCAGGTCACGGCTCCTTTGGTCTACAACGGCGAGACCGCTCAGAATGTGGGCATGCCCGCATCCTCCCTCTCCGCTCCTGCGCCCGCACCGGGCTCGTCTCCCGCCGCCATCGCTCCCAAACCGGCCTGCAACGATCCTCTGTATCCAGGAGTGGTCTGTGACTCGGCTAACTCTGCGGTGCAGCCTCCGCCACCGGCCGCGAACCCGGCCAACGCGGCCTCGGCGCCTGCCGCTCCCAACCCAAAGCCCCGTAAGAAATCCGGCTTTATCCACTTCCTCCGCAGGATCTTCAGCGGGAGCTGATTGTGGTGGCCGCGTCCCCATTCTTCATCCCTGCGATAAAATCAAATTTGCCGGAGTAGAACCATCACCGCGGTATTTCTGCCGCTCCGTTCCACGTCAGCCGACTCGCTGGATGGCGTGGTACATTCCGCACTATTTTTGTCCGCAAGGAGCTTTACCCTATGGCGATCCCCGCCACTCAAATGCGTCCGGGCATGATCATCAAGCACAACAACGACCTCCACCTCGTCTTTTCCGTGGAGCATCGCACCCCCGGCAACCTGCGCGCCTTCATTCAGGCCAAGCTGCGCAACGTCCGTACCGGCGCCATGTTCGTGGAGCGCTTCCGCTCGCCCGACCCTATCGAGCGCGTCGTCGTGGACGAAATCCCCATGGATTTCCTCTACAACGACGGCGACGACTACTACTTCATGAACACGGAGAACTACGAGCAGACCCACCTCAAGCGCGACACCCTGGGCGATGCCGTCGAGTACCTCATTCCCAACCTGCAGATCAAAGTCTCGTTCCACGACGGGAAAGCCGTCGGCATCGAGTTGCCGCAGACCGTCGAGCTTACCGTCGTCGAAACCGAACCCGGCCTGAAATCCGCAACCGCGTCCTCGGTGACCAAGCCCGCAAAGACGGAAACCGGCCTGGTCGTTTACGTCCCGCCCTTCATCAACGAGGGCGAGAAGATTCGCGTCGACACAGCCGAAGGTGCCTACTTGTCCCGCGCTTAACGCCCTATTCGAATGCCGCGTCGCGTTCGCCGGCGAGATGGTTGAGAAGGCGATCGAGGAAGATCTCCTGCCCGCGAAAGATCTTCTTCCGCGCGAACGGGATTCCATACCAGGCGCCGCGGTCCGCCTCGGGGACTGTGAAGTGGCGTCCCGAGCCGTGCGGCCACTCCACAAGGCAGGTATTGCTGACCAGGGTATCCGGGTCGAAATCGCCCTCGACAGCCCACGCAATCACCTCCTTGCCGCCCGGCTGCCGAATCGTCCCAAGCGCAATGAAGTCGTCGTCGGACAATTCAAAGAGCTGGCGCGATCCCGTTTCCTCCTGGAACTCGCGCCGCGCGGCGTGGAGAGGCTCCTCTCCAGGCAGGTATTCACCCTTCGGGATCGACCAGGCGTCCTTCTTGACCCAGAAAGGGCCTCCGGGGTGGATGAGAAACACTTCGGGTCCGTATTGCGTGCGACGAAACAGGAGAATTCCGGCAGAGGTCTTTGTCATGGGTGCGCTACATCCATTATCGGGGTTCAGCTGGTCGATCGCAGGTTCCAGGCGGGAACGCCTTTAATTCAGAACGGCTCAGGACTTGCGGAGCCGGGCATTCTCTTCTTCCAGCTGGGCGAGACGGCGGCGGATCGGTTCGAGGGTCGCGGCTAACTCCTCCTCGGTATAACGAGGGGTAATGTGCTGGGGGCAGTTCCAGTCCCAGGCTTCGACGTGAATAAGGATCGCGCGCTCCGCGGCCGACTTCTCCCCGGGGTCGCGGAGGCGATCCAGCCATTCTTTCGCGGCTGGCGAACCTTCGAGGATTTCCGCGCGGCCGAGGATCTTGAGCCGCGTCTGGCGGGCGTAATCCATCAGAAAGAGGGCCACCCGGTCGTCGTGCAGGAGATTGCCGGTGCTGATGTATTGCATGTTGCCGCGGAGATCGGCGAAGCCGAGGGTGCGGTCATCGATGATGTGGAGAAAACCTTTGGACCCGCCACGGAACTGGATGTAGGGCCAGCCCGATTCGCTGACCGAGGCCATGTAGAAGCCGTCCCGGCTGCAGACGAAGTCCTGCTCCGCTGGACCCAGAAGGATACCCGGGTTGCCGCCGGTTTCGACCCGCTGATATTGGGACCGGCTGCCGTGACGTGTCTGCTGCTCTTTGACGAGAGGAGTGAAGGCGAGTTCGGCGAAGCGGCGGCCCATGCAGAGAAGAGATGACAACCGGCTCGCGAGGATTCAGCCAATGGCTGATCCGCCGTGAAGATTGAAGCGCACGGCAAGTGCATGTTGGGGAGACTGCGTGTGAAGTTGATAGACTCGGGAATCATCGATTCACGGGGGAGGAGATTGGCCTTGAGAAGATGGGTGCGAGCGAGTGTCGTGATGCTGGTGGTGCTGGTCGGCGCGGGTGGGTTGAGCTTTGCGAAGGACAAGACGGCGAGTCAGGAGCCCTTCGCGTGGGGGATGCAGTCGGGCAATGATGGCTGCGTGATCTTCAGGGAGTCGGAAGAAACCACCAGCGAGATGGCTGCCGGAGGCGGGTACACGACGCACACCGTGAAGCAGCTGGAAGTGCTGGACGCCATCAAGGCGACCCCTCCGAAGAAGAAGTACAGCGAGACGGGTCCGGATCTCGACGAGCTCAACGAGTTTGGGCTGCACAACCACGTGAAGTTTGTGAAGATCCCGAAGAAATACACGCCGGAGCAACTGGAGAAAGCCAAGACCCTTTGTGGCGTGCAGTAGGCCCGCAGCCCGGCTCCTTGACCCAGCGTAGCCGGTAGCCAGGCCGGCCCGAAGGCAAGGAGAAATCGAAAGGGAGCAGGTACCGACGTACTGGTGCGGACCAACGGCTTTGAAGGCAGTCGAACCAAGCCGCGATGAACCGTAAAGCGCCCCTGAACCGAACAGAGCACCCCACCCAGGCCGTGATCGCCGTGCCCCACAAAGGTAACCTCCCGTTGCTTACGAGGGTTGCGGCGCGCTGCTTCGGAAGCCTATACTCGGACCGTTTGGCCCTGGAACGGCATGCCTCCGAAGCGAACCGTTTTTATGCCGGGGTCATCAAGATTAAGCAGACAACGTAGCGGAGATTCCCCGATGGCAACCATAACTCTTGAGCAGGAAATTAACCCCTGGGAAGCCCAGGCGGCTCGATTCGATTTTGCGGCACGGAAACTCAATCTGGACGATGGCTTGTGGCGAGTGCTGCGCTATCCGTCACGCGAGATCATCGTGCATTTTCCGGTGTCGATGGATAACGGGCGGATCGAGGTCTTCACCGGCTACCGCGTGCAGCATTCCCAGGCGCGGGGTCCGGGCAAAGGGGGCATCCGCTATTCGCCGGATGTGACCCTCGACGAAGTGCGCGCGCTGGCCAGCTGGATGACCTGGAAGTGCGCGGTGGTCAACATCCCCTTCGGCGGCGCCAAGGGCGGGGTCATCTGCGATCCGAAGAACATGTCGCAGGGTGAGCTGGAGCGCATGACGCGGCGCTATACGGCTGAGATCATCGAGTTTCTGGGACCCGAAAAGGACGTTCCCGCGCCGGACGTGAACACCAACGAGCAGACCATGGCCTGGATCATGGATACCTACTCGATGCACATGCGCCAGACCGTAACCGCTGTGGTGACCGGCAAACCCCTGACCATCGGCGGATCGCGCGGCCGCAAGGAAGCGACCGGGCGCGGCATTATGGTGGTCTGCGAAGAAGCCCTCAAGTATCTGCACATTCCGCGGGATGGCTGCCGCGTGATCATCCAGGGATTTGGCAATGTCGGATCGAACGCCGCCCGGCTGATGCAGGAGCGCGGATACAAAATCATTGGGATCGGCGAGTACGACGGCGGCCTCTTCAATCCCAACGGCATCGATATTGAAGGCCTGCTGCAGCACCAGCTGCGCAACGGAACCGTTCTCGGCTTCCGCGGCGCTGAAGGGATACCGACGGCCGATCTGCTCACCACCGATTGCGAGATTCTGATTCCCGCAGCCACGGAGAATGTGATCACCAGCCGCAATGCGGAGCGGATTCGTGCGCGCATCGTCTGTGAGGGCGCGAACGGGCCCACGACCGCAGTAGCCGACGAGATTCTTGCCGACAAGAAGGTCTTTATCATCCCCGACATTCTGGCGAACGCCGGTGGCGTCACGGCGTCCTACTTCGAATGGGTACAGGACCGCTCTGGCTACTTCTGGAAAGAAAAGGAAGTCAACGAGCGGCTGGAGAGCATCCTGGCGGAGAGCTTTGACGACGTAACCCGCTACGCCGAAGCCCACGCCGTGAATAACCGGATCGCGGCGTATATGCTGGCGATCGACCGGGTGGCATTCACGATCAAGCAGCGCGGGATTTACGCGTGAAGTGCAGGGAATAGGGAATCCGCGCCTGAAGAGAAGCGTAAGCCCCTCGCGATCTACCGCAGAGCGCGAAGCTCCGCTTTCGACAGGCGTCGTTGCGGCCTGGGGTCGTCGTCTGTCCTCGCGCCGTCCTTCGACTCAGGCGATTGTTTGCCCATCAAAGTAGCGAAAACCCCGGCGATGACCAGCACTGCGCCGACCCACTGACGGCGGGTCATCTCCTCGCCCACGAGGGTCGCCCCCAGGATAAGCGCAATCACCGGATTGACATAGGCGTAGCTGGAGACGCGGGTCGGCGAATCGTTTGCGATCAGCCACACGTACGACGTATAAGCGACAATCGAAGCCGCCACGATGAGATAAGCCATGCTGAGGAGCACGCGCGGGCTGAGCACCACCGCAATCACCGGCAGCATGTGAAATTCGCCTGTGGCGAAAGCAAGGATCATCAGGAAGAATCCGCCTGAGTACATCTGCCAGCCGGCGTTGAGCTTCTGCGGACTGGGCAGGCTAAGGCGCCGCGATAGTAGAGTGCCGATCGACCAGCACAGCGTTCCGGCAACCAGGACCAGAATTGCAATCGTGGCCGCCCGTCCCTGAGCGTGATGCCCGCGGTGCCGCACCGCCAATAGCGCGACCCCCATAAAGCCGATGAGAATCCCACCAACGGAGATCAGCGTGGCGCGCTGCGTGCGCAGAACGATCACTTCTCCGGCATAAATCCACATGGGGATCAGCGCGGAGACGAGCGCCGCGACGCCCGAAGTGACTTGCAGTTCGGCCCAGAACAGCCCGGCGTAGAGACAGGCGAAAATGATGAAGCCGAGCAGCGTCGCATTGAGAATCTGCCGCGCGGTGAGCTCAAAGGAGCCGGAGAATCGGCCCCACACAATGAGGATGAGACCAGCCACGGTGAAGCGGAATCCCGCCGCGAAGAACGGCGGCAGGACGCTGACGACCTCGCGGATGGCGAGGAATGACCCACCCCACAGGACGTAAATGGCGGCGTAAGCGAGAATCTTGCGCACGGGTGAAATCAGGGTACAGGGTTCACGGCTCAGGGTACAGAGTGCGGAGCACAGAAGCTCATGTTCGTCCGCGTCCGGTCAACACGCAAGCGGGAAAGTTCGACGAAGTATCCCTTGAATCGCTTTGGTACACTCAGGCTTCCCCGAATCCCGTCGGAGGGAACTCCTTTGGCAACGACGCAGAGTCCGCAGAGTTTTCAGCCCTTTGTTTCCCCCAGTGAGACGCGTCCTGAGCTGACCTTCCGCGCCATCGCTCTGGGGTGCATCTTCGGTCTTATCTTTGGCGCCGTCACCGTGTATGTCGGACTGCGCGCGGGTCTCACGGTCGCGGCCTCAATCCCGATCGCGGTGCTGTCGATCAGCGTGCTGCGCGCGCTCGGCCGCGCGTCGATCCTCGAGAACAACATCGTTCAGACGACCGGGAACGCCGGGCAGTCGATTGCCGCCGGCGTGATCTTCACATTGCCGGCCCTGATCTTTCTCGGATTCGATCTCGAATATTTTCGGATTTTTGTCCTGGCGTTGCTCGGTGGGTGGATCGGAGTCCTCTTCATGATCCCGCTGCGCCGGCAGCTGATTGTGGAGGAACACGGGAACCTGATGTATCCCGAGGGGACGGCGTGCGCGGATGTGCTGCTGGCCGGAGAGCGGGGCGGATCGTTTGCGAGCCGCGTCTTTATTGGGCTTGGACTGGGCGGCCTCTACACGCTGTTCCAGAATGGCAACATTTTCGGCGCGTGGCCCGACACCCCCGACTACCAGCCCGACCTCGGCAGGCAGCACATCCTGAAGGGCGCGGCAGTCCGCATGGATGCCGTGCCGGAATATCTGGGCGTGGGGTACATCATCGGGATGCGCGTGGCCGGGACCATGTTTGCCGGCGGCGTGATTTCGTGGCTGGTGATTATGCCCGCGATCTATTTCTTCGGCTCGCATTTGCCGGGGGCGCTGTATCCGGCAACAAAGCCGATCGCACAAATGTCGCCGAGCGAGCTGTGGAGCTCGTACGTGCGGCCGATGGGCGCCGGCGCGGTGGCGGCATCGGGGCTGATCACCCTGGTGAAGACAATCCCGACGATTGTGGCAGCCCTCAAGGCCGGGCTGGGTAATTTGCGCAAGAGCGCGAGCGGGACTGCAGCCAGCGATATTCGCACCGAACGCGATTTGCCCATGACGCTCGTGGTGGGCGCCAGTATTGTCCTCGTCGCCCTGATGTGGATTTTCCTGACCTTTCATCCGGTGCCCGGCGCGCAGACCGGTGTACTGGCAAATCTGGCCGCTTCGCTGCTGATCGTCATCTTCGGATTTTTATTTGTAACTGTGTCGTCGCGCATTGTGGGATTGATCGGGAGCTCGGCCAATCCGATCAGCGGCATGACCATTGCGACCCTGATGGCAACCGCAGCCGTTTTTCTGGTGAAGGGCTGGACCGCGCCGGCCTACGGAGCCCTGGCCATCACGGTCGGCGGCGTGGTGTGCATTGCATCGGCCAATGCCGGCGACACCTCGCAGGATTTGAAGACGGGATTCATTGTCGGGTCCACGCCGTGGAAGCAGCAGGTGGCGCTGATGATCGGCGTGTGCATCTCCACGTTTGCGATCGGCGCAACCCTCAACGCGATGAATCGGGGGCTCGAGGAATTTCACACCATGGCCAAGCCGTGGGACATCGGCGCGCCGCACGACGGCGTGCAGAACCAGGGTACTTTCACGAGGAAGGAATTTCGGATTGCACACAGCGACCGATCGGCCGCGGACTTGCAGGGAAGCAACTACATTCTGCTGAATGCGCTTGGATCGCATGAGCTGGCGGACGGCAAATACCTCTACAATCCGCAATCAAAGACCATCGACGTGCAGTGGGTGCAGGGCATCGGGAGCGAGAGGGCAGCAGCCCCGCAGGCCCGGCTCATGGCGACGGTAATCAATGGCATTCTGCGGCAGCAGCTGCCGTGGGGGCTGGTGCTGCTCGGTGTCTTCCTGGTGATTGCGATTGAGCTTCTGGGAATTCGCTCGCTGAGTTTCGCAGTAGGTTCTTACTTATCGATCGGCACTACGCTGGCGATCTTTGTCGGCGGCGTTGTGCGCTGGATGGTGGATCGTGCGGCGGCCAAAGCAGGCCAAGCCAGTGAAGACAGCGAGATCAGCCCAGGCTCCCTGTATGCGAGCGGGTTGATTGCAGCCGGCGGCATCGTGGGACTACTGGGGGTCGGCCTGAAGCTGCTGGAGTCCGTGCTGGGCCGCGAGAATCTGGTCACGCTGCCGCAGACATTCCTCTATCACGACTGGATTTCCGTGGTGATGTTCGCATTACTGGCGGCATCGCTCTACTACTTTGCCCGCAAGCCGCTGGGCAAGTAGCAGCGCGCGATCCCGAAACTATTTGTCGCCTGGACCGTCTCCTTCCGCAGCACGAGATGAACTGAGACATTCCGAGCGGTTCCGTGCTGGAGTTCGCTCATGACACGCTTGTTGGTTTGCAGGTTTTCTGCCTTTGTTGCTTTTCTTCTGATCGCTCTTTTCATGGTTCCTGGCGAGGCCCTGGCTGCACCGAAACCTCTCGACGCAACCGCCGTCCACTCGAAAATCGTGAGGCGCGGAGTGAATGGCTGGGTCGGCGTTGAAGAGAACGGCGGCGTCCAATTGGTGGGAAGAATTCTTGCCATCAATCCGGAGTCTTTCACCATGCAGTTGCCCAATGACCCGGAGCCGGTGACCGTCCCCTACGCCGATGTCATCGATCTGCGCACGGGTCCCACCCGCGGATTCTGGATCTTCACCGCCGCCGGCATTGGAGCAGCCGCCGGATTTGCTGTCTGGGGATTCGTCCACGTTCACAACCTTCAGCAGCAGAATCAACTCCCGAATCCGCAGCCCCTGCCCTGAACGACAGCGGTATGCTGTGGGCGTGCGTGCGCAAAAACAGCAAACCTTTCGCGGAGTGCTGGAGCCGGATGGCACCAGCCTGAAGTGGACCATCCTCAAGGTGCCGTTCGATCCGGCGGTCGTGTGGCCGAAGCGAAACCGCTTGCGCGTGCGGGGAACGATCCGCGCTTTTCCCCACGTCGAACCAAAATCCAGCTTAAAGGGTGCCGCGGAGTTTGCATTTCGCACGTCGTTGTTCAGGGCGAAGAAGGGCGGGTTCTTTCTGCTCGTCAACAAACAAATGCAGAGGGGTGCGCGGCTCGCCCTGGGCAGCGTCGCGGAAGTAGTGCTCGAGCCCGATCTTGAAGTGCGTGCCGTCGCCACTCCGCTGGAACTGGAAAAACTTCTGCAGCAGAACCGCGGACTAAAAAAGTGGTACAGCCAGCTGAGCGAGTCCTACCGCAAGGCCTTTGCGGACCGTGTGACAACGGTAAAGAGCTCCGAGGCGAAGCGGGCGCGCGCGGAACAACTGGCGGAGATGATGATGCTGGCGATGGAGGGCGAGCGCATTACACCGCCCATGCTCGAAGCGGCTTTTCTGCGCCAGCCGCGAGCGAGGCAGGGATGGCAAGCGATGACGCCCGTCCAGCGGCGCGGCCATCTCATGGGCATCTTTTATTACCAGAGCCCTGAATCCCGGCAAAAGCGGGCGCAAAAGGCGGTTGACGAGGCGCTGCGCATCGCGGAGAAGAGGGCAGAGACGCTCTAACCGGGCGAGCGGCGCCGTCTGGCCGATTGTCAGGCCCCAAATGGCCCGATTCCGCATGGGTGACCCAGCTCGAAGCCCCACTCAGCCCGGATCAAGCGCTTCCGGTGGCGCAGGAATGGTGCCTGTGCTATCGGTTGCGTGGTCAATGGCGGATGTGACATGGAGTGTTGACCGCCTGGCGGAGTCCTGGGTGGAGTCCTGGGCCAAAACCCGTGCGGAGTGGCAATCGCAAGAGATGGAGTCTGGCGTCACCGCCGGGGTCTCCAAATCGCTCGTCCAGAATAAGCCTCTTATATGCAACGTTTAGCTCGACTACCGTGGCTGGGTTGGGGGGCACGGCGGGGGAGAAGTGAGGAGAGGGGAGCGGGGAGAGAAGTACGCCGGTAATCGCAGCTGTTTGATACTTGGATAATACCGACAAGTAACAAAACAACGGCACATTACCAGATATATTCCTCACTGTAGATGGACGTCTCTACAACTTTCGTTGAAGGGGTACCACAGTCATGAAACTCACCGTTAAGGCTCTCGTTCTCGGAATCACTCTCGCTGGCGCCTCCGCTGCGCTGGCCACCTCCCACTCCCGGGTCCCGATGGTGAAGAGCCACCAGGCCGTCGTTTCGGCTGCGCCGATCCCGACCTGTGGCCCCAGCGGTTGCAATGGCAATGGCGGCACCGGCAAAACCCACTAAAAATCCCGGTACGTTTGCAAACTTGGTACTACGGTAATTTCCCTACCACGAAAGTGGTAGGGATCCGTGTCTCTAAAATAGGCTTTTCTCTTGAGCCGCTCAGGTACTTTGGTTATCCTCTCTAGACCGAGAGGAACCGATGTCGGACCTGTTCGAGATTCTCTTCAAACTCGAGCCGCTATTCGTAGTACTGGCTGCTGCAGCTTTATTTAAGTCGAAATCGGCCCAGAGGTTACCGGCGCTGGCGACGTACTTGGTTGTGCGTCTCGCCTCCGTGGTTTATCTCGAAGTGGTCTATCACTGGGGCGGTACTGCTCCGGTGATTCCTTCCCCTCGTTACTCGGCATACTTCTACGGTTACTGGCTCACCTACGTCGCTTGCGCGGTGTCGATCTTCTTCGTCGTGCAGGAGGTGTTCAAGCGGGTCATGGAGCCCGTCCCGGGGCTGCGCCGGCTCGGTCTGATGGCCTTTCGCTGGGTCAGCATCGTCTCCATCGTCGTCGCTGTGGGCGCTGTGGCGCTGCCGGCGGCCGCGGTTCCTTCCTACAATGGAGACCGCATCGGCCCCCTGTGCCTTCAGACCATGCGCTGTGTCAGCGTCATGGAGCTCTGCCTTCTGGCCTTCCTCGCATTGTCCATCCACTCTCTCGGACGCTCGTTTCGCAGCCGTCTTTTCGGTATCGGCCTGGGCTTCGGAATGCAGGCGGCCACGGAGCTGGTTTTCACTGCGATCTCTGCGCGGTACCCCGGCTTAAACTCCGCGGCGAACACCGTCGAGCAGATCGTGCTCACGATTGCGCTGATCACCTGGACCGTTTACTTCCTCGTCCCGGAACCCGCCGCCGAGCGCAACATGATTGTCCTGCCGCCGCAGTCCATGCTCGCCCGCTGGAACGCCCTCGCCAAAGGACTGGGACAGATGCCCGAGCCTGTCATGGCGGGCGCTCCCACCGGCTTCTTCCTGCAGGACATTGAAGGCGTCGTCGATCGCGTGCTCGCCAAGAACCCTGTGGTGGTTCCCCGCTGAGATATAGTTCCCTCCCCCCTGCACCACGAAAGCCCCGGGATCCTCCCCGGGGCTTTCATCTTCCCGCAAAAACTCCAGGGCAATGAAGAAGGCCGGACGCGCTGGGCATCCGGCCTTGGGTGTAAAGCCTGCTCTGGAGCTACTCGGCCGCTACCGGCTCCACGGCGACGAAACGTCCCGTGCGGCCGCGGTTCACAAACTTCACGCGCCCGTCGATCTTGGCAAAGAGCGTATCGTCGCTGCCCCGGCCAACGTTGAGCCCGGGTTTGATCTTTGTCCCCCGCTGGCGCACGATGATCGATCCGCCGGTGACCACCTGGCCGCCGAAGAGCTTTACGCCGAGCCGCTGAGCATTCGAGTCGCGACCATTCTTGGAGCTGCCTAAACCTTTTTTGTGTGCCATTGCTTTCCTCGCGGGCGATTACGCCCCAAAATTGCACGGCTCACGCCGTGTCCTGGTTTTCCGGGACCATCCCCGCTTCAGGCGGTGTAGCTGTTGCCGTCAACCTGAATTTCGCTGATCCGCACCTGGGTGTATCCCTGCCGATGTCCCTGGAGCTTCTTGTACTGCTTCTTGCGCTTGAAATGAAAGACGAGAATTTTGCTGTCGCGGCCTTCGCGAACCACGGTCCCGAGTACCTTTGCGGACCCAGGCTTCACCATGGAGCCGGCTTCACCGGAGAAAGCCAGAACGTCGGCGAATTCAACCTTGCCATCGTCCCCGGAAGTGAGGCTCTCGACGTTAACGAGATCGCCGGGGGCGACCCGATACTGCTTACCACCTGTGCGGATGACCGCGTACATAATCCCTCCGGCGCCCGCGACAGACCTTGATTGCAATCTGGGGCGCGCATCCATTCTGAGCTGGGCGGATACCGTGCTTGTGCTTCGCTGCGTTTCGCTCAATGAGCCAACACCCGAAGGGTCCCGGAGACACGCGGGACGGGCAGAATCGCCAAACTCCCCCATTTTATCGGGATTGGCGGAGTGGGTCAACGGGCGAAGAACCCCAAAGTCCCTTCAGGAACGGCCAATATTGTCGATTTCGCGCTTGATGGCGAGCTGATCGAGAGTGACAAGGGGTAAGGAGAGAAACAGACCGATCCTGCGATCGAGCACCACGAAGGCTTGGCGAAAAGCGCGAGCAACCTCCTCCGGCGTGCCCTTGACGGCTGCCGGATCGGGGATGCCCCAATGGGCGGTCATGGGCCGGCCGGGCCAGTAAGGGCATTGTTCCCTCGCAGCGTTGTCGCAGACGGTGAAGACGAAACCCAGCTTTGGCGCTCCTGGCCCCGCAAACTCGTCCCACGATTTACTGCGCACGCCGGCGGTCGATAGGCCGGCGGATTCGAGCTGGCGCAGCGCTTCCGGCCGCACGATGCCTGACGGATGGCTGCCCGCGCTGTATGCCGTAAAAGCCCCGGCCGCTCTGTGGTTGAGAATGGCTTCCGCCAGGATCGAACGCGCGGAGTTGCCGGTGCAAAGGAAGAGCACGTTGTAGTGAGGCATCCAATTCACCCTTAAGAGCAGCAGCCAGGGGCGCAGCAAGCGTGGGCCGGTTTGGCAGCGCGGATGAACGCGCTGTGAAATTTGCCTTCGACCTGCGGGGCGATGGCGTCAACGTCGATGCCTGCCTCGGTGAGGAATTGTCGCGCATCGTCGATGTTGTAGGTTCGTGTGGACTCGAAGCCGATTTGAACGAACCCGGCGGCGGCAAGTCGGCGTCGGTAGTCCGCCTCCTCAAGAGCTCCTGCGATGCAGCCCGCCCAAAGCAGCATGCTTTCGCGCACAGCCGGCGGAACCTCGCCTCGAACCACAACGTCGGAGACCGCAAAGCGGCCGCCCGGACGGAGGACGCGAAATGCTTCGCGTAGCACCCGGTCTTTGTCGGCCGAGAGGTTGATGACGCAGTTGGAGATAATGACGTCGACCGAGTTGTCTGGCAGTGGGATGTTCTCGATATCGCCCCGTAGAAATTCGACGTTATCGACGCCGGCCTGGCGCTGGCTTTCGCGGGCGAGCGCGAGCATGTCGTCGGTCATGTCGAGGCCGATGGCTTTCCCTCTGGGGCCGACTCGGCGCGCCGAAAGGAGAACGTCGATGCCGCCCCCAGAGCCAAGGTCGAGGACCACTTCACCCGGCTTCAGATCGATGAGCGCGGTGGGGTTGCCGCATCCGAGCGAAGCGAGCGCAGCCTTCTCGGGGATCAGGCCCTTTTCGCCTTCGCTGTAGAGGTTGGTGGTGATCGGGTCGCAACAGCGGAGGGCTGGGTCGCAACATGCCTGGATGTTCTTCTTCTCAGCAACGGCGCGGGCGGCGCTCCCATACTTTTGCTTCACTTCTTCCTTAATCCGGGTTTCATTCGAGGCGAGTGCGGACATGTTTGGGATTGCCTTCATATGCGTTAACGCGAATGTATTCCCGCCTTGACACATCTGTCAAGGCGTATATTTAAATAATGGGGCGATCTGCCAAATCCTTTGACCTGGCGCGTATGTTCGCCGCGCTTTCCGACCGCACTCGGCTCAGGCTCCTGAACCTGATGAATGGCCGCGAGGTGTGCGTCTGCTATTTCGTCGAGATTCTCGCCCAAAGCCAGCCGAAGATTTCGAGGCATCTGGCGTACCTGCGCAACGCAGGAATCGTGAGCGCGCGGCGCGAGGGAAAGTGGATGCACTACCGGCTGTTGACGCCGGAGGATGCGGGGGCAGCCTCGATTCTCGATACTACGCTCCGGACGCTGAAGGAAGATCGCGCGATGCAGTCCGAACTGGCAAGGCTGGAGCGTGCTTGTTGCGCACCGCAGCGATTGGTCACGCTGCAGGAAGCGCCCGTTCCGTCAGGGATCGCCGCAAAACCAATGTGAGCTGGCCTTGGGGTACCCGTTATTTCCTGGGCGGCGAATCTCCTGGTGCGCGCAGCTTCCACAACAATTGCCGAACCAGCCCCAGCCACTGGTGTGCGTCGGACTGTGTGAGCGCGAGGTGCCGCACCAGACGGCGTACCTTCTCCTCCATGCCCGCTGCGGAGCGGCGATGCGCATAGCCTTTGAACGACAGCGCTTCGAGCAGGAGAGCGATCAGGCGTTCTTTCTCCGCCGACGTGGCGCCAGCCGGCACGATGGGTTGACGAACCTCATCGGAAGCCTCGGTGGTCCCGGGGCTGGTGGCTTCGGCAGGCGGCCGCCGTATGAGCTCGTATAGCACGATCGCCACGGCCTGCCCGAGGTTCATCGAGGGATGTTCGGCCCGGGTTGGAATGCGCAGCAGAAGCTGGCAATGGCTGAGATCGTGATTGGATAAACCGACCTTCTCCGATCCAAAGAGAATCGCAACCCTGGAACCGGACTGCAGCTGAGCTCGAACGACGGAGGCGGCGTCTTCGAGAGTTGCGAGCGGCTCCTCGAGCTCGCGGCGCGCGCCGCCGGTGGTGCCCACAACCACGGAGCAGTCGGCGACCGCATCGGCGATCTGCTCGAACTGCTGCGCGGCGGCGAGGATGGGCTCAGCGCCCACGGCGGACCGCGCCTTTTGGAAAGCAACAGCGTACGGATGAACCACGCGCAGGTGGGGAAATCCAAAGTTGGACATCGCGCGAGCGGCGGCGCCGATATTCAGCGGATTGCGGCTGCGAACCAGAACGACGCGCAGGCGGTCTTGTTCCGCGGGAGTGAGCACGCAGGGTCAGTGTAAGACAGCGGCCGGCACACAGGCTGGCAGCGGCACAGGCTTCTCGACGTCGCGCGCGGAAGCTCGACCCTGTCGCGGTCGTGACCCATCCATCGCATGCTAAAAAATACGCATGCGGATTGACCAATACGCTCCCCGGCCCGCGCTCATCCGGTGGCTCCTCGATTCGGATCCCGCCATCCGCTGGCAGGTGATGCGGGACCTGATGGATGCTGCCCCGGAGGTGTTCACCGCCGAGCGATCCCGCGTCGCCACCGAAGGTTGGGGCGCGGAGTTGCTTGCGCGGCAAAATCGTGCCGGCCACTGGGACGGAGGCCCACAGTGGGACCTCACTACACTTTGGAGTCTCGTCGTCCTCAGGGACCTCGGTCTCGACCCAGCCAGCCCGCAGGCGCGGAAGATGATCGGCCGCGTCGAAAAGGGACTCGCCTTCAGGCCGCTCAACAACAGGCCTTATCTGCAAGGCGAAACCGAGCCCTGCATCAATGGCAGAATCCTCGGCATCGGTGCCTGTTTCAAAGAGCCGAACGACGCGCTGGCCCAGCAACTGATCGCGGAGCAGCTCGACGATGGCGGCTGGAACTGCGAAGCTCCGAAGAGTCGGCGGTCGTCGTTCCACACCACGATCTGCGTCCTCGAAGGACTGCTGGCCTACGAGCGAGCGCGGGCAAAATCGGCGGTGTCGAAATCCGTCCTCAAGGCTCGCAGGCGAGCTGAAATGTATCTGCTCGATCGCCGCATGTTCCGCTCCCTGCGGACCGGTGAGGTTATCGACAAACGCTGGCTGCGATTCACCTACCCGGCGCATTGGCATTACGACGTTCTCCGCGGACTCGATTATTTACGCGATGCGGGATTCAAGCCCGACACCCGCATCGAGGAGGCGATTGCAGTGGTCATCGAGCGCCGTCACCAGAATGGGCGCTGGCCCCTGAACCTCCTCCATCCCGAATGGATTCCTCTTCAGATGGAGACGGTGGTCGGTCGAGCCAGCCGCTGGAACACGCTGCGCGCTCTCCGGGTCCTGCGCTGGTATAGCAACGCAACCGGCAAAAGCGCCGGGGTTGCCTAGAAGCTGGCGCCGCCGGTATTGGGCTGGTTGCTGAGGATTTCTTTCCCGCCGCTGCGCCCAATCAGGTAGACATTGCCGGGAATAGCCGGGAGGGATTCGGGTCGGGTCCAGAGCCAGACACGCTGCGGCGTCTGCCAGAGTTCGCAGAGCCCTGCGCCGTCAATCTGGAACGTTGGGGTTTGTGGGGGACCGGCCGTCGCACGGGCAATAACTTCTGTCTCGACGTGGACGGCTGTCGTACACGGAGACGGTGCGGTCGCGTTCAGCGTGGCGGCCCGCTGGAGTAGCAGCACCGGGCGTTCCAGATAGAACGCGAAGGACGAGACTCCCTCAAACGTCGAGTTGACCACGACGATGTCGCTCGCGCGTACCTCCGGCTTGATCGCCTCTGCGAGTGTCGCGGACGACAAAACGGGCGAGAAAGTATTCAGCGCGAGATGCGCTGCGATCAAAATCGTCACGATCATCCCGGCCAGGAAGCAGTTGGCCATCCGCGCGTTGTCGCGAAGACGAAACCAAAGACAGGCCGTGACGCCGGCGAGCAATGCGAAGAGGGTGATCCAGAGCGGTACCCTGAACAGTCCCATCGCCGCGCGGGTCAGGTCGAGGAAATAACCAAAGAAAACTGCGTGGTGGATGGGGTTGGCTCTGAGCAGGGTAGCGATGTCCACCCCCGGCGCAGGCAGCGGCGCCGCCATCAGAAAATACGCAACCATTGCGGCTGCAGCCATGCCAATCACAAAGAGGATGCACGCGGCGATGCGCCCCTGGTGGTGGGCGAGCGATTCATCCTCGGCAAGCCAGCCGCCGGCGAGCAGAGCCATGGGCGGCAGCGCCGTCAGCACGTTGAATTCCTGGCGCGCCGTGAAGCTGAAGAAGATCAGAACCGTGGCGATCCAGAGAACGCAAAAGAGCCGCGCCCGGCCGCGAACGTCCGCTTCGGGCGAGCTGCCAATGCGCAGTGCGCGGATCGAGAAGATGCACCACGGAACGATCGAGAGCAGGAGGAGCGGCCAGAAGATGAAAAGAGGAACGCGGCCTCCGGTCATGGGAGGCAGGAAACCCGCCAGATCGTCGTGGTGCGATGCGATGCGCGCGGCAATTTGCCAGGGAACCACCAGGACCAGAAAACAGAGAATCGCCGCGACCGGATGCCAGCGCAGAAGATGCCGCAGATTGTGCGTGAAGAGCAGGTAGAGAAACACAATGAACAGCGGCAGAACCACTCCGGCAAACCCCTGCGTCAGAACGCCGAGCGCACAACAGGCGCCGAAGCCAAGAGAACTTTCGAGAAGACGCTTTTGCTGCGACAGCGAACGCAGGAAAAAATTAAGAGCCAGCGTCGTCCATAGACACAGGAACACGTCGCGCAGCAGCAGATGTCCGAAGAGAAAGACGCCGTAAGAGGTCACCAGGGCAAGCGCGGCATAAAAAGCCGCGGCGGGGCGCTGGAAGAGACGCCGTCCAAGAGAAAACGTCGCTACAAACAGGGCAAGCGTCGCCAGCATGCCCGGCACGCGCGCGGCCCAGTCGCTGACATGAAAGATGCCGAAGCTGATGGCGATGGCCCAGTAAAGGAGCGGCGGATGGTGCGGGTACGGAACCCCGTTGGCATAGGGAACGATCCAGTGGCCGCCGGTGAGCATCTCGCGCGCGATTTCGGCGTTGAGCGCATCCTCGCCATCCAGAAGCGGGGGCTTGACCATGGAGAACGACGCGTACAGCAACAGCCACAATCCGAGCAATGGATAGATGAAGCGTTTGGCCGTGCGCAGGCTGGTCATCCGCATCGATTATAGAGAAGGCGACGCGGCGAAGTTTTCGAAGAGCTGCTGCTGCGCCGGACCAGACCATCCTCAGACGGCAGCCCCTTCGCCATACATCGCAGAGGCCCACTTCAGCGACTCGACATACAAAGCCGCAATGGCGCCCTCCGAGATTCCCAGCTTTTCCTGAATATGCTCGCAGCCTTGCCAGTCACACGCTTCAAGCCCGCGCAGGAGAGCCAGAACCAGCCCAGCTTCACTTTGATCTCCCATAAGAGCCGATTTCATGGCGGGAGAAATGGGAATCGCTTCGAGAACGCGTTCCAGCGAGGTTTCAAGAAGGACATCGAGCAGCGAAATTATGCCGAGCAGGTAGTACTGGGCCGGATCTCCCCCGACGGAGCGTGCCACCAGTTCGCAAAAGCGCGCGCGAATAATCGCCATCGATACCAGCGCGGGTGCGCGATGGGCTGCCATCATGCCGGCCATGGCCACGGTGATCATCCTGCGTATGGCATTGTCCCCCACCAGCATCAGGGCCTCGCGGATGGTGGTGACTACCCCCGAACGCGCCTGAAGCGCGGAGTTGGCTAGCCGCAGTACGCGATAGCAAAGTGAGGCATCGGTGGAGATCAGTTTTTCGAGCTTGCGCAGGTCAGCCGGATCGTGGTTGAGCTCAGACATCACCTTGAGATAAAGGAGATGATTCTGCGGCAGCGGCCGGGCGGGCAGCGGGATAGGACTGGCGAAGAAATATCCCTGCAGGAACTCCCACCCCTCCCCCAGCGCGATGCGCATCTGAATTTCGTTCTCGATGTTTTCGGCGATCAATTGCGCGCGGCTGGCTGCCGCGATGGCGTGGATTTCGTGCCGCAGCTGGAAACCCGCTGCCGGGAAATCGGCTTTGACGAAGTCCGCGCAGACGATGAAAGAAGGGTCGGTTTGCTGCGGATCGAAATCGCACAGCGCCATCCGATAGCCTTGCCTCTTGAGGTCAAGACAGCTGGAAATCAACTCTGCATCCGGACGTATATTCCCCGCGATTTCAAGTACGGTGCTCGCGGGCGGAAGGAGCGTCACTATCCCGTCGACCAGCATCGCGCGGGTACAACGCACAAAGCCCAGCGCTGGCGTCGATTCCGGCATCAGCATGAGCCAGTGATCCACGGCCGTCCGCATCTCCTGCTCCGTATCGGCAGTGCCGGCGTTTTTTTGTCTCCCGGAGAGCACCAGCTCATAACCAAAGAGCCGCAAACGGCTGTCCAGAATCGGAAACCGGCCGAGAAAACGCGTGGGACGGGCCGGTGCCCGCTCGATGGCCTGCTCAACGCTTCGCGATTGAAGGGAAGTTGCGCTCGATGACATTCATTCTTCCGGTCCCGCCGCCCCCTCGATCTCAAAGCAGCGCTGCAATTGCTCTATCGGCACAAAGTGGAGAAGTCGCTAGGGTGTCGAGCAACGTTATCGAACACCCCGACCCCGGCCTATGCTCTCGCATGGCTGACGAGGTCGGCCCAGGCGGGCTAAGCGGTTGATTTCCATGCCTCTCCGGTACACTGGCGAGAGTCTCGATGGGATCAGGGCATACCACACACAAGCTGCGGAAATTTCGCTTCGAAAAGCCTCAGCAGATTGCGGCCGGAATGCTGTTTCTGCTCCTGGCGCAGTGTTTATGGGTGAGCGCGCGCCGGCCGCTCGATGAGTCGGATTATCAATACGCACGCTGCGGGCGCGAGATGTGGGAACGCCCTTCGCCCATCGCCGGATACTTCACCACCTGCGGCAATATCCACGATGGAACCCTGGCCTATCGCGCCGCCGGGCTTCCTCTTACCCTGGAGCGGATCGTCTTCGGACAGACGGCGTCGACCTCCACGTGGGAGATGCGCCACCAGGTGGGTCAGATCAAGCTGCTGCTCCGCCTCCAGTTCATTCTGGCCGGCCTGGCGCTCGGGGCTTGCCTTTGGTGGGTCACGCGCCGGCTCTTTGGTAACGAAGGCGGTTACATTTCTCTGGCGCTCTATTGCTTGATGCCCGCGGTGGTGCGGGCCTCGACGGCGCCGAACAATGAAATCCTGGCGGCGTTTGGCGTCTTCGCGGTGATCTACACCGCGATTGGGGTCTCGCACGCGCTCCAGGGACCAAAGAGAAAATGGCGGCCGAGAATTGTGCTGCTCACGGTGGCCTTGGGCTTCACAGCGGCCGCCCATCTGGCGGCCTTTGTCGTGGCGTTGCTCTTTACCGTGATCTTTATGGCCTGGGTGGCGGAAGGACGGCGCGCCTATATTCCAACCCTCCTGATTCTTTGGGTGCTGGGGGCCTTTTTCCTGCTCTTCGCGTCCTATGCGTTTCATCCCGACGCATTCAGCTATGTCTTTCGCAGCGCGGCGGGCCGCATGTGGATCTCGCTCGACGGGGCGGTATGGTTTTTCACAAACCCGGCCAACGCGGCGTTCGCCGTCGCGCTCCTCGGGGCGTTGATTTTGTATGCGGCATCGCGCCGAACCCGTTATTTCGGAAATACCGCGCCACTGCTGGTTGGGATTCCGCTCATGCTGCTGGTCACGACCGGCGTGAGATCGGAACCGTGGCTCTGGGCCCTTCCGTTCCTGATCGCGTTCGTCGGCGGAGTCTTTGCCGATGCGCTGGAGACCCGCCAGCGTAAGCCCTTTCTTTGGGCGACCGGCATCATGCTCGCGGGCCAGGCAGGCTTGTGTGTGGCGAGCCTCTGGAGCCCGTTCTAACGCATTACCCAGCCGCCATCGACGGAGATCGACTGGCCGGTAATGTAGCTCGCCGCGTCGCTGCACAAAAATAGAACCACGTTGGCGATCTCCTCCGGCCGGCCTTCGCGCTTCATGGGCACATTTTGCTCCAGCATCGCCTTCAGCGCAGGGCCCTGGCCTTCAGCCTCCATCTTGTCGCTCATCGGGGTGCGGATCATGCCCGGACAAACGTCATTGACCCGGATGCCGCGCGCCGCATACTCAAGCGCCGCACTCTTCGTGAACCCGATCACACCGTGTTTCGCTGCGTGATAGGTCCCCCGCTGATTGCCGCCCACCAGACCCCCAAGGGACGAACAGTTGACGATGACGCCGCTCCCTTGTTCGCGCATCACTCGCAGCTCAAACTTCATGCAGCTCCACACGCCACGGAGATTGACAGCCATCACCCGGTCGTAGTCGTCCCGCGGCGAATCGGCCGTTTCCGCAAGAACGTTCTGAATGCCGGCATTGTTGTAGGCCGCATCCAGCCGCCCGAATGCGGCGACGGTCTGCTTCACCATGGCTTCCACCTGCGCATCGTCGGAGACGTCACAGGTGACGGCCAGCGTCTTATGGCCCTTTTCGGCCAACTCCTTCGCTGCAGCCTGCACAGCCTTCTCATTCCAATCGGCCAGAGTCACCGCCGCCCCGGACTCCGCAAACGCCTTCGCGGTTGCAAGGCCGAGCCCCGATGCCGCACCCGTGACCAGTGCGACCTTACCTTCGAACGTGATGTTCATAATTGATTCCTTCGCCTGTGCAGGAACTCAGCCCGTTATCCCGCCGCGGGCTCGGCCTCTTTCACTTCCACTGCGACGGATTCTTTTCTCAGTTCTCGGACCCGCTCGCCAATCGCGTACTTCAGCTTCTCGACCCCGAGACCCGTGACCGCGGAGATCGCATAGAACGGCAGCTTGCGGCGCTTCGCCATTGTTTCCAGTTTTTTTAGCTTGGCTGGATTCGCGACGTCGGCCTTCGATGCTACGACGATCATCGGCTTCTCGTCGAGTCCATGGCCGAAACTCTTCAGCTCCGCCATGATGACGCGAAAGTCCTCCACGGGATCGGGACGTCCGTCGGCGTCGGAAACATCGACCAGGTGCACGAGAATGCGCGTGCGCTCGATGTGGCGGAGAAACTGGACCCCAAGGCCTGCGCCCAGATGCGCGCCTTCGATCAGCCCCGGAATGTCCGCGACGACGAAGCTTTCTTCGTACGGTGCTTCGCCGATCGACACGACGCCGAGCTGCGGTTCGAGGGTTGTGAAGGGATAGTCGGCGATCTTGGGGCGCGCCGCGGAGATTCGCGAGATCAGCGTGGATTTGCCGACGTTGGGGTAGCCGACAAGGCCAACATCGGCCAGCACGCGCAGCTCCAGCCGGTAGGTGCGTTCTTCCCCATGCCGTCCCAGCTCGTGCTCCCGCGGCGCCTGATGCGTGGACGTCGCGAAGTGCTGGTTGCCCCGGCCGCCCCGCCCACCGCGCGCGATCACCAGGCGCTCATCGGGCTGGGTGAAGTCGTGGATCAGCTCGCCGGTATCGGCGTCGAAGAGCATCGAGCCGACGGGAACCTTAAGGACCGTGTCTTTGCCGTCGCGGCCCGTGCAGTTGGACCCCATGCCGTGCTCGCCGCGCTCGCCCTTGTGTTCCGGATTGAAGCGGAAGTACATCAGGGTGTTATGGCGCTGGCTGGCCTCGAGGATGATGCTGCCGCCATGTCCTCCGTCGCCGCCCGAGGGTCCGCCGCGCGGAACGAACTTTTCACGGCGAAACGCCATGCATCCATTACCGCCGTCACCGGCTTTCACACGAATTTTGGCCTCATCGATAAACATTCGCTGTTTCCAGTTTAACGAAAGCGCTACGTTCGACTCACGTCGGCTGCAGCTGACGATCGGTCAGCTGAGAGCCGGTCAGCTAAAAGAGCGGTCAGTAACAAGCGGCCGGCGGAAAACCAATTTGCTGAGTTCCGGCTTTGGTGAGTTAACGTGCGCCTCCCCTTAGGTGTCAAAACCGTTTCGTTGTGTCTTTGGACCGTCCTGATTGCCGGGTCGGGCGTGCTGGCCGGTTCGGGGCAATCCGATATCGGCGGCCTGGTCACCGGACGCGTAGTGGACGATGCAGGTAAGGCTGTGAATGCGGCCTTGGTCCGCATGGAAAACGCAACGACCGGCGAACATATCGACGCACTGTGCGACCGCCAGGGAGAGTTTCGATTCGCGGAGCTGACAGCGGGGAACTACACGCTGCGCGTGCATGCGCAGGGATGGTCCGATTGGGAGGCCGACAATCTGACCGTGGACCTGGGAACTGCGGTGCGCCTGGACGCTCGGCTTACGCCGAGCTGGGTGCACAGAACAATTCTGGTGGACGCACGCCGTGCGGATACGCCGGCCAATGTGCCTGGACCGAATGATGGCCGTGGGAATTCGCTGATCGAAGAGCTGCCGAACAATAGCCAGCACCCTTCGAGTCTCGCGGCCCTCTTCAGCGCCTCAACGGAGGCCGGGAACGGAGACCTCAGCTTCGGAGGCCTGAGCCCGGCCATGAACAGCATCATGACCGATGGAATCGACCATAACCTGGCATTTCGCGGACGCGAACGCGGAACCACCGGCGAGGGCGGCGGCAACGGGTTCGCCACCGCTGGGTTGGCGATTGGCGCGTCGCAGGTGAACGCCAACAGCGCGGGATACGGACGCGCGCCCGGTGGCGGAATCAATACCGTTACAAGAAGCGGATCGAACCACCTGCACGGGCGAGCCGTTTTCTACGATCGCGGTGCGTTGGGTCAGGCCTTTAACGCTTTCACGAAGACCATGGAAATGGAGCCTGCCGGGACAACGGTCACGTCGACGGGACAGCCCGTGCTGTATCTGAACGGCCAGCCGGTCACCTATGTCGAGGCGCCGTACCGTGCGCCCGATCGCCGCCAGCAATGGGAGCTCTCAGCGGGCGGTCCGTTGCGTCGAAACAAGCTGTTTTGGTTCCTGGCCTGGGAACAGCATTTGCGCTACGATCCAGCCGTCGCGCGGGCCGCCGAACCGCAGGTGTTTTTCGCTCCACCCTCTGCGGCCACCCTCACCACGCTCGAGGCCCGGCTCGCCAGCAGCACGAGTCCGGTCGTGAAAAGTTGTGGAGGAACCGCCGCCGCTGCTTCGGGTTCGACGGCGATGGCCGCCTGTGTGTACGCAACCGTTCTCGCACAGCTCAACCAGATGCTCGGCGCCGTGCCGCGCTCCACGCGACAGACCATTCTCTTTCCCAAAATCAACTGGCGGGTGAACAATCGCAATCAGTTCGTCCTGCAATACAACGCGATGCGTCGCACAGCCCCCCATGGGCTCCTGAGCGGGGCATCGGAAACCGATGCCATCGGTAGCTTCGCCGACAGCTCCACAAGCGACGATGCCGCTGTGGCTCGCTGGGAACTTTTCGCGTCGCCGCGCCTGCTGAGCAGCGCGCGCTTTCAGTACAGCCGCGATGTGTTGTCGCAGAAGCCCGGATCTGCCTCGTCCTTCGAACAACAGTTTGCGAATAACGGATGGGGCTTGGCGCCGCAGGTTTCCATCGATCGCAGCGAGGGGCTGAGCTTTGGGACGCTCGCGAGCGCGAACAAGCGCGAATATCCGGCCGAGTCACGGCAACAGCTCATGGACGCGGTTACATGGATCCATCAGAGACACGCCATTCGGCTCGGCTACGACTACAACCACGTGACCGATATTCTGGACGGATTGAATAACGAGACCGGCGCCTATTCCTACGCAAAGCTGGGCGATTTTCTGGCGGACATGCTCGCGCCGGACAGTTGTGACGGAACGGCAAGCGGCACCGGCCACTACCCGTGCTATTCAAGCTTTCGCCAAACCGTCGGAAGCCCGGACTGGAGCTTCGAGACCGCCGATTATGCCGCGTATCTCGCCGATGAGTGGAAACCGCGCCGCGGCGTCACGCTGACCCTGGGCCTGCGTTACGAATTTGAACGCCTGCCTGATACAAATGCCGCGTTGGTGAATGCCGGCATCCCGCAGACGGCGCATTTGCCGGAGAACCGCGACGACTACGGTCCGCGGGCAGCATTCGCGTGGGATCTTTTCGGCAAAGGGCGTACTGTGCTGCGTGGTGGGCTTGGAATTTTCTACGCGCGCGTGCCCAATGCCACAGTGTTCAGCGCGCTCACTTCCACGGGATCGGCCAGTTCGCCGCGAACCTACACCTACCGCCCCATGGATGCAGGAGCTCCCGCATTCCCGCACGTCTTCGCGAGCGATGAGATGCCGTATGTCGATCCGGCAGCCCCGAATCACAATTCGACCGCGCCGGACGCGGCCTGGTTCGATCCCCATTTTCGCCATGCGCAGATAAATCAGATGAGTCTTTCCCTCGAGCAGGGACTGGGACCGCGCCTGGCGCTGACCTTCAGCGGACTGGCGACCGATGGACACCACCTGACACAGTTCGTCGACACCAATATCGATTTGACTGCGACCGCCATGGTTTTCTACAGCGTCGAGGCTCCGGGAAATGCGGGCGACGTCGGCCCGCTCGCGAAGGCGGTCAGCCAGGTACAGGAATATACGAACGTGGTTTATGCACCGGCGCGGTTTTACTATCAGCGCCTCAACCCAGCCTACGGCGCGATCACGGACATGACGAGCGAGACGAACTCCAGTTATCGCGCGGCGATGGTGCGCCTCACGCGGCGGCTGTCGCGCACCCTGAACGTGAACGCCGGATACACGTGGGCGCACGCGATCGACGACAACCAGAACGAGGCCACCTTCGCGGAACGAAACGATGTTTACGATCCGGCGGACCTTCGCCTCGAACACGGAACCTCGAATTACGACGTTCGGGAGCGAGTCGCAGGTGGCATAGTAGCGCGGGAGCCGTGGCGCATGCGGGGCCCGGCCGGCCTGGTCTTCGGTGGCTATTCGCTGGCGGCGGCCGGAGCGTGGCACACAGGACTTCCCTGGTCCATGCGGACCGCGGGTGCTGTGCCAACGCCTTCCTGCTCGTACGAGAACTGGCTCGATGCGGGTGGCGCCACCGGCGACGGGGCCAACTGTCTTCAGGTTGTGCAGCAGCCCGACGAGACCTTCACAAACAACACTGCGGGCATGTCCGTTCCCATTGCCAGCCTCGGGCAAAGCCTGAACGGCTCGGGCGGCGAAGATCTGATTCCCGCGGTCGGCCGCAACACATGTCGCTATCCGGCAGCGGTGAATCTCGATCTGCGTTTCACCAAAAGAATACGTATCAGCGACCGTGCCTCATTCGACCTCATGGGTGAAGCATTCAATGCGCTCAATCACCGGAACGTCACAGACATGCAGACCGTTGGCTATCGCCTGACCAACGATACGTCCCACGCGAATATGGCGACGCTGACCTGGCAGAGCGGAGTGAAGCCCGGCACGAAGACCGTGATGACCAACGGCAGCACGGAGACGCAATACCTCTACGATCCAACCGCGGCATTCGGCGGCGTGACCAATGCCAACAGCAATACCCTGAGCCGCGAGCGCCAGCTGCAAATTGGCGTCAGCCTGGCTTTCTAAAACAATTTGTAGCTGTCACTGGACTGTTTTCCACTAAAATTTCCACCCCGGACCCTCAGATTTCCCTTCAGAGTGCGAACGAATCCGTGCTGTAATTTATTCCACGTTCATCCAGCCGTATCAGCATGGAGGGCAGATCCACGTTCGATCCCCACAACCTGGAAAACCCAAGGGGGTCTTCGTCGGCCTCCTGACAGAAGCACCATCACTTCTCGAGGCCAGACACATGAAAAAGCTTTTCGGCAAGTATGCCCTCGCTGCTTTCTGCGTTCTTTTCTCCGCTCTGCTGACTCCACAATTTGCCCCGGCGCAGGAAACGCTGGGAAGTCTGAACGGGACGGTCACGGACATTTCCGGCGCTGCCATTCAGGGCGCGTCCGTCACGGTCGTGAGCGAGCAAACCGGCCTGACGCGCTCGACCACTTCGCAGAAGACGGGATACTGGGAGATTCTGAATCTGCCGGTGGGCACCTACAAGGTGACGGTCAAACAGCAGAACTTCGAGACGGTGAATTATCCCGCGATCGACGTGCAGGAGATGCGGGCCGCCACGATCAATTCTTCCCTGCAGCCCGGAAAAGTAACCGAGTCGGTGACAGTAACGGCGAATCCGCTGCTCAACGCGACGGATACTACCAACGGTTACACCCTGGACAAGGCGCAGATTGAGACGACCCCACTGGCCACCGGTAGTTTCACGCAACTCGCGATTCTGGCGCCGGGCGTGAACGCCGAACTTCTGAGCGGGATCGATACGAATGCCGGATTGGGCAACCAGAACATCTGGGCGAACGGCCAACGCGCTACCAGCAACACGTTCCAGGTAAACGGAACCGACGTGAGCAACATCTTCAACGGCATGAGCTCGAGCGGCGATGCTTCACAGCGCTACAACTTCAACATTGGCGGGGGCAGCACATCGAGTACTTCTTCGGCGGGCTCGGCCAGTATCGGAGGCGCGTCGCAGACCAGCACCTCCGTCTACGGCTCGAACGGAAACAGCCTGCCTTCTCCTCCGCCGGAGTTTCTGCAGGAGCTCCGTGTCAATACGTCGATGTACGATGCGCAGCAGGGCGAGACCGCGGGCGCACAGATCGATGTGAACACGGCGACCGGGACGAACGCGTTCCATGGCCAGTTGTATGGGAGCTTCGCCAACAACTCGATCAATGCGGATCCGTTTTTCTTTAAACAGCAGTATTTGCTGTCGGGCGAAGGGGTCGGAGCGTTTCCCGCATCGCTGGCCAATCCCGCGCTGCATCGGTGGACGACGGGTGCGACGGTGGGCGGCCCGATTTTCAAAAACAAGCTGTTCTTCTTTGCTGCCTATCAGCATTTGTATGACTCCGACGATTCAACCGGTCTCTCGCAGCTGACGGTCCCGAGCGGACTAACAAACGACCGGTCGCCAACGGGACTGACCGCTGCAGCGACGAGCTGGAACAACGGTAAGGCGTACACCGGCGCGATCAGCCCCATCGCCGAAGCTCTGCTCCAGGCGACTTTGCCGGGCGGCGGCTTCCTTATTCCGTCGGCTCAGACTTCGGCTGCATACCAGTACGGGGTACCGAACGTGACGCTGATCGGCACGTCCGTGCTGACGGGCGACCAGGGAACCGGCTCGCTCGACTATGAGCTGAGCAGCATCGACCGATTGTCGGCAAAGTATTACTACCAGCGCGATCCTGCCTCCCGGCTGTACGGAATGTCGGCGGTCGGCGGATTTCCTCAGTCGCAGAGCAACGGCGCCCAGGTCGGCTCTTTGAGCAACACCATCGTACTCGGATCGAAGATCAACTGGGTGCAGACCCTGGGCTATTCGCGCAGTTATAGCTACAGCGGCTACACGCAGACGATCGATCCTGGCTCGAACTTCGGAGTCGGCACGGGAGCCAGCGGCGGTTATGCTGCGGGGCTGCCCGGTCTGCTGATCAAGGAATTCGCCACGAACAGCAGTGTCGCTCCCGGACTAAAGGTTGGCCCCTACAGCTCCTTTGCCGACATAGGCTATTACCAGAACCGCCTGAATCCATCTTCGAGTGTGGTATTTACTCTGGGCAGACACACCATCCTGGCGGGTGGCGGGTACAGTTACACGCAACTCAATATCGATAACAACCGTACGGGCATCGCCCAGGTCACGAGCTCCACATTTCAGAAATTCCTTGCCGGATCGGTGCACAGCTCAAGCGTGCTGGAGAGCATAGATCCTAATACCGGGAAAAACCTCGCCGACCGATACTATCGCACGAACGAGATTTCGAGCTTCGTGCAGGATAAGTGGCAGGCACTTTCGAACCTTAGCATCACAGCAGGGGTTCGCTACGATTATCACGGCGGGCTGACCGAGAAATACGGCGATATCTTTAACTTCGACCCCAGCACTTACAACGTAACCGGCACGACAACGACCGGATTCACGGTGAACAACGCCGGCTTTGTCATCGCCCACAATAATAAGTTCAATCCTACCCCGGGAGTCAGCGATTCGACCCTGAGCGGTCGGCAGTGGGGAATCTCGCCCCGTATCGGATTTGCGTGGGCGCCTAAGCTCAATCACGGAAACCTCGTTTGGCGCGGCGGGTTCGGGCTTTACTTTGACCGCGGGGAGTATTTCAGCTACCTCTCACAACCGGCCGGCAGCGGCAATGGAGGGCCCTTTGGAGTTACGGAATCGGCTCCCCTTGCAAGTTATGTGGTAGGCACGGGCACAACCCTGGCGAATCCCCTGGGTGGGGCACTCTCGTCTTCCACTTATATCCCGCCCAGTTCCAATCCCGGCACGATTACCGCGGCTCTGCAGAACACCCTGAATGGAATGACCGGGCAAAGCAAGTATTACGGACCGAACTGCGGCGGGATCGACAACCAGGAAGGCTATACCGATTGCCCGGATACCCTGAATTTCGGGGCGTACGACAAGAACAACGTGCTGCCCTACACAATGAATTTCACGCTGAACGCCCAGTGGCAACCAAGGCCTGATCTCGCGATCACGCTTGGCTACACGGGGAATCGCGGACGCCATGCGGTCATTCCAATTCCTTTTAACGAGCCGCTTCTTGCCACCGCGAATAATCCGGTTCACGGAGAGACCGACAGTTACGGCTTCGAGGTACTGAACCAGAACAGCGAGTCGGACGGGTACGATTACGATCCAATTCCGGGCGAGCCCTGGAATACGGAGGACGGCGGCAATTCAGACTTCCGCGCCCCCTATGTGGGATACAGCCCCAACGCAGCGTTTTTCGAAACCACCGGCACCTCTGCCTACGATGCGCTGGAAGCTCACCTGGAGAAGCGGCTCTCCCATAATTTTCTGGGTGGGGTGAGTTACACCTTCAGCCACACATATGACGAACAGAGCGATATCGGCTTGTTCTTTACCGGAGACAATCCGAACAAGCTGCGTGACTCCTATGCGCCGGCCGATTTCGACCGTACGAATGTACTGAGCGCTAACTTCGACGTCGCGGCGCCTAACGTTGCCCATCCGGAAACGCTTTTGTCGTGGTTTGCCAACGACTGGCATCTGAGCGGACTCGTAGTTGCGCAGAGCGGCGAGCCTTATTCCCTCTACGAGTTCTACGGGGCGGTGGGCAGCATCTTCTTTGGCGACTATCCGACGCTGATGAACCCGGTGCTGCCGATCGCGAACCCATCCCATCCCAAGAGCGCCCTGACAGGCCATTCGGGCGCGTATCGGGCCGGAAGCAGCTTTATTCCGGCGATCGACCCCAGCCAAATATCCATCCACTATCTGGCGCCGGGGACCGATGGCATTCCGGTTTCGACGGGCAATAATCCCTCGGATATATACGAGACGGACTTCGCTCCGGGGCAGCGCAATCTTTTCCGCCAGGCATTTCAGAAGAGGGCGGATCTGTCGATACGGAAGCAATTCCACCCGTCGGAGAAGACGACTCTCGAGTATCGTTTCAACGTATTCAACGTAACGAATACGACGAGCCTGGATGTGCCGCAGAACCAGACGGAGATTCGTCAATCATCGGCCTGTTCTGCGTCGGCGATCACGGCGGGCAACAACTGCGATCCGAGTTACTACTATGTGAATTACGGACAGATCGTGACCAGCAACACTTCGGCGGATCAGCAGTCGGCACTGACGAATTTGGATCAGCTGCCGTATCACAATGGCTCGGGTAAGACGACTACGATTCCCACGACGCTGCCAGCAGGGACGCTCTCCTGCTCGAAGGCAACGATCACCGGGGGATGTCCGAACAACGGCGCCAATTTTGGATCAGTCACCGGCACAATTGGTGGCCCCCGCGTCGTAACGATGGACCTGCATTTCGTGTTCTGACGAAGCCCTGGAATCCTGATGATCGGGCCCCCTCGCGGGGCCCTTTTGTTTTATCCGTTCACAGCGCGAAGCTGATGAGCCGGTAGAATGCAATTAGTCAACATGGTCTTCACCGAACGCAGATCAGCCAAACTGGATGACTCCAACGGCATTACCGGGAATACCCAAAGTAAGCGCGGAGTGGTTACTCATGCCATCTGAAGCCCTGCATGCTTGAGATACAGCTGCTCTTGCTGTTCTGCTTGGTGGCTGAGGCCGTCCTGGCAGGCGTCCTTTCTGTAACAACTGCTGTTGCGAAAGGCCGCGCTGTAATCACGCGTTAATAAAAGTATGGAAATCTGGTCTCGTCGATTCTGACAGATTCCACCGCTCCTTTGCAGACACAGGCAAGCCTCCCGGGAGATCGGAGCGTCTTCGCTCCATCTCGCAGAAAAACTGCGCCACGCCTGGACGTGAGACGCCGGGAAACGACCGCACACAGGAAACAAAACATTTTGGAGGGTCCATATGCGCACTAACTGTTACAACTGTCTGTCCCGGCCGGGAATTGTTCTCGCCGTGGCCCTGCTTCTGGTGGCGCTCGCGCCTGGTCTTGTGGCTCAGTCTGTTACGGAAGGGGCGATTGCCGGCACCGTTTTCGATGCTTCCTCCGCTGTCATCAGCGGCGCCGCGGTCACCCTGCAGAACACGGGCACCGGAGAGACGATCAACCTTACGACAGACAGCAGCGGCTACTTCAAAGCCCCGCTCGTGCCGGCCGGCACATACACCGTCACCATTCGGGCTGCCGGATTCGGTCCCTACACGGCGACTGCTGTTGCTGTGACGGTCGGCTCGCTTACCGAGCTCCAGCCGGTCCTGAATACGGGAACAGCCTCGGAACAGGTGATTGTTACCGGAGATGCACCGGTGCTGAAGCTCGAATCCCCGGAGATATCCGAGACCTTAACTTCCAGAGAAATTCTGAATCTGCCGTTGAACGGCGGGCGGTGGTCCGATCTGGCTTTGTTAACGCCGGGCGCGATCGCCGATGCCAATGGCTTCGGACTCATCGTCTTCCGCGGCATCAGTCCTCTGCTCAATAACGTCGAGATCGACGGAGCTGACGATAACCAGGCTTTCTTCTCCGAGGAACGCGGTCGCACCCGCGAAGGCTACTCGACATCGCAGATCGGGATCGCTGAGTTTCAGGTGGACACGGGAGTCTACTCGTCGGAATATGGCCGCGCGGCAGGCGGCGTGATTAATTCCATCACCAAAAGCGGAACCAACGCCGTTCACGGACAGGCGTACTTTTTTGACCGCGACAACGACTGGGGCGCCATCAACCCCTTTACGACCCTCACCAACGTGACCGAACCCGCCGCTGGGGGCGCGCCCACCATCATCACCGGCGTTCCGTTCCGCCCGAAGGACTGGCGCAAACGCTGGGGATTCGGTGCGGGCGGTCCACTGGTCCACGACAAGCTCTTCTGGTTCTATGCGTACGACCAGTACCGTCGCAATTTCCCTGGCGTGGCCAAGCCGGCCACACCCAGCGCTTTCTTTAATCAGTATGCGGACCTCGCGCTGCCGGCGGGCGACACCTGCACCGCCACCGCAACCAAAGCCACCTTTACCGGCACCGGATCGGCCGGCGACACCAATGCCTGCGCTTTGGCCTATCGGGCGTTCGCCGGCAATTACCCAAAGGCGGCCGCCAACTACGATCAACTTTTGTTCGGAAAGGCAGTTTCATCCATAACCGGCCTCACCAGTCCAGGATTGCTCGATGATCTCGGCACAACTCCCCGCACCGGCGACGAAGTGCTCAATACTCCCAAGATCGACTGGCAGATCACCGACAAGCAGCATGCCAGCTTCCTCTATCACCGGCTGCGCTGGGATTCTCCGGGTGGCGTCCAGACCCAGACGTCGAATAACTACGCGATCGACACCTTCGGCACCGACTTTGTAAAACTGGATTATGGTATGGCTAAGCTCGACAGCCTGTTTTCCCCCAGCTTTACCAACGAGCTGCGCTTCCAGTACGGACGCGAGCTGGACGATGAGGGCGAGCAGCCTTTCAGCAGCTTTACCAACACTTATCTGAATAACTCAACCGGGACGCCGGTGCAGCTGGCGATTTACGGCGGCTCCAGCAATGGCGGCTTCACGGCAGGCATGCCGTACTACTCGTTCCGTCTGGCCTATCCCGCTGAGTGGAAGGATCAGATTGGGGACACCGCGACTTTCATCCACAACAATCACTCGCTCAAATTTGGTCTCGACATCCTCCGCAACAGCGACGAAATCAACAACCTCTACGAGAGCAATGGTGTCTATACCTACACTTACTTCTCGGATTTCTTCGCTGACATTCTTAAGCCGAGCGGTACCTGCGACAGCAACGAGACCCAGACAGGCCTCGGCACTTATCCCTGCTACTACGGATTTACTCAGGGCTTTGGAACCCCGAAGTTTTCGATCACCACGCTCGATTACGGCTTCTTCGTGCAGGATGACTGGAAGGCCATGCCCCGCCTCACGCTGAACCTCGGCCTTCGCTACGATTACGAGCACGTGCCCCCGCCCTACCCGTCGCTGGTCTCATCATCGCTGCTGAATACGGCGGTGGGTGGCGTGGGCCCGTTCCCGGACTCCATCGCCCAGATCGGAAACCAGCCCAGCGACACTGGCGAATACGGGCCGCGCTTCGGCTTCTCTTTCGATCCCTTCGGCAAAGGCGAAACCGTCCTTCACGGGGGCTACGGGCTTTACTTCGGACGCAATCTGAACGGTGTCACCCTTAACGCATATGAGGCCACCGGCAGCCCTCTGGGCCAGTACACGATCCCCAGTCTGTTTGGGGAGCAGGCAGGTGCAGGTGTTCCGGTCTTTCCGCAGGTTATCCCGGGCGGCAGCTTCCCCACGCCCGGCGTCGATTTCTTCTCGAGCAACTTCAAGAATCCTGAAGTCAACGAATTCGATCTGACCGCGCAGCAGGAAGTGGGCAAGGGCACTTTCTTCTCGCTCGAATACATGGGTGCGTTGGCGCGCGAGCTGCCCAACTTCCTGAACCTGAACCTGAATCCCGCCAACATGAAATCCACCACTCTGACCGTGATGCCGGGAGCCGACGGGACGTGCGGAAAGCTGGCATGTGGCACCGCGATACCGGCAACCTACTATGTGAAGCCGTATATCAACACCCATTTCGGCAATGTCACAGAAGTGGTCAGTAACATTAACTCGAGTTACAACGCATTAGTGGTGGACGCGGAGAATCGCGGAAACCAGTACGCACAGTTCGACGTGAACTATACCTGGTCTCATGCGCTGGACTACAACCAGAACCAGAGCACTTCACCCAGTACCAATAACTGGTGGGATCCGTGGGCGAATCCGAAGGCTAATTACGGAAACTCGAATTACAACGTGCCCAACCGGTTTGTCGCCTGGGGCCTGCTCACCTGGCCGGGAACGGCGACTGGCTGGAAGAAGTACTTTGAGAACGGCTGGCACGTCAATCCGGTCCTCCAGGTACAGAACGGGCTTCCCTACTCTGCCGGGGTCAGTGGGACAATCTCCGGCGCGGCGGGTTCAGGGCTGACCGGATCCGGATCTTCTGCCTATCTGCTCCAGATTGGACGCAACACCGACAAACAACCAACCACAGCCGATCTGGACGCCCGCCTGCAGAAGGACATCACCATCAGCGAGCGCTTCAACTTCGAGCTGCTGGGCGAGGTATTTAACGCTCTCAACCACCTGAACGTGACAGGCGTGAACAGCACTTCCTACTCCATCTCAGGTACGAACCTGAACTACCAGTCGTTCAATCCCGGGCTGGGAGTCAGCGGACAATCGGGCTTCGGCGCCATCACGAATGCCAACTCGAACTTTGTCTACAGCCAGCGCGAGATTCAACTGGGCCTCAAGCTGGATTTCTAGCTGGTCAGGAAGTAAGTTCCAGGCACCACAGCCGCGGCGCTCCGAGGTTTGCAAATCGGGCGCCGCTTTTCTTTGGGGGCGGGCCGGACCGGTAGAATACAAAGTTAGTCAACATGGTCTTCACCGAACAGTACGATGTCGTGGTGGTGGGCGCGGGACACGCGGGGTGCGAGGCCGCGATGGCTGCGGCGCGCATGGGGCTGCGCACCGCGCTGTTCACGCTCAACCTCGACCTGATCGCGCAGATGAGCTGCAATCCGGCGATCGGCGGCATCGCCAAAGGGCACCTGGTGCGCGAGGTGGACGCGCTGGGCGGCATCATGGGCGAAGTGGCGGATGCGGTCGGCATCCAGTTCCGGCTGCTGAATACCTCACGCGGGCCGGCCGTCTGGTCGCCGCGGGCGCAGTGCGACAAGCAACAGTACCGGGTGAAGATGCGGGAGGTGCTGGAATCGCAGCCGAACCTGTACATCAAGCAGGCGGAAGTGGTGGACCTCGTGCTCAGCACGACATCCACCACCGATCGGCGATCAGCGATCAGCGATCAGGAAGAGCAGGGCCCAAAGCGCAGAGCGCAAGGCCCAGGAGAAGCGGACCTGACGCGCGTGACAGGCGTGAAGCTCAGGGATGGGCGCGTCATTGTGGCGGGTGCCGTTGTCATCACGACAGGCACATTCCTGAACGGGCTGATTCACTGCGGCGAGGAGAACTATCCGGCTGGTCGAAGCGGCGAGCCGCCTTCGGTATTGCTCGGTGAGGCGCTGAAGCGTCTGGGGCTGCGCGGATGCAGGCTGAAGACCGGAACGCCGCCGCGGCTCGATGGGCGCACCATCGACTGGAGCCGTTTTGCGGAGCAGCCTGGAGACGCGGAGCCAACGCCGTTCAGCTTTCGCACGCGGGAGCTTCCGCAGCGCCAGGTCTCTTGCCACATCGCGTACACCACCTCCGAGACGCTGCGCATCATCCGCGACAACGTGCACCGCTCGCCGATGTACACGGGGCAGATCCAGGCCATCGGGCCGCGCTATTGTCCGTCCATTGAAGACAAGGTGGTGAAGTTCCCGGACAAGGAGCAGCACCAGTTCTTCCTCGAGCCGGAGGGGCTGAACACGCACGAGGTCTACGTGAACGGGATGTCGACCTCGCTCCCGATGGAGGTCCAGTGGCAAATCGTGCGCTCGATTCCCGGACTCGAGAACGCTGAGATGCTGCGACCCGGTTACGCGATCGAGTACGACGCGATCGACCCGACCGAGCTGGACCGCTCGCTGCGGGTGAAGAAGTTCGAGGGTCTTTATCTGGCCGGGCAGATCAACGGAACGTCAGGATACGAAGAGGCCGCGTGTCAGGGGATCATGGCAGGCATCAACGCGGCGCTGAGCGTGAAAGGCGAGGCCCCGTTCACGCTGGATCGCACGGAGGGATACACGGGGATCCTGATCGACGATCTCATCTCGAAGGGGACCAACGAGCCCTACCGAATGTTCACCTCCCGGGCGGAGTTCCGGCTTCACCTGCGCATCGACAACGCCGACCGGCGGCTGACTCCGCATGGGCGCAGGTTGGGCCTGATCGACGACGCGGTGTGGGTGGAGTACGAGGCGAAGCAGGCGCGCGCGGTGGCGCTCGAGAAGGTGCTTGCGACTGGCAAGGCTACCGGTGGCGACTGGCCAACTGGACACACCTGGGCGCAGGTTCTGCGACGGCCCGAAGTGACGATGGAGACGATCTGGCGGGCGTTGCGCGAGCAGTTGCGGGACCCGATTTTCGAGCCCTGGGTCGAGGCGGATGCGGATGGGCATCTCGCGCCGCAGACCCGGAACGAGCTGAAGACGGTCGAGACGGAGATCAAGTACGCGGGCTACCTTGACCAGCAGAAGAAATCGATCGAGAAGCTGAAGCAGGCGGAGGAGCGCGGAATTCCGCCGTGGTTCGACTACACCCAGGTGAGCGGCCTTTCTCGCGAGATGCAGGAGAAGCTGACGCGGGTGCGGCCTTCGACGATCGGCCAGGCAAGCCGGATTCCCGGCGTGACGCCGGCGGCACTGACATTGGTGAATGTGTTTATTGAGATCCAGGGGAAGCGGATGCGAGCGTCCAGCGTTTCCTGACTCCGGCTTTTATGCCCGGCAGCCAACCGATCTTTGCGGAGGGGACGGCGGACTTAAGGTTGAAGTCGGCTGTGGCTAAGTAGCGCTGAACGCATCCTCAAAACTTCCCACCCACAAACCTACTGGCTCCCATTGCCCCATCGCCCCGGCCGCCTTCGCGCCCCCATCGCCCCGGCCGCCTTCGCGCCCCCATCGCCCCGGCCGCCTTCGCGCCCCCATCGCCCCGGCCGCCTTCGCGCCCCCATCGCCCCGGCCGCCTTCGCGCCCCCATCGCCCCGGCCGCCTTCGCGCCCCCATCTCCCTGGCCGCCTTCGCGCCCCCATCTCCCTGGCCGACTCCGCGCCCCCATCTCCCCGGCCGCCTCCGCGCCCCCATCTCCCTGGCCGCCTTCGCGCCCCCATCTCCCTGGCCGCCTCCGCGCCCCCATCTCCCTGGCCGCCTTCGCGCCCCCATCTCCCTGGCCGCCTCCGCGCCCCCATCGCCCCGGCCGCCTCCGCGCCCCCATCGCCCCGGCCGCCTCCGCGCCCCCAACCCGCTGCACCGCCCCCTTATCCGCCGCGCCCCAACCGCCCAGGCCTCCTTCCCCCCGGCCAGGTTCACCCCACAGCAAGAAGCAAACGCCTTCGCTGCTCGAATCTCAAGCGTTTCGACCTTCTGTTCCACCTCAAAGTACCAACAGCGAACCATTCCGGAACTGACGGCATTGCCAGTCGCCGGCCGCCCCCAACAGGCCCAACGCCCCACGAGGAGGATCGAATGTCTGAGCCAATCACAGTCCCGGTAGCCGGTGCCCCGTCCCCGGTGCTCGCGGTCACCCCCACCCACGCCGGCGGCCCACACATATTCTCCTTGCCTCTCCCGCGCCCGCTCCCTAGTCTGTTATTAAGGAATCGTGTCCCGACAAGCCTCACCGCAACCGGTGGGGCTTTTTCTTTCCTATACCAACCGCTGTACCGGGCGCGCCGCCCTGCGCCTCGCCCACACCATCCAGTGCCGCCGCCTCGAAATGGCGAAGCTCCGCCTCAAACTCCGCCGCCTCGGCATCCCCGAAGACGAAATCTTCGGCGAACCAGCCACCACCGCCGATCCTGATGCCCCAGTGCCCAGTGCCCTGTGCCCGGAACCCGCACTGAGCTCGGAGCCCTGTGCTCTGAGCCCTGACACGAGCTCTGACACGAGCTCTGACACGAGCTCCGACCCCTGCACTCCCCAGCCCAGCCCCCGCGTCCGCTTCCGCGACCTCAAGAAAAACTGGGACAAGGATCTCCAGCGCGTCGAAAACGAGATGATGGACATGACCCACAAACGCTACGGCGAGTCCCAGGAAGATTTCCTCGCCGCCCGCGCCACCCCCTTCGACAACCTCCCAAAGGAAGACCCGATCCAGATCGCCGGCCTCTGACCTGCTAACCACTTCGCCAACACAAGGGGGGTCCGCAAAACCTCCGCAACCTGCAATCAACAACTTCCCGAGGGGTCAACCCCCTTCAACTCATTTCTTGAAAGGACGCGTGCCACGCGAAGAAACCTTGCCGGACACTGGCGATGAATGGGCCAGGGTTTCAAACCTGGCTGGATGAACGGTACTCGTGGGGAAATTCCCGGCCCGATCGAGGGATCTCCGGAAGATGAGCGAGTTAGCTTCTTGCTGTGGGGTGAACCTGGACGGGCCTGCCGGGGGGGCAGACGCGGGCTGCCTGGCGTGTTCTTAGCAAGGCTCGACGCATCTCGCCAGCGCAAGCGAGGTTGCACAGGCGCTGAGGGGGCCGCGGGAAGGGGCGCTCTTTTGTCGAAGCGTTTTCGTTCCCAGAGAAAGGCGCCGAGCGTGCAGGTTCAGCCAGCGAATGGCCCGCACAGCCCGGCGGTATTAGCTCTGACGCGGCGGTCCGCAGGCAACCACCGCGCTGTCGAAGATCAGAGGTTAGCGCTCCTGTTGCCGATGACCAGGCGGACGACCCACGTGAGCAGAACGGCTCCGATAACGGCAATCACGATGCTGATGATCAGTCCGTGCTCGCCAATTCCGCCGAAGCCAAGATGACTGGAGATGAAGCCTCCGATCAGCGCGCCAACCAGCCCGACCACCATATCCATCAGGAAGCCGAAGCCCGAGCCCTTCATGATCTTGCCGGTTAACCAGCCCGCGATCAGTCCGATGATGATCCAGGCAATAATCCCATGTCCCATGTTGTTTGATCTCCTTTTTTCGTTTTTGGGGGCAGACCACTGATAATCCTTTCCGCGCCAAAGATCAATACCTTGTGTGAAGAGCGAGCCCACGATCCGCTGATTCGGCGAGGCCGGAAATGGGTCATCGAACGGCTAAACTGGGGTCTGTGGATCGAAGCGCGGTCCCACGTTCCCATGCCTGAACTCCCTGAAGTGGAAACCGTCGCCAATGGCGTTGACCGCCGCCTCCGCGGCGACAGCATCGTCTCGGCATGGTTCAGCCATTACCGGGAGCCCTTCAAAACCCCGCCCGCGGAGATGGCGCTCGCCCTCACCGGTCTGCGCATCGCCCGCGTCTACCGCGTCGGCAAGCACATTGTTGTCGATCTGACCACGAAATCGGGCCGAAACGTGACCGCGCAATGGCTGGTTCACTTAGGCATGACCGGTCGTCTGCTGGTTTCTGCCGGCACGGTGCCGCTGCCGCCGCATACGCACGCTGTTCTTCACCTCGCCTCGGGCCGCGAATTGCGCTTTGTCGATGCGCGCCGTTTCGGCCGGCTCGCGCTGCGTCCTTTCGCGGAGGGCGCTTTCACCGGGCCTGGACGGGAACCACTCACCATCTCCGCAGACGATTTCGCCGCCCTCTTTCGCGGCCGGAAGCTCTCCATCAAGGCCGCTCTTCTGAACCAGTCGCTGCTCCATGGCGTTGGCAACATTTACGCCGACGAAAGCCTTTTCCGCGCGTGTATTCGTCCTACCCGCATCGCAGGGCGGTTAAAAGCGGATCAGTTGAGCCGGCTCCGGCGAGCTCTGCGAAGTGTTCTGCAGGCAGCGATTCGGGCTGGCGGTTCCTCGGTTTCTGATTATGTGGATGCCGATGGTGTTCGCGGCTTCTTCCAGATTCAGCACCGGGTTTACGGGAGGGAGGGGCTGCCGTGTCGGGTATGTGGGACGCCGATTCGCCGTATCGTGCTCGCCGGCCGCAGCACCCATTTTTGCCCGCGCTGCCAGAAGTAAGGGGCTCCCTCTTGCGACCGGTTATGGATTTCCGGACCTGGCGCCGACCAATCTACGGGAATCTGAATGAATTCCACCTGTCCACTTGGATTAAACAATTGATTTCAATCGGGATTGCAAACGGTCTCCCAATTGCTTTTAACGCAATCGCCAGGGACGCATATGCCCTTGATTGGGCTCATGCGATAAATAAGTTTCCGGCTGCAGAGAGCATATCCTTCGAGATTCTGCCCCAGCCGGAATGCAACGTCCTAATCCATTTCTTTCAGGATGAAGGGCACTTCAGGGAGGCCAGTGACTGGCTGTCACACGGGAAGCCATCCGACAGGATGGCTTTTCTGTTTGGGGTGCAGCAGGCCGCCACCGGGGCCGCTCCCGGAAAGGCCCGTTTACCTTCTCGCATCATCTCCCCCAAAGGTTGTGCATCTAACCCCTTGTCAGGGCCGAACTCCGGGAGTAGTATTAGCTTTGCCTATCGAGCGGCTGATGCCACGCCGGTTTTCCGCGAGGCTCGCCGCGATTCACGAGAGTCAGAATCACCCCCGGGAGTTTCTCTCCGCCGTCTCAGACAGTCAGAGGAGAAACCGACCGGTTGCGAAGGTTGAATCAGAATCAGACGGCAACTCCAGTACGTTCCGTTGATCGGTGTGGCAGTAGATCAGGTTCCCCCGTCTCACTCCTCAGGCAGCGGAGCGGGAGCCGTACAGGACCAGGAACCAAGTCCACTTGCACAGTACCGTACTATTAATAACTTTCCGGTTATGTCCGTTGGATCGCAGCCACAGATTTAACGCCGGAACTCAACAATTTCGACTGTTCCTGACTCCCGACGAGTCGGATTCCGTGCTGCGCAATTCCCAGGAATCCCGGGTTTCCGAGCCAGTTCATGGTGTTGCGGGAATCAGGAACACCAGTCCATCGCACCAGGAAGTGCAGGCATGACAACAGAGCAGAACCAGCCTCAGCCCCCGGCCGAAAATCCGGTCCCGGCACAGGCGCAAGCAGCCTCCCAGGGGCAAAATCAGGCGCCCGGCGGTCATCGCCGCCGCCGCCGCAGACGCAAGGGCAAACAGGGCGGCGCTCAGGCGCAGGCCCCGAGCCAGCCCCAAACCCAAGGTCAGCAACCGGCGCACAAACCCAAGCCGCCCAAGCCGCAACCCTCCAGCCAGACCCGCTTCTTCAGAAACAACGGAAATGGCCAGCAGAACGGCGGGGGCGGTGGACGCCGCCGCAACAAGCAGCGGCGCGAGCGCGTCTTTGTCGGTCCCATGGACCACAGCTACCGCACCGTCAACGGCAACGTCGCCGATTCACCGCCGTCGACCATCGAGTTTCGCAACGGCAACGTGAACGGTAACGGCCATTACATCGAGAACAATGCGCCGTGGGAGGCTCCGCCTCCGCCGGTGAGGGAAGACGCGCCGACGCGCATTTACCTGTTCATCGAGGACCTGTTCTTCTTCGCGAAGATCAACGAAGCCGCGCGCAAGCTCGGCATCAAGGTCGCCTTCGTCAAGAACGATCCTGAGACGCTCGCGAAGATCATCGAGGGTCCCGAGGAAGAGCGCCCGTCTCTGATCGTTTTCGATCTGAACAACGCCGCGGCCAAGCCGATGACGCTGATCCCCAAGATCAAGTCGAAGCTGAAGCGGGGAACGTCGGTGATCGGCTTCCTTTCGCACCTGCAGGGAGACCTCAAGGCGAAGGCGGTCGAAGCGGGATGCGACATGGTGATGCCGCGCTCGGCCTTCTCGCAGAACCTGCCGACTCTGCTGCGCCGTCACGGGCTCGACGGAGAGCAGGAAACCGAACTCGCGCAGCAGTTCTGAGGTTGGGTGTGGAATAGGAAAGCCCTGGCTGAGGCCGGGGCTTTTTGTTTTGGAACGGGAACATTGGCTGACCCGGGTCTAGCGTTTGAGACCCGGGATCCGCGAACGCAATCTGATCGGCCCTGCACCTGCCGCAACCTGACACTACCGCGCCGGTGGATGCAAGACGCGACTGGCGGCCAATAGGCCGGGTGGCCCATTCAAGCCCTGTTTTGGCTCGAGTAAGACAGTACCCCTCCGCTATCTACCCGCTTCGACGCTCTCGGCCGGGTGGCCCATTCAAGCCCTGTTTTGGCTTGAGTGGGACAGTACCCCTCCGCTATCTACCCGCTTCTACTCTTTCGGCTTCGCGCGTGGGTGAGGGGCTTTGCGAGGGCTCGCGGGCGAGATCGCGGAATGCTGTGTAGACGAACGATCCGATATACCACCCATCGATGAATTTGTAGGGGAACTCGCCGGTGGTGTAGTGCCCGCAGGGGAGCACCTTCGACACGAAATCGATGCCGCGCGCAGCGAAGCTGGCGATGACCTGTTCGGAGTACTCGGGCAGAAAGGTCAGATCGTATTTCGCATGGATCATGAGCACCTTTTTGGGGTGGGCCGCGAATCGATCCATGTAGGAGACGGGGCTGATGCTGGTCCAGATCCGGTAGAGCCGCTGGCGCGCGAGGTCATCGGACGCCTGGGTGGAGGGCGCGCTCGGCGCGCGCATCATGCCCGCCTGTTCGAGGGCCGCGCGAATATGGCGGGTGCTCTGCCCGGTCCAGACCACGTCGCCAAAGGTCATCGAGGCGTGATTGAAGGCGTTCACACGGAGGCGGGGATCGTGGGCGCTGGCCATGAATGCGTAGCAGGAGCCGAGACTCGTTCCCAGGATTCCGAACTGTTCGTAGCCCTGCGACTGGAGCCAGTCGAGACAGCAGCGGATGTCCACGACGGCCTGGCGGGCCGCGGCGATGGTCCGGCCCATGTTGGAGCTCACCGCGTAATCCGATCGCTCGATCTCCGCGGGACGCCGGATATCGTGAAACGGCTTGCTCAGCCGCAGGGCCGAGATGCCGAACCGGTTGAACAGCGAACAGAGAACGTTGTGGCTGAAGGCGTCCGCATTCCACTGCGGCATGACGATGATGGCTTGCCGCGGCTTCCGTTGCCCGTTAGCCTGTAGCCTTTCTTCCGCAGGGTACCAGCGCGCGTTCACGTGGTCGTTTTCCGGATAGGGCGTGCGGACCGGCGAGGTGAAGCGGAGGAACCGAGCCTTGCCCAGTTTTCCTTCCGCTGCGCGGCGTTTGAGCTCGGCATCGCGGCGCACGGTCTCGGGGCGGACATTCGTGGGAAACAGCAGCGGCGCGCGCTCTTCGAGACGGAAGTCGCTCGGGCGCTCATAGGCAAAGAACGCTTCGCTGTTGCGGACGATGGCGTCGTTGAGCGCGGCCATTGCGTCCTCGGACCTGGCGGTGTCGCCGTGGGCGCGCTCGACCATCCCGCGCAGACCGGCGGCGCCGATAAAGTCGTCCAGCCACTCGAATCCCCACTCCATGGGGCGGACGACGCGATTCTCGTCGCGCGTCGTGAGCGCCGTTTCCCAGGAGTACATCCAGCGGCCGTAAAGTTTTCCGAGCATCGTTCCGGCTACTCCACCATGACCCGGGGCACGCGCGCCGCGATCGCGCACAGGACTTCGTAGGCAATGGTTGCGAGCAGGTTCGCCATATCCGCCGCCGTGATTTTCTCCGAGCCCTGCCGGCCGATCAGCACAGCTTCGTCGCCGAGGGCGGCGGAGGAGATATCGGTGACGTCGACCATGGTCTGGTCCATGGAAATGCGGCCGACGATCGGGGCATGCTGGCCGCGGATCAGGAGGCTGCCGCGATTCGACAGCAGGCGATTCAGCCCATCGGCGTATCCCACAGGCAGCAGCGCCAGCCGCGTGTTGCGCGGCGCGGTGAAGGTCGCGTCGTAGCCGACGGTCGCGCCCTCGTCGATGCTTCGCAGCGATGTCACATGGGTCTTCCATGCGAGGACTGGATCGAGTCCGGGTGGGGGGCCGGGTGCGGATTGGCCGCTGGGTGCGTAGCCGTAGAGGGCGATCCCGGGGCGCAACATTGGGCGCGCACCGATGCGTCTGGCGAGATCCGCGATGAGGGCCGTCTCCCCGCGGAGAATCGTGGCGGAGCTGCCCGCGCTCAGGATCTCCGGCCGCAGACCAGCGGAGTGAATCGTATCTATAACGGTTACTAATGCCGCCATCTGTCCGGCAGTCAGCTGCTCGTTTTCCGGCGAATGGAAATGCGTCGTTATGGCTTCGAGGCGCAGCGGCTGGCCGGGCGCGAAACGGTCGAGGAGCAATCCCAACCTTGGGATGGGCGCGCCCTGCCGCGACATTCCGGTGTCGATTTCGAGGTGCACGGGAAGCTCTCCAGCGCGGAGCCCGCGACGCCGCGCCGCTTCTGCCAGCCAGTTCAGATGCTGTGGGTCCCAGACCACGGGCGTGAGGCGATGGTCGATGGCGGTCTCCGCCTCGCCCTCCCAGATTCCCGACATGATGAGAATCCGCGAGCGGGGACAGATGTGGCGCAGCGCCACGCCTTCTTCGACGGAGGTCACGCCGAACCAGTGGGCGCCGTCTGCTTCCAGCACGCGGGCGGTGTTGGCGAGGCCATGCCCATAGGCGTTGGCCTTGACCACAACGAGCAGCTCGGGGGCGTCGCCGGACAGCTGGCGCAGGCGGCGATGGTTGTGAAGGAGATTGCCGCGCGCGACTTCAGCCCAGGTGGGTCGTGTATGGATGATCGTCTCCGAGCTGTTGACGTCCGCGACTGGAGTGGTCAGGTCCATCCAGACAGGGTCCAGGGCCATCCGCCTCGCGAATCACCGGCGCGCTAATTCGGCGCAGGCGTGCTGGGCGCGGCAGCGGTCTGCGACGGTTGCGCGCCGTGAAAGAGGAGCGGGATGTGGAACGGTTCGGACGCATCGCTCTTCTTCGAGGCCCTTTGCTTGCTGCCCGGCGCGATATCCACCACCGCGGTTCTCTGTGCGTTGACGCAGGCCCAATGATTGCGGGCGTGGTTGTAGACGTGCGTAAAGATGCCGCGTTCCTCGCGGGTATTGCCGTTGGTGCGGAACTTGACGATGTAGGTGCCGCTCACCAGCGCGGTATCGCCGAAGAGCCGGACGCTGACCACGCGCTGCTGGAGGCTCACGGGTCCATCGCCCTTCTGAAAGAGCTCGGCGATCTGCTGGTTGCGCGTGGTCACGTCGCCATTGGAAGAGATGTCGACATAGAGAGGCGAGAGCAGGAACTCCATGGTGTACTGATCGCTCTTGACCACGGCGTTGCTCCACTGATCTTCGTAACCCTGGAACTCTTTGACCTCGGGGGGCATGGTCTGACCGGGGCTGATCGACTGCGCCTGCTGCGCACGAATGGGCCCTGCAAAACAGAGGGCGAGTACAAACATCGATTTCAGGAAAGAATCTAAGCGCATAAGTAAGAATCCACTTCGTGGGAGGAATACATCCATGATAGACGTTCGCTCGCCCTGAACGCCACCGCCGGGGACTTTGTGAACACGTTTTTCACAGAAACGCAGGTTCTTGCAGAGGTTCCTGGGGCGTACTCGGGGCGCCGATCCGTCCTACACTCGTTGAAGACATGGCCACCACCCCCGACATCGAATTTGAGCGCGGCCTTCCGGCTTCGCTTGACGCAGAACGCACCATTCTGGGCGCCGTCCTGCTCGACAATCACGCTTACAGCGAAGCGGCCAGCAGCCTGCACTCGGAAGACTTCGCACTCACCGCGCACCAGCGGGTCTTCGCCCGGATGGGCGAGCTCATCGACCGCAATCATGTGGTCGACATCGTTACGCTGAGCGAAGAGCTGGCGCGCCGCAAGGAGATCGAGTCCGTCGGCGGCGTGGCGTGGCTGGCATCGCTCACGGAGGGATTGCCACGACGGCTCTCCATCGAAGAGTACGTCCGCATTGTCAAGGACAAGTCGCTGCTCCGCCAGCTGATCAACATCTGCTCGAGCGCGATCACCCGGGCTGCCGATCAGAGCGAAGAGGCACTGGACGTCCTCAATGCCGCCGAATCCTCGCTGCTCGAAGTCACGGAGAAGGGCATCACGCGGAGCTTCTCGAGCGTGCACGACATCGTGGCCGGATCCTTCAAAACGATCGATAACCTTTATAAGGAGGGCCGCGAGGTCACCGGGCTGGCCACGCATCTGACGGAGTTCGACCGCATGACGAGCGGTCTGCAGAACTCCGAGCTGATCATCATTGCCGCGCGCCCCTCGATGGGCAAGACGGCGTTGGCTATTAACATCGCGCAGAACGCCGCCATCCACGGCGGCAAAGTCGTGGCCGTCTTCTCGCTTGAAATGTCGAAGGAGTCGCTGCTGCGCCGCATGCTGGCGTCGGAGGCCACGGTGGACTCGGTCAAGATCCAGAAGGGCTTCCTGCTGCGCGAGGATCGGGACAAGCTAACTTCGGCGCTGGAGCGGCTGGTGGAGGCGCGCATCTTCATCGACGACACGCCGGGCATCTCGCTTTCGGAAATGCGAGCCAAGGCGCGCCGGCTTCGCCAGTCGCAGAGCGGCCTCGATCTCGTGGTCGTCGATTATCTGCAACTGATGACGGCGGGGTCGCTGGGTGGTGCGCAGGCGCGGCGCTACGAGAACCGGACGCAAGAGGTGTCGGCGATCTCCCGCGGACTGAAGGCTCTCGCCAAAGAACTCAACATCCCGGTCATCGCGCTCTCCCAGCTCTCGCGCGCCTCGGAGCAGCGCGGGGGGGACAAAAAGCCGCTGCTCTCCGACCTGCGCGAGTCCGGCTCGATCGAACAGGATGCGGACGTGGTCGCGTTCATCCATCGGGAGAGCTACTACAACCGCGACAAAACGGGAGAGGGCGATCCCGACGCCGACAACAAGGCCGAGATCATCGTGGCCAAGCAGCGCAACGGGCCTACGGGGTCCATCGAAGTTGCCTGGGTTTCGAAGTGCACACGCTTCGGCGACCTCGCCTACGGGAACGAGGGCGGGGAATACTGAGGGTGTCCCGGAGAGGATTCGTTTCGGATCGGGGCCCACGTCTGAACCTCGAGACGCGGGCAGTCATTTTCATGCCGGCGCTGGTGTCAGGAGCGGCTCGCGGCGGCGGACCACATCTCCTGCTGGAAAAAGGTTGAGCCGTCCTCGTTGATGTAGTCGATGGTGATGGTGTCGCGATCGAGGGTCAGGAGCGCGAAGGTGCAGATGGCCAGCGGACCACCGCGCAGGCGGGCGCGGTTCACGGCGGTGAAGGGTGTGCCGGTGTTTGTGCCGTCGGTCTGGGGCGCGGTCTCGGTTTGCGGATCGTGGGGAATGGCGCCGTTGCCCAGCAGGCGAGCTTTGTAGGGCAAGGCGGCATCGTCGTAGATGGTGCAGCGGTGTTCATGGCCGAAGAACCAGGCGTAGATGGCGTCCTTGCGGGTGAGGCCGATGAGGCGGTCGTACTCAGCGCGCAGAGGGGCGCTGTCCGCAGTCTCCTTGAGAAAGGCCGATACCGGCTGATTGTGCGAGAGCAGGATGTTGGCCGTCGAGGGATTGCTGTTGATGCAGTCGACGACGAAATCCCACTGGCACTGGAGGTTCGGATCCTTTGTGCCGCCGCTGATGGTGAAGGGGACGTAGGCGGTGTCGATGCCGAGGAATTGCCACCATTCGTTCGCGAGCTGAAAGTAGCTCGCCTCTTGTCCTAACCCGTCGAGCACGGTGGTGAAGTAGTAGCGCCCCTCCGAGTACATCTCGTGGTTGCCGTTGAGGGCGAAGCTCGCGCCCTGCTTTGGGCCACCGGAGGCGTCCCGAAGCGGCCAGTTCTCGAGGAACTTGCGGCACTCGGGCTCGGAGCCGGAGTAGTAGATGTCGCCGAGGTGGACGACGTAGTCGGGGTTCTGCTGGCGGACCAGGTCGGCGATCGACTGTGCGTGGTCGTTGTCGGCGCCCCAGTCGCCGATGATGGCGATCTTGCACTGGGCCGGAATGGTGATCTTACTTCTGGCGCTGCATTGCTTGAATGGGTACTTGTCCTTGAAGTGCTCGAGGAGGGCGGCGATGCCGGTGGGCGCCCACACCACGGCGTTGCCCTGACCGAAGAGGTTGAAGCGGGCGGGGAGCATGTCGCCGATGTGGGTGTGGGTGCGGAGAGTTCCGTTCATCGAGGACTGGACGAGGCTGGTGAGCTTGTCGTGCGACTGATACTGCTCGGGCGCGGTGTGGTCCTCGGCCTGGGCGGCGGCCATGGAGGCGTCGAGGCTGGCGACGGATTGGAGGCGCAGCTGCTCGAGGGAGGTGTTGTCGAGCTGGCCGATGGCGCCTGCCTGCTGCTCGAGTTCCTTCATGGCGTCGGGGTCCTGGTTGGCGAGAGCAGTGCGCAGCGCGGAGAGGTTCTCGAGGACATCGTCTTTGTGGTGGAGATGGAAGCCGAACATGCGTCTCCTGCGTGAGAAGGTCTTTCATTGATTACCACACGTAAGGGGTGGGGTTGGGGCTGCATTTCGAATTGAGGGGGGCGGTCACCGTGTGCTACTCGGCGGCGGGGTGCGCGGAGGCACGGGAAACGGAAGGGCGTGGGTACGGAGGTACTGAGACTGCTAGAGGTGAGTCGGAGCTGTGGTGATCAGGGCCGTGATAATGGTTGGGCAAGAGGCTCCTACCCAGATGGCTTTAAAGGGACTGTCGGCTTCCCAGGCGAGAGTGAAGGCGCCAGCGGCCAGGACAAAGAAGGCAAAGACAACCGAATACAGAAGCCAATTGAGAGCGGGCAGGGGCTGTCCGGCTGCAGCGAGGTGAAAGAAGCGCAGGAGTTCGGGCAGGGCAGCTCCGAGACAGCCCCAGAGAAAGAGCTGGAACCTGTTCAGGGGCATGGCTCAGCGCCAGAAGAGATGGCCCGGCGCCATAAAGTCGATGACGCGCTGGAGGTCTGGACCGCAGACGGAACAGAGGACGCCGAAGAGAAGCGCGAGGACGAGTGGGCTCGCCAATACGGCTTTGCGATGGTGTCGGATCGTGTCGGCGGTGTTCTGAGCAACTCTCATGATGATTCCAGTTCCTGACCGTTCGAATAAAGGCGGGTGCCCCAGCCGCGCTGCCGTCGCCATGCTATGACCGCCTTGAGACGATATTAAGGTGGAAGGGGCCTGCGGAGACGAGGAAATCGCTATGGAAGATAACGGCGGTAAGCGGAAATGGATTAGGTTGTCCCGATTTGGGAGGGGTCGTTGGCTGCTGCGAGACTCTGCGGGAGAAGCGCCGGGTTTTAACCCGGCGAAAAACGGTACCCCTGGAAGGAGGGCCTTCCGGCCCGGAGGTGTTTCGGCGACGGATCGAGCGTGAAGGCGAGACTTGCGGAGGACCAGGGGAAATCTTCGGCTCGTTCGCAGAGCAGCGCGCGAACGGGATTTTCGTGGATGTAATCGCGATGCGATTGATAGCTGGCGGCGTCCTGGATTCGGAGTTTCCTGAAGCTGTCCTCCCAGACGGGCATTTTGGATTTGAGGCGGAAGGAAAAGCCTCCCTTGATGTATTGCATGGCTTTCTCGATGGAGACATCGGGCGCGGGGGTGATGAGGAGATGGAGATGGTCGGGCATGAGGACGAAGGCGTGGAGTCGGTAGCGGCCTTTGGAGCGGTCATCCTTGAGGAGTTGGAGGAGGAGGTTCGCATTTGCATCGGTCTGGAAGAGACGACGGCGATTGGCGGTGACGGCGGTGATGAAGAAGGTTCGGATTTCCTGCGGGGCGAGGTTCATAGGCCGAAGTTAGAGCGGGGGGTGATGGGAGGGAAGATTACGTCGGTGCGTTTGGGAGCGGGAAGTGCGGGCGATTTTCGAGGTGGCCATCGGGAAGGCGAAAAGCCCGCGGCTAAAGCCGCTTTATCTTTCGGCCTCTATTCCACGGCCTGAAGGCCGTCGCTTTCTCCGTCGCCTCGCGGAGCGGGGCCTGATGCGCGTCAGCGGGCCAAGGATGTGATGTTTCTGGCGGAGAAATCGCTAAAAGCAAAGCCCGACGGAGTGTCGGGCCTTGTTAGTAGCGGGTAGTAGCAGTAAGTGTGGTGGCTCCCGAACAAGAAGGTGCTCGATTAGCTGCATCCGCTGGTGGAGCCGCAGGACATGCACCTGTAGCAGCTGCCGTTTCTAACCATGATGGCTCCGCAGGTGTGGCAACTGGGGGCGTCACCCATGTCGTACATGCTGCGCATGGCGTCGGAGGGATGATAGAGGCCGCGGTCCTCAAACCCAGCTTTGAGCTCATAGCTTTTAGCTGTTAGTTCAGGGGCGATGCCGCCTCGGGGCGCGTCCTGCGAACCCATGCCGCGCGTGGGATTGTGCTGTTCGGGGGACATCGCTCCCGATTCAGAGGAAGACAACCGCAGATCCCTCGCTTCGCTCGGGATGACACCTTCGGAAGGCGCCGACGGCGCCAGTCCCGCGAACAGCGATAGCTGCTGGCCGGAGAGGAAGCGGAGCTGGAGCCAGCGGAAGATGTAATCCATGATCGACTTGGCGTAGCCGATGTGTTCGTTGCCGGTCCAGCCGGAGGGCTCGAAGCGGGAGTGCGCGAACTTTTCGCACAGGACTTTGAGCGGGACGCCGTGCTGCAGGGCGAGCGAAGCCGCGGTGGCGAACGAGTCCATGAGACCGGAAACCGTCGAGCCTTCTTTCGCCATGCGAATGAAGATCTCGCCGGGCTGGCCGTTGGGGTAGAGGCCGACGGTGATATAGCCTTCGTGCCCCGCTATGGAGAATTTGTGGGTGAGCGAGGCGCGCTCCGAGGGAAGACGGTGGCGCACCGCGCGCGGGGGCGCCTCCGACTGTTCGAGATCGCTGCGTTCGGCTTCGCTGGCTTCGGTACGAGCCAAGGCTGCGGTGAAGGCTGTGCTCGCCGCCACGATTGACTTCGAAGCGATCTCGACCTTCTCGGCGACCTTCGCTTCGAGGGTCTTGAGATCGGCTTCGGCGGGTTTGTGGCCGGAGGAAAGCGCAGCGAGCACGCGGTCGGCGGCAGCGGATTGTTCGGGGGAGGACTGCTTGATGTCTTTGGCCTTGTTGCCGTCGGAGACGTTGAGGGGCTGCGCGCCCTTGGAACCGTCGCGGTAAACGGCAACAGCTTTGAGGCCGAGACGCCAGCTTTCCAGATAGGCCTCGGCAATGTCGTCCAGTGTGCAGTCGTGCGGCAGATTGACCGTCTTCGAAATAGCTCCCGAGAGGAACGGCTGGGTGGCGGCCATCATGCGAACGTGGCCCATGTAGTGGATGGAGCGCGTGCCTTTGGCGGGCTTAAAGGAGCAGTCAAAGACAGCGAGGTGTTCGGGCTTGAGGGAGGGTGCGCCTTCGATGGTGCCGGTGGCGTCGATGTAGCTGACGATGGCATCCACCTGATCGTTGTTGTAGCCGAGCTTGAAGAGGGCGGTGGGCACGGTGTTGTTGACGATTTTGATCATGCCGCCGCCGACGAGCTTCTTGTACTTGACGAGGGCGAGGTCGGGCTCGATGCCGGTGGTATCGCAGTCCATCATGAAGCCGATGGTGCCGGTGGGCGCGAGGACGGTGACCTGGGAGTTGCGATAGCCGTACTTTTCGCCGTGGGCGAGCGCCTGGTCCCAGCACTCTTTGCTGGCCTGGAGCAGGTCGTCGAATTGGGGAACGGCAAAGGTCTTGTCACCCGCGGTTTTTGACTTGCCGATGTTGTTCACTTCGGCGCGATGCATGCGGATGACATCGAGGAAGGGTTCACGGTTGACGTAGTAGCCGGGGCACGCGCCGCCTTCGCGCTGGGCGGAGGCGGTGAGCGAGGTAGCAGAGGCCAGGGGAGGGCAGCTTTCGGCGATGCGGGCGGACTGGAGGTAGGCTTCGCCGCACATGATGGCGGTGAGGGTGCCGGCAAAGTCGCGTCCGGCATCGGAGTCGTAGGGAAGGCCGAAGGCCATGAGCAGCGCGCCGAGGTTGGCGTAGCCCAGGCCGAGCGGCCGGTAGTCATGGGAATTGCGGGCGATGGCTTCGGTCGGATAGCCGGAGTTATCGACGAGGATCTCCATCGCGGTGATCATAATGTCGATAGCCGCGCGGTAGGCCGGGATATCGAAGGCGCCGGCAGGCGAGACGAACTTCAGCAGGTTGAAGCTGGCCAGGTTGCAGGCGGAGTTGTCGAGGAACATGTACTCCGAGCAGGGATTGGATGCATTGATGCGGCCGGTGTTCTTGGAGGTGTGCCAGCGGTTAATGGTCGTGTCGTACTGCATGCCAGGATCGCCGCACTGCCAGGTGGCTTCGGCGATCTTCTTCATGATGTCGCGAGCCTTGTAGGTGGAGACGGGATTCTGGTCCTTGACGGTGCGTGTGGTGAACTCAGCGTCCTTCTCGATAGCGCGCATGAACTCGTCGGTGACGCGGACGGAGTTGTTGGCGTTCTGGAAGAAGATGGAGGAGTAGGCCTCGGAGTCGGGGCCGGAAGAGCCGTCGTAGCCTTCGCGCATGAGGGCCCAGGCCTTGGCTTCCTCTTTGGACTTGCACTCGATGAAGTCGACGATGTCGGGATGGTCGACGTTGAGGATGACCATCTTGGCAGCGCGGCGGGTCTTGCCACCGGACTTGATGACGCCGGCGAAGGCATCGAAGCCGCGCATGAAGCTGAGCGGACCCGAGGCGGTGCCGCCGCCGGAGAGGGTTTCTTTAGAACCACGGATGGAAGACAGATTGGTCCCGGTACCCGAGCCCCATTTGAAGAGCATGCCCTCAGTCTTGGCGAGGGTCAGGATGGAGTCGAGGGAGTCCTCGACCGCGTTGATGAAGCAAGCCGAGCACTGCGGCGAGCGATAGCCGGTGACGGAGAATTCGACGGCGCAGGTGTGCGCGTTCCAGTGCCAGTTCTGCGCGTCGGAGTTGGGCTCGAGGCGATCGCAGCCGACGTTGAACCAGACGGGCGAATTGAAGGCAGCCTTTTGCGTGACGAGCAGGTGCACGAGCTCATCGTGAAAGATGGCTGCGTCCTCGGGGGTGGCGAAGTATCCGCCGTTCAACCCCCAGTCGCGGATGGTCTCGGCGACGCGGCCGACGAGCTGGCGGACGCCGGTCTCGCGCTCGGCGGTGCCGAGCTGGCCGTGCAGATATTTGCTCGCGACGATGTTGGTCGCGGTCATCGACCAGTCGACGGGAACTTCGACGTCTTTCTGCTCGAAGATGGTCTTGCCGCCGGCGTCGGTGATGGCGGCGGTGCGACGCTCCCACTGGATTTCGTCGTAGGGGGAGACGGTGGCGCGGGAGAAAAAGCGCTGGAAGCGCAGGGCCGGATGACTGCTCGAGGCGTGCTGGGCAGTGGCGGGTGTGGCGGGATGGCCGGCATCCTGAACCGCAGAAGCGGGGACGGATGTCGTGGGTGGGGCAATGGCAACGGATTTCCTGGTAGCCTCGGCCATGGGTATTCCTCTCTGAATGGATGATGACGCTCGACGCGTGGGTTCAGCCTGGTCTTTCTGGTCGTCTTTCCTGGCCCTGGTCGGCGCGAAGTGCGCCGGGAAAAAATTGGACCGCGAGCAGGAAATTTCCCTGGCGAGGACGCCCTGGATTCCCGATCACGGCAGCAGTACGGCAGCTAAGCAAGGGCGGATCGAAAAGCCGCAGGCCTCAGGCGAGTGTGCTTCCAGTAACGGGGGAAGACGACGACCGCTCTTTAGAACCTCTACGGATATTTTGGAGCCGCAGAAGGCAAAGTACCTCTGTTAATGGTGTGTGTCAAGCGAGAACCACTACATCTGGTATTTTAAATGGATTTAGGGGAATCAAAGGTAATAATTGGCCGATTTCGCTTGTGGAGAATCCGCGGAAGCCGCATCCAGAGCGGGTTTGCGCTGTGCCGGGGCGAGAGGAGGGCCACGTGGCACGCTTCGCCCCGGACACAAATGAGGAACCAAGGAACGTGCCAATTTCAGAGGCTACGCGCAAGGGGGCCGACCCACAAGGCGTGGAAATGGTGCAGTTTCGGTGGAGGGATGTGGGAGTTGTGGAGAAGTAGTCCGGTGGTGCACAAAAAGCAGCGCACTCTGTGCAAAGTTGGTCAACAGCTGCGGGTTTTTCGGGGAGATGAACACGCGGAATTTGGGTGCTCCTGGCATGAGGAGGAAAACGGGAGAGGTGACTTCGGTAGAGCCGTTTCGAGTGCGAAGAAGAGGCTTTTTCCTAGGGGAAATTGCGGCGGCAGCGTATGCTCGAAACAGCGGGAGATGATTTCGATGCTCTCGCGGGTTTCTTACCGGAATTTCTGGCCTGTCTCACGATCGTTGCCCCTTCTGGCGGACATCGTGCCTGCTGTGCGGGAGTTTTCTCCTGCTATGAGCCTTGGCTTCCGTTGTCCATGCACCATAACCGGAATTGAGGGAAAGCGATGCGATCGAACCTGGTTTACTCCGCCGGTCTGAAAATTGAGAACCGCTTTTTGCTGGCGACTGTGGTGATGCGGGCGGTGCGGAAGCTGCACATCGACTCGACGCGGACCGAAGACACGACGAACCGGGTATTCAGCGAAGTTGCAGGCGGACGCTATGTGAGCGTGCAGCTGCCGACGCTCGCACCGCCGACGGCTATTGAGGCGCTGCTGATCGCTCCCGCGGCCTAAGCCTCGTTTCACCCCCGAGAGCCGGCCCGCGTGGGCCGGCTTTTCCGTGCCGCAAGCTTTACTTTCCGCTGGTTTCGTTCCAGAGGAAGGCCATTTCGTCGGCGTAGTCCTCGACGAGCTGGGTGATGGAAACCCCGGCCGAGTGTCCGCCTTTGATGGAGTAGTGGAGCAGGATGGGGTGGTCGCCGCCGCTGGAGGCCTGCATGAGGGCGGTCATCTTACGTGCGTTCATGGGATCGACGCGGGTATCGTTGTCGCCGGTAAAGAACATGATGGCGGGATACTTTGTGCCGGCGTGGACGTTTTGATACGGCGAGTACTTGACGATATACGCGAAGTCCTCCGGATTTTCCGCGTTGCCGTACTCGGTGGTCCACAAACGGCCGAACTCGAACTTCTGATAGCGGAGCATGTCCAGCAGAGGATAGCCGCACCAGATGGCTGCGAAGAGATCGGGACGCTGGGTCATGGCCGCGCCCATCAGCAGGCCTCCGTTGGAGCGTCCGCGAATGGCAAAGTGATCGGGCGAGGTGAAATGGTTGTCGATGAGATATTGTGCTGCAGCAATGAAGTCGTCGAAGACGTTCTGCTTCTTGTCGAACATGGCGGCTTTGTGCCAGGCCTCGCCGTATTCGTTGCCGCCGCGCAGATTGGGGAGAGCGAAGTAGCCGCCCTGCTCCATCCACCAGGCGTACTCGGGATTCCAGGCGGGCAGCATGGGCAGGTCGAAGCCGCCGTAGCCGGTCATCAGCAGGCGCGTTTTGCCGTCGCGGGGCAGACCCTTTTTTCCGGCGATGAACATCGGGATGCGGGTTCCATCTTTCGATTGGTAGAAGACCTGAGAGACTTCGTACTGGGCGGAGTCGAATGGAACCCTGGGCGCTGCGAAGATGTCGGAACGGGCCGTCTTCGTGTCGTAGCGGTAGATGGTGGGCGGCAGGTTGAAGGATTCGAAGGTGTAGAAACCCTCTGACTGGTCGTAGCGACCGTAGACTAACGAACCGGAGCCGATGCCGGGATAGGCGAGCGTGCCGATCTGCTTGCCAGCGAGGTTGTAGATGGTGGTCTCGGTTTTCACGTCGTGCAGCCGCGAGACGAAAAGCTTGTTGCCGACGGCGCTGAAGCTGTCGATGACCTCTTTGCCTTCCGGGACGATGGTTTTCCAGGAGGAAGCATCGCCGCCGGGGGAGGCTTCGACAATGCGCGAGTTGGGCGCCTGATAGTCGGTCATGAGGAAGAAGCGGTCGCCGGCATCGAGCAGGCGCACGTGAGCTTCGACGCCGTAGACGAGCGTTTGAAAATCGCTGTCCAGCTTGCGGAGATCCTTCACGAGGTAGTCGTCGCTGGTGGCAGGAACGCCGTGGGCGATGCTGACGATGAGCCAGTGATGGTTATCGGAGACACCCACGCCGACCAGATCGAGTTCGGTGAGCTGTTTGCCGCGGTATTCGCCGCCGAAGAGCTTCGCGTCGTTGTCGACCGGCGTGCCGAATTTGTGGAACCAGACGTTCGTGCCCTGGTGGGTGAACTTCGCGTAGTAGAGGCCGCGGTTATTGGGACTGAGGCTGATGCCGGAGTAGCGCGCCGAGGGAAGGACGTCGGGCAGATCCTGGCTGGTCCTGATGCTGCGAATGTGGACGGAACCCTCGTCAGCGCCGCCTTCGCGAATCTCATAGACCAGCAGGTTGCCGTCGTCGGAGACATCGATCATGTTGACGGAGGTGTTCTGGTCGGCGCTGAGCTTTGAAGCGTCGATCAGGAGCCGGTCCTGGCTTGAATCCTGGCCATGCCAGCCGTCGCGCACGTAGATGGATCCCTGGTTCTCGTCGGCGAGGCGTTTTTTGAAGAAGTATTTGCCGCCGCGCAGCACCGGGATCGAGTACTGATCCACGCGCATGAGCGAGGTGAGTTCGCTTGCGATCCGGGGAAGGTCCCTGACCTGGGAAAGGTATTGCTGCGTGTAGGCGTTCTCCTTGTCGATCCACGCGCGCGTCGCGGGGCTCTTCGCGTCTTCCAGCCAGCGGTAAGGGTCTTCGATTTTTGTTCCGTTGTAGTCGTCGGTGACGGTGTCGACCTGGGTCACGGGCGGGGGCGGCAGGGTGATGCCGTTGGCGCCGTGGATGGCGCCGGCGGTTTGCGCTGCGGCGATCGGGCCGGAAAACGTGAAGGCGAGAACAGAGAGCGCGACGAAGGGTCGGCGACCAGAAGGCATGCGGCGTTCCTCACGGAGAGCGGGGTTCGGACAGAAGGGCCAGTTTAGTCGTTTTCAAAAATGTCGTCTTCGGATGGTTTTGCCCTCGGGAGTCGATTGCGTATGGCGAGTCAGCGGCTCATACCCTGCGCGGCGCTGCTCCAGAAGGCGTGGGTGCGCGCCGGAATGCGGTCGGGATACTCCTTGTAGATGCCGTTGAGCACGTGGAAGAGGGCTTTCGATTCGGCGCCGAGGCCGAGAATCAGGGTGGAACGCAGAATGCGGGTGAGGCGCAGGTGGTTGTGGTTCATCGGCCAGAGCCAGTTTTTCGCGCGCTCGGAGAAGCCGGGGTCGCGTTCGACGACGATACCGGCGGGGGTCGACGCGCGACAGAGTCCATAAAAGCGCAGCATCCGATCGAAAGACTGACGCAGCCGTCCCTGCATTGCGAGCGAAGAGTGAAATGTGCGGATGGCGGCGGGATCGAGGATGGGCGCCGCAGGGTTGGCGCCGCTTGGCTCAGGCAGCGGAAAGAGCCACTGGACGAAATCGTGCACCGCCTCAAGCCGGTCGTCGTCCCAGGCCAGGATCTGCGCCAGCGTGCGGCCGGTGTCATCCGGCGCGCCATCGCGATAGAAGGCGACGAGCGGGCCGGGAGCGATCGTTGGCATGACAGGTGCGCCGTCCTTTCTGTGAAAACTTTCCTGACTCAATTGCGCGGGGTTCGGCCTGTAAAATCGAGCCAGTCAGCATGGCCCCCACCCCAGACGCCGGCGAAACAGCACCGCCCTCGGCCGGCATCGCTGGCGTATCTAATCCTGATAGATCTAACTTTGGTTCATCTAATCCTGATCCATTAAACCAAGGTCCATCACCCCTCGGTCCATCTAATCCTGTTTCCACAAAAGAAGCCAGAAGGCCGTCGACGCGGACTCACGCGGCTGCGGTGGCGGCCGGCATTCTGCTCAGCCGGCTTGTCGGCCTGGTGCGGGATCGCGTCTTTGCGCACTACTTCGGAAACTCCGATGCCGCCGACGCCTTTCGCGCGGCGTTTCGCATCCCTAATATTCTTCAAAATCTGTTTGGCGAAGGCGTGCTTTCCGCGTCCTTCATCCCGGTCTATGCGCGTCTCCAGGCGGAAGATCGCCACGAAGAAGCTTCACAACTGGCCGAAGCCATTTTTGCGCTGCTGTTTTTGATCACGACGATTCTGGTTGTGATTGGCGTGTTTGCGACACCGTGGCTAATCGACGCCATCGCGCCCGGCTTTCATGGGGATAAACGGCTGCTGACCATCCGGCTGGTGCAGATTCTGTTTCCCGGCGCAGCGCTGCTGGTCTTTTCCGCGTGGTGCCTCGGCATACTCAACAGTCACCGGAAATTCTTCCTCTCTTACGCTGCGCCGGTGGTCTGGAATATCGCGATGATTGCCACGCTGCTGTGGGGCGGGCGCCATCACACCGAATCGCGTCTGGCTGTTCTGCTGGCGATCGGATCGGTGGCCGGCAGCGCTCTGCAGTTTTTCGTGCAATTGCCAACGGTATTGCGCTTTCTGTGGCCGCTGCGGATGCGCATCAGCTTTGCCGGCCTCCATGTGCGCACCGTCAGCCGGAATTTCTTCCCGGTGTTCCTGAGCCGCGGCGTCGTGCAGATCAGCGCCTATGTGGATTCCTGGCTTGGCAGCTTTCTGGGCACAGGAGCGGTGGCCGCGCTGGCGTACGCGCAGACGCTCTACACGCTGCCGGTGAGCTTGTTTGGCATGGCGGTATCGGCGGCGGAGCTGCCGGCGATGTCGAGCGCCCTGGGAACTCCGGAGGAGGTCGCTGCGGCGTTGCGGGCGCGCCTTACGGCGGGGTTGCAGCAGATCGCGTTCTTTGTGATCCCGTCGGCGGCGGGCTTTGTGACCCTCGGCGATGTGATTGTCGGCTTTATTTATCACACAGGCCATTTCCAGCACAGCGACGTGATGTTTGTCTGGGCGGTGCTGGCGGGGTCGGCGGTTGGGTTGCTCGCGTCCACGTCGGGGCGGCTGTATTCATCGGCGTTTTATGCGCTGCGGGATACGCGGACGCCGCTCAACTTTGCGGTGATCCGGGTTGTGCTCACGCTGGGCCTGGGCTATCTGTGCGCGCTGCCTCTGCCGCGGCTTCTGGGGCTCGACCAGCGCTGGGGAACGGCGGGGCTCACGTTTTCAGCGGGGGTCGCGGGCTGGGTGGAGTTCGTGTTGCTGCGGCGCGCCCTGCAGCGACGCATTGGGGCTGTGCCTTCGGGGGCGGCGCGGATTCTGAAGCTCTGGCTGGTTGCGCTGCTGGCTGCGGCGGCGGCCTACGGCATCAAGCGGATTCTGCCGTTTCATCGCCCGCTGCTCGTGGGACCGTGCGTGTTGATCCCGTATGCGGCGATCTATCTCGGTGTCGCGCAGTGGATGGGCATCGCAAGCATGGGCGCGCTGAAGCGGCTGCTGCGCCGCGGGCGGTAGTGCTGCGACGGCGGAAGCAGGGAGATTGGACAGGGTGCTGAGGCTCGATCCCCGCCATGTCAACGGGGGGCGCTGTACTTCCCAAAACGGACAGGACGCGAGGCCGCCGAGTACTTTCGAACTGGACTGCGCACCGGATTGCATTGACCCTGGTGCCAGCATGGAGTTTGCTTCTTGCTATGGGGTGAACCTGGCGGTGTCAACGCGGGGGAAACAGACTTGGGCCAGCCATTCTTATGGTGGCGTCGAACCCGACGTCTCAGCATTGAGACGCGGGCCATTTTCGCGATGGTGCCGTGCCCCAAGCAAAAAGCTCCCGCCGACGCATCCAGGCCAGATCGGTTGCCCAAATTCGTCGCGGGAGCTTTTTGTTGGAACCGATTCCGGTTCTAAGAAGCTAGACCTGTGCTGCCACCGGACGTTCGGCATTCGCGTTGGTGACGGTCTTGGTTTCAGACTTCTCGTTGGAGCCTGGTTTGCGGATATCGATACCGCCTTTGAAAAAGGCCCCGTCTTCGATGGAGATGCGCTGGGCGGTGACGTCGCCGGTCAGCGAGCCTTCACTGCGGATGTCGACGCGATCGCTGGCGGTGACATTGCCGCGCACCTTGCCGAGCACGACGATCTCGCGCGCCGAGATGTTGGCTGCGACCTGGCCGTTGCGGCCCACCGTGACGCGATTGCCTGGGAGGGTGATTGAACCTTCCACTTTGCCGTCGACGTAGAGCGATTCGGAGCCGGTGACCTCACCTTTGACGACAAGGCTCTTGCCGATGGTGGCCTGCTCGCCGGGGGCAGCGTTCTGCCCTGGCGGCACGGGCGCGGGGCGGACGCCGGCTTCAAAATTCGGGTTGGCGGAGGTCGCTGGACGCAGAGGTTCAGGGCCTTGCGATCCGCTGCCGGTGCCGGGCTGATTCGGTTTCCACATAATTAAAATTCCTTCCTTCTCGAAGATGTTTTTACTTTGGCGCCCTGCACCCGGGCTGCTGGTTTCGTGCGTGTGGGCCCATGCAGAACTACGCAGCGCCGACCCTGGTCGCTTTTGGAGAACGAACTCCCTCCACGCAATCGCCGCCGTTACCTGCATATTAAACAGGTTCACGCGAAATTGGCATCCCCCTCCAGTGCCCCCCTTGGGGAAAGAGTGAATATTGTCACTGATTTTGAACCTCTGCGCAGTCTCGAGATGCATCCTTAGGTGAGGGGACTTGCCGTCCCTCTGCAAAGCGCTCGTTCGAAGGAGAAAAGCGAATGCCAAAACTTGCGTTGTATGGAATGTTGAAAGCGAAACCAGGCAAAGAGGCGGAACTCGAAGCCTTCCTGAAAAAGGGCGCGGAGATGGCGCGGACAGAGCCCGGGACTGTCACCTGGTATGCCATCCGGGAGGACGATGGAGGGTATGGCATCTTCGACACATTTGACGATGAGGCTGGCCGTGAGGCCCACCTGAACGGTGAGATTGCGAAGGCGCTGACGGCGAAGGCCGGGGAATTGCTGGCGGAGCCGCCGCAGATTCACAAGATCGCCGTGCTCGCGGTGAAGTGAGGGCAGGCGGGGCGGCAAGCATCGAGGTTCGTGCCGGGCCGGTTCCGTTACCATCGAAGCTGGCATGACCGATCGTGATTTGCTGCGCCACATCGAGCGCCTGCCTGGCGGGCGGGCCGGCTATAAGCAGCTGATCCGCGAGCTGGGGCTGGGCGGCGGCCGCGAACGGCGCGAACTGCGCGAGCAGCTGGGACGGCTCACCGGTACGCGGCAGCTGGCGCAAATCGATAGCGATCACTGGGCGATTGCGAAGGCGGCCTCGGGCGCCGGTACCGGCGAGCCGGCGCGCGGAGTTCAGGGGCGCCGTCCGGACCTTCGCCAAGCGGGCATTCGCAGCGAAAACCTGGTCGCGGGACGGCTCGATCTTCATCGCGACGGATTCGGATTTGTGCGCCCGACCCCGGCGCAGGCTGGTGCGAAGCCGCCCATCGATCAGGATGTGTTCATTCCACCAGGCGAAATGGGTGGCGCCATGCAGGGCGATCAGGTGTTGGTGGAACTCTCTCCGCCGCGCCACGGCCAGTCCCGCTTCGGCCAATTGGACCAGAGACGCGCGGGGCGGGTGGTGCGAATCCTCACGCGCCGCAATCCAACGGTGGTCGGAGTTTTTCATTATGCTCGGCCCGGCTCCGAACGCGGAAGCCACCTCGTCGTCCCCTTCGATGAGCGGATGACGCAGCCCATCCTGATTCCGCCGGGCGCGGAGCTGCCTGCCGAAAACCAGACCCTGAGCGCACACCGCGTGCTGGGAGCCGAGGCGAGGGCCGCGCAATCCGGCCAATCATGGAACGATCTCGAAGGTCTGGTCGTCGATGTGGAGATCACCGACTGGCCCACGCCGACTCGCGCAGCGCGAGGCCGTGTGCTGGAAGTGCTCGGCAGGGAAGGCGACTTCGGCGTCGATGTGGAGATGGTGATCCGCAAGCATCATCTGCCGCGGGTTTTTCCGGATGCTGTTCTGGCGGATGCACGGGCAGTGGCTCATCTCGATTATGAGCTGGTGGCCTCCCGTCGAGATTTTCGCGACCTGCCGATCGTCACCATCGATGGAGAAACCGCTCGGGACTTCGACGATGCTGTGCTCGTAAGGCGGGGCGAGGACGGGATCTGGGAGCTGCAGGTACATATCGCCGACGTCGCCCAATATGTGCGGCCCGGCACCGCGCTCGATCTGGAGGCGCGGCTCCGCGGAACATCGGTGTATTTTCCCGACCGCGCGATTCCCATGCTGCCGCAGGAGCTCTCGACGGACATCTGCAGCCTGCGTCCGGGCGAGGACCGGCTCGTACTCTCGTGCCTGATGCGCATCGATCCCCAGGGAGAGATTCTCGACTACGAAGTCACCGAGGGTGTCATCCGCTCGTCGCGGCGCATGACTTATACGCAGGTGCACGCGATTATTTCCGGCGACGTTGCAACGCGCGCGGAGTTCGAGCCGCTGGTGCCCGAGTTCGAGCGGATGCATGCGCTGGCGCAGATTCTCAATCGCAAACGGGACCGGCGGGGATCAATTGATTTCGATTTGCCCGAGCCGATCATCGAGTTTGACGAATTTGGGGCGATGAAGGCGGTCACGCGCGCGGAACGCAACTGGGCGCACCGGCTGATCGAGGAGTTCATGCTTTCGGCCAACGAATGCGTGGCGTCGTGGATCGAGAACCTCGCTGTCCCGTCGCTTTATCGCATCCACGAGAAGCCGGAGCCGCGCAGAGTGGTGGAGTTCGAGGAGATCGCGGCGGCCTTCGGCTATTCGCTCGGCGTCGGCAGTCTGCCGGTGCGGACGTTCACCATGAAGAGCGAGCGCCGCGAGCAAAGACAGGGTGGCGGGCGGGCGCCGCGCAGTTACGAGGTAGCCGGCGACATTGCCATCACGCCACGCATGTATCAAAAGCTGACGGAGAAGATTGCCGGCAAGCCGGAGGAGCGGATTCTTTCTTACCTAATGCTGCGGTCGCTGAAGCAGGCTCGTTACAGCGAGAAGAACGAGGGGCACTTCGCGCTGGCTGCGCCGAGCTATACGCATTTCACCTCGCCGATCCGGCGGTATCCGGATTTAATTGTGCACCGGATTACGAAGGCGCTGCTGGATGCGGGCGTGGATGGGCACGGTGTGGTTGCGGCGGGTAAGCCTCAGGACTTCGCGTCCGGCGATACGCGCTTCGCGCAGAAGCATCCAGGGCGAGCGGCCCCGTTTGAGCCGATCGCGGAGGGGGAACTGGCGGCGATTGCGCGAGAATCAAGCGAAAGCGAGCGTCGAGCGGCGGATGCGGAGCGCGAGCTGGTGGAGTGGAAGAAGATCAAGTTCATGCGCGACCGCGTGGGCGAGGCATTCAGCGGGATGATCCTCAACGCGACGAAGTACGGCTTGTTTGTCGAGCTGGATGATTTGTTCGTCGAGGGGCTGGTACCGCTGCAAAGCCTGGGACTTTTCGATGGGGACAGGTACACGTATCGGGAGAACACGCGGCAGCTTATTGGTGATCGCTGGGGGCGGAAGTATTCCGTGGGTGAGCGGGTGCGCGTCGTGCTCGACCGCGTGGATGCCATGGAGAAGCGGTTGCAATTCTCGATTCTCGACGAGGAAGGAGCCGGCTCTCCCCGTCCGGCGCGAACGAAAAAGAAGAAGAAGTCCGAAGACAAATCAGCGCCAATAGCAGATCAGCTGAATGTTGCGCACCCGGCGGGGAAACGGCCGCCGTATCTTCCGCCGAAAGTCAGACAGTTACGGAAGAAGAAGAAGCGGCGGTAGGGCTATTGGTATTTGCGAGCAGCTTCGCTGGTCTTCAGTTGTTCCGGCAATCCGGGGCTGAAGCCTCTCGACAACGATGCCTTGACCTGAAAACCATGGCTTCTAGCGTCGGTAAGAGATGCGTCCCGCGGAGATCGTCGCGTGCACACGCCCTTGCAACTCCCAGCCGTCGAAGGGCGTGTTCTTCGACTTCGAGCGCGAGTCGGCGGCGTGGAAGGTCCACTTCTCCGCTGGATTGAAAACAACCACATCGGCGGGGGAGCCGGGGGCAAGCGTGCCACGGCCTTTCAGGCCCAGGGCCGCGGCGGGACGCGCAGTGAGGAGCGCGAGGACATCCGCTAATGGCATTTTGTGATGGGTGTGGAGGAGCGAGATGGCGAGGCCGAGCGCTGACTCGAGACCGGTGATGCCGTTGGGGGCGCGATCGAATTCCTGCTCCTTTTCGTGGGCTGCGTGCGGGGCATGGTCGGTGGCAATGGCGTCCACTGTGCCGTCGAGAATGCCCTCGATCATCGCGGCGCGATCGGACTCGGCGCGCAGAGGAGGATTCATCTTCGCGTTGGTGACGTAGAGGGCGATACGTTCTTCGGTCAGCGCGAAGTGATGGGGCGTGACCTCGCAGGTGACGTGCAGGCCTTGTTTGCGCGCTGCACGCACGGCATCGAGCGCCTTCTTCGTCGAAAGATGGGCGCCGTGCAGATGGCCGCCTTTCACCTGGCGCAGCAGAGCGATATCGCGCTCGACAAGGCCGGACTCGGCCTCGACGGACATGCCGCGCAATCCGAGGCGAAACGCCAGCGGCCCGGCATTCATGGAGCAGCCGCCGGTCAGGCGCGTGTCTTCGGCGTGCTGGATCACGGGCAGGCCGAGCGCAGCCGCGGCACGCAGGGCATCGAGCATGATCGCGTCATCGAGAATGGGCTTGCCGTCATCGGTCACAGCGACTGCCCCGGCATCCTTCATCGCGGAATAATCCGACAGCACTTCGCCCATCGAGCCGCGGGTCGCAGCGGCGATCGGAAACACGGTGGCTGAAGCCCCGCGCTCCGCCGCCTGCATCCAGAGCGTGATTTCGGCGGTGTCATTCACGGGGATGGTGTTGGGCATAGCGCAGACGCTGGTGAATCCGCCCGCGGCGGCCGCGGCGGTACCGGTGGCAATGGTTTCTTTGTAGCCCTGGCCGGGCTCGCGCAGGTGAACGTGGATGTCGACCAGGCCCGGAGCAACGACGAGACCTTTCGCGCTAACGCTCTCGGCATCGGGAGCCTTGATTTTGCCCGGATGATCAATCGCCGCGATTTTGCCGTCACGCAAGAGCAGATCGCGGGCGGCGTCGAGGCCCGAGGCTGGATCGATGACGCGTCCGCCGCGAATCAGGATCGCCTTCACCGGCTCCCGCCCTTCGGGCCGCTATGCCTGGCGCCGCTCTGTTTCATTTCACTCAGGGCGCGTGCGACGAGAGCCATGCGGATGGGCACGCCGTTGTGCACCTGCCGGGCAATCGCCGACTGCGGCCCGTCGGCAACTTCGGCTGTGATTTCCATGCCGCGGATGATCGGCCCCGGATGCATCACGAGTGCCTTCGGCGCCTGGGCCGCGATGCGATCGGCGTTGGCCTGGTAGCGGGTGCGATAGTCGTCGAGGTCGATCTCGAGGCCGGCAAGCCGCTCCGCCTGGATACGAAGCATCATGACAATTTGCGACTGGCGCAGCGCCGCATCGAAGTCGCGCTCGATGACAATGCCGGGACCAAGGCTTGCAGCAACGCCGGGCAAGAGCTCGGGCGGCCCGCAGAGAATCAGCTTGACGCCGAGCCGCGGCAGCAGCAGGGCATTGGAGCGGGCCACGCGGCTGTGCCGGATGTCGCCACAGATGGTGAGCGTGACACCGCGCAACACCTTCTCGCTGACTTGTCGAGCGGGAATCTGAAGAAACTGCAGAATGGTGCGCAGATCGAGCAGCGCCTGGGAGGGATGCTCGGCCATGCCGTCACCGGCGTTGAGAACGGGAAGCCCGGTCGCACGCGCCAGCAGATACGGCGCACCGGAATATGGGCTCCGCAGGATGATGCACTCCGCGCCCAGGGCTTTGAGGGTGATGCCGGTATCTTTGAGCGATTCGCCTTTTTCGATGCTCGATGAAAGGGAGCTGACCAGCGTGGTGTCGGCGCCGAGGGCCTTGGCGGCCAATTCGAAGGAAGTTCGGGTGCGGGTGCTCGACTCGTAGAACAGAAGCGCCACACGCCGTTTGGCCAGACGGGTCGCGCGCCGCAGAGGATTTTCTTTCTCGAGCGCGTCCGCGGATTCGAGAATCCGCCGCACTTCGGCGACGGAAAAGTCGTTGGCGGAGATCGCAGACCCAGGATGAATCGGCTGATCGAAAAAAGAGGGGCTGGAGAGTTTTTGCGGTTTGCGAACTGTGGCCCTGGTCAGCGCCATCTCCTCCCGATCTTCGTGCCAGACTGACTCTCAGGGGCTAAAGCCCGGATCAGGCTGGACGTGAACGGCACGAGTAAACTCATGCCCTGATACAAAGGCCCGCTCCGACGAAGAGTCGCGGAGCTGTTATACACGCTCGACGAGCAACACCTGCTCATCGTCGTCCACTTCTTTCAGTTTCACTTCGATAATTTCGCGCTGCGATGTGGGGACGGATCGGCCGACGAAGGTCGCTTCAATGGGGAGTTCACGATGGCCGCGGTCGATGAGCACCAGCAACTGGACGCGGCGCGGGCGTCCATGATCGAAGAGCGCGTCGAGTGCGGCGCGAATAGTTCGGCCGGTGTAGAGCACATCGTCGATCAGGATCACGTCCCGCCCGTTCACGTCGAAACCCATGGAACCAGGAACGACCACGGGCCGGATGTCGCGGGTAGAAAGGTCGTCACGATAAAAGCTGATGTCGAGAACACCTGTATCGACAGGGTGCTTCTCGATGCCGCTGATGAGCGCGCCCAGCCGCTGCGCGATAGGAACGCCGCGGCGCTTGATGCCGACAAGGCCCAGGGTTTTCGCGCCGTTATTCTTTTCGATGATCTGGTGCGCGAGGCGGACCAGGGTGCGCTCGATCTCGGAGGCGGACATGATCCGGCCCTTTTCGCGCAATTTCGGCGTGGCGACAGCGTGCAACTCTGACATAGGTTTATACGCGATGATACGAGCCTGATGGCCGCGCCGCAAGACTGGATGCAGAGCTCACGGCCCTGTTTTCCTCAGCGGTGGCGCAGAGGCTGTGGGTCGATCAGAGCGTGCGCTGCGTTTTGGGTCGGAGAGAGAAAATTCTGCCCGCGATGGCGCCGCCGGTGGCCGCGAACAAAACCATTCCAGCCGAAACCACGGCGGCTGTGAGCAGCTGGATGGCGGCATGACCGTCGGGCGAGAGCCAGAAATTCGCCCATTGATGCACGAGCTGCGGAGCCTGCTGCATGGCTTCGGTGTTGGTCTTCAGCGCCTGTTCGGCCATTTGCTGGGCAACGCTCTGGAACTGTTCGTCAATCGCCGCGGCATGGTGCAGCAGATAACGCTCGATCACCATGCGGATGCCATCGGTCGCGGTGGCGATCAGCGCCGAGGCAACGCCGAGGATCGCGCCGAGCCGCCAGCCTATGCCGCCGTCGGTGAAACCCTCGCTGCGCCTGCGATAAAGGGCGATGGTGCCGAATCCGCCGGCGATGACGAAGAGGGAACTCATGCCCGCCAGAGCCGACAGCAGCCCCACCGGAACGGCGATCAACAGTGCTGAAAGTATGGCGGTGCGCCACTGCACACGGGTGGGATCGATGCCCAGCCGTTGGGTTGGCGCCTGCGGGCCGCTGTTCTCGGACGCGTCGACGATCAGCTGGGGCGCGCCGCACTGCGGGCAAAATCCCTCGCCCTCATGCAGAGCATTGCCGCAGCGATGGCACAAACGGTCCATGACTTGACCCTATCGCACGCGAGCAGGGAGCGCAATCGGCGATCAGGGAAGCTCTAAATAAGGCTTCGAGAAACATTCAAGGAGTTCATTGGAAGGCGCGGGAACCCAGAACCGGAATCGTATCCCCTGGCCGTACCCGCTGAGAACACGATGTCCACGAGACAGCCAATCCCCGGAGTCTCGCGGAATTCTCGCGCATCTGTAACAGTGGGCTCATGGCTAAAGATCTCAAGTACTGGCTTGGAATTGTCCGCCGCCTTTGGAATCTCGTTCGCGAAAGCCATGCTGAACCGCTGCGCGGCGTCACTCGCACGGCTCCTGCGATCGCATCGGATGCAACCGGCATCACCTTCATCGGTCACTCATCGTTCCTGATCCAGATGGCCGGCCGGGCGCTGCTTGTCGATCCGGTCTTCGCGACGCGACTGATTCTTATGCGTCGCCAGCGCCGTCCTGGCCTTGGCATCAGCGGTCTGCCGCCTATCGACGCGGTCCTCCTGACCCACGCCCACATGGATCACCTGAACCGCCCGTCCCTGCGCGCCATTACCCGGGCCATGCGCCGGCGTAAACTGCCCGCTCCCATTGTTATCGTGCCCAACGGAGTTGAAGATCTCGTGCGCGATCTTGGTTTTTCCAGCATTCATTCCCTTGGGTGGTGGCAGTCCTTCGAGCTTCCAGGCGCGGCTCTGGCGCGGGAGCCTCTCACCATCACCGCGACCCCCGCCCGCCACTGGGGGGCGCGCCTCTTCCACGACGCTCACCGCGGTTATGGCGGATACGTCCTCCAGTGTCCAGGGACGCCCGCGATCTACCACTCGGGAGACACCGCGTATTTTCCCGGCTTTATCGAAATCGCGGCGCGACTTCATCCCGATGTCGCGCTCCTCCCCATCGGAGCGTATTTACCCGACAGCTATCGAGTCGCGCACACCAGCCCGGAAGAGGCGCTCCAGGGCTTCATCGACGTGGGCGCCCAAACGATGATCCCCATGCACTTCAACACCTTCCGTCTTGGGCATGAGCCGATGGACGAGCCGCTTCCGCGCCTGCTGGCCGCTGCGGCCACCGCCGGCGTCTCCGAGCGGGTGCATCCGCTGACGGAAGGGGAGAGTTGGTTCGCGGCGAAGCGAGCTGCTGCCTCGGGAGCACCCCAGTTCAAGCCCGGTCTGGTCCAAACCGGCGGCTGATGGGCGTGGTTTCGCCTGGACTCGCTCCGACGCATCCCTTATACTGATTGATGTTGTCCAAACGCTGTTTCTAAACAGGATCACATGCCCAAACTCAAGACACACCGAGGCGCCGCGAAGCGCTTCAAGAAGACCGGCACGGGCAAATTTAAGCGCGGCCAGTCCAAGATGCGGCACATTCTTACGTCGAAGGAGACCAAGACCAAGCGCAAACTGGCTCACAGCGTGCTGGTCTCGGATGCCGACCATAAGAAAGTCGCCCGCATGATTCCTTACGCCTGATTCTTTCCGGGCCCTCAATGCGAGGGTTCCCTCGGCCAGGCCGAGAGTGGAACAGGTAAGCAGAGCGCGTGAAGAGGTTCTTCCCACCTCCAGCCGCTGAACCGTAACACCAAGGAGAACGACGATGCCCCGCGTAAAACGTGGAACCAAACGCAGTGACCGCCGCAAGAAGATTCTGAAGCGCGCCAGCGGCTACTTCCTCACCAAATCCAAGCTCTACCAGGCAGCTCAGGAAGCCGTCGAGCGCGGCCTGAAGTTCGCCTACAGCGGCCGCAAGCAAAAGAAGCGGCAGTTCCGTTCGCTCTGGATCGTGCGTATCAACGCTGCCGCGAAGATCAACGGGATTTCCTATTCGCAGCTGATCAACGGCCTGAAGAAGGCTGGGGTTGAGCTCGACCGCAAAGTGCTGGCCGATATCGCCGTCCATGACGCAGCGGCGTTCACGGCGCTGGTGGGACAGGCAAAAGCGGCGCTGGGCACGGCAGCGGCATAGGAACGCCAACCCTCGAATGCCCGTCCTGCACCCCTGACAGGATGGGCATTTCCCTGAACGGTGTTGATTCTCCCTCCCACGCACAGCCAACCCACGCGTACACTGGCTGTCTCAGAAATCGTACGGAAAATCGCTTCGGCAATGCCCACACCTGATTCCAGCGCCTCAACGCAGCGAAAAGCCGCCGCATCCGCGGCGACCTATGCGGACGCCGGCGTGGACATTTCCGCCGCCAATCGCACCAAGCAGCGCATCAAGTACCTCGCCCAACGGACCTTTACCCGTAACGTCCTTGGCGAAATAGGCGGCTTTGGCGGTCTCTTCCGTCTCGACGGCAAATATCAGGAGCCGGTGCTTGTCTCGAGCGCCGATGGGGTTGGCACGAAGCTGAAGCTGGCCTTCCAGTTGGGGGTGCACCACACGGTCGGCGCGGACCTGGTGAACCATTGCGTCAACGACATCGCGGTGCAGGGCGCGGCCCCGCTCTTCTTTCTCGACTACCTCGCGACGGGCCGTCTCGACGGCGAGATTGCAGAGAAGGTGGTGTCCGGGCTTTCGGATGCGTGCCGCGCGAACGGCTGCGCGCTGATCGGCGGCGAAACCGCGCAGATGCCGGGGTTCTACGCAGATGGGGAATACGATCTGGCGGGGTTCATCGTTGGGGTTGTGGAGCGGGCGAAGCTGATCACGGGCGCGAAAATCCGTCCGGGCGATGTACTTCTCGGATTTCCTTCGACGGGCTTGCACACGAATGGGTATTCGCTCGCTCGCAGACTTTTCTTCGAGGTGGCGAAATATAAGCCCGAGCAATATGTGAACGCGCTCAAAGAAAAAGCCGGTGCGGCGATGATGAAAACTCACCGCAGCTACCTGGGACTCATCAGGAAACTCACCGCGGCCGATTACACAAGCGGCATGGCGCACATTACCGGCGGGGGCATCACGGAGAATCTTCCGCGCATCCTGCCGAAGAACGTATCGGCCCAGGTCGAGGTTGGCAGCTGGCCGGTCCTGCCCATCTTCGAACACCTTCAGCAGCTCGGCAAGATCGAGCAGGACGAAATGCTCCGGACGTTCAATATGGGCATCGGCCTCATCGCCGCCATTCCGGCCGAGCGCTTCAAACGCTGCAAATCGATGCTCGATCGCGCCGGCGAAAAGAGCTACGTGATTGGCCGCATCGTCAAAGGCGAACACAAAGTCGTGTATGTGTGATGCACAAGCTCGGCATACTCCTCTCCGGACGCGGCTCGAACTTCCTTGCCATTGCCGACGCGATTGACGCGGGGAAAATCCCCGGAGCTGAGATCGCCGTTGTCATCTCGAACATGGCCGAGGCCCCTGGACTTGCCGCGGCCCGCGCCCGCGGCCTGAACGCTGTCGCCATCGAAGCCCGCGGACGCAAACGCGCCGAACACGACCAGGAAATCATGGAATGCCTGGGGGACCATGCCGTCGACCTGGTTTGCCTCGCCGGCTACATGCGGCTGCTTTCGCCGGGATTTATCCAGGCCTTCCCGCAGCGCATCCTGAATATTCATCCTTCGCTGCTCCCGGCGTTTCCCGGACTGGATGCGCAGACGCAGGCTTTCGAATACGGGGTCCAGGTCAGCGGCTGTACTGTGCATTTTGTCGATGAGCAGCTCGACCACGGCGCGATCGTCCTGCAGCGCGCTGTTCCTGTTCCTGGGGCGGACGATCCCCACACTCTGGCTGCGCGCATCCTCGAGCAGGAACACATCGCGTACGCGGAGGCGATTGCGCGAGTGCTGTCGGGGAAATACGAGATTGTTGGGCGAAGATACGTGCCGAAGGGCTCAATTCAGTCAGCACCGTCTCCCTCATGAATCCTCCCCCCACCGACCTTGAAGCGATCGGGCTTGCCATCGCCGCCTTCACCCTCTGGGTTCTCACGGACACGGCGATCAAACTGGTCAACCAGTCCCACTTGCCTTCGTACGAGATTCTTGCCTTCCTCGGCTTCTTCATGGCGTTTTTCATGTTTGTTCGAGGCCTGATGCGCCGTGAACTCCGCGCACTCCTGCCGCATCAGTTCCGCCCGCAGTTGCTGCGCTCTGCCCTCGACCTCGGCAACAATTTCTGTGTTGTGATCGCGCTACGCCACCTCACGCTGACCCTCTTCTATATCCTCATTTTTCTCGCACCCATCACGGTCGCGCTGCTCTCATCGCTCTTCCTCCGCGAACGCATGCCCTGGCAAAAGATTCTCGCCATCGTCGCCGGCTTTGCCGGAGTGGTGATCGCCGTCCATCCCTGGAGTGGTCTTCGCCACGCCGACTGGGTCGGGTACGCCGCCTGCGTGGTCTGCGTCGCCTGCTTTTCGGTGAACATGGTGTGGTCGCGAGTCTTGACGCAAACGGAGAGACCGGAGAGCCTGACGTTTTTCTCCGGCATGGCGATGGCGATGGTTGGATTCGGGATGATGCTGATCCACGCCGCGCCTCTAACCGGCCGTGTCGCCGCACTGCTGGTGGCCATGGGATTGCTGTGCGCCGTCGGAAGCCTTTGCTTCTTCCTTGCGATCAAGCACACCACGGCCGCCAACGTCTCGCAGTTTCACTACACGCAGCTGGTCACGGGCGCGCTGGTCTCATATCTGGTCTGGCGGCAAAAACCCGATCTGTTCACGGTGATCGGTGCAGTATTGATCATCGTTTCAGGCGTCTATATTGCCGTCCGCGCATCGAAGGACGGACGTCCGGCCTGGAGCCATCCGGCGACCGTCCCCGACTGATGAGATCCCAGACTGACGAGATCAGACCGTTGAGGTCTAGGCCGCCGCCCGCGGCTGATCTCCCTTGTCTTCGCCCTCATCCTTCTTTTCGGCAGCCTTTTTTGTCATCCAGAAACTCTGCTGCAAACGCGCCGTCTCCCGGCTCACCCACTCCTCCTGACGTTGCTTTGATTCGCCCCGCGACAATTCCTCGACCTTCGTGGCCTCGATCCGCTGCACCTGCTGCCACGGGATGATTTGGCTGCCCCGGATCAGGAAACCAGACCTGGCCCAGTCCGCCAGCAGTTCACTCACCTTGTTCTTCACGTCCTCCGGATCCTCGAAGGGCAGAAGCTCGAAGGCCTCGCCGGACGCAAGATGCACCGTGACATACGCGACGAGGACCGTCGCACTCTCCTGTTTTCCCTTTACGTTTGAGTCCGCCACCGATTTCTCCTTTGCTTTCCCTGCGATGAGATGCGGCGCCCGAGCATCCAAGTTATTAGAGGATAGCCATGAGAAACGTCATTTTCTGGAGCATTGTCGGCGCCGGCGCGATTGCCGCGTACCTGATGTATCGCCGCGGCGTGAGCGTGCCGACCATCGCCCGCGAAACCATCGAGCATCCGGTCGGCTCGTTCGTGCGTGAAGCACAAAACGCGGCTGCCTGAGTCGGCCTGAAAAACTGGCCTTTCGCTAGAATAAGCAAGATGGCTGGTTCTTCGCCCGCAGTCCCTTTGCTCGTCCAGATCGACCTCGCGCCGCGCCGGCCGGTGGCCAAGCCGGCATGGCTGCGCGCCCGCGCTCCGATGGGCGAGAACTACCACGACCTTAAGAAGCTGGCCCGCTCGCTGAACCTGCACACCGTTTGCGAATCCGCGCAGTGTCCCAACATCGGCGAGTGCTGGCACCATCGCACGGCGACTTTTATGATGCTGGGCAACACCTGCACGCGCCGCTGCGGATTCTGCGCCGTGCCTAAAGGCCGCCCCGAGCCAATCGACTTCGACGAGCCGCGACGGGTCGCCGAAGCCGTAGCCGCCCTGGGGCTGAAGTTCGCCGTGATCACCAGCGTCAATCGCGACGATGACGTTCTCGGCGGAGCCCGCTCCTTCGTCATGGTGATTGACGAAATTCGCCGCCAGGCACCCGGCTGCCAGGTCGAAGTCCTCATTCCCGACTTCCAGGGAAACGAGGAAGCGATCCGCATGGTCGTCGAAGCGCGGCCTGAGATCCTCGACCACAATACGGAATCCGTTCCGCGGCTCTATCGCGCGGTGCGCTCCGGGTCCCGTTACGAGCGCACGCTGCGCCTCCTGCAGTTCGCGAAGGAAATTAACCCAGCCACGGTTACAAAATCGGGCGTCATGGTCGGGCTCGGCGAGGAAATGGATGAGTTGCTGCAGGTTTATCGCGACCTTGCGTCGGTCGGGGTGAACGTCCTCACCATTGGCCAGTATCTGCGCCCGTCGAAGGATCATCTGCCGATTGCCCGCTACTACACGCCCGACGAGTTCGCCTTTATGAAGCGCGAGGCGCTGGCCATGGGCTTCCGCCACGTGGAATCCGGGCCGCTGGTGCGATCGTCGTATCACGCGCACGAGCAAAGCGACTCGCAGGCCGCTTCTTCGCCACCGCCAACGGCCATCCGGATCATGTAATGCGCAGGTGGCCGGACAAGCTCCGTCCCAATATCTCCCCACCCCGTACAAGATGAAAATCTGACTCTTCCGCAACGTTTCGCCTTGCCGTGAATCCTATTTCCGAAAGGAATTCCGCACATGGCTACAACGAAAGAACTCGTGGAACGCCAGAAGTCTCCGCTTCACACCCCTTCCGATCTCGCTCCTGAAGCCGTGAAGGACCTGACGGGAGCCCTCAACGCTCTGCTCGCCGACACTTTCGCGCTCTATCTCAAGACCAAGAACTTTCACTGGCACATGAGCGGGCCGCATTTCCGCGATTACCACCTGCTTCTCGACGATCACGGCGATCAGATCTTCGCCATGACCGACGACATTGCCGAGCGCGTGCGCAAGATCGGCGGAACCACCATCCGGTCGATCGGCCAAATCGCGCGCCTCCAGCGCGTTGCCGACAACGACGCCGATTACGTCACAGCCCCCGATATGCTGAGCGAGCTGCGCGAAGACGAGAAGGCCCTGGTGCTGAGCATGAAGTCTGTGCACGACCTCTGCGACGACGCCGGCGATGTGGCCACGGCCAGCCTGCTCGAAAACTGGATCGACCAGACGCAGCGGCGAATCTGGTTCCTCTTCGAAGCGACCCGGGCATAGGCGCCTGCAGGATCGTCGCCGTCGTCCAGGCAAATATGCGGAGCCGCCCTGACGGCTCCGCCGAAATACCCGCATATTCCAAGCGCGCTTACGCATGTCGGCGCCGCCGCGCGTTATGCAGACGCCTGGTGTTCGAACCCCTCGACCCGCGTACAATACCTGTTTTGAGATCGTTTTTTCAGAAGGACTATTACCATGGCACCATCCATCATGGCGGGCATTCCCGCACTCAAGACCGATTACGCCCAGCTCCGCACGCGTATGGATAAAGCTGTCGCCGATTTTCAGACCAATCTTGGCTCCATTCGCACCGGCCGCGCCTCGATTCACATGCTCGATCAGGTCAAAGTCGACTACTATGGGACGCCAACGCCGCTCAGCCAGGTTGGGCAGATCACGACGCCCGACGCCAATCTCATCGTGGTGCAGCCATGGGATGTCAGCCTCATCGTCGAAATCGAAAAGGCGCTTCGGGTCTCCGACCTGGGGTTCAATCCCAACAATGACGGCAAGGTGGTCCGTATCCCCGTGCCGCCAATGACGGAAGATCGCCGCCGCGAAGTGGTCAAGCACCTGCATCGAGTTCTGGAGGATCATCGGACCGCCGTGCGCAACATCCGCCGCGACGGCAACGACCTCATCAAGAAAGCCGCGAAGGACAAGAAAATTTCTGAGGACGAAGAGAAACGCTCGCTCGACGAAATTCAGAAACTCACCGACGAGGAAATCAAAAAGATGGAAGAGATGGCCAAAAAGAAGGAAGCCGAAGTGATGCAGGTCTGAGCGTGCAGCGTGCGGCTCCATCCAGCGCTCAAAAAAGGCCGTCCCGAGGGACGGCCTTTTACTTTTCAGAGGGTGGCAGCGTTGTTCCGCTTACTCCGCTGCGCTGGTCGCGCTGGCGCCCCCGGCGGGAGCAATACCGACCTGAAGATACGTTCCCGCGGCCAGCCGGAACGGTCCATCGGTGCTGACGAAGGTTCCCGAGTTGACGTTTTTCACCGCGCTGTTCATAGCAACGTTTCTCAGCGCTCCAGCCTGCTGATCGAAAGCACTGTCGCCCCCAACCCGCTCGGGCGCCGGCCCAAACGTGTCGGTTCCATAACCTGCACCGTCACCCGCAGATTCCGGATAAGCCGCCAGCAGCGTGGCTTTCACGGGAACTTCTTTACCCTCCGGCAGTTTCGCCGAAGTGAACACGAGGCTGACGCTCACCGGACCGCCATTCTCCGCGGTCTTTACTTCAGCAACCTTGCCAACCAGCTCGGTTCCTTTCGGCAATTTAAGGCCGCTGTCCGTCTTCACGGTTCCATTCAGCTTCGCAGTGACCAACTGCCCGATGGCGGCGCTCTTTGAATCGAGCGGCTGATCGAGCTTCGCCGTTGCACCCACCAGAGACTGGGCCGATGCCAGCGACGCGAACGAGGCAAGGGCCAGTCCGAACGAAAGACTCTTCAAAGATGTGAAACGCATGAGTAACTCCTTTTGCAGACGATTCTGCCGTTACGCCGGGCTTCTTCACGGACACCCATCTTCGAACGAGGCTCTGCGAACGCACCAGTCATTCGGAAGACTGGCTGCCTCGAACTGGATCAGAATGTCAGCGAATCAGCGCAAGCGCGCCAGCGGAATACCACGTGGTTCCGCCCCATAGATCACGACCAAGGTCTTCGAGCGAAGGCCTGTAAGAACGTAACCCAATCCGTTTCAACCAAAGAATGCGACCGAAGCTGCTTCTGAAGCGCGAGCCGCGCAAGGAGCCGATCCGATCAGGCACACAATTGATGAGACGGTAAAACCACCCTCTGCACGATTCGACGCGTGGCAGTGGGCAAGAGATTCAGGGATTGCGCGGAAAAAGCTTTAGATAAAACGTTTTTTTACGGACGATTCACATCACGTATGCGACGCTTTCCAGCTCCCGCTGCATGCACTCGAACGTGCAGGCGGCCGCTTCCAGCCGCACCACCGCTTCACGGACGAGGGCCTGGTCGGCCCCATAGCCACGACCGGTGAGGAACAGTGTAACGACCTCTGCGGCCTGCCAGGAGTCCATACCGGACTGGAGCAATTCGGTGCGCAGACCGGCGAGTTCCGCCACCGGGAATTTCTCGATCCTGCATTCGCTCGCCATGGTCGTCTCCTTGCTGGCCTTCCGGTCGTCACATCCGGCCGTAGACCTCTATCGGCACTTCTGCTCCATTTAGACACCGATTCGGCGAAATTGTGTTGCTAATCGGTTTCTCAGCGGGGCTGCTCGGCGCCGCATGGCGTTCGCGCCGAAGGCAATCCCACCGCAGTAACCGAAAACCGTACACTAAACGCAGCCATGGATCCCACGAAAGAGCGCGTACCCCAGGCGCCACGGGTGCAGGAAAATGGGCGGCCCGAGCACCCAGGGCCCTCCTGGGGACTAATGCTGGCTCTGATCTTTCTAGCCATGCTCGTCGCCATTGGCTTTGCCTGGATATTTATCCATCCTTTGCTGCACCGGCATTGAGGGGCCTGCGGCTCGACACGCCGTCATCTCCCTGCGCGCCCCTTACAATCACATCGGAGATTGTGCGCACAATCTTCTGCGCGTGTACGGATCGGAGACGCATGTTGCGAGTCGGCCTGACGGGCAGCCTCGGTAGCGGGAAAACCACGGTTGCGGCGATCTTTCGCGAGCGCGGATTTTTCGTGCTCGAAGCTGACGCCATCGGGCGGGAGTTGATGCAACCCGGTCACTCTGTCTTCGATCAGATAGTCGACACTTTTGGGCCCTCGGTCCTGCGCGCAGATGGCTCGCTCGATCGGCCGCGCCTGGCTGCGCTGGCCTTTGGCGAGGGCCGCCTGATCGAGCTCAATCGCATCGTGCATCCTCCGGTTGTCGCCGAGCAGGAACGCCGCATGAGCGAGATTTTCGCGCGCGATCCGCGCGGTGTGGCCGTGGTTGAATCCGCTCTTATCTTTGAGGCGGAGGCGTGGGGTACTGTGCCGCAATGGCGTCAGCGTTTCGATCGCGTCATTCTGGTCACCGCGCCCGACGACCTGAAGATCGAGCGTTTCCTCGCGCGTATTCTTCCGAGGGATGCGACTCCTGAAGCGGGCGCTGTTGCTGAAAGGGATGCTCGCCTGCGCCTCGCAGCGCAGTTGCCCGACTCCGTGAAAATTGCGCGCAGCGACTTTGTCATCGACAACTCCGGTGCCCGCAATGCCACCCGCGCGCAGGCAGAGCGCGTCGCCACGGAACTCGAGGTGATTGGGGGGCGTCGGAGCCCGCAGCCGGCACCGTGAAAAGCGCAGCGACGCGGGATCTGCCGGGTGCACCGGATCCGCTACAAGAGGAGGTTCAGGCCGCGGAACTCCGAACCGCCTCCCGTGTTTGAGTCGATACAATGAAGTGAGGCCGGCTGTGTGCCTCCACGCCCTTCGGCTCGTCTCGTGTGACAGGGCGGTACGCATACCGGGCCGGTTCGACGCACGAAAACCACGACTATGACTTTTCGCAGACTGATTCTGGTTCTCATCCTCGCTGGAGGATTCTGGTATTTCACCACCCACTTTGAAGTCCACCCCATCGCCGGCTCCGGGGGGCATGTCCCCTCTCTCAACCTGACCGAGGCCCACGCTGCGCCCGAGTACACGCCAACCGAGATGAACAACATCTCGGTGTACAAGCGGGTGGTTCCCTCCGTCGTGAACATCACCGCCGGTACTGTCACCCTCGATTTCTTCTACGGCCTCGTGCCCCAAACAGATCAGGGGTCAGGCTTCATCCTCGACAAGCAGGGGCACATCCTGACCAATTTTCACGTGGTTGCGAATGCGCGCAACGTCGAGGTGCAGACCCACGACAAGCACCGTTACACGGCGCAGATTATCGGCCGCGACCGCCTGCACGATCTGGCGCTGCTGCAAATCAGCGCGCCCAACCTGGTCCCCGCTGTGCTTGCGTCGTCGCGCGATCTGCAGGTAGGCCAGCAGGTCTACGCGATCGGTAATCCCTTCGGGCTGTCCGGAACGATGACGGTCGGCATCATCAGCGCCATCCGCTCGGTCAAGGGCGCGGAGGGCGGCGCGCCCATTGAAAACGCGATCCAGACAGACGCCGCGATCAACCCAGGCAATTCCGGCGGCCCGCTGCTTAACTCGCAGGGTGAAGTCATCGGGATCAATTCCATGATTGCCCAGAACGGCGCGGAACAAAATGCCGGCATCGGCTTCGCGATCCCTATCGACACGGCGAAAGCCGTTCTCAATGACTTCCAGAAATACGGTCACGCACGCCGTCCTTCACTCGGCATCCGCACGCTGCCCATCGGTCCCGATCTCGCCGAGCAGATGGGTTTGCCCGCGCAATATGGTGTGCTGATCGAGAGCACCATCCAGGGTGGAGCGGCCGAGCGTGCCGGTCTGCACGGCGGCAATCAGGTGGCGTATCTTGGTAACCAGCAAATCTCCATCGGGGGCGATCTGATCGTCGCGATCGACGGCCAGGAGATCACCAACTCCCAGGATATCTCCGAGATCATGAATGGGCATCAGCCCGGCGATACGGTGACCGTCACCTTCTTCCGCGGACGCCGCAGGATGACGGTGCGGGTGACCCTGGGCGATTCCCAGGATCAAAGCGCCTGAGCCGCAGACCGTGTGATCCGCATCCAACAGGCGCTCCGACAAAAGGCGAAAAACAATGAGTCACTGGACCGTTGCCAATATTCCTGCCCAGAACGGCAAGCTTGCGTACATCACCGGCGCCAACAGCGGCATCGGCTACCACGCTGCGCTCGAATTGGCGCGCGCTGGAGCCGCCGTCGTTCTGGCATGCCGCGATCAGGCCAGGGCGGAGGCCGCCCGACAGCGCATTCTAGCCGCGGTTCCAGGCGCGCAGCTGGAGATTGCGATCCTCGACCTCGCGAGTCTGGACTCCGTTCGCAGCGCCGCGAAGACCTTCCTTGCCACCAACCGGAGCCTCGACCTGCTCATCAACAACGCGGGCATCATGGCGATCCCGGAGCGCCGTCTGACGCGCGACGGCTTCGAGCTGCAGCTCGGCACGAACCACTTCGGCCACTTTGCTCTTACCGGGCTTCTGCTGCCGTCGCTTCTCAAGGCTTCGTCCGGGGCGGCTACCCGCATCGTCAGCGTCAGTTCCATCGCGCATCGCGGCGCCACAATGGACTTCGCCAATTTGAACTGGGAGCGCGACTATAAACCCTGGCCAGCGTATCGCCGCACCAAGCTTGCGAATCTACTCTTTGGATTTGAGCTGCAACGGCGTCTGGAGCGCGCCCACGCGGCGGCCGGCAGTATTGTCGTCCATCCAGGTGTTTCCAATACGAATTTGTTCGCCGCCGGACCCGGTTCCGGCGGAGGCGTCGAGGCCAAAATCATTCCGCTCTTCATCGCGCTCATCGCTCAGTCCGATGCTAAAGGGGCGCTGCCCACACTCTACGGAGCCACCTCACCCGATGCTCAGGATGGACACTTCTACGGTCCCGACGGCTTCCGCGAGATGCGTGGCTATCCCGTTGAAGTGCGCGCTGAAGCTCAGGCGTACGACGAGGTCATGGCAGGTAAGTTGTGGGATCTTTCGGAGCAGCTGACCGGCGTGACATTCCCGCCGGCGGCTTAAGGAGAATCCCGTTGCCCTGTTGCTTCTGTACCGCTGCGTCTAAGTCGATCACTCTCATCCTGGCTTGAGCTGTGCCCTGTTGCTTTGTGCCCTGAACTAGCGCAGCCTGGCCCGCACCTCGGGCCGCACCAGGTACAGGAAGAACACCAGGTTCAGCACGACCATCACACTCTCGGCGATCTGGTGCCACTTCACCACCACCCACATTCCATACATCGCTGACAGAAACACGGCTCCCAGCGTCAGAGCCCATCCCCAGCGCTGCAGCCGCAGCAACCCCTGGGCCGCAGCAGCGAAGGCCGCGCAAATGATCACAACCACCAGCGGCAGCTTATGGGTCGTCACCCCGATGAGCCCAATTACGCAGAGCAGAAACATCCACGCTCCGATCGCGGCCATGCCCGGCAGCAGCCGCGCTTCGCCTGGTGCGTGGTCATCGCTCATAGGGTGTGCAGGTAAGCCAGCAGATCGGCGAGCTGCTGATCGTTCAGGTTGTTCGCAGAACCGGGCATCATGTTGCGCCCGCGCAGGATCACCGGCGTCACACGTTCGTCATTCGCCGGGGCGCCGCTGGGCAGATATTTTTTTCGATACATCCCGAACAAACTCGGCCCGTGCAGATCGCCGGACTGGTTCGCATAGTGACAGCTCGCGCAGAGCTGTTGATATACGCCGCGCCCGCGCTCTTCCTGCGCAGACAGCTCATTCACCGGCTTGGACGGCCCCAGCGACGGGCCACATCCCGCCAGGAACGCGAACGCCAGCACCGCCCCCGGACCGATCCATCGACTCGTTTGCTTTCGCATTGCTTTCTGAACTCTAACCCTGAATTCTCTCGATCAGCTAGTTGTCGGCGGCGATCAGCTCCACAATCTTGTCCAGCGCTGTCCGCGCCGCATCGCCCGCCGGTACTCGATCATTGCAGATCACCGAGAACACCATCGTCTTGCCGCTGGCTGCGATCAGGTATCCGCTAAGCGCGTTCACCTCGGACAGCGTTCCTGTCTTCGCGTACAGCCTGCCCTTCAGCGTTCCGGTAAACCGGCCTTCGAGTGATCCATCCACGCCGCCGATCGGCAAAGACGATTTGAACGCCTGGCTCCAGGGCTGCCGCGACGCGTACGCCAGCAGGGTCGTTGCCGCACGGGGCGTAATCAAATCGGCAAGGGACAGTCCCGACCCGTCGTAAAACAAAAAATCGCCCGGATCGACGCCAGCATTCACGAGGAACTGCCGCACCACGCGTGCTCCCTGAGCAATCGATCCGTCATCACCCTCGAGCCGCCCCAGCAGCCGCTGATAGAGTTCAGCGTGCAGATTCTGGCTCACCTTGTTGGTCACTGTCACGTCTTCCACCAGCGTCGGGGACAAATGCATGGCCAGCACCTTCAGCCCAGTCACAGGAGGCTGAATCGTTTCGAGGGTCAGCGGGTGCAACACCACCGGCTGACTCACCTCCGCACGATAGTCCTCGGTATCGACCGGCAGCCGATGCCATGCCCGCGCCGTTCCCGTCACGTTCACCCCGCGCGCCAGCAGCATCTGCCGCAGCGCGGTGGCCGCAAATTCCGCCGGATCCTCGATCGCCAGCGCCTCGTGCATCCCACTCGCACTCACCGATCCATACAGCCGAATCGCTAAACTGCCGGGCGCGCGATCGATGCCGGAATGCGCCGGGGTTCCAGGCGCCGCCAGCGTCAGCGAATTCTCGAGCTTGTAGTAGGGAACGTCGGGATTCCACGCCACCATTGGTGGCGCTGCGGCTGCAGCAGTATCGCCGTCGCTTCCTCCCGGCGCAGTCGCGTTCGCCACCAGGGCCGGACCGGGCGTGACATTGAGAAACACAACGTTGTCGTTGACCGTCAGGGCGGAAACAGGCGCGCCGTACTCCCATTGCAGATCGTCCCAGGCCCAGCTCCCGCCATATCGTTCAAACAGGAACCAGGAGTCGTCGCCGATCACATCACCCGCCACGGTCCTGACGCCATCCACGACAATCTGATCGGCCATGCTTTCGAGGGCCGCCAGCGGCGGATTCGGCCGCGCCGTTTTTCCAGTCCACGGGTATAACCGCCCCGACATGGTTGGATCGCCAGCACCCAGCAAGCGGATGTCGCCGGTAAGGGTCCCGTTGGCGTCGATCGTCCCCGAAGTCACGGCGGTTGTCGTCCACGTCGCATTGGCGGGGAGTAAGGCCAGGGCGGCGGCTGTCGTGAAAAGTTTGGCGTTCGATGCCGGCTGGAAGAACTGGGCGTCATTGAGCGCGTAGACCGGTTTGCCCTCCGGCGTCACCACTGAAATGCCCCAGTGAGCGCGTGCGATCGCCGGGTCTGCGAGAATCTGCCTGATTTCCGCATCCAGCGAAGCCGCTCGATGCGGAGCCGTTGCAGCTTTGTGCTTCTTTGCGGCCGCATCAGTGGCGCCCGCCAGCAGCAGGATGGCCACTGCGAATGCCGCGAAGGATCGCGCGAACCGCATTTCCGCAGACCAATTCATCACAAACTGCTCCTCCGCCGACCGTCTCATTTCTCGAAAATCTATCTCCCGGCTGCTTCTTGCTGTTTTCTAAACTCTAATCCCTAAACCCTGAATTTCTGTACCCGCGCTGTAGGCTTTCTGTATGCCTTTCGTCCGTCGGCCCAGCTGCAGATGGGAGCTCCGCACGCGCAGTTTCGCTCTAGGCGAACACACCCGGGTGATGGGCGTCTTGAACGTGACGCCCGATTCGTTTTCAGATGGCGGCTTGTTTTTCGATACGAATGCTGCTGTCGAGCAGGCACTTTCGATGCTCGATCAGGGTGCGGACTTGATCGATATTGGGGGTGAGTCAACCAGGCCCGGCACTCGCGAGCCCATTTCGACTCTCCAGGAACAGGACCGTGTTCTTCCCGTGATCGAAGCCGTGCTTCGCGAGCGGCCTATCTCCGTGCTGTCGATCGATACATATCGGGCGGAAACCGCCAGCGCCGCTGTGGCTGCGGGCACCGAAATCGTCAACGCCGTCTCTGCCTTTGCGTGGGAGCATGCCATGGCGGGCGTTTGCGCGGAACTGCGCTGCGGCGTGATCCTGATGCACACGCGCGGACGCCCCGATGAATGGGGCACGCTGCCCCACCTTGCAAACGATGAGGTTGTCCCGCTTGTGCAATCCGGGCTTGCGCAGGCGCTCGATTCCGCGGTCGCTGCCGGCGTTCAGCGCAGTCGCATCGTGCTCGATCCGGGCTACGGCTTCGGCAAGGCCTTCGACAGCAACTACCCACTGCTGGCTTATCAGCATGAACTGCTGGCCCTCGGCCAGCCGCTGCTGGCAGGCGTCTCGAGGAAGTCTTTTCTGGGAAGAACGCTGGCGCAAACACTGGTTTCGCATGGTTCACCGGATGTTCAAGTCGGGGAGCGTGGCAATGCCACTCTCGCTGCGACCACGGCCGCAATCCTGGCGGGCGCATCGATCGTCCGCGTTCATGACGTTCGACCGGCGGTGGAAGCCGCCCGCATCGCCGATGCCATCCTCGGGGCGCTTTAGATCACGCCATCAGATCCAGTAACCCGTTGCGATCTTCATCCGTCTCGACCGCCTGAACAGCCTCTTCCTGCTCATCTTCTGACGGAACTTCTTCGACGTACCTGCGTCTCTGCATCTTGTCCCGCGTCCACGACGGTGCTCCATCGCCTCCCAGCCCACCCATCCGCGAAACTCGATCGACTTCCATGATCGCTGCCGGAGCGGCTCGCCCCGCGTTCTGCGAGCCGTACAACGTCCTATCGGCCAAAGGCCGCTCAACGTTCAGGGAAGGGGGCGCAATCGCATTGCCATTCTGCATCTGTGGCTCGACTGAACCACTTCTCCACACCGTTAATGCGCATATCCTTGACCCAGTATGGGCCGCATCCGCGTTCTCTCCGACCAGGTTGCCAATCAGATCGCCGCAGGCGAGGTCGTGGACCGCCCCGCCTCCGTTGTCAAGGAACTGCTTGAAAATTCACTCGATGCCGGCGCGACGCGCATCCGCATTGAGATCGATGCGGGCGGACGCCGGCTCATCCGCATCGCGGACGATGGGTGCGGCATGGTGCGCGACGACGCGCTGCTGGCCTTCGAACGCCACGCGACATCGAAGATCCGCTCCTCCGACGACCTCCTGTCCATCGCGACTCTCGGCTTCCGCGGCGAGGCCCTGCCATCAATCGCCTCGATCGCGCGTCTCGAATTGCTGACGCGCCCGGCTGACGACTCGACCGGGACCCGGCTTGAAATTGCCGGCGGAAAGATCCTTGCGGTGGAAGACTACGGCGGGCCGCCAGGCACCACCATCGCCGTGCGTGACCTGTTCTTCAACACGCCCGCCCGCCGGAAATTTCTGCGCGCCGAAACGACCGAGCTGGCTCATGTAACAGCATTAGTGACCCACTACGCACTCGCGCATCCTGAAATTCACTTCGAGCTCCACTCCGCGACGCACGCCCTGCTCATAGCGCCGCCCGTCCGCGAAGCTTCCGAACGCATCTACCAGATTTTCGGCCGCGACACCCTCGACCAGCTCCTGCCCATAGCCGCCGAGCGCCGTTTCGACCACAGCGGGATTCCCGAACCGCCGCCCTGGCGCCGCGATCCGGACTACACGCCACCCGATCCCGGCTTCCTCCGCATGAGCGGCTTCATTTCGCGCCCCGCCCTGCAAAAACTCAATCGCAATTCGATCTACGTCTTCGTCAACCAGCGCCTCATCCGGGACCGGCTTATCATCCACGCCATCGTCGAGGCCTATCGGAACATCATTCCGCCCACTTCCTTTCCGGTCGTCCTGCTCTTCCTCGAAATGCCGCCCCACGAAGTGGACGTGAACGTCCATCCCGCCAAGACCGAAGTCCGCTTCCGACAGCAATCGGTCGTGCACGACTTTGTGCGCGAAAGCATCCGGGTGACGCTGATGAAGGCGCGCCCCACTGCCAGCTTTCTGTCGGCGCTCACGGATACGCCGCGCGCTTCGTCGTCGCTCGTTCCAGACACCGAAGCCCAACCCATCTTCGCCATTCCTGGCTCGGAGGAACCGCGCGAGGAGGAGGACGTTGCTCCTTTCGCGCTCGCTCCGCCCGAAATGCCGCCCGAGGAGGTACCTCTCCCCTTCGGATTGTCATCCCAGCCTGACCTGGAGCGAGACGAAGGAGCAGTAGAAGCACCTTTTTCTGTTTCCCCGATCGCCCCCTCGACCAACGGTCACGCCTGTTCTGCGCCGCCTCTTCCGGACGGCGGCGAACCCGCGGCTTCCCTCCATTCCCTCGCGTCGCTTAAGCCGCTCGGCCAGCTTCGCGAGTCGTTCATCCTCGCCACCAACGACGAAGGCCTGTGGATCATCGATCAGCACGTCGCCCACGAGCGTGTCCTCTTTGAAAAGTTGCTGCGGGAGCGGCAGACGGAGCGCGTGGAGCGGCAGCGCCTTCTTATGCCCATGCTCATCGACCTGCTGCCCCAGCAGATGGTGCTTTTCTCAACGCTGGCTGAGGAACTGGAGCGCAACGGCTGCGAAGCCGAGCCATTCGGTCCCCACACCATTGCTATCAAAGCTGCGCCCGCCGGCCTCGCAGGACATGAGCTGGAGCGGATGATCCACGAGGTGCTCGAACAGCCCGGAGCCGCTGCGCAATCCGACAACCTCGAAACCGCCCGCACCCGCATCGCGGCTTCAATCGCCTGTCACGCCGCCATCAAGATCAATATGCCGCTCGATCCAGCGCGCATGGAATGGCTCCTCAACGCGCTGGCGCAAACCGATCATCCAACCAGCTGCCCCCACGGCCGTCCCATTGCATTACGATATTCGTGGAAGGATATTCAACGCGCCTTCCAGCGTATCTAGTCTCCCGGTCCACTAACCCACCGCCAGAAACGGGCTTCTTTTGAATCAGCAACAGTTACAAATCGCGCGCGCCGCGTTGTGGCATCAGACCGCCGTCCCGGACCCCGCGTCTCCGCTGCTGACCCTCGACGATGCCGGAGGCTGGCTCGAGGAAATGGGCCTCTGCCTGTTCCTCCCGCGACACACGCAGCTTCCCGCGCCGGCTCCGTCGTTCGTCGAAGCCACGATGGGGGCGGTCAGTATCACGCCGCCCGCTGCCGCGATTGCTCAGGCCACCGAACTTGCTGACCGCCTGATCCGAGCAGACCGTGCGATTCCCCTGAACCTGCTCGGCACCGTCTCCGAGCAACCGGACTTCCTCACAACCCCAGCGGTCCTGCCGTGGGTTTATTCGGTCCGCGGCGACCGGCAATGGAAGACAGCGCCGCCGGGGCGCACAACGCCCATCGTCCTCCGCACCTGGGAAGCCCTCGACCGCGATGGCGAGCAGTCCACGATCGACCTTCGCGAAAACCTCGGCCGTGAACTGACGGAAGCTGCTGTACTACGAGCCCTGATCGAACTGTGGACGACCATGCGCGCCATTCCCACTTACAAAACAGGCGAGCCGGCGCGCTGGGCGCTCCTCAAGAATCGTTACCCGGCACAACTCGCCACCGGCGCGAGCACGGCGCAAACCACAGCGCTTTCTGCGCTGCTCTCCATCTATCTCCGTACCGCGGTTGCGGCCACGGCCGAAGAGGCGGAGATTTTTCTATCGCCGCTTACTGCCCGTTCGCGCATTCGTGATGTGATCCACGGAATGATGTCCGCACGCCAGTTCAGGACGATGTCGTTGGGTACGAAGACGATGCTTTTCGTCGAAGGATCGCTGCCGGAAACGGTTGCCGCGGACGAACCGGAGACCCCGGCTATAAAACCGGCGGCACCCGAGCCCACAGCGACTCGTGCGCCGTTTCGCAAAGGGCCGCGGCCCGTAAAATGGGAAGCACCGGGCCGTCCCAGGCAGCAGGGGGAACCCTTCGGTGATCGGCCTCGCCGGGATTTTCAAAAACGCACAGGGGGCCGCGACGGGGGGCTGCGCGAGCCCGCCCAACGCGACTGGCAGCCGGGTGCGCGAAAGCCGCCCGCCCGTTTTTCTGCTGAAAAGGGTGAGCAACGCCGCACTCCACCGCCAGCCGGCACCGCTGATCGCCGGCGGTCTTTCGCGGATCGGCGACCGCCAGCGGGTAAGCCGTTTACCGGAGATCGGCCGGCGTCAGGTGCTCGCCCGGCTCGAGACAACGCGGCGCGCGCCAGCGCAAAGCCGTGGCAGCGTTCCGGCCAGCCCAGTTTCGGACGACCACCTCGCGGTGGTCCATTTCCGAGGCCGGGTCGGGAGGCGTGGTCCGATCGCCCCCGGCCCGTTGGCCGTCCATCCCCGGAAGGTCGGCCGCAGCGCGATGTTCGGCCACCCGGGAAGCCGCGCTGGGGGGACAAGAATGCAGCGGGGCCGCGATTCAAAGGCCCCAAAAGAGAATTTGGCGAGAAGCCTCGCTTCTCGAGGCCCGGCGGAACGGGATTCCCGCGAAATGGTGACGCCAAACCTGCTGCCGAAAGCTCCAACCCCGGCGGACCACCTTTCAGCAAACCGAGTTTCAAGAAGGCCGGTTTCAAGAAGCCAGATTTCAGGAAGCCGGGTTTTGGCAAGCCCGGTTTTAAGAAGCCTGGTTTTAAGAAGTCTGGTTTTAAGAAGTCTGGTTTTGCCAAGGCAGCCTCCAAGCCGGGTTTTTCCAAACCAGATTTTAAGAAGACCAGCTTTTCCAGGCCCGGTCCGGGCAGGCCTCGTGCCGCCAGGCCCTCTCCTGGCCGACCGCGCTCCGCAGAGACGCCCCGCCCATCTTCCCCCCGGCGAGTTTCCGGGAGACCGGGAGGTCCGCCATTTCGGCCTGGTAATCGCGCGGGATTGAACAGTAAGCCATTAAGAAAACCGTTTCGTGGCGCAAACTCTTCGCCGGGTGAACGAAATCCGCGCAAGAATCGTAGTCAGGAAGAGAACCCCGAATGAACCGCGGCCCCATCATCGCTATCGACGGCCCGGCCGGCGCCGGGAAAAGTACAGTGGCGCGGCACCTCGCCCAGCACTTTGGCCTTCTGAATCTTGAAACGGGCGCGATGTACCGCGCTTTCGCCCTCAAAGCGATTTTGTCCGACCAGGACTTCGACGATCCGTTTTCTCTCGAACGGCTGGCGCGCGACACGGAGATCACGCTCGTAGCCGATCGATCCGCCAACCGTGTCTATCTGGATGGCGCCGATGTCACCGAACGCATTCGCGACTCCGACGTTACCCAGGGAGCTTCGAGGGTGAGCGTGCACCCGCACATTCGTGCGTGGATGGTGGACCTGCAGCGCGATCTCGGCCGCCGCGGGGGAGTGGTGATGGAAGGCCGGGACATCGGGACCGTGGTCTTTCCGGACGCCGACGTAAAGGTTTTTCTCGATGCTTCGCCCGAAGCGCGCAGCCAGCGCCGCTACGAGCAGAATACCGGCGCGAAAAACAGACCGCACTCCTCAGGCTACGAGCAGAACAAAGGCATTCGCGAACAAATAACCGGAGGGCTCCAGGCGCCGGGTTCCGATCACTCCTCTGTTTCGCAGCAACTGCGGGAGCGCGATGAGCGGGATCGCAACCGGGCCAGCTCTCCTCTGCGTCCCGCGGCGGACGCCATCGTGATCGACTCTACCGTGCTCTCTCTTGAAGAGGTACTCACGCGTATCGAGGACCTGGTTCGCCCGCTCTTTGCGGGTCGTGGCTCTGCCGAAAAAGTCAGCTGAGTTTCCGGCACGAAGCGTGGTCCCTCAGGATCATTTCGCGTAGCTATTGCTCTTCCGTTTTCACCGGCGCCGGCGCCTTGAAATGCTTCGCGGAACCAGGAGCTCCCGGCGGAACCGGCGGCCTCGGCGGGGTAGGGGCCAGGGTTGAGTTCTCGCCCTTCCGCAGTTCAAGGTTCCCGTGATCAGTCTCTAACTGAAGCTGCACGCCGCCGTGCCCGACAGAGCCATCGAGTGTCTGCCGCCCCCCATCCGTCGCCATCTTCAGTGGAAAGTCGGTTCGTACCGCCTCGTCGCCGCTGGTGCTTCCGGTCACGCTGAAGTTCGCGTTCTCCGGCATCGTCACGATCACGTTGCCGGTGTGGTCGGTGATCTGCAAATTGCCGAGCGGAGAAGCGGCCACTACGTTCACGTCGCCGTTTGAGTCCTCGATGTGTGCGTCGCCCGCGATCTGCGTCAGGTCGATGTCCTTGGAGCGCGCGATCACCCGCACCGGACCCATGGCCTGGCTTACGCTCAGGTCGCTCTTATCGAGCGTCAGCGCACCCTGGAGCCGCGGAATATCCAGAGTTGTCTGGCTGGAGTGATAGTGAATGTCCATCGCGATCTGTTCCAGGTGGATATCGCCAAAGAAATCACCGTTGATCGTTACCGATCCCTGGATCTCCGACAGAGTCACGTCGTCGCCGTGGCCATCCACCAGCACGCGTCCCTTGACGTTGTGCGCGGAAAAGTCGCCATGATCGAGGTGTCCCTGGGCATCGCCGCCGATATCCTCGAGTTTCACTTCACCATGATTGTCCGTGACCTGCACGCCGCCGTTGAGGCCGTCGGCCGTCACGTCGCCATGGCCCGCGGTCACCGTGGCGTAGGCCGCCGGGGGCAGTTCGATGGTCAGGTCCACGCGTGCGCCCTGCTTCTCCGGCACGGTGATCACTGCCCCACCGCCCGATGCGTCGACCGTCGGTTTTAACTGGGCAAAGATCTTCTGTGCTTCCGAATCCGAATCCCGATGCACCATCTGGTGCGCCCGCACGTGCATCTGAGCGTCCGTAGATGCCGTGATGGTAATGTCGCCCTGCGGATCGCTGATGCTGACGGCCGGTTTGGCTGCGGTCAGGGTTTGATCGATCTGCACGTCGTTGTCATGCTCGGCGCCCATCCAGTTCCAGAAGTTGTCGCCGCGGTCGTCGTCGGAAAAGTCCCACGAGAATGGTCCCATCAGATGCCCATGGCGGGAGACAAAGCCGAGGCCAATCATGAGGATTACCAGCCACACGATACCGCCCATGGACCGCCGGCCGCCGTAAGGCCGGTTCCAATCCAGAAAATGCTCGGCCAGCAGCAGCCCGCCCATCACAATCAGCAGCATGGGCCACCAGCGCGCGTACCAACCCCAGAAATCGACTGCATCCAGCCGACCGGTTTCCATCAGCAGCGCGATGACCCCGATGGTCAGCAGAATGATCGGTCCCACAAAGGATGGTCTGTGCCAGCCGCGCCAGTAGGAACGGTAGTAATCCCGTTGCGCACGCATCTGCGCTTTCCATTGATCCCGTTGCGCCCGCGCCGCCGCTTTTGCCTGCCAGCGCGCTTCCCGTGGTGTCCAGGATGGAGGTGCCGTTCCCATAGCTAGCTCCTCTCCTCGTCGTGGATGCTGTCGTGGATGTGGTCGTGCAGTCCGTCGGGCGTGGTTGTCTCGTGTATTGGAACGATCGCCGTGCTCGCCGGACCGCCTGCCGCTCCGCCAGCATAGGCCGTGTAGCCTGTGCCGGCGGGCGGTGGATATCCCGGATATGGCGCGGCGGGGTCGGGCGGATTCTGGGCGAGGATCGCGTTCTCTGCCAGCTTCATCAATCCCCACACGATGATGTACAGCGGCCAGCTTCGCGAATAGTGAATCCCCGTGTACTCGTCCAGGACTGCCGTGATCCCGAAGACCAGCAGCATGATCGGGCCGCGCATCCGTCGCAGAAACAAGTATTGGTTCATTTCCCACCTCCCGCCGGTGGTTCCTGCGGATTTCCGGTCGCAGGGTACTGTGGGTTGATGGGTCCAGCGGCCGGAGGAACTGGCGGCGCTCCCACCCGCGCCACGAATCCAAGCCGCCCTCCGGAGTTCCGCATCAGCAGCCATACCGCGATAGCCACGATGATCAGCGGCCAGCCGTGGCTTACCCAGCCGAAGTTAAAAAAGCCCAGCGTATTGAAGAGGAACAGCATGCCGAGGAGGATCAGCACGATCGCCCCAATGGGCTCCCTGCGTGCGCGCTCCAGATCCGGCGGCACCGCACCCGGCGGCATCACGCCGGGAGGGGGAACCGCGCCTGGAGGCGGCGTCCATCCTGGGGGAGGGCCATATCCCGGCGGCGGAGGCGGAGTGTAGCCGACACCCGGAGGGGGAGTTCCTGGTCCCCACGGTTGAAATGGCCGTGCGGTCTGCGTCGATTCCGCGACAATTCGCTGGCGCAACTGCTCACCCCACTCTGCGCTCTGCCGTCCGAACTCGTGGGCCTGCTGTCTTACCTGCTCTGCCCAGTCTGCGGTGGATTGGCCCGGAACCGGCGGTGCATTTGGTGGCACGGTCGCACCAGGGGGTGGCGGGACCGGCGGCGTATAGGTGCGCGGCGCTGAGTGTCCGCCAAAGGCATTGCCGAGCTCGTTCAGGCCAAAAGGATCGGGCAGCGGAAGGCCGTCGCGCCGCGCCTTCGCCGTCTGGTGCGCATCGAAAACCTGGTAAAGCACCCACACCGCGACAAAAATCCCGAACAGTCCGTAGTGTTCGCTGATTCCAACCAGCACGACGAAGACCAGCACATGGACAATGGCTTTGATGAATTGCCCGTTGTACATCGCGCCCACGCCGGGAATGAAGCCAAGAATGGTGGCTGTTCCGGGATTCGGCACGCCCGCGGGCAGGGGGCCGTAGCCGGGATACGCGCCGGGAGCGCCAGAACCGGGGCTGCCTGCGACGCGGGCCGCGAGGCACGGCTCGCAGAATACGTTGCCCTGCACCGTGCGCTCGCACTGCCCGCACAAGGGCTTGCCGCAGTTCTGGCAGAAAACGGTTGCCGCCGTTTCGGGATGATTCGCACAGTTCATACCAGGCTCCTTCTGTCTTGCGCGGCAGGTTCAGCCGCTTCTTCCAGCCCGGCTCCGTGTTGATCCAGGGAAATGGAATCTTCAATAACTGTCAAAAATCGCGCCTCGGTTTCTCCGATCTCTGCATTCGCAATCTTCCGCGGTCCGTTGCCTGTTGCCGAAATCTGAGCTCGGAGCTCCGGCCCCCGCTCCGGTGCAACAGTCGCACTCCCATTCCTGCCACCCTGCTTCGATGGCTCCTGCTTCTTTGGTGTCGCCGGCTGCTGCTGGGGTTGGGTCTCGACGTCCCTCCGCAGTTCGCGCATCCGCGACTGCAGCTGATACACAAAGCGCAGATTGTCGTAGTAGCGGACCACCTGGCTCCGCGCGCCGTAGAACTGCCGCGACAATGTGCTCCCGATCTGCGAGGGCCGCAAATCCGCCAGCCGGATACTGCCTGGCTTCACACCAGCTAAATTCAGCGTCAGCGCGATCGAAAAGAAGGCCATGGCGATCGTCATCAGCAGCCGCGTCTCGTGGAAGCTCCGCCGCCACGGCGTCGCGACCGCCGCGGCTCCAGCGCCGGGTCCCACAGCAATCACCGGCAGCGGAATGCCGCCTGCCCCCACGGTTTTGTCGAGGATTTTGCCGATCAATCCCGCCGGGATCTCCGGCTCGGAATGGAGATAGCCGAGCCACTCCCGCCCCTGTCCCGCATGGGCCAGCAGATCGCCGCAGTTGGCGCAGGTATCGCTGTGCGCCTGGAACGCGGCCGTCTGTCCTGCCGGCAACAGGCCATCGAGCGCATCGGCGAGCAGCGCCTCCCATTCCTCGCAGCGGAGGCCGCCGCCCCCCGGAGTAGCGCCCGGCATCGGTCCGAATTGGTTCTGGTCCGTCACGCTACACCACCTGCCCTTTATTACGCTCCAGTAAACGAGCCAGTTCCGCCCGTCCCCGGCTAATCCGCGACTTCACGGTACCTTCGGGTATCCGCAAAACCTGGGCGATCTCCTTGTAATCCATGTCCTGCAGGTCACGCAGGATGACCGCCTCCCGCAATTCCGGTGAAATCCGGGTCAGCGCCTCCTGCACCATCTTCTCAATTTCCTTTTGGACTGCCCGGTCGTGCTGGGTGGGGCCCTTGTCCGCGAGCCGTTGGAGCAGGGGCATCTCATCGCCATCGCCTTCCCAGCCGGCGTCCATGGAATCCGTCGAACGCTGCGCCCGCGAGCGGCGGAAATGATCCACCAGCAGATTGCGGGTCATCGTTGTGATCCAGGTCTGGAATGTCCCCCTGGTGAGATCGAACGAGGTCAGATTTCCGTACACCTTGAGGAAGACTTCCTGGGTGAGGTCCTCGGCATCGGTCGCCGAGCCGGTAAAGCGGAAACACAAACCATACACCCGCCTGTGATGCGATTTCACCAGCTCCGTCCATGCAAAGGAGTCGCCTTTCAGGCAACGCTCCACCAGGACCTGAGACTCGGCTTCCACAGGCTTCTCCCCAATGCGCTGGACGACGACCGGCTCGCGCCGCTGCCACCGTTCCTTGTTCTCAGAGACCTTGTTCTCCGAGCTGCCCGGCGCCCGATACTGTCCGGGCCGGGTGTCCTCACCCCGAGCGGTCGACCGATCGGCAGGACGCCCCGGGAATCCCATCATTCCCAGCTTCCAGGCCGGGCCCCACGTCATGGTTCCAGCGCTCATGGGCAATCATACGCAGCCGAGGGGCCAGCGGTTCCGAAAAACGAGACACCGGGAGGGTTATGTCCTGGCCGGCCGGTTTCAGAGATCAGGACATTGCCCGTCAGCGCCGCCGTCTCTCATTCCTGCCTCAATCCACCTTCAGATCCCAGGCTTCCCGCCCGCTGCGGTCACCGCACCCCAGTCCTCCGGCCGCACATCCTTCGCATGCCGCGAGAAGAGCCAATGGTGCCCATCCAGGTCCTCGGCTGCATACTGATATTCTCCATACTCCGTCTCATGCGGCGCTTCGAGAATCTTCGCGCCGGCGATCTTCGCCCGCGCAAAGTGACGGTCCACGTCATCGACAAAAATCGTCAGCGACTGGGTTCCGAACCCCAGATCCCGCGGTGACCGCTCCCCGTCCCGCGCCTGTCGCACCTGGATCGCGGTCTTGCCGGCCCACATCTGCCCGCCGCTCGGCGGATCGCCGCCATACCGGTAGTACTCTTCAAAGCCGAACGCCCGCTTGAGCCACGCAAAGGCCTCCGCCAGGTTCTGATACACCACATGCGGGAGCACCGTATCGACGGGAACGGAACGGTTCTGCTGGGTCATTGCGGAATTCTACGTTTCCGGCACAATATACCGGACCGCCCGACGTCCTACAGATATCCCTCCCCCGATACTGCAACGCATCGCGAACCCGCTCGCACACCTGGAGGCTCTGCCATGACCGAACCGATCCGACCCTCATCGCCCGGTCCCATGCCGAGAACGACGGGTGCGGTTTACCTGCTCTTCTTCCTGACCGCCATTTGCGCCGGACTTCTCGTAAAGGGGTTGATCGTCCCCACCGACGCCGCGGCAACGGCACACAATCTTCTCGCGCACGAAGCTCTGTTTCGCTCCGGGTTCGCCGTGAACCTCCTGGCGAACGCGGTCTACATCGCTCTTACGGTGCTCCTTTACAACCTGCTCCGACCGGTCAACGCAACCGTCGCGCTGATGGCGGCGTTCGTCAGCCTTGCCGGTTGTGGCATTCAGGTCGTTTTCGCCGGCCTTTACACGTTTGGACCCCTGCTGGTGCTGGGAGGCGACCCTTCCTTATCCGCCTTCAGTGCGGCGCAACTCCAGGCTCTGGCGTTCGTCATTCTCAAAACAGGCACCCAGGCTTTCAACATCGCCCTGGTCTTCTTTGGGTTCTTTGACTTCCTTATCGGCTATCTCATCTTCCGCTCCGCCTTCCTGCCTCGCTGGATCGGCGTGCCGATGATGCTGGCCGGTCTGGGTTGGCTCACCTTTCTGTACCCTCCCTTTGCCAGCCATCTTTCGCCCGGCGTGCAGATTCTTGGCTTCGTCGCGGAATTGGTACTGCTGCTCTGGCTCCTCTTCAGGGGCGTGAACATCAACCGATGGAACGAGCAGTTGCGCGGCACACAAGCCCAACCAACCTCGTAACGGCCTTAGAATTTCGGCATGATGTTTACCAAACGCCTGCGCGAGGGGGTCCGCCGTGGGGAGATTACCGTGAGCGTTCGCATCTGGATGCGGCCTCAGGTGAAAGTGGGCGGCCGCTACAGCATGGAGGAAGGCGCCATCGAAATTGACTCCATCGAGACCATCGGCTTCCCCGACATCACGCCCGAACTGGCGCGGGCCTCGGGGTTTCTCGGCGTACTCGACCTGCTTAAAGTGGCCCAACACGGTCGAGGCCAGAACATCTACCTGATTCGTTTTCACTACATCCCGCCTGGCCGCTCATCGAAGGTCCAGCGGCCAAAGCGTAAGACGAAGGAATAACGGCCAGCGGGCCTGCCTGCATCTGACCTGCTTGTTACCCTCAGGACTACGCCATGAACCTCGCCGTCCAACCGCCCATCCTGCCCATGCTCGCGAAGCGCGTCGACGAAGTCCCCGCCGCTGGCGACTGGATTTTCGAACCCAAGTGGGACGGCTTCCGCACGCTCATCTTCAAGGACGGCGACGAAATCCTGATCCAGAGCCGCGACGAGAAGACCCTCAATCGTTATTTCCCGGAGCTGCTCGATCCTCTGCGCAGGCAGCTTCCGGTCCGATGCGTTCTCGATGGCGAGCTTGTCATTGCGCGCAACGGCCATCTCGATTTCGACGCGCTGCAACTGCGCATTCATCCGGCGGCCTCGCGGGTCAAGCTCCTCGCCGAGCAGACTCCTGCGTCGGTAGTGTTCTTCGATCTTCTCTGCGAGGGCTATGCCGATCTTCGCGGTGAGCCGTTTGAGAAGCGCCGGGCGCATCTCGAATCGCTGCTGGGATCCGGAACCGCGCCCATCCATCTCACGCCTGCCACCGGCGATCGCAACATCGCCCTCGACTGGTTTCGCCGCTTTGAGGGAGCTGGCCTCGATGGCGTCGTGGCTAAGCCGACGGCCGGAACGTACGAGCCCGATAAACGCGTGATGCTCAAAATTAAACACGAGCGCGACTGCGATTGCGTCGTCGCCGGCTTCCGGTGGTACAAGGGCAGCCAGGGCACCGCAGTCGGATCCCTGCTGCTCGGCCTCTACGACGGCGAGGGTGTATTGCAGCATGTTGGCGTCTGCGCCAGCTTTACGGCAGAAAAGCGCCGCGAGCTGATCCCTTTCCTCGAGCCCTGGCGCAAGAACGCCCTCGATCATCATCCATGGAAGAACTGGGCAGGTTCCGATGCACAGAGTGTCGACGGAGAACATCGCATGCCCGGCGGCCAAAGCCGCTGGAGTCAGGGCAAGGATCTATCGTGGCAGCCGCTGCGCCCCGAACTGGTCGTCGAGGTCGCGTATGAACACATGCAGAGTGGCCGGTTCCGCCACATGGCGCACTTCCGCCGCTGGCGTCAGGATAAGAAGCCTGCCGACTGCACGTACGCCCAGCTCGAAGTCGTTCCGCCGCAGGAGCTAATGGCCATCTTCCCGCACAACCGTTAGCGGTTACGGTTTTTTCTTCGCGCGCCTGCCGGGTGGCCGCACCGCTGGAGCCTCGTCCGGATCAGGCTTCTCGTCGGCGGGTCGAAGCTGCTCCGGCACATGGCGCAAATTAACGCGAATGCGTGTCCAGGTCGAAGAGCGGCCCCGCATCGAATCGACCAGAACATCATCGACGGCGAGCAGCTTCGCAAGCTCAGGGTGACGTTGCTTCCATCGCTCCAGCCCAGCCAGAGCCTCGTCTTTGCTCGCAGAATTTGCCACAACGATCAGCGGCATCTTCTCCCGTGGCTGCTTCGCAGAGGCCTTCTTCGCTCGCGACGGAGCGACGCGCGCTTTCTCGCCCTCCATCTTGCGAAAGTGCGGCGGCCACGGAGCATCGCCCAGACCCTCCGCCTCATCTTTCGCCGCGAGTTCCAGCAACGCATCGAGCGGCCCCGCCGCGGCGTCCATTCCCGCGTGCGGATCGCCGATCCTCGCGAACCGCTCAGGCATAGTCAGCACAGTGAATTCGGCCGGATCGCACTCCGGCACTTCCTCCCAGGCGAGCGGCGCCGAGACACGCGCGTCCGGGACCGGCCGCACCGAATACGCCGATGCCGTCGTTCGATCCTTCGCGTTCTGGTTGTAGTCGAGGAACACGCCGTGCCGTTCCTCCTTCCACCACTTTGAAGTCGCCATCGCCGGCACGCGCCGCTCCACGGCTCGCGAGAGCGCCAGTGCCGCTCGGCGCACCTCAGTAAAGCTCCAGCGTGGATGAATCGGGACGTTGATGTGCATGCCTCGTGAGCCGCTGGTCTTCGGCCAGCCGTGCAGCCCGGCCTCTTCGAGCGCCGCCTTAACTTCCATCGCGACACGCCACACATCGGCCCATGTCACACCCGGTCCCGGATCGAGGTCCACGCGCATCTCGTCCGGATGTTCCAGGTCCGCCGACCGTACCGGATGCGGGTGCAATTCGATGCAGCCGAGATTCACGATCCACGCCAGTCCGGCCGCATCGTCAACGACCAGCTCCTCCGCGGTGCGCCCTGAGGGGAACGACAGCGTGACCGTGCGCAGCCATTCCGGATGATCCGCTGGCGCGCGTTTCTGATAGAACGCCTCAGCCTCCGCTCCATTCACGAATCTCTTCAGAACCAGCGGCCGGTCGCGGATGCCGGCCAGCGCACCAGGAGCAACGGTCAGGTAGTAGCGCACGAGGTCCAGCTTGGTGAGCTTCGTCTCTCGCGAAAAATACAGCTTCTCCGGATGGGTGATGCGGACTTCGCGCCCCTCCACCGTGAGCACCTCAACCGCTTCGCTCGTCTTTGTCGATTCGCTCATCGGCACGCATTCATCACGGCTTGTTTTTTGGATGCGCCTAACCACGCAAATTCATATAGCCGCCGTCGAGCGGATAATTCACGCCCGTGACGAAGCTGGCCGCATCGGAGCAAAGCCACATCGCCAGGCTTGCCACCTCCTCCGGCTGCGCCATGCGGCCCATTGGTTGCGCGCGCCCCAGCTTCTCCATCATTTCTGCCTCGTGGCCCGGATAATTCTTCGCCACGAAACCATCCACGAACGGAGTGTGTACCCGCGCCGGGGAGATTGCGTTGCATCGAATATTTTCGTCGATATAATCGCGCGCCACCGAAAACGTCATCGCCAGCACAGCGCCCTTGCTGGTCGAATAGCCAAACCGGTCCGGCAAGCCGGCAATCGCCGCAATCGAAGCCATATTGAGAATGACGCCTCCCCCTTGCGCTTTCATATGCTCCACAACGGCGCGCGTGCAGAGATAAACGCCGCGCACGTTGATCCGCACAATCCTGTCGAAGTCCTCTTCGCTCGTACTCGTCACCGTACCCACGTGGGCTACCCCGGCGTTGTTCACCAGGATGTCCACGCGCCCCCGCGCGAAGATGGCAGCGAACGTTTTCCGCACGCTCTCGCCGTCCGAAACATCGCAGGCAAACGCGGTAGCAGCTGTGCCGATCTCCTCAGCCGCGGCCCGCGCCCCGGAGTCGTTCTGGTCGATGATGCTCACCGTCGCGCCCTGTCGCGCAAAAGCCGTCGCAATAGCGAGCCCGATCCCGCTCGCGCCCCCAGTAATCACGGCGGTCTTGCCGATCAAAACTCGCGAGCTCTGCAATCCTTCATCATTCATCGGTTGACCCACACCAAAATGAGGCTGCCATCGTATTCTTGAAAATTGTAGGCCCAGGAAGAAAACACCGAACAACTGCATCGGGAGAAACGAATGAAACTCGTTACCTTTCGCACCGCTGAAACGGAGCCCCGCCCCGGGCTGCTCGTTGACGATTTCATCCTCGATCTCGGCCCCCTGGGTTTCGCTGACGCCGTTGCCTTTATTCGTTCGAGCCCGGAAGCCCTGCACGATCCCGCGATCCAGGGCAACGCTCCGCAACTCCCCCTGACCCATGCACACCTGCTCGCGCCCCTCGCCCCACCCCGCATCTTCTGCGTCGGCCTCAACTACCGCGATCATGCCGTCGAATCCAAAATGGAGATTCCCAAACTCCCCACCATTTTTCCAAAGTTGCCTGCCGCCGTCATCGGCCCCGAAGAGCCCGTGCGCATCCCTTCTCTGACCCAGCAGCCCGACTACGAGGTCGAGTTCGCCATCGTCATCGGCAAGCCCGGTCGCGCCATCGCGAAAGAAGACTGGCACGACCATGTCTTCGGCTATACCATCCTCAACGACGTCAGCGCCCGCGATCTCCAACTCGCCACTTCGCAATGGACCATGGCCAAGAGCTTCGACACCTTCTGCCCCATCGGTCCTGCCATTGTCACTGCCGATGAGATCCCTGACCCCCACGTTCTCGATATTCAACTCTCGATCGGCGGCGAGGTTCTTCAGCATTCGAATACGCGCGAGCTTATCTTCAAGGCGCCCGAGCTGATTGCATGGATCTCCTCCATCACTCCACTGACGACCGGAGATGTCATCAGCACCGGCACGCCGGCGGGGGTCGGCCTCGGACGCACGCCGCAGCGCTGGCTTCGCCCGGGAGAAACTATGATCGCGGAGATCGAAGGCCTCGGCCAGCTGATCAATCCGGTCGTCGCGGGCGATTGATCCGCTTTGCGAGGACGACAAACGCGCCCCGCTACTCGCTTCTGAGCGCCGTCATCGGATCCACTCCGGCAGCTCGCCGCGCCGGCAGGTACGCCGCGATCAAGCCGCTGACGAGCAGGAGCGCAGCGGCGCCGGCCAGCGTCCACCCATCGTGCGCCTGCACGCCATACAAAAATCCGCGCACCAACCGTCCGGAAGCGAGCGCCAGCCCGAGCCCCGCCGCCACGCCTGCAATCAGCATTTCGCCCGCCTGCCGCATCACCAGCCACAGCAGATTGCCCCGCTGTGCGCCCAACGCGATGCGCACGCCCAGCTCCCGCGTTCTCTGCGAGACGACATACGCGAGCAAACCATAAAGCCCGGCAACACACAGCAGCAGCGCCGCTCCGCCAAAAATCTCGAGCAGATGAGCCGCCAGCCGCTGACTTCCAAACGAATCTTCGACAATCTGATCCATGGTGGAGAACGTCGAGTTCGCCAGCTCCGGGCTCGCCTGGCGCAGCAGATCGCGCAGTTCCGGAATCATCTGCGCGGTTGGCCGATCCGTCCGCACCACCAGGTCCATCGCGATCGTCGAGGGCTGATAGATTTTGCTTCCCGGCGTGATCTGGCAAAGACAAATCTCCACCTCGGGCTGCGACGGTTCGGACACTGCTTTCTGCCGTTGGTCGTCGAGTACGCCAATAATGTGCGCCGGCGTATCCTTGCGCAGATTCCAGACCTTCATCCCCAGCAAGGAAGCAGGGTTGTGCTTATTCGGCGCGAACTCCTGCACGAATGCGGGGTTCACCACGGCAACGCCCTCCGAGGTCGGTGTATCGTCGTTGCTGAAGAAACGCCCCGCCAGCATCTTCATCCCGAAAATCTTCTGAATATCCGGGGTCACCGGCTTCAGCCCAGCCATGACCATGCCGCCATTCATCCGCAGCGAGAGCATGATGTTGAAAGTCTTTCCCAGAGGTACTTCACTCATAAGCCCCGCCGCCTGCACTCCATGCAGCTGCTGTGCACGCTCCAGCAGGGGCTGATAAAGGCTCGCCGTCACGCTCTTCTCCACGTACCGATACGACGGAACGGAGAGGTTGGCCACGATGATGTGGTCGGTGCGATAGCCGAGCGGCACGTGACGCAGGGTGTAAATGGTCCGCAGCAGCAGGCCGCACGCCACCAGCAGCGTTAGAGACATCGCCACTTCCACAGCCACCAGCCCACTGCGCACTCGATTGTGCCGCCGCCCAGCGCCCGTCTGTTGCCCGCCTTGCTTCAGAGCCGGATCGGTCGGGGCGCGCACCGCCATCAGCGCCGGCCAGGCCGACGACAACACCGCCGATAGCAGAGTCAACCCGCACAACGCGGCCAGAATCGTGAAGTCGATATGGGTCGAAAAGTTCACGTTCAGGTGGATCGGCGCGACGCTCCGCGTCAGGCGGATCGCCACTAACGCCAGCCCAATGCCCAATAACCCTGCAGCCGAGCTGAGCACCAAAGCCTCGACGATCATCAGCTGCATCACGCGGCCACGGCTCGCACCCAGTGCTCCCCGCATGGCAATCTCCCGTTGCCGCGCCATGCTCCTGGCCAGAAGCAAATTTGTAACATTCACGCTGGCAATGAGCCACAACACGCCCGCTGCAGTCAGAAGAGCCAGCAGCGCCTTCTTCACGTCTGTGTCGATCAGCGAATCCCCATACCGTTCCACCCTCGCGACGCTGCGAGCTTCGCGCTGCTCAGCGTCTGTATACATCGCGGCCACACGCTTCTGGATCGTTGCCATCTCCGCAGTCGCAGCCTGCACCGTCACGCCGCGCCGCAGCCGCGCGATCACCTCGTAGTAGCCAGCTTCGTACCCGCGCCCTTTGTCGCTCTCCCCCAGCTGCAGCGGGACCCACACCTGCGCCGTGACCGCAGAGGCTTCCGCCGGATACCGGAAGCCCGCCGGCATCACCCCGACCACCGTCCAGGGCACATCATTCACCCGCACCACCCGCCCTACGATGCCTTTGTCGCCGCCGAACGCCCCCCGCCAAACCGCGTCGCTCAGCACAATCGTGCCCGTGTTCCTGCCAGCCACAAAACTCGGCGGCTCCACAACAAAACCGCGCCCCAGCGCGGGCATCGCTCCAAGCAGCTCGAACAAATTCGAACTCACTGCCTGCCCATCCACCTGCACTGCCGCGCTCTTTCCCTCAAGATAAGTGCGGCCTGTTAATCCGGAAGAGAATGCGATGTCCTCGAACGACTGGCTCTGCGCCTTCCACTGCGACAGGTCGGCCCACGGGGCGTAATAGAAATTCTTCGTATCCCGCCCACCCTCCCCGAGCAGCACCAGTCGCCCCGCGTCGTTGTAGGGCAACGGCCGGAGCAACACATGATCCACCACCGTAAACATCGCCGCAGCGGCGCCGATCCCAAGAGCCAGCGTGCCGATCACCGTTGCAGCAAACCCCGGAGAACGCCGCATCTGCCGGAAAGCGTAGCGAACATCCTGTCCGAGCCGTTCAAGCCAGACCCAGCCCCACATCTCGCTCGTCACATCCTTGGCCAGCGGCACATTGCCCATCTCGCGGTCCACCTGCACACGCGCCTCTGCCTCGGATTCACCACGAGCCACGCGGTCAACGACCGCCATCCGTTTGTGGGCCTCGATCTCCGCATCCAGCTCGGCTTTCCTCACTCCGAACCCCCGCCACCAACCCATCGCGCCCTCCTTGTCCTGCTACGCCTCCAGAATCGAGCTGATCGCCGCGACCATCGTCTCCCACTTCGACCGGTCGTGCGCCAGCTGCCGCCGCCCTTCCGCCGTGATTTTGTAGAACCGCGCCCGCTGGTTCTGCTCGGTCTGTCGCCACTCCGGGGCGATCCACTTCTGACGTTCCATCCGATGCAGGGCCGGATACAACGAGCCCGTCTCCACCTGCAGGACCTCCCTCGACCGGCTGCGCAGCGCCTGGCTGATGCCATAGCCGTGCTGCGCACCCCACTGCAGCGTCTGCAGAATCAACATGTCCAGCGTCCCCTGCAACAGGTCAATACGATTCCGATACTTTTCGGATTTCATGCTGTAGGCAATCTACCCCCAAGGGTGTAGCTTGTCTACTGCTATGGCAGCCGCGGTCGTGGGAGACGACGCGGACCAGCCCGCCGCTCCTTCGCTAAACTGAAAGCCCGCACTCCCAGAATGAGGACCGCATGGATCGCTCGCGCCGCCGTTTCCTGATGAACTCCTCCGCCGGTCTGCTTGCCGCAGCTGCTGTCCCGAGCATTGGCGATACCCTCGAAGCCCAGCAAGCGCCGCCTACGCCCGGCGCTCCACCTGCATTCGGCACGGCACCCGCTGTTGGTCCCGCAGTCTCAGCCGCGACCTTCGCCGAAGCCGAGAAGCTGGTGCGCGTCGAGATGACCGGACATGATCGAGTGGAAGCCGCCTCCAACTGGCGCGAATCCATGGCTGCGGTTTATGAGCGCCGCACCGGGCCGCGCAAAGTCGCGCTCGAACCCGACCTGCAGCCCTGGTCGCGCGTCCATGCAGTGCAGGGCGTTCAGCCCCTGACACCGGCCGCCGATCGTTTCGTCCGCTCCAACGGCGATCCCGGCCCTCTACCGTCGCGCGACGAAGACATCGCCTACGCGCCGATCCATCGGCTTTCGCGCTGGATCGAAACCCGCCAGCTTACCTCCGCGCGGCTCACACAGATTTATCTCAATCGTCTCCGCCGCTTCGATTCCCAGCTCCGATGCGTCATCACCCTCACAGAGGAGCATGCCCTCAACCAGGCCCGGCGCGCCGACCAGGAAATAGCCGGCGGCCATTATCGCGGGCCCCTCCATGGAATCCCGTGGGGCGCGAAGGACCTCCTCGACACTGCCGGCATCGCCACCACGTATGGCGCGGAGCCCTTCCGGAATCGCATCCCTGGCAAGAACGCCGTCGTGGTGGACCGTCTCAACGATGCAGGAGCGGTTCTGGTCGCCAAGCTCAGCATGGGCGCGCTCGCGCTCAACGACGTCTGGTTCGGCGGCCAGACGATGAACCCCTGGCTGCCTGAAGAAGGCTCGTCCGGCTCGAGCGCCGGCCCCGGCTCCGCAACCGCCGCTGGCCTGGTGGCCTTCGCTATCGGCAGTGAGACCGACGGCAGCATCGTCAGTCCCAGCATGCGCTGCGGCGTCACGGGTCTGCGCCCCACCTTTGGCCGCGTGCCGCGTACCGGCGCCATGACCCTCTGCTGGTCCCTCGACAAGCTTGGGCCGATGGCGCGCTGCGTCGAGGACACTCTGCTCGTCCTGCACGCCATCACCGGCGCCGACGCCGGCGACGTCGACAGCGTCCCCAGCCATCTCGACTTCGACGCTTCATCCCCGGTTCACGGTCTGCGCATCGGGTACTTCCCGAAGTGGATGAACGAGCCGCCCGCTACGGAAGTCGATCGTGCAGCGCTTCATACTGCCGAAAAACTTGGCATGGTCCCCATCGAAGTCTCCCTGCCCGACTGGCCTTACGACTCGCTGGACGTGATTCTCTTCGCCGAGTCCGCAGCCGCCTTCGAAGAACTCACCCTTAGTCACGAGGTCGACCAACTCCGCATGCAGGTCTCCGATGCATGGCCTAACACCTTCCGCCAGTCGCGCTTCCTCTCCGCCGTCGACTTCGTCCAGGCCGATCGCTTCCGCCGCAAAGTGGCGGGCGAGATGGCCCGCATCTTTTCCGAGGTCGACCTGCTCCTCGTTCCCTCCCTGCGCGACGAGATCCTGACCCTCACGAACTTTACGGGCCACCCCTCCCTCACCCTTCGGGCTGGATTCGTCGAAGTCTCGGAAGCCCGCAGCGACTGGGCCCCCGACCCCGCTCATCCTCTGCCGAAGTTCAACCCGCCCCGCCGCGTTCCCCACGGCGTCACCCTCCTCGCCCGCCCCTTCGAGGAAGGAACCCTGAGCACAGCCGGAATCGCCTTCGAAGGAGCCTTCCGCGTCGCCGGCGAACGGCCGCCAGGTTTTTAAATTTTTTCGACGTGGGCCAACCTGCGCCACGCCGCCTGCATCTTTGCTGCGAGCTATCGAATATCTGGAGAGAGTACGCTCCCGTTCTTCGTCATTTCCCCAGCGGTGGGCGGCCCTGCTGAAATCCCTTTTGAGGTCGTTCCGTGGATTCGCGAGATCGGGGCGCGTTAGATGAGGCGGTGGGAGACCTGCCTGGCGGACCAGATCGACTCCCCCCTTCCGCCGATCCTCACTCTGCAGACGGTTTGTTTTCCGGCGGCGGCGAACTTGGCGCGCTCATGGGCAAGGTCGACTGGTTAAAAACGCCACTCGGCGCCATAGAAACCTGGCCCCAAAGCCTCCGCACCGTCGTTCGCATCCTGCTCACTTCGCGCTATGCCATGTGGATGGGCTGGGGACCCGACCTCGCCTTTCTTTACAACGACACCTACGCCCGCATGACGCTGGGCAAGAAACATCCCTGGGCTCTCGGCAAGCCGGCCCGCGAGGTCTGGAGCGAAATCTGGGGCGATATTGGCCCTCGCATCCAGCGCGTCCTCGATGGCGGCCGCGCTACCTGGGATGAAGCCCTGCTCCTCTTCCTTGAACGCAGCGGTTATCGTGAGGAGACGTATCACACCTTCTCCTACAGCCCGCTCAGCGCAGATGACGGCCGCATCATGGGCATGTTCTGCGTGGTCACCGAAGAAACAGAGCGCGTGATCGGCGAACGCCGTCTCAGTTTCCTGAGGGCTCTCGCATCCGCGCTCGGCACGGCCATCCTCGAAGCCGACGCGCTGGCCGCCATCGAGAAGTGTCTTGGCCAGAGTCAGCGCGACCTTCCCTTTGCTCTGACCTACCTCCTGAGCGAGGACGGATACGCTCGTCTAGCCTGTTGCAGCGGTATCCAGGCCGGGCACCCTGCTGCTCCCGCGCAAATTGCCATCAACGCGGTGGAGTCTCCCTGGCCGGTCGCCCGGCTACTTGCCGAAAAATCTTTGCTGACGGTCGAGAATCTCGAGCGCCGCTTCGGGCAGCTGCCCACGGGCCCCTGGGATCACCCACCGGTGCGGGCCGCCGTGGTGCCGCTGCAAAGTCAAGGGCAGGATCGTCCCGCAGGCTTCTTCGTCGCCGGCCTGAATCCGTATCGCCAGCTCGACTCCGAATTCACCGGATTCATCGAACTGGTAGCGGGTCAAATCGCCGCTGCGCTCTCCAACGCCCGCGCCTACGAGCAGGAACGACGCCGTGCCGAAGCCCTCGCGGAGATCGATCGCGCCAAGACCATCTTCTTCTCCAACGTCAGCCATGAATTCCGAACACCCCTCACCCTGATGCTTGGCCCGCTCGAAGACGTCCTGAACAAGACTGGCCGGACCCTTCCGCCCGAAGACCTGCATCAGGTGGAGACGGTTCACCGCAATGGGCTGCGACTCCTCAAGCTGGTCAACACGCTGCTCGATTTCTCCCGCATCGAAGCCGGCCGCATCCAGGCCCTTTATCGTCCTGTAGACCTTGCCTCCCGGACCGCCGAGCTCGCCAGCGTCTTCCGTTCGGCCATGGATCGCGCCGGACTTCGCTATACGATTCTCTGCCAGACCCTCCCCGAACCTGTCTTTATCGACCTCGATATGTGGGAGAAGATTGTCCTCAACCTTCTTTCGAATGCCTTCAAGTTCACGCTGCAAGGCGAAGTTGAGCTGACCCTCCGCGCCGTTGACGGCCAGGCCGAACTTCGGGTCCGCGACACCGGAACCGGCATTCCTGAAGCGGAGTTGCCCCGCATCTTCGAGCGCTTCCATCGCATCGAGGGCGCTCCTGGGCGGACGCACGAGGGCACCGGCATCGGCCTTGCCCTGGTCGATGAGCTTGTGCGCCTCCACGGCGGGACCGTCATTGCCCAGAGTAAGTTGGGCGAAGGAACCACCTTTACCGTTCGCATTCCCTTCGGTGCAGCGCATCTTGCCCCGGAACGCATCGCCGCCGACGGCCACCTTGCGGAAATCACTCTTGGCGCGGCGCCCTACGTGCAGGAGGCCCTGCGCTGGCTGCCCGGCAGCGTGGGGGGCGAAGAGCCAATGGTCAAAGACCTGGCGAACGAGGACCTGGGTCCACTGCTCGATCCGAAGCAGCCCACTACCGGTGTGCGCGCACGCATTCTCCTCGCCGACGACAACCGTGACATGCGCGAATATGTACAGCGGCTGCTCGGCCGCAAGTACGAGGTGATTGCCGTCGCCGATGGAGAGCAGGCCATGGCAGCGGCCCGGGCGCACCATCCGGATCTTGTCCTTACCGACGTCATGATGCCCCGTATGGATGGCTTCGAACTGATGCGTAACCTTCGCGCCGACCAGGCCACCGCGGCCATTCCCGTCATTATGCTCTCGGCGCGGGCGGGCGAAGAAGCGGAGTTCGAAGGCCTGGAGGCCGGCGCCGACGACTATCTCGTCAAGCCTTTTACAGCTCGCGAGCTGATGGCCCGCGTGGGATCCCACATTGCAATGCACCGGCTTCGGCTTGAGCTAACCGCCAAGGAACATGCTCTTCGCACCAAAGCCGAAACGGCGGAGCGCCAGTACATCGAGATCCTCGAAAGCATCTCCGAGGCCTTTATGTTTGTCGACCGCGACTGGCGCATCCGCTACCTGAACGGCCGCGGCAGCGAAATGACGTTTCTCGATCCGAAGGATATCGTCGGCCGTGTACTCTGGCACAAGTTCCCCGGCATCGATAAAACTACCTTCGGTGCAGCCTATCGCGAAGCGATGGAAACCGGCCAGCCTCGCACTAACGAAGACTTCTTCGAGCCCTTAGGCCGCTGGCTGCAGGCCACCGCCTACCCCTCGCCCGACGGCCTCTCCATCTTTGCCCGGGACGTCACGGAGCGGCGCGTGCAACAGGAGAAGCTCCTGGTCTCCGAAAAGCTCGCGGCTACCGGGCGCCTCGCCGCCACAATCGCTCACGAAATTAACAACCCTCTCGAATCCGTCCTCAACCTCATTTATCTCGCGCGCACCTCGCGCGCTGCAATGAGCAGGATCCAGGAATACCTCGAAACGGCGGAAAAGGAGCTCAACCGGGTCTCCCACATCGCTCGCCACACGCTCGGCTTCTACCGCGAGACTTCGGTTCCGTCCGACATCGATCTCCCCGCCCTGATCGAGGAAGTGCTCACCGTTTACGAGAGCCGCCTGCGCGCTTCCGGCATCACCGTTATCCGCGACTACGGCGTCGTTTCCACCGTCCGCGGTTTGCGGGGAGAGATGCATCAGGTTTTCTCGAACCTTATTTCCAACGCCATTGACGCCATGCGCGAGGGCGGTCAGTTAAAGATTTCCATCAACGAGCCCCCAAATGCCGGCGACGGAGGTTTGCTGGTCGCCGTCGAGGACACCGGCATCGGGATCCCAACCGAAAACCTTTCCCGCCTCTTTGAGCCCTTCTTTACCACCAAGCCCGCTGCCGGTACCGGCCTGGGACTGTGGGTAGTCCGGCAGTTTGTTGCGTCCTGGGGGGGTACCATCGACGTCAGTAGTAATACCGGTTCCAGGGATCACGGCACGAGGTTTTCGCTGTTCCTTCCCCGGATTGCGGTATCGGACGCGAAGAAGAAAGCGAATCAGCCGCCCCAGCGGTTCATGTAATCCCCTCAGGAGACCCCTATCTTGTTGCAGAGCATTCCATGCTCGTCCAGGGATTTTCTTCCTTCGGACGGGCAGCCCTTGTCTTTTTCCGGACAGCCTCAAACCTCCAGCAAGACCAGTGACGGTTCCCGCCGTCGTGTGCTCGTCGTAGACGACGAGCGCCTTATCGCCCAAACCGTGGCTGCCATCCTGAACAATAATGGCTTCGAGGCCGTTGAAGCGTTCAACGGCGAAGCCGCCCTTGAAGCGGCCCGCAAGCTCCAGCCCGATATCGTCCTCAGCGATGTTCTGATGCCAAAGATGACCGGGGTTGAGCTGGGCATACGGCTGAGCCAGGAATTTCCCGCAGCCCGCATCTTCCTCTTCTCCGGACAAGCCGCCACCAGCGAGCTGATGCGCAAAGCCCAAGCCGAGGGGTATACGTTTGAGCTATTCCCGAAGCCCATCCACCCCGATGATCTGCTCGCCAAACTCCGGAATTTGTGAGAAATCTGCGAGCGGGCTCAGGCCCAAACGGACAGCGGCGTTGAAGCCAACTACCAGCCCCCCTCAAGCCTTCTGATCACCGCGGCCTTTGCCCCGGCGACTGCCTCAGCCGCCCCGTCGCCCAGGAGCAAACGGCATAGCAGAGCGGACGAAAACACGCACCCGGTCCCATGCGTTCCGTGGATCGACCGGGATTCGGCGCGAGTGCCCGGAAACCATTGCTCCTTGCCCCCGGCCGTCCGTAAAAGGTCGTCGGGTTGCTCGAGATGCCCACCCGTCACCACCACATTCAGGCCTGTCCCGCCCAGCGCTGCCAGCTGTCGAGCCTGGTGGGGAACCTCATCCCGCTCCACGACCCCTTCACCGAGCAGCGTTGCCGCCTCATCCAGGTTCGGAGTGACCCAACCCACCACGGGCAACAACTCTGCGACCAGCCGCCGAACACCCTCCGGCTCGAGCAGCTCGGCCCCGGAGGTCGCCCGGATTACCGGGTCGAGCACGATCCGTTCCCTCCCAATGTTCGACCGTCGCAGGAAATCGGCCACCACCCCAACCGCTTCTTTTGTCGCCAGCATCCCGATCTTGATCCCGTCGATTTTGCCATCCCCCACCAGACAGTCCAGGGATTCCTGCAGTAATCCCCCACTGACTGGTTCTACTCGCAGCATCCTTCGTGTTGACTGCACCGTTATCGCTGCAATTGATGCCATTCCATGAAATCCATGATCTGCAAAGACTTGTAAGTCTGCGGTAACCCCTGCCCCGGAAGAGGGATCAAATCCAGCTATCGTCAGCGCTATTGACGGTTCAGCCAAGTGCTTGACAACACTAGCCTTCTCCATGAGACTTTCCCTACTCTTTCATTCAGGGCAGCACCCTGCCCCTTTCTGCCATCGTACTTGTTAGGTCTTTTATCCGGTTGTGCCGATACAGCAGAGACGGACAAAAGGCCATCTGTTTTTTGGCGGTCCAAAAGCACCATTGGGACTACCACAGAACACAGCAGATCTGCAAGTACTGTGTTGCATTAAACGGTTCTGGATGTTTGACTTACGACCTCCAGATTCCTACAATGAGTGAAGGAGGAACATGAACGCTATCCGACGATTAGATAACGCCAGATATCCTCGCCGTTTGTTGACTTTCGCCGGTGCAGTTTTCGCCACACTTCTCGGCGTGGCCGGCGCCCAGGCTGCATCCCCAACGGAACACCTCAACCCGCAGATCATCGTCAGCCACCACCACTGGTACCAGCTCGGCACCGCTTCCTGGTATGGCAAGTTCTTTCAGGGACGCACCACCGCCAGCGGTGCACCCTACGACGAAAACCAACTGACCTGCGCTCACCGCACTTTGCCATTGGGCTCGGTGCTTCGCGTCACCAACCTCGAAAATAACCGCTCGGTCATCGTGACCGTGAACGACCGTGGTCCGGTTCCTGAGAGCCGTGTCATCGACCTCTCCCATGCCGCCGCTAACGCCCTTGGATTCAGCGATCGCGGCCTTGCCCCGGTAAAGGTCGAGCTCATCGGCCCGAGCGCCGAACTGGCTCAACTGCTGATGCCGGCCGGACTTGAGTCCCCGCGTTAGCCGCGTCCCTCCCCTCAATTTCCGCCTTCTTCCGCGCCCGCACAAGGGGCCGTTGGGATAGTTGTGGGATGCCCATGTCCCAACTTCGGGGCATGGGTATTGGGACGACGGGTGGGCTGTCGGCGGCGATTGCCTCCTTCCCTATCGGTAATAGCCATAGCGTAAGGGCACTGCTGAACCAGAGGCCTATCAGGCCCGCGTTTTTTCATCTGCGAGCCACTCGACAATTGGTCCCCAATAGGCGGCCTGGGGGCGGTAATACGGCTGGGCATGCGTGAGCCCCGGCACGATCCGCTCCTCGGCCCCGCAACAGCCCGCCAGCTCAGAGGCCATCTTTACCGGAAAAACTCGGTCCCGCTCGCCGTGGACCACCAGAATCGGCACCCGGCAGTCGCGCAACGATTCCCCGGCATGCCACAGGCGGGGGATCAGAGGGGCCAACGCAACCGGCACTCCCAAAGAATGCGCGGCCGCCCGGAACGATGTAAACCCGGCGCACAATACGAGCCTGCGTGCCCGCACCCGCCCCATCACCGCCGCGGCAATGCCGCTTCCCAGCGAAAAACCGAGCATCGCAATGGGCACGCCCGGCGCAAGCTGTTCCAGATACGCGAAGGCTGCGATTGCATCGCGCTCGCACTGCGCAGCTCCGATCCATCCCGTACTTCGCCCATATCCGGAGTAGTCGAAGACCAGAGAGGCCGCTCCCTGCGCCGCCAGCAGCTCCTGCACTGGGATCCAATGGCCCACCGTTTCGCCGATCCCATGACAGATCAGGACGACCACACGGACTGCACCCGATCCAGGCACAGGCCGCACCCAGACCGCATCCAGGGCATTCCTTCCGCTCGCGATCCGATGCCGCGCGACCTCCGCGACGGGCCCAACCCGATCCAGCACCGGGCGCACGCGCCCCAGCAGGCGATCCCGCAGGAGCAGCCCGCGGCTGATTCCGGTCAGTGCAATCGTGAAAGAGTACTTGTGCGACCACATAGCTGATTCGCGACGTCCATCGCCGCGTACTATGGCTGCTCCCCATCGATCCAGTATTCGCTCCGCGCTTTGAACACCAGTTGCGGCCGGTCCCGAATCACCAGATGCAGCGCGTGCAGTCCCGGCGTAACCACCGTCGGCCGAAAGGTCAGCACATAGTAATTCGGCACATCGTTCGCCATCGCGACCAGCCCCGCCTTCAGATCCGTCGCATCGTGGAAATGAGCAAACTCCCCGCCGGTAAGCTGGGCCACAGACGCCGTCGTGTTTTTCTTCAGCCCATCGGTCGCAGCGATCCACGCCATCGTCGCCAGCCGCAGCGGCGGCGCCAGGTCGCTGATGCAGTCCAGCACCTGGCGGCTGTAGTGCCCTTCGTATTCGGCCGTGCTCACCGGATCGGTTCCGTCCCGGCTAAAGCACCCATGAGCCGGTCCTGGCTCGCCGGGCCGCCGGAACTTCGACTTCTCATGCGATACCGCCGCTTTGGTGCTCGAGAATCCGAAGCTGTACGTCGTGATGTTGGCGTCGCTGATTAGCCGCAGTGCCTCTTCGCGCGAGGTCGTGCTGCCCTGATCGTTGGTCTCGCTCAGCAGGAGAATCGCCCGCCGAAAACGCGGCGGCTGCGCCCGCAGCTCGTCCACCGCCTTTGCCACACCATCGAGAATCGCTGCTCCGTCATCACCCGGGTTCAGCTGCGAAAGGGATTTCGAGACATCCGCGGTGTTGTGCGTGAATGCCATCAGCAGATGCGGCCGGCTGTCGAAGCCAATCAGCGTCACCCGATGCTCGACGTTTCCCACCAGGGCATCGAGAACCGCATCGAGTTGCTCGTAGTCCACCAGATGCCTGGCGCCTGCGCCGCCCGTCTGCACCACAAGAGCCAGCGCCAGCGGCTGCGCATCCGTGTCCGTTTCGAGGCGCAACTGCTGCGGCGCGCCATCGTCCGTCAGCACAAAATCATCCGCTGTTAGCTCGAAGACTATTTGTCCCTTTTTCGTCTTGACCAGCACCGGCACTTCAACCAGCGTCGCTCGCACGGACAGCGTTGTCTGCGGATGGTTGTCCGGCTGCGACGGGACATCGTGTTCAAAAGGGGATTGCTGCGCGCGTGCGCCCACCGGTCCGAGGCAAGCCAGCACAACGAACATGCGGAGGGATCGCATCCGTGCACTTCATTCTAAGCGTGCGGCCCGTGCCCATGGCCTCTGCACCTGCGCTTAGCTTTTCGTCAGGAAATACGCTTCCACCGCTGCCAGCAACGAAGGATGATCGAGAATCGGCTTGCGATCCTCGTATTGCGCCGACCAGCAGACCTGGTTCACCAGATCGCGCGGCTGGCAGGCGCGTAATTCCTGCTGCAAACCCCGGATCGAGCGAATCAGCTCGCTCAGCGCATCTTCGTCCACCACGAGGCCGCGCCGGTCGGCTACCGCGCGAAAGATCCGCCGGAACTGATCGTCGGTCGCCGGATCGACGCGGATCTTGGTCTGCATTCTTCGCAGAAACGCCGCATCCACCAGGTCCGAGGGATCCATGTTGGTCGCGAAGACCACCAGCATCTCGAAGGGAACTTCAATCTTCCTTCCGCCCGCCATGGTTAGAAAATCGATGCCGCGATCCAACGGGACGACCCACCGGTTCAGCAGCTCCTCTGGCCGTACCCGCTGCCGTCCGAAATCGTCGAGGATCAGCACGCCGTTGTTCGCCTTCATCTGCACCGGCCCGCTGTAATACTTCGCCGTCGGGTTGTACTGCAGGTCCAGCATCTCGATCGTCAGCTCGCCGCCCACCAGCACGGAGGGGCGCTCGCAACGCACCCAGCGCTCGTCGCAGTTGTCCGGCCCGTTCACCCGTTTGTGAATCATGGGATCGAAAACCGCAATCATCTGTCCGTCCACATCCACGGAATATGGAACCCACACGTTGTCGGCAGCGAGCACCCGGGACATCGTCTCCGCGATGAGAGTCTTGCCCACGCCCGCTGGACCATGGACAAAGATCGACGAGCCCGAGTTGAGCCCGGTTCCGATCTGTCCCAGAACGCGGCTATCGATCACCAGATCGCTGAAGGCCCGCTCCACATCCGCTCGATGCACTTTAAAGTTCCGGACACTCTGCTTCTTCACCTGCGACACATAGCTCTCGAGCGAGACCGGCGCCGCGCCCGTGTACTGGTTGTGCGAGAGCAGCTCCAGCGCGCGTTTCCTTCCCCCCTCGGTCAGAACCACCGTCAGCATGTTGCCCGACATGCCGGTCACCTGGCACAGCTGCTCGGTTCGCAGCCGGCCTACCAGCTCATCTGCCACGTTTACGCTGATCCGGACCTGTGCGGCCAGTTCGCGCGTCGAGAGCGCCCCCGACAGATAAAGCGCTTTGAGCACCAGTTGCTCCACGACCGCTTTACGAATGCCCAGCTCGTCGCTGGTGCGCGGACGGTGCTCCGGGGGCATCGGAGCGGATGTGGAGGACTTCGGCTCCGCCGTTTCGCTTTGACTGCTCTGCGGATCGCCCAGCTGCGGGTCTTCCGGTGGGCAGCTGATTGAGTTCAACCAGGGATCGCGTCCGCTCACCGGCGCGCGATTGTGGCTCGCAGACCCGTTGCCCGGCCGAAGATACTGCAAACGCGACTCGATCGCAGTGTGTGTCGTCGACTTCACGTGCGGCCCCCTGCCATCGTCTTCGGCGTTCGTCTGGAGGACATTAAACATCGGTTGGGGAGAGAACAGGATCGCCCTTTCGTGGAATCACGCGCGTCTGAACGTCCCCTTCGATTACTCCAGTGCGGTGCAAAACTCGCCTGCTCGGGCGCGTAAGCGATCCAATTGCGGAATTCGCACGCCTGCTTCTCATCGGCCTTGTCTCTCGTGGCACCCCTTCATGTCTCGTGGCACCATGGAAACATGCCTGCTGACCTGATCGTCGCTCTCGATTACGCCAGTGCCGCTCCCGCCCTGGCTCTGGCCAGCCGCCTCGAGGGCACAGGCTGCTGGTTCAAGGTGGGTCTGGAGCTTTACCTCGCCGAAGGCAACGCTATCGTCGAGGAGCTACGGCGGCGCGGACACTCCGTCTTCCTCGACCTCAAGCTCCACGACATTCCGAACACCGTCGCGGGCGCTGTGCGATCGGTCGCGGCCGTCGGTGCGAACATGCTGACCGTCCACGCCGCCGGGGGACCAGCCATGCTCGAGGCCGCCGCAAAAGCCGCCAGCGCCATACCCCATGCACCGCGCCTGCTGGCCGTCACCGTACTCACCAGCATGGATCAGCAGCAGCTCTCCGCGGTCGGAATCGATCGCTCACCGGCCCAGCAGGTGATGCGTCTCGCCGAGATCGCTTCCGAGGCCGGCATCCATGGCTTCGTCTCCAGTGCCGAAGAGGTCTCGGGTCTGCGGCAGCAGTTTCCCAAAGCGACCCTCGTCGTCCCCGGCATTCGCCCCGCTGGCAGCGAGATCGCCGACCAGAGACGCATCGCGACGCCCGCCGCCGCCATTACCGCCGGCGCCGATTTCCTCGTGGTCGGTCGCCCCATCACCCAGGCACAAGACCCCGCCGCGGCCGCCCGCGCCATTCTCGAAGAGATGCGGCCGGTCGCGGTCACTCCGGCGTGAAGCCGGGGAATCCCAGCGGTAGGTGCGGGCTGGTCTTAGCGGCGTTCGTGAGCTCGCCATCCGGCGCCTATCCTGTCAAGTTTTCACCGCCTACCGAAAGTAATTTCTGCTGACAAGGAACGGCTTCCGTGCCATCAAAGTTGGCCGTTTTATCCTTTCAAACTGATATTCTGAACTTAGGATTGAGAAAGAAAATGCCGCCCGTCGGGGCGGCTTTTCTATTTCCCGCGGTTTGGCATGACCTCCAGGACGCACGCTCTTTCGGCTTGCGGCTTTTTCGCCAACTGCTTCTTCATCTGACGTATTTTTTGTTAACGACCAAACTGAACGCGCCTCGCAAGTCTATGAAAATAATAGGGAACTGCAACCAACCCAGAATCAGATACTTAGATTTCATCAGAGTGCGATCATATTTATAATCATGCACTTGTAAAAATGGGGAAAAAGAAAACGAGGGTTAGCCCTGCACTGACACCCCGGAGAACGAGAGCAGAGCAACACCTCGCACCGGCTGTCCGAACCACTGCGCCGGCTCGAATTTGCTGGAGAGCAGTAACGTCTCTAACTCGGCGCGCGTCTCCCCATCGCTCGGCCCGGCCACGATGTCGTAGTCATAGACCCGCCCCTGGGAATCCACATACACTTCGACGGTCACCGGGACGCCCTTGCCGGACAATGTCCCGGAATTGCCCTCGACGGTGGAGTAAAGAAAACGCGGACCGGTCGCCATGCCCAGCGGTTCATCCCGCGCCGAAGCCGGCTCTGGAGCGGCAAAGGCGCCGATCAGGAACGCCATCGTCCCGATCAGCACCAGCGAACTGGCCAAACCCGCTGAGGCCTGCAACAGGAACGGAGCTACCGAATTTTGCCAACGCACCTTCCAGCTGGCCAGCGCATCGTGCGGAGTCTTCGCCATCTCACGCGACAACGCCACGCGGATGCGCAACCCGAGATCGGCCGGCGCCCGCGCGGGGCCCAGATTGGCCATCGACTGCTGCATCGCGCGCCATTGTCCGAACTCCGCGGCGCACGCACCGCAGCCGGAAAGGTGCCGGGCGATCGCCTGCATGGCGACGCCGGTCAGTCTCCCGTCCAGATAATCCGAAAACTGCGCGCGCATGGTGCTGCACGAACTCATACGGCCTCCTCGGCTGAGCAGGCTTGGGGAACGGATGCATGCGAACGTTGGGAGGGACGCCGGCTCGCCGCTTCCACATAGGGCGCCAGCAGATTCTTCAAATGCGCGCGCCCGCGCATGAGCCGCGACTTTACCGTGCCGAGATTGGCGTTCAGGATCTCCGCGATCTCTTCGTATCCAAAGCCCTCAATGTCGCGCAACACGACCACTGTCCGGAATGGCTCGGGCACCTCGCGCAGCGCCGCTTCCACGCGCGCCGCGATCTCGGCATGCGCCGCCGCGTCGAACGGCGATTCATGCGTGTCGATCAGGCTCTCCGCCGGAGCGGCATGGCGATCTTCGCCAGTATCGTCGTCGATCATAACCTGCTGCCGCTCATGACGCGACCACCAGCGCCGCTGGTTGAGCGCCTCATGCAGTGCGATCCGGTAAATCCAGGTCCGCAGACTGGCTTCGCCATGAAAATGGCCGATGCCGCGAAAGACTTTTACGAAGACTTCCTGGGTGATATCCGCCGCGTCAGAAGGATTGGGAAGGACACGATAAATCAGGCTGTAGAGAGGCTGTTGATAACGGGCGATCAGCCAGGCAAACGCTTCCTCGGAACCCGCCTTCAGCTGCTCCACCACCGCAGCTTCCTCGGGTCGAACGCCGATAACCCCTGCCAGATTCCCCACGGCTGTTCCCGCCTGCATCAAAAACTCCCATCAGCGTATCAGGAAAAACGACAATTTCGCCCTGAAATCCCGGACCCCGGCACGCTGGTCGGCGCACCGGAGGGGGTCCAGGCCTCGCTCACTCTGCTCCGTTAGACACGGGAGTTTGTTGCAGGGTTCCCGGAAATCGGCTGGCGTAACCCAAAAGGGTTACTCCGGAGTCGTTGTCCCGCTGCCAGATGTAGTTTTCTTTGTCGAGGTGGTGTGTTTGCGCTTCGCCGCCGTGTCTTTCGCAGGACCGTCGTCGACAACCGTCGTCGTTGCGGGCGTGCTCCGCGCAGCCGCCGCGTTGGCGAGCGCCGTGCGCACCCGGATGAGCTCGGACTGTTGCGCCTGGGAGGTGTTCAGGATCGATTCACCAAGGGCGGCCCTCGCGTTTTCGAGGCTGCTGAGCGCACCCTGCAGAGAATTCACCTCGTTGTCGGGCGCCGCGAGATTGGCCGTCAGCACCACGCGCAGCAGTGTGTCGTAGAGAGCGTCCACATTGCGATACACCGCGAAGGCCGCAGGCACCGAGCCCGGAGCCGCATCAGCCTGCTGCAGAAGCCCGGACAGGGTTCCCGCGAGATCCCGCTGGATCGAAGAGACATCCTGGTCAGCGGCGGATTTCACCTCGCTCGGCGCCTTCCAGCGGTGGATGCTGATGCTGCCGAGCGTATCGCCCACCTGCGTTAGAGCCGGGCGCACCGTTGACGAGACTGAGTTCGCCTGGTTGGAGGGCACAGCGCTTTGCGCGGAAAGGGACCAGGAAAGCGACCCCAGAAGCAGGGCTATGGACGTACGGGTGAGCAACATATGACCACGACGATGCCTGATTCTGACGGGCGGTTGCCAGGGTGTTCCGGAAGCGCCAAACTTGCTGCACGAAAGTGCCATAGGGTGCGCTCCCGATTCATTGACGGATCGTGCCTGCTCCATGAGAATAAGATAGTCCTTCGTGGGCCTGTGGCGCAGCTGGGAGCGCGCTTCCATGGCATGGAAGAGGTCGTCGGTTCGATCCCGACCAGGTCCACCAAATCATCAGACATTTAGCTTGTTCCGTCTGCGCCGTTGCCGGACGCCTGCACCTGGCTCGCGATCTTCCGCAGCTGTGGAAGGATGTCGCCCAGAGCGGTTGGCTCGGCTGAGCGCGTTCCCAGAGCAAAATAGGCTTTGCGATAGAGCGGGTAAAGCTGTTCATACACGGAAACGGCCGCGGGCTGAGGGGTGAACACCTTGAATTGCGGACAGAGTTTCGCCTGCGCCTCCTCGATGCTCAGAAACACTTTTGCCGCGAGCATGGCGAATATTCCCGAACCAAGACTGGTCGGTACATCCGAAGGCACCAGCACGGGTTTGCCCAGCACGTCCGCATACACCTGATTCAGCACAGGATTGTTTTGTGGAATGCCGCCCGCGTTGATCACCCGATGGACCGGAACCGCATGCTCCGCCATCCGTTCCAGAATGATGCGGGTATGAAAGGCAGTTCCTTCGATGGCTGCGAACAGTTCGTCCTGCGCGGTGTGCAGCAGATTCCAGCCGAAGGTCACGCCCCCGAGCTCGGAATTCACAAGCACCGTGCGGTCTCCATTGTCCCAGGAGAGCCGCAGCAGACCTGTTTGTCCGGACCGATACTGATCGAGCCCCTTTGACAGCTCGGAGACCTTTGTACCTGCGCGATTGGCGATGGCCTCGAAGATGTCGCCGGTTGCGGATAATCCGGCCTCGATGCCCGTGTACCGGGGATGCACGCTGCCCGGTACGATTCCGCAGACGCCGGGGATGAGGGTCGCCTCTTTCGCCATGGCGATGATGCAGGTCGAGGTGCCGACGACGTTGACGACATCGCCCTCTCGGCATCCTGCCCCGAGCGCGTCCCAGTGCGCGTCAAATGCGCCGACGGGCACCGGAATCCCGGAGCGCAGGCCGAGTTTTTCCGCCCATTCCGGCGAAAGGTGGCCGGCGAGATGATCGGAGGTAAGGTAGTCGCCGGCGAGCTTGTCGCGGATTCCGTCGAGAAGCGGATCGACCTTCGACAGAAAAGACTGTGGTGGCAGGCCGTCCCATCCGGGGTTCCACATCCATTTGTGGCCCATCGCGCAGACGCTGCGTTTTGCCTCTTCAGGACTGGTAACACCGCACAAGGTCGCCGCGATCATGTCGCAGTGTTCGAAGGCCGAGGCCAGCCGGTCGCGTTTGTCCGGATTATGCCGGAGCCAGTGCAGCAGCTTGGCGAATCCCCACTCGTGCGAATAGACGCCGCCGCACCACTGGATGGCTTCGAGACCTTCACGATGGGCCAGCGCCGTGATCTCCTGAGCTTCCGATTTGGCGCGGTGATCGCACCACAGGTAGTAATCGCTGAGGGGCTGCATCTGCGCGTCGACGGGAACGACGCTGGATCCTGTCGTGTCGAGCGCGATGGCTGCGATTTGGTCGCCGCGGATACCTGCGGTCTTCAGTGCCTCCCTGGTTGCCTCAGCCAGGGCGCGCAGATGATCGACGTGGGACTGGGTCGCGTAATCGGGGTCTTCGCGCTTGCGATGCAGCGGATATTTTCCGAATGCCGTGCCCAGTCGTCCGCGTTCGCTGTCAATGATCGAAACGCGGACGCTCAGCGTTCCGAAATCCACCCCTGCCACAATGGCCATAAGTTATTCCGCCCCGATGGTTTTTCCGCGAGAGTTCCGACCAGCAAGAATAGTCGATTCGGTGGACTCAGACCGTCGTCCAGTCCAAGAGCACCTTACCGGTTTGGCCGCCGATCATCGCCTCGAAGCCCTTCTCATAATCCGTGTAGCTGAACCGGTGAGTGATAACCGGGGAAATATCGACGCCCGAGGTGACGAGGACGGACATTTTGTACCAGGTTTCGTACATTTCGCGACCGTAGATGCCGCGGATGGTCAGCATGTTGAAGATGACCTTGCGCCAGTCAATTTCCATCGGCTTCGGTGGGATACCGAGCATGGCGATCCGGCCGCCGTGGCACATGTTCTCGAGCATCTCCACAAACGCAGCGCGGCTGCCAGACATCTCGAGGCCGACGTCGAAGCCCTCCTGCATGCCCAGGCGCTTCTGCACCCCCGCGACCGGGGTTTCGCGGGGATCGATGGCGATAGTGGCTCCCATTTTGCGAGCCAGGTCGAGCCGGAACGGGTTCAGGTCCGTGACAACGACAAAGCGCGCTCCGGCGTGGCGCACGATGGGAATCGCCATGAGCCCGATGGGACCGGCGCCTGCGATCAGGACATCTTCACCGAGGACCGGGAAGGCAAGGGCCGTGTGGACCGCATTTCCAAAGGGATCGAAGATGGCGGCGATTTCTTCAGCGACACCCGGGTGGTGACGCCAGATGTTGGTCATCGGCAGCGCGATGTATTCGGCAAACGCGCCCGGACGGTTGACGCCAACACCCGAAGTATAGGCGCAGAGATGGCGGCGGCCAGCGAGGCAATTACGGCATCGTCCGCAGGTGACGTGGCCTTCGCCGGAGACGAGGTCGCCGACATGGAAATCGGAAACGTTGGCGCCGACGGCGGCAATCTCGCCGACGAACTCATGGCCAATGACCATGGGCACCGGGATGGTTTGCCGGGCCCATTCGTCCCATTGATAAATGTGGACGTCGGTTCCGCAGATGCCGGTACGCCGGACGCGGATGAGGACGTCGTTGATGCCGTATTCGGGCTCGGGTACGTCTTCAAGCCAAAGGCCGCGCTCGGCGCGTGCCTTGACGAGTGCTCGCATGGTGCTCCTCGAATGCCTTTATGAGGGTACGGCATTTGGTGTCGCTGCGCCTTACGAGGGCAAGGCCTATGACCAATAGCTCCGGTCCAGCGTGCGGTACTGGATCGCTTCAGCGATGTGGGGAACGGTGAGATTTTCCTCTGCTGCGAGGTCGGCGATGGTGCGCGCTACCTTCAGAATGCGGTCGTGGGCGCGCGCGGTGAGTCCCTGCTGGAGCATCGCTCGTTCGAGGAGTTTTTCAGCGTCGGGAGAGAGCTCGCAGTGGGCGCGAATCTGACGCGTCCCCATTTGCGCGTTCGAGAAGATTTTCTCTTTGGCGGAGAGGAAGCGCAGCCGCTGGCGTTCGCGCGCTGCAAGGACGCGAGCGCGGATCAAGGCGGAGGATTCGGTGGCTGCTCCACCCCGGAGTTCCTTGTATTGCACGGCGGGAACTTCGATGTGAATGTCGATGCGGTCGAGCAGGGGTCCGGAAATTTTCGCGACGTAGCGCTGGATGATGGGCGGCGTGCAGTGGCAGTCGCGGGACTTGTCGTTGAAGTATCCGCAGGGACACGGGTTCATGGCGGCGGCCAGCATGAAGGCAGCGGGGAACGTGAGAGACATGGACGCGCGGGCGATGGTGACGTGGCGGTCTTCGAGGGGCTGGCGCATGACTTCGAGGACATTGCGTGGGAATTCCGGGAGCTCGTCGAGAAAGAGAACGCCGTTGTGAGCGAGGGAAACCTCGCCAGGGCGCGGGATCGCGCCGCCGCCAATCAGGCCCGCATCGGAGATGGTGTGATGCGGAGAGCGGAAGGGGCGCTGGGTCACCAGCCCCGCCTCTGCGTCGAGGACGCCGGCGACGGAGTGAATCTTTGTCGTTTCCAGAGCTTCATCGAAGGTGAGGGGCGCGAGGATCGACGGCAGGCGCCGCGCGAGCATGGTTTTGCCGGAGCCAGGAGGGCCAATCATCAATATGTTGTGGCCACCGGCAGCGGCGACTTCGAGGGCGCGCTTGGCGGTTTGCTGGCCGCGGACGTCAGCGAAATCGAGGGCGAAGTGCTGCAGTTCACCGAGGACCTGCGTGGCCTCCACGCGGAAGGCAGGGGTGTGAATACCACCGTTGCCGGCCTGGTTCAGAAGGTCGCGGGTTTGGAGCAGCGAGTCGACCGGATAGACGCTGACGCCGTCGACGACGGCAGCCTCGCGGGCATTGGCTTTGGGGATGATCAGGTTCCTGATACCGCGTTCGCGGGCGGCGACAGCCACCGGCAGCATTCCCGGGACGGGACGCAGTGTGCCGTCGAGGCCAAGTTCCCCGATCAGCAAAAAATCATTCAGGTCGCGAAGCTGGAGAGCGCCGTAAGCACCGAGGATGCCGACCGCCATGGGAAGGTCGAAACCGGAGCCCTCCTTTTTGATATCGGCAGGGGCGAGGTTGATGGTGATGTGGGTCGGCGGCAGGTCGAATCCGGAGTTGCGAATGGCGGCGCGGACCCGGTCCCGGCTTTCACGGACGGCGGCGTCGGGCAAGCCCACGGTATTGAAGTGGTCCTCCGTCGCTTTGAAATTGGAGAAGTCAACTTCGACATCGATAATGCTGGCGTCGATGCCGTAGACGGCGGCGCTGCGCGCGGTGTAGAGCATGGGGTGAAAGGCGAGTCGGAATTCTGCCGGGAGTGTAGCAGCGGGAAGGGGCCGGTTTCGGTGATCGAGGTCGTCGTCGCGCCCTCGGGGCTAACCGAGGTAATACGCCGGTCGGTGCTGCGAGCAGCGAAGTACCTTTTAGAGCTTGCCGCATGAGCGACTGAGGAGTATTGACCTACGCAAGAGTGTGAGATTTGTTGGTCTGGCGCATTCTCTCGCGCCGGCTGGCAGGGCAACATCAATTCTGAAGGAATGGCTCATAATCAGGTAGGGCCGGAACGCTTCGGCGGAGAACTCTATGAATCCCAAGAAAGCAATTCTGGTTTCGGGCGCAGCGGTAGCGGGCGCGGGGCTGTTGTGCGCGGGAACAACAGCGGCGGTTGTTTATGGCTGGATGGGCCGGAGGGCGGCGCGGCGGCTCTCCGGGTTGAGCGGAAAGATTGTGTTGATTACGGGCGCCTCGCGCGGGCTGGGCCTGGCCATGGCGGAAGAGTTTGGCCGGCAGGGAGCGAAGCTGGTGCTGACCGCGCGCGATCCATGGGAGTTGGAGCGAGCACGCGCATCGCTGGTCGAACGAAAGGCGGTGCGTGATCTGACCGATGTACTGGTGATCCCTGCGGACCTGCGTCAGGAGGACGAGGCGCGGCAGATGATCGAACGCGCAACCGCGCAATTCGGCAGAATCGACGTGCTGGTCAACAATGCTGGAGTGATCACGGTAGGTCCGGTGGAGAATCAGACCGTCGGAAACTTCCACGACGTAATGGAGTCCAACTTCTTTTGCGGCGTCCACTGTGCGCTCGCGGCGTTGCCGCAGATGCTGGAGCGGAGCAGCGGGACGATCGTCAACATTGCGTCCATCGGCGGGAAGGTACCGGTGCCGCACATGCTGCCGTACACAGCGAGCAAGTTTGCGGCCGTGGGATTTTCGGAGGGACTGCATGCCGAGCTGCGGTCGAAGGGCGTTCATGTGCTGACTGTTTGTCCTGGATTGATGCGGACAGGATCGCAGGTGAGCGCCCAGTTCTCCGGAGACGCAGCGCGTGAGTACCGCTGGTTCAGTTTGGCAGCGACATTACCGGGAGTTTCGACCAGCGCGGCTGCCGCGGCACGCAAGATCGTCCGAGCCGTGGTCAACCGAGAGACGGAAATTGCAATCACCCCGCAGGCAGTGCTCGCAGCGCGGCTGGGCAATCTGGCGCCGGAAGTGGTGGGCGCGGCCATGGGCACCGTGAACCGCCTGCTTCCAAAGCCGATTATGGGCAAGCCGGGGCTCCATCGTGGCGCGGAAGTCCGCGAATTGGAGACGACACCGGCCGCGACGATTGGAGACGCGGCCGCACATCGGTATAACCAGACGGCCTGAGTCCCTGCGGTCTTGCTCGGTAGTTGCTTACGAGAGAGCACGCGTTCAGGTCAGTTTCTCCGTCTGTCATTGATGAAGAGGAATTCTGCCAGCATCGCAAGCGGGATTTCCACCTAAGGAGAACACGAAGTGGCCGATCTGATGAGGACCGCAAACCCAGCCCTGAACGACAAGGTATTCCGGGGCCTGCCCGGCGCGATGGGCGGGACGATGACCCTGGAGGGAACGGTCAACAAGACCGGCATTCTATTGCTGTGCGCGGTAGGGACGGCGGCCTGGACGTGGCATCTGGCAATGAATCCGGCCACAATGTCCCTCGATTATCTGCTGTTGCTGGCAGGGTTGATCGGTGGATTGATCTTTGCGCTGGTAACCACGTTCAAAAAGAACTGGTCCCCGGTAACTGCTCCACTCTACGCATTGCTGGAAGGGCTCGTCCTCGGTGGCCTTTCGGCGACCCTGGAATTGCGCTATCCCGGCATTGCGATCGAGTCGGTTTGCCTGACGTCTGGCACGATGTTCGTGCTGCTACTGGCCTATCGTTCGGGCCTGATCAAAGTGACGCAGAAATTCCGTTTGGGCGTAATTGCAGCGACGGGTGCGATCTTTCTCTTTTACATGGCAGAGATGTTGCTGGGCTTCTTCGGAATCCACTTTGGCGCCGTGAACGGATCGGGACCCATCGGAATCGGTATCAGCCTGGTCATCGTAGGTGTCGCGGCGCTGAACCTGGTGCTGGATTTTGACTTCATCGAACGAGGAGTCGACGCGGGTGCGCCGAAGTATATGGAGTGGTACGGCGCTTTTGGGCTGATGGTAACTCTGGTTTGGCTGTACCTCGAGATGCTGCGTCTGCTGGTGAAGTTGCGCGGCCGTCGGTAAGAAAAGCAGGGAGTAGGGAGTAGGGAGTAGGTAATAGGAATCGCACACTGGGTCGGTTTGAAACCGGACCTGTTTTTGTTTTGCGAATATCTTAGCGGCGCTTTTCGAGCGGGCGACTCTGTACGAGCCCCGACCCCTCACGGACAGTAATGATCTGGTCCGCCGTGACATTATTCAGGCGATCTACCGCTCCGCTGGGCCAGTGAACCTCGACATCGTCGATCTTTGGCGTCACGCCTAATCCGAAGGTAAGAACGAGTTCGCTGGCAGAGAGATAGCTGGAGCCGCTCCGCAGCATCAGTTTCTGACCGAAGGTGGGGGTCTTTACCCAAACCACAGAGCCGATCCCGTCGCGATTCGATTTGGTTCCGATGAGTTTAACCCGCAGGGCGTGATTGGCTGATCCCTGGTTCATGAACAGCGTGGCGGGCCCACCGTTGGTCGTGACGACGATGTCCAGCGCGCCGTCGTTATTGATATCGCCGTAGGCGGCGCCGCGGGCCACGCGGGCCGCATCAAACGACGAGCCCATCGCTGCCGCGACATCATCGAAACCGTGGCCACCGAGATTGTGGAAGAGGTGTGGCGGCTCGGCATAATGTACACGCTGCTGGATGTGCTCGATCTCCGCATCGAGATGGCCGTCGGCGACGTAGAGATCGGGCCAGCCGTCGAGGTCGTAGTCGAAGAAGAAACAGCCGAAGCCGAGAGTGAGCAGGCTGGAGCGGCCTACTTCAGACTGGGGAGCGACATCTACGAACAAGCCGTTGCGTTCGTTGTGGTAGAGGCCAATCATCTGGTTCGAAAAATTGGTGACGACGAGGCTGGGATAGCCGGAGTGGTCGAAGTCGGATGCGTCAACGCCCATACCGGCACGGGCGACTCCGTCTTCGCTGTAGGCCACACCGGCGGGAACGCCCTGCTCGGTAAACGTCCCGTTGCGATTGTTGAGGTATAGCTTGTTCGGCTGCGTGTCGTTGCTGACGGCAATGTCGGGCCAGCCGTCCTGGTTGGCATCGAGAATCGCGATACCGAGGCTTTTTGAAGTGGGGTCGTAAAGGCCAGCGTGCTTTGTCGCGTCGGTGAAGGTGCCGTTGCCGTTGTTATGCCAAAGGCGGACCGAGGTGCCTTTGTAGGATTCCGGGGTGCAGTAGGATTTCGTGTTGCCGTCCATCGTGCAGTAAAGATCGCTCTCCGGGGACCACTGGACATAGTTGGCAACGAGAAGGTCGAGATAGCCGTCGCGATCGTAGTCGACCCAGGCGGCTCCCGTGCTGAGTTCGTTCGGTCCCCAAAGGCCAGCCTTTTTCGTGACGTCGCTGAATGTGCCATTGCCGTTGTTACGAAATAAGTGACTCTGACCATACGCGGTTACAAACAGGTCATCGAAACCGTCGTTGTCGAAATCGCCGACGGTGACTCCCATGGCGAACATGGGAATGGCGAGACCGGCTTTCTTTGTGACATCAGTAAAGGTGCCGTCGTGGTTATTGTGGTAGAGGACGGGGGTAGATACGTGACCGGGCTGCCCCGGCCAGCCTGTTCCGTTCGCGATGAAGATATCCTGCCAGCCGTCGTTGTCGTAGTCGATGAATGCGACGCCGGGGCCGAGCGTCTCCGGCAGAAATTTCTTTCCGAACGCGCCATTGTTATGCACGAAGTGGATGCCGGCGGAGCGCGTGATGTCCGCAAACCGGATATGGTCCGCGGTCGCAGGCGAGCCGTTGGGCGATGGAGGGAACGCCATGAGCACGGACGGAACCGCGACGGTGAGCAGAGCGGTGGCAGCGAGGGCTGGAAGAGGGCGGAGCGGTCTCACTTGCCACCTCGTTGCACGGCCGCTGCGCTCACACTTGCGGAGGCCACGGATTTCCCTGGAGCAGGCTTGTTGCCGCCGGCGATGGGCAGAGGCACCGATTCGTGCTCGTGGATTGGCTGGCGTTCATTGTTGTCGTCCGGGTGCTTCGCGCGGTAGGGGCCGGTCAGGGTTTGGGAGCTTTCGTCGGCTTTGAAGCGGAGGTAGCGTTTCTCGTAGGCCGCGGAGTTCGCAGAATCGCCGAGGCCGGTGAAGCAGAGCATCAGGTTGTAATTCGCTTCCAGATCTTCGGGGTCGATGGCTATGGTCCTGAGGAATTCATCGCGAGCTTCACCATATTTGTGCTGGAGGAATAACACACGGCCGAGATCATCGTGGACGACGCGGTCCTGCGGATATTGCGCCAGTACGGTCCGCAGGTGAGCGACGGCGCCGTCGTAATCGCCGTTCTGACGCAGTACTCGGGCGTAAAAATAATGAGCGCGAGCGAGTTGCGGTGCGAGCTGCAGCGCCTTGTCGAGGACCTGCTTTGCGCCCGCCATATTTCCTTCCTGGACGCGCACCCGGCCGATATTGGTCCAGCCGTCGGGATTTTTCGGATCGATTTCCGTCACCCGTGTGAAGGCAGCTTCGGCGGCTTTCAGATCACCTTGCAGAAAGAGGCCGATCCCATAGTCGTTCCAGCGCTGCCAGTCGGCCTTTTCGAGATCCACCTGTGCTTTGGGTATGGGCGATCCGGCGGGTAGAACGGTCAGGTCCACTCCAGAGCTGGACATCACCACTATTGGAGGATCGGGGATCGCTTTGATTTTGCCGGCAACATTGCTGGTGTCGCCGGTGAAAACGATGCGACGGTCATCGTAATCTTTGGCGACATCGTGCGGAGTTACGTCCTGGGAGACGCCAGCAAAGGCGAACTGTGTGTCGAACCAGGCGAACTTGCGGTAATTGAGCCTGGCTTCGAGATGAATCTTGCCGCGAGCGTCCTTTGGCACGCGGAGCCGGAAGTGGACGGTGTCCGCCGCGCCCGGAGGAATGAGGTGCGCGTAGACGGTGGCGCGCGTCGCCCAGGCGTTGCGCTTGTTGATGGGGTTTCCGTGGGCGTCGATGGTGAGCGATCGATACATGTGAGCGCCGGGTTCGACGGGGCCGTGACCGTTATCTTCGACCATACCGCTCCAGAAGAGTGGGCGGCCGTTGTCGTCGGTGGCTTTCAATTCCACCCAGCAATCGAAGGCATCGACGGTGCCACCTGGGAAGAAGTGGCCGACGGCGAGCGTGCGCACCACAACATCCACGCGGGCGGTCTCGCCAGGAACGACCTGGCCCTGCACGCGGCTGAGCGGTGCGGTGACAGGCGCCAGAGTGCTCTCTCCCACCGAAGCTGAAGGAGCTTCATTCGCCGATTCCTCGCCGACGGCGAAGGTTGTTTCCAGTTGGGGCTGCGCAGCCTGCATGGGTGCGGCGCTATCAGCATGCGCCTGTCCGGTTTCCGGTGAAACGGCGAAGATATCGATGCGGACCTTCTGTGCCTGGAGGAACTGCTCCGTTGCATTCAGTTGCGTTTTGTCGCCGTTGACGAAGGGCAGAGCCGTATTCGCTGCGATAAAGCGATGCGAGTGGATTATGCCGTCGACGTTGCCCGCATCGTCGGAGTGCACCGCGCTCATATGGCAGTCGATGCAGTTGGAGGATTTCGGCGGATAGTAGAAGGAACGCGCTCCCATACCGGAGACGCCACTGGCCTGCCAGTTGTCATAGTCATTGAAGCCGCGAATCCAGCGGTAATTGTTCACGGGCACGTCGAGATGGACCTTGTGGCAGACGGAGCAGTATTGCGCGGAATCCCCGCCGCGCATGAAGGGCCGCAGGAAGGTCCGGCGATGCGGCTCGGGATTTTCCTCGATGAGGAAGTCGATTACCTGGCGGAGGGCCGGATTCTTGCTGGCGACCAGCTTCTGCAGAGCCGGATATTCCAGAATGAAGTCGCCATTGCCCATGCTGCTCTTCACTTTGCGGACAGAGTGGCAAACCACGCAGCTGATGCCTACATTGGCTTGCGGCATGTTGACGCGTGGCGCGATGGGCGTATTGAAATTTCCGGGAAAGAAGAGGGCCGCATCGTGGCAGCCGGCGCACCATTTTGAGGATTGAACGCCATTCACCTGCTGCATGTAGACGATCGACTGACGGTACCACTGGTTGTTGAACGAGGAAAAGTGGTGGGCAGACCCTTCCCACTCTTTGTAGATGTCCGCGTGGCACTGTTTGCAGGTTGAGGAATCCATGAAGTAGTCCTCAGGGACCACTTTGCCCGTATTGGTCTGCGCGGAGCTGGGAAAGAACGGTCCGCCGGGCCCGTCACCTTCCTGGCCCATTTCAGCGGGTGCAATCGATGGATTACGGACGATGGAGGCGCGCTGCCACGGGACAGTGCGTACCCACCACGCGCCGGCCGCAACGGTTGCCACAAGGGCGACGCAGGTAGTAAGGCGCAGCGAGCCACGCAGGAAGCTGCCGCTGAGCCAGCCGCGATGGCCGAACCAAACGAAAAGCAGCAGGGCGCAGGCGAGTGCCGAGATGAGTTCATGCGAGTAGAGAACGGGCCAGCGGCCGCGACGCGCGCCCGTGAAGATGATGACCGCGCCAGCCCCGCCGCCGATCAGAAAAAGAACCCAGCCAAATTTCTCGGCCACGCCGCGATTGCGCAGCAGACGTGTCCCCCACGGCACAGCGATGATGAGGAAGATGGTACCCAGAACGATGTGCAACAGGACGATGGATTCGTAGAACAAGGATGCCAGGGGAAATGCAAAAAGGTAAATCGCGCTGGCAGCCAGGGCGACCGCCCCGGCAATCAAAAATCGTCTCATGAGGGTTTCTTTCGGCTCCGGACAGAACTGCGCCGATCCAGCGCCTCTTTAGAACCGGATCGGCAGGAGAATCCTAGCGTTCAGGAAATAGAAGTGGCATCCATCTTTCGATGGATATTGGCCGGGAGCACCACGCAATCCGTGCGAAACCCATGCTCAGTGAGAAGGCGAAAAGAGCGCGAAGACAGCCCCCTGCGGATCGGAAACAACGGAAAACTTTCCGGAACCCTCAATTGGCATCGTCGGCACGATGACTTTGCCGCCGAGTTCCCCGATCTTCGCCGTTTCTAACTCGCAATTGGCGCACTGAATATAGCCCATCCAGTGAGGGGGAACATGGGGCTGGAGCGTGTCCGAGGGTGGCATTCCGCCGATGAACTGGTCACCGTTCTTGATATGCAGGTAGCCGTTGGGGTCTTTGTCTCGACCAGGAGTGAACTCCCAGCCGAACAGCGCCCCGTAGAATTTTGCAGCACGGTCGCGGTCGGGCGTTTGCAGATCGGTCCAGCAGAGTGCGCCGTTTTCCCCGGAGACGCCCATTCCTTTATGCTCGCGCGGCTGCCAGACGGCGAAGATGGCGCCGGTTGGATCCTGAATGACGGCCATGCGCCCGTGGTTCATCACGTCAAATGCGGGCGACATCGGTTGGCCGCCGTGCTCGATGGCGCGGGCCACGATTTCATCGGCGTTTTCGACAGCGATGTAGAGCAGCCAGTTCGGAGGAATACCCATCTGGCGTTCTTCCGCTCTCATCGTGTAGGCCGCTCCGGCTTCGCGCCCATTGAGCGAGAACATCGTATAGAAGCTGTCAGGGCCCATTGGAGAGTCATTGGCTTCCCATCCGAAGAGCGCGAAATAGAACTGTTTTGCGGCAGATTGGTCGGAGGTCGCGAGCTCCATCCAGGAGAAATTGCCAGCAGGATGCTTATCGATTGTGGGCATGGCCAGGATTGTAGGACGGTTTTCGGGCGAGGGGGGATTAATTTTAAGAGGTTAACGGAGAGCGATGGCCAACGCGAGTCGAGCACGGCCGACGTGACGCCAGATGGCGGAGATTTAAACACAGGGCCTGAAGCTTTTGGCGCATTGCGTCATCCATTCGATACTTCGATCCGTCGAAGTATGGAACCGAGTGGAGGATGCGGAATGAGCAGGCTGAAAGACAAGGTCGCAGTTGTGACAGGGGCTTCGAAGGGCATCGGCGCTGGAATTGCGGAGGGGCTGGCGGCAGAAGGGGCGTCGGTGGTCGTGAACTACGCGACGAGCCGCGAAGGCGCCGATAAGGTGGTTGCCGGCATCAAGGCCAAAGGCGGCGCTGCCATCGCCGTGCAAGGCGACGTGGCCAGAGCGGCCGACGTGGAGCGCCTATTTGCTGAAACGCAGAAGGCGTTCGGGCGGCTGGACGTGCTGGTGAACAATGCGGGCGCTTATGATTTCGCGCCGCTGGGCGATGTTACCGAGAAGCAGTTCCATCGCCTGTTTGACACCAATGTGCTCGGGACGATTCTCGTCACGCGCGAGGCCGCGAAATATCTGGGTGAGGGCGGATCGGTCATCAATATTGGTTCGCTGGCAAGTACCGATACACCTGCGGCAAGCGCGGTTTACAGCGCGTCCAAAGCTGCCGTCAGTGCGCTGACAGGGGTGTTGGCAAAGGAATTAGGACCGAGGAAGATTCGGGTGAACTCGATTAATCCCGGACCAGTGGAGACGGAAGGAACATCCGGGGCAATCGAAAGTGACTTCATGAAAAATCTGGTCGCCCGGACCCCGCTGGGCCGCATTGGCCAACCAGAAGACATTGCACCGGTCGCAGTTTTCCTGGCGTCTGACGAGTCGGGATGGCTGACGGGGGAGACGCTGCTGGCTTCCGGTGGACTGCGGTAGAACCACGTGGCAAGGGAGGGCGGTTGTCCCGAGGTCTCTCACGGCGAGCTTAATTGACAGTTTGATTTCTTGCGGAGCAGGACGCGGCATTGTTCGCGCCAGTGTTCGTCAACCGCAATCAGTTCCCAGGGGATCGAGGGTGCGAATGCCTGGAATACCTCTTCGTTCGCGGGATGAACGTGGAGTGCGGGGGCAACGCAGTAGAGCAGCGGATCATCGGGCGACAGCTCCACCCCGGGAAAGTATCCGTTTCCCGCTATCTCTCCAGAGCGATGAAGCATGCGGATGCGCGCCCAATAATCCAGAGCCTGCAGTGGGAGGTGGAGGTCGTCGTCGGCTTTGAGTTCCAGAACGGCGAGCCGGCCCTGACGCGTGACGGTCACCAGATCGAGGAGCGTGCGGCAGGCCGATGCAGAGGCGAAGAGCTGGGAGTAGACGGGAGCTGCGCCGAGATTGGGATCGAGGACGGAAAGGTCGCGGCGGAGAACCGATTCGAGCCATCGTTCCGGCTGCAGGCGGTAGAGGGGATCGTTGCTGGACGAGCCGAACTGGCGGCCGCGCAACAGGTGATCCATGAGATCGAGGAACAGATCTTGTGTAGTTTCGTCGAGGAGTGTTTCGCTCGGACCCGCGCCGAAGTAAATTTCGTCCCTGCGGGTGAAGGAGCCAGCGACCAGTCCATGGCGAATGCGCGCGTACTCAAGGCCGTGAAGGGAGAAGCCGATTTCGGTGGCGGTGCGCGGACGGATTTCGGTGATGTCGATGAGACCGGGGGGGACCAAGGAGCGGATAAGCTCGATCGATCGAGCCGAGCGTTCGAGAACCGCCTGGTAATCGACGGCATGGGGAAGCTGGATTTTGAGGTTTCCGTCGACACCGGTGGGGCACCCGGTAAGTTCACCCGTTGCTGAATTGAGCTCATAAACTTCCCATTGGGCGCAAGCGGGGGCGAGCCATGCAATGCGGGTCCGGGTTGTCGCGGAGAAGCCAGACGGCACGATGATCTTGAGTCCATGAAAAACCCGGCGGCCTGCGGAATGCTCGCGGCAATACGACAGCCAGAGAATGCCGAGAGTTAAGGCGCCGTCGATTACGGCAGGCGCTTCGTCGGGTCCGACGCCGATCACGGCCCATGCGGCGTGGCCTTTAGTCAGGATTCCGCGCGCATAGGCTGGACCGAAGCTGTGCTCCAGGTCCATGGCGGACCTGAAGGTCTCTGGTTTCCAGTCAGGAAAACTAGCGCCCAGGGCCTGTTCGAGGATGCGGAGGTAGCGGCGGCGAGAGCTGTCGCGTGCGGTTGGGGTGCGGACGTCGGGATCGGGAACAAGAGTGAGGATTTGGGGCTTGCTCTGCCCAAACCGCCGCGCTTCGAGGCGGAGAGTGGCGTGGCGCGGCTGGATGGCGGAGATGGTTCGGACGAGGTTGCGCTCCTCGGACCAGAGATGGAGCAGGCAGCGGCCGTGGTCGGCGGAAACGGAACAGTTCGCCAGCCGCAGGTCGAAAAGCAGCCGACCGTCTTCAACAAATGCGGCGTACGGGTGATCAGCGAGGAAATCCTCGATAGCCTGCGCAAGCGCGGCTGCAGACCGATCGGCAGTTGAAACGTTGGCGACGGCAGGCGGGTGTGACTGAACTTGCATCTACTGCGATGTTCCGCGTCCCAGACCCGTGCGGCAAGCGAAAAGCTACCAGCCCCTACGCTTTCGTAATTCGACTACGTGGGCGACATGATGACGCGAGTGCCAGTCGTACACGGCGATGATCGCTGCGAGGGTTTGACGTCCGTTTTCGGTATGGTCATAGCCGCGTTGCCACTGCTCTTCGGCGAGGGAACCGAGCAGGATGACCCAGCGCCGATGCAGAGCATCCAGCAGCTGAAGGGAGACCTCAATCGGGGCGGTGCGGGCGTCGTGCAGTTCCGCCCAGAGCTTCTCGTCGTAGCCCTTCACGGTGGGCCAATCCTCAGTAAGCGCGAGGCGAATGCGGACATAGGCATTCATGTGGCTGTCGGCAACATGGTGGATGAGCTGACGGACGGTCCAGCCACCTTCGCGGTAGGGCGTGTCGAGCTGCGCGTCATTCAGTCCATCGACAGCGGCACGCAGATTTTCCGGCAGGGCGGCCAGCACCGCGATCGAGGAGGCATGGTCGGTAAGGTTCGCTTCGGCGCGACGGAATTTTCCGATGGGGTAACGCGGATCGATGGAGGCAGGAGTGGCTTGCGCGGCTGTGCTCATACACGCAAGGTATACCGCAAGCACGGGAAGAACAAGGCAAGCTGGTATTTCGCCGTATCAGTTCAAGCGATAGGGAAGATGCAGGGAGAGCGCAGCCAGCGCTGCGCTCCGGGCCGTTTTAACCGCCGTGGTGGTTTGGCGTGCCGTTGTGGGGGTGATGGTGGTGGTGATGATGATGCGACGCTGCGAAAGCAGACGCCGAGAACAGCACCAGGACGCAGAGGAGGGAGAGCTTCTTCATAGTTCTCCAAGCATGGCACGAACGGGGATTCGACGCACGCGGAAATCTAATTAAGAATCAGAGAAGCTACGCAGTGTGGATTACTGTGGTGACAATGGCACAAATAAACTCGGTTGGCCTGGAAAAGAGGGTCCGGTTTGGAACATAAGCGTTATTTTTTTGAGAAGTTCGGAATCACGGAGCGGCTGCTCGAGAGTTGCCTCGGTGAAGCGCTGTCGGCTGGTGGCGATTACGCGGATCTTTATTTCGAGTCAGTCGCGGCGACTTCTCTGGGGCTGGACGAACAAATCGTGAAGTCCGCCAGCCAGGGCGTGAGTGCTGGCTGCGGGGTTCGGGTGGTGAGTGGGGAGCGCACAGGTTATGCGTACACTGACGATTTATCTCCGGAACGGTTGCACCGAGCCGCAAAGACAGCAGCTCTCATTGCCAGCGGGCCAGCGAAGCAGACGGTGCAGGGATTCACTGAGACGGACGCTCCAAATTTGTATCCAGCGCCGGCAGCCGATCTGGATACGGATCTGGCGTCGAAGCTGGACCTGGTGATGCGGGCGGATCGCGCGGCGCGCAAGTATGACCCGCGGATCACCCAGGTGCGCGCGAGCTACGCGGACGAACTGCGGCGGATTCTGATTGCAGCCTCGGATGGGACCTACGCAAGCGATACACAGCCCCTGGCCCGGATGAACGTTTTTGTCATCGCAAAGGATGCGGAGCGAACGGCCAAAGGCAGCTCCGGCGGCGGCGGGCGCGTGGAGATTGGCTATTTTACCGGCGCGAAGGGGCCAGAGCATTTTGCCGAAGAAGCCGCTCGGACCGCAATTCTGCAGCTGGGCGCTGTGGCAGCGCCGGCGGGCGAGATGGAAGTGGTCCTCGGCCCAGGCTGGCCGGGAGTTCTGCTGCACGAGGCCGTCGGCCATGGGCTCGAAGCGGACTTCAACCGCAAGAAGACTTCAGCGTTTGCGGGCCTGGTGGGGCGGCCGGTGGCGAGCAGCAAGGTGACCGTGGTCGATAATGGCCGGATGCCCTCGCGGCGCGGCTCTCTGAACGTGGACGATGAGGGCTCGGCAACCCAGGAGACGGTGCTGATCGAGAACGGCGTACTGAAGGGGTACTTAAGCGACAAGCTGTCCGCGCGGTTGATGGGGATTGCAAGCACCGGGAACGGGCGGCGGGAGAGCTATCAGCAGATTCCCATGCCCCGCATGACGAATACCTACATGCTGGCCGGCGACGATGCGCCAGAGGACATCATCCGAAGCGTGAAACGGGGACTTTATGCGGTGAACTTTGGTGGCGGCCAGGTGGACATCACCAGCGGCAAGTTCGTCTTTTCGGCGTCGGAAGCCTATCTGATCGAAGATGGCAAAGTGACCGCTCCAGTGCGCGACGCGACGCTCATCGGCAACGGGCCGGAGGCGCTCAAGCACGTATCGATGGTCGGCAACGACCTGGCGCTTGACGAGGGAATCGGCACCTGCGGCAAAGATGGCCAGAGCGTGCCCGTCGGCGTGGGTATGCCGACCGTGAAGCTCGATCGGATGACTGTGGGCGGCACGGGCCGATGAGTATCGCTGTCGCATCCACCAGCGATCTTCGGGAACTCGCCCACGGAATCGTAAGGAGGGCCCTCGTGGCTGGAGCCTCGGATGCCGAAGTCACCGTCCGCGAAGGCGATGAGTTTTCTGCCTCGGTGCGCATGGGCGAAGTCGAGACGCTGAAGGAGTCCGGCTCCCGCGGCGTGGGATTGCGCGTCCTGATCGAGGCGGAGGGCGGCTATCGCGTAGCCAGCACATCTTCAAGCGACTTCACCGTGGAAGGGATCGAGCACTTGATCCACGGCGCGGTCGAGCTCGCTCAGGTGACGTCGGTGGATGCGTTTGCTGGCCTGGCCGAAGCCAGCGAATACGGCCAGCTCCAGGATGACCTCGAGCTATATCACGAAGACGTCTATTCGCTGCCAACCGAAGAACGCATTGCCTGGGCGCGCCGCGCTGAGGCCGCTGCGATGGGCATCGATGCGCGGCTCGTGAACAGCGACGGCGCGAGCTTCGATGCGGCGACCGGTCGCAGAGTTTTTGCCAACTCACGCGGATTTACGGGTGAATACCGGTCGTCGTATTGTTCGGTCGCCGCAAGTCCGATCGCCCAGAGCGCGAACGGGGAAATGCAGCGCGACTATTGGTGGTCGCAGGCGCGCGCTTTTCGGAACCTGGAATCGCCGGAGGATGTGGGGCGCGAAGCGGCGCGGCGAACGTTGCGTATGCTCGATGCGCGGCGCGTGCCGACGCAGCAGGTCCCGGTGGTGTTTTCTCCGGAGGTGGCGAGGGGTATTGTCGGCTCCATCTTCGATGCGGCGACCGGCGATGCGATCTATCGCGGCGCGTCATTCTTTACGGACAAGCTGGGCGAGCAGGTCGCAGCTCCCTCAGTGACAATCGTCGACGACGGCACGATCCCCGGCGGATTCGGGACTTCGCCGTTCGATGCGGAGGGATTGCCGAGCCGCCGCACAGTGATCGTCGACAAGGGCGTGCTCCGCAATTACATCCTGAATACCTACACAGGACGCAAACTGGGGATGAAGAGCACGGGCAATGCAGGGCGCGGATTGTCGGGCAATCCTTATGTCGATGCCGGGAACCTGTTTCTTGAAGCGGGAACACTGACGCCAGAGGAGATTTTGGGCGGCGTACAAAACGGCCTATACGTCACGCGGCTGATGGGGCAGGGTGTGAACGTGGTGACCGGCGACTATTCGCGCGGCGCGGCTGGATTGTGGATCGAGAACGGCGAACTCATCTTCCCGGTGCAGGAGATCACGATCGCCGGGAACCTCAAAGAGATGCTGCAAAGCATCACCGCCATCGGCAGTGACCTGGTTTTTCGTGGCGCCACTGCGGCACCCACACTCCGGATCGATGGGATGACGATCGCCGGAGCCTGATGGAGGGGCGACAAACCGAACGGCCTTCGCTCACCTATGTTCCCTGTTCAAATCGCGTTCGACAAGGAGCGGCCCGCCTGGGACGAGATTCCCACGGCGCCGGGCGTGTTTGCTCTCTTTGGAGAAGACCAAAAGGCTGAGCCCTACATCAGCCGGACCCCAAATCTGCGCCGGAGAATTCGCCGCCTTCTCGATGCCCGTCCGGATCAATCGAAACGGTTGCAGCTTGCAGAGCGCGTTGTCCGCATCGAAGTTGCGCTCACGGCTTCCGACTTCGAGTCGCTGCTTCGCCTTTACGATGCCACCTGGGCCGCATTTGGAGAAAAAGCACGCAAGCGGCTTCATCTCAAGTCGCCATCGCTGTTACGAATGACCGTGGAGAATGCCTACCCGCGAGTCTATGTAACGCATCGTGTTACGAGAGCCGGCATGGAGGACCTGTACGGACCCTTCCCGTCGCGGCTGGCGGCCGAGAGATTCTGCGAAAACATGCTGGACCTGTTTAAGCTTCGCCGATGCGTGGAGGATCTCGCCCCCGATCCGGCATTTCCTGGATGCGTCTACTCGGAGATGAAGAAGTGTCTTGCGCCCTGCTACGAGGGTTGTACCGATGAGCGCTATGGTGAGGAAGCCGCAGCGGTCCGGGCATTCCTGCGTACCCGAGGCGAGAGCCTGATAGAGGCTCTCAAAAAAGAACGCGACGAGGCTTCGGAGCTGATGGAGTTTGAGAAGGCGGCCGAGCTCCATGCGAGACTCGCCAGAGCGGAAGCCGTGGTTGCCGAGGTCTCTGAGGCAGTGCGGCCGCTCGTCCACCTCGATGGCGTCGTTGTTCAGGCAGCCGCGGAGCCGGACCGTGTCGCGCTGTTCTTACTTGCCAGAGGGTCGCTCAGAGGGCCGGTCTTCTTTTCTGTCACGGGAATGCGGCACGCTAACGAGGCCGCTGGTTCGACATCGTTATTTGCTCAGCCCGTCGGCGCACCGGAGGCAATTCCGCTCGAAGGGGCAGTCATCACGGCAGCCACTCGGGACGAGCTTGAGCAGCGGCTGGAGTCATCACTCGCGGAGCTGACCCTCGATGCAGCAAGACGGCGCGCCAAGGTCCGCGCTGCTGAACTGGCGGATTACCTCTGCCTCTTCAGCCGCTGGTATTATCGGTCGCAATCGAAGCGAGCAGGGGAGATCGTGTTTGCCGGGGAAGATGGAAGGGTTCCGGCGAAAGTGTTACTGCGCGCCATCTCGCGCGTTTGGCAGAAGAAGAACGTATGAGCGAGACCAGGTCACCCTCCAACGAACCTGCCGGGTAAAAAGCGCCGGCGATCGCAGAGATCCCCGGCGTTTGGGAGGACAACAAGCTTGTTGTTGACGTAACACGGGGATGCTTACTCTGGCGGCCCAAATTACTTTTCTGCCATCAGAACAGCGACACCAAAAGGCGGAAGATCGACTGCACTGGCTGCTGAAGCCCGACTCCCGATCAGATCGCGCATCTGTGCGGGAAGGACGACGTGCTCCGGGGCGGTGTTGTGATTGATCAAAATAAGAATTGACTTTCCCTCGCCGGTCCGCCGGCAGACTTCCACGCCCGCAGGAATGCCGGGGAGAATGGGCTTAACGCCAGCCTCTTCGAGAAGCCCACCAGTGAGGTCGCTGAGAAGTGCGGGATCGAGCCATGCCCCAACATAGGTGATGCGGCCTTTGCCGATCTGACGGGTGATGACCGCGGGTTGATCGTCGAGCCAGCCATTGCTCTTGCCGTACCGTTCGACAATCTTCGTGTCCGGCGACTGGACGCTGAGCTGCTCCGCCCAGATGTTGGCGAATCCGGAGCCAAGCTCGCCGCTCAGGGGAACATTTGTATCGAGGGCGTAGAACTGATCGACGCGTCCACCAAGAAAGTCGACCAGCGGACCGGGCTGACGTTCCGGTTGCAGAGCGTCGTACTCATCCTTCATCCCGGTACGGGGCCCGAGCAGCAGATGGCCGCCGTTGCGAACAAAAGCCATCAGTCGATCGGCGATGGCCTGAGAAATCACGTTGAGCGCGGGCAATTCGACGACTTTGTAGCCGTCGAGCGGCGCGTTGATCGAGATGACGTCGACGGACTGGGATTGCTCGCGCAGTGGCCTATAAAAAGCGAGCATTTCCCCCACGGGATCGAACGCCGCGCTGTGCCGTTGGAACGTGATCGCCCACCGGCTATCGTAGTCGTTGATGAGTGCAACGTCGGCATGCGGCGAAGTGCCCGCGATGGCGGGTCCGGCCTTTGCAAATTCCTCGCCCACTTGCCGGACCTCGTCATATACCGGAACCGGGGTCCCGTCGGCGCCGACGAGGACGCCATGGTATTCCTCCTGGCCGTTCGGAGCGCTGCGCCACTGCCAGTATTCGACGGTTTCGGCGCCATGGCCGACCGCCTGCCAGGCCATATCGCGGACCTGGCCTTTTAGCAGCGGGGTGTTGGTCTCGCGCCAGTTCACGAAGGCGGGCTCGGTCTCCATCACCCAGAAATTCTTCTGCTTGTAGCCCCGGGTCAGGTCGTGGGCCGCGCCGTTGGCGACATAATCGTAGTTTTCCGTGGGCACGTAGTCATCCCATGCGGCGATATCCAGAACGCTGTGCACGACGTATTCGTCAAAGCCATCGAATGGTCCCATGGTGTTGGTCGTGACGAACTGGCGCGGGTCGGCGTGCGCGTGAATGGCGGAGATTTGGTTTTCGGAGTAGCTTTTCCAGCTGTCGCTGACGAAGCGTTTCCATTCCAGCAGAAGCGCCGGATTCTCGTTGTCCTGGCGGGCCGGGATCTCTTCGAAGTTGTCGTAGGTCTGGCTCCAGTAAGCAGTGGCCCAATGCTGATTGAGATTGGCAATGGCGCCGTACTTCTGACGGAGCCAGTCGTGAAACTGTTGTTTTGCAGACGGATCGAAGGAGGGATCGCCGTATTCATTATCCAGCTGCCAGCCCACCACGTTGGGGTTGTGGCCAAAGTGAATCGCCATCTGTTCGGCGATAAGGCGGGTGAACCGCCGATATTCAGGACTCGTGAAAGAGAACTGTCCACGGTTGCCATGTTCGTCGCGGACTCCGTTTTCATCGACCCGCAATGTTTCAGGATATTTCGTGGTGAGCCAGGCAGGCGGCGCAGCCGTCGGTGTACCCAATACGACGCAGATATGGTGTCTGGCGGCGAGAGCGACCGCGCGCTCCAGCCAGCCAAAATCGTAGTGACCTTCGGAGGGCTCCATGGTGCTCCAGGCAAACTCGCCCACACGCACTACGCCAATGTGGGCCGCTTCCATCAACGAAAGATCCGTATCCCATCGTGACTCGGGCCATTGTTCGGGATACCACGCGGCACCGACCAGCAGCGGAGGCTTGTCGGCATACTGAGTGGCTTGAGCATGGAGGGGAATCTGGGCAACGAGAAGAAAGGCAATGAAACCGTTTGCAACGACGCGCCGCGAGATGCGCATTTCAGGATCTCCGTTCAAAATACTGGTGATACAGTTGTCCCGTGATTTTTCGGTCGCAGCGATTGCGCAGACCAGTCTGAAAAGCCCCAGCGGAACGATAAACCTTCCCGCCGGGTTTGTCTCGGGGAAAAAAACAGGAACGCTATCCCAACGGGGCAGACGTCTTCGCCACGATGCAGGCCCGAGCGGAGAGAAGCACCAGGCTGATCCAGAGAAGGTCTGCGCCGAACAGGTGCGTCATCTGCATCCAGGTGGGAGCGAGCAGGGCGATGTCTGCAATGCCGAGCAGGTATTGGAAGGCCAGCAAGAACAGCACGCCCAGAGCAAGCGGTCGATTGGCCTTGCGGCACGGATTGTTTGGGTTCAGAGTTTGTAAGAGCAGCCAGACGATGAAGAAGCCGGCGATCAGGCTGGCTGCTGGATGCAGCCAGCGAACTTTGAGAAGCCAGGAGCTGCCGGACGAGAAATCCTGGTGAATCGCTGTCAGCAGATTCCGGGCCGGGAACAGTGTGTCGCCAAGTGCGGCGAGCGAACCCGTGACGCCGACGATGAGAGTGGCGATGAGCCCACTGAGGGCCGGGCCAGGCGCGCGGAGGACCACGGCCTCCCGCGTTGTCCCCGCTCGGCGGGAGAGGAAGTGCGCGGTCAGGGCCAGCGCGGCGAGCAGGAGAAGCGTGTTGGTAAGGTGAAGTCCCAGGTAGACCGCCCGAGCGGGAGAGCGGTCCTGAGCGGTATGACCGAGAAGGACGAGGAGCGCGCCAAGCAGAGCCTCATTCAGCGTGAGGGCCATCATGGCGATGGCGAACGCGCGGGCGAGGTGACGACGAGGAACGGCGGCGAAGGTCCAGACGAGCAGCGCGATGACGCACAGAAGATCGATGCCGCTGGTGGCGCGGTGGGCTAACTCGATCAGGGTGGCGACGGCCGGATGATGCTGGAGCAGAGTTCCATTGCAAAGAGGCCAGTGGTCGCCGCAGCCCGCGCCGGAGCTGGTGGCCCGCACGGCCGCGCCCCAGACGATGACGGCGACGTTATAGGCGAGCACGCCCCAGGCAAAGCAGCGCAGGGCGTCCGGAGCTCGCTGAATCGCCGGATTGATAGCAGGGTTGGCTGTCGAGGTGCTCATCACGTCCGAAGTTCGATTCTAATCCTCAGAATTGTGGCGACGGCACAACCGCACTGCCATGGAATGCCATCCTCCTTCTCATGAGAACAAATCGGCAGCGGATCACAGCAGCGATTGGGGCAGCACTGATGCTGACTCCGGCCTTCACCGTAGCGCGCGCACAAAGTGACCAGGGCACCAGCGCCAAACAGGACATGAAGAACGCCGGCAGCGACACCAAAGCGGGAGCGAAAGATGCCGGTAAAGGCGTCAAGAAAGGGACGGAAAAGACCTACCACGCGGGCAAGAAGGATACGACTAAGGCTTACAACAAGACAAAAAACACCACGAAGGGCGCGGTGAACGGTGGTAAAGCAGGCGCTAAAGAGCCGCCCCAGTAACAGAGCAAGGGTCGCAGAGAGAAGAGGCTGCAGGGAAGCTGATAACCTGCCTAACAGACCGGCCCAGAGATGCGGTTGCGCGGGGCGCGTCAAACGACGCGGACGTAGAAGAACTGACCCAATCCCACAGTAAAGAGAAAACAGCCGTAGAGCGCGTGCTCAAGCGAAGATGCGCACAGCGACCGCGCGTTGCAGTAACGGCAGGCGAAGAGAATACCGCCGGGAAAGGTGAGCGCAATCGCGATCCAGTTGTGGAAGAGGATGTGCATCAGTGCGAACGTGGCCGCGCTGACCATGATCAACACCCAGGATCGTGCGCGGGCGTCCATCTGGAGCAGCGGCCGGTAGCGGTGGAACAGAAACGCGCGGTAGATCAGTCCCTGGGGATAGACGGAGAACAGCGGATAACCCACCATGATGAGCGCCCAGAGTCGCGGATGAGTGCGGATCAGGATCAGAAATAGCTCTGGCGCGTATTGATGGACCAGCGCGGCGACTACGATCACACCAGCCGCAAAGAGTCCGAGGATTTGCGGGAGCTGTGCGCGGAGCGCCGCGCCGTTCCAGAGCTGACGTCGATCGAAATCCGGATCGCGGAGCAGGACCACGAGGCAGTAGAAGGCAACCACCCACAGAACAGGCAGCGGCGGAAGGCTGTTGGCGAGGCCGAAGAAAAGCGCCAGCGGAATTCCGATAAAGGAAATCAGGAACTCAGAGAGAAGGAACAGTCGCCGGCGCGGAGGCCGGTTCCGCGCCGGGCACGGTGCATTGTGGCAGGACGAGGTGCAGGCCGCTGTGGCTTCGATCTTCAGAGGACCGCGAGGGCGAAACAGCGGCGGCAGGGGCATCGGTGGAGATCACGCGTTCCGGAGTCATTTGCCAGCTTTCAGACTTTCTCTCGTGTATGTAGAGATGCCGATCCACCAAAAAGTAGCGAAAAAAGGACGCGAATTAGACACCGCCCTGATTTCTGTTGCCGGATTTTGCCTAGCCTGCGGCCAGCTCCTTCGCGCGCTGCGTTGCCCGCATCACGGCTTTGATAAGCGTAACGCGCAAGCCGCCCTCTTCCAGTTCAAGGATTCCATCGATGGTACAGCCAGCGGGGGTGGTGACCGCATCTTTGAGCAGCGCCGGATGGTAGCCCGTTTCGAGGACCATTTTGGCCGCACCGAAGGTGGTTTGGGCCGCCAGCAATGTAGCGATGTCGCGCGGCAGACCCACCTTGACGCCAGCTTCGGCGAGCGATTCGAGAATGATGTAAATGAAGGCCGGGCCGCTGGCGGACAGGCCGGTTACCGCGTCCATGTGCTTCTCATCGACAACGACGGTGCGGCCGACGGCGGAAAAGAGGCTTTCGGCCAGCGCCATGTGGTGGGGCTGGACGAAACGGCCGCGGCAGAGCGCGGAGATACCGGCGCCCAGCATCGAGGGCGTGTTGGGCATGGCGCGGATCACCGGGACCTCTTCAATGGCCGACTTTTCGATGGCTTCAGTGCGGACCGAGGCGGCAAAGGAGATCAGAAGCTTGTCCGAAGTGAGCGCCGGGCGAATCTCTTCGACCAGTGACGGCACCTGAAAGGGCTTGACGCCGATTAGCAGGACGTCGGCTCGATTGGCAATCGCTACATTGTCGGTCGAGACTTCGATGCCCCACTGCGAGGAGAGCGCGGCCGCGCGTTCGGCATGCGCAACCGTGGCGAAGAGCCGGTCGGTCGCGAGGATCTGCTGCTTGAGAAAAGCCTGGAGCAGAATGCCGCCCATTTTGCCGGCGCCGAGGACGGCGATGCGGAGGCGGGAAAGATCGGTGTCAGCCATTGATTGTGGTCCTTGTGTTTGTTGGCCGGAGGTAGAGGTGCGACCGCGCTAAGTGCGCTCTTTAGTGCTTTCCTGGCGTAGGGCGTGGACGACGACGCGGAGCATTTCTTCTTCAGGAGCGGGTTTGCCGGTCCAGATTTCGAACTGGCGAGCGCCCTGATGAACAAACATTTCGACGCCGGTGATGACGGGCAGGCCTTTCTCACGGGCCATGCGGATCAGCGGAGTGTCGATGGGGTTGTAGACCAGGTCGAAGACCAGGCGCGTGTTCAGTTCCCTTGGCTCAAGCAAAGAGGCAGGTTTGACCCCGCGCATTCCGACGGGCGTGGAGTTGATGATGACGTCGAAGTTCGACTTCGCGATCTGTTCCCGACGGATGGTTTTGGCTTTGGCCTGGCGTGCCAGCTTCTTTGCCGTTTCCGCTGTCCGGTTCCAGACGAAAACTTCCGCGCCCTTTTCTACGAGGCCGAAAACAGCTGCGCGCCCCGCTCCCCCGGCGCCCAAAACCAGAATCCTGGCGCCACGTAACGGCAACCGGCGTTCGAGCGGACGGATCACAGCCGCGACATCGGTATTGAAGCCGTACAGCTTGCCATCCTGAGAGCGGACGACCGTGTTGCACGCGCCGATCTTTTCCGAGAGCACGTCGGTCTTGGCGAGGTGCTTAATGATCTCGGTCTTGAAAGGCATGGTGATGGCGAGGCCGTGGAGCGGGACTTCGCGGGTGAGCGTGAGCAGGTCGTTGATACGTGTGGTTTGAAGCGGCAGGAAGACGCCGTTGACAGTCTCGCGGCGGAAGGCGATGTTGTGCATGAGCGGCGAGAGGGAGTGACGCACAGGATTGCCAGCGACTCCATAGACTTTGGTGGATGCGTCGATGTGGTCAATGCGCCAGGTTTCTCGCAGTGTGCGCGCTTCAATCTGTCCGGGGCCAGTTTCTTCGCCGGCATGAGCGGAAGCAAAGGTGAAGACGCTGCCGGCACGCAGACCGAGGACACGGCTGATGGTCCCCTGCTCGCCCATGGAGATGCCGATGAGGTTGGCCTCATCGCGGCGGCGATCGAGAAAACGCATCATGGTGACGTTGTCGGCGAGGGTTTTTGCGGTTGCAACGATTTTGACGAATTCGGGCTGGAAGGGCTGAATGCGATCGAAGATTCCGTCCAGGTTTTTCGTACCTTCAAAATCGTGATAACTGATGATGAGCGCGGCGCCGTGGGCGCGCAGCTTCTTCATCTGCGCCGGCTTGGTGTGCTCAGCGGTTTGCAATTCAATGTCGATGAGATGACAACCGGCGGTCGCAGCCTTTTCCAGAATGTCGAGTTCGGCATTGATGGTGCCTTTGAATTTCCCACCGGTGGAAACGCGCCGGCAGGTCGCAATCGCGGTGACCTCGCCGCGCTCGTAGAGAAACTGCTTGAGTTTGGGAAGCAGTGCCGCGGGCGTAGCCAGGTAATCGAGACGGAACTCGACGAAATGATTCTCACGGACGATCTCTTCAGCGTTGCGCATCATGTCGCCGGGCGTAGCGCCGGTTATGGCGACGCAGATCTTTCCGATGCGCGAGCGGATGAAATGCGTAGAGGCGACCGCGGGGCCTTCCTGGTGAGGGTTGCCGTTCGAGGGCGCAGAACTTCCTTTAGTCGCGGGCGCACTGGCGCGCGGCCCCGATGCTTTCAAACCGTCCGTTTTTAGCCCGCTGACGCCCGGGGGTGCGGCGCGTTCCACCGCCGTGCTTGCTTTCATAGCCGCAATTGCAGCATAGTAAAGGGCTTTTCCCGAGGATGCAATAAAGAACAGCGACTTTTGGCGCCAGTGCGATTTGCGCTCCGAACGGTGCATTGGCCCACTTCTCCCCAGGACAAACCGGGGAAGCTGAAGAGGTTTTGGCGAACAGAACATGCGCCGGGCAGGAGCACTGAAAACAATCGGCTTACATGTCACCGGAGATGAGAAGCTTACCCAACTCGGTACGCCGGGAATGCGGTTGACGGTTTCTGCGGCCGGCGAGACCGGGCTGCTCTTAGAATGGCAAGCGCATGAAAAGAATTCGTGTGGGCATTCTCTTTGGCGGGCGCAGCGGCGAACACGAAGTCTCGCTGCTCTCCGCGGCTTCCGTCCTGAAAGCGATTGATCGCGATAAGTACGAAGTGATCCCGATCGGAATTACCAAACAAGGCCGCTGGGTCACATCGACCCACGCGGAGCGGCTGCTCAACTCGAGCGAATCCGAAAAGCACTTGCGGGCGGGCGATCCGGACACAACCACGCCGGCCGCGGTGTTGCGGAAGGGGCAATCGGTGCTGGTACCGCCGGTGCCAAGTGAGGCGCTGGCGCCGTTCGAACGTGACGCCGCCGATCTGGCGGATTCGGGCTCCGAACACGTGCTCAGTGTCGACGTTATCTTTCCGGTTCTGCACGGCACTTTTGGGGAAGATGGAACCATCCAGGGGTTGTTTGAGCTGGCTGGGATGGCTTACGTCGGGTCCGGCGTTCTGGGATCGGCCGCCGGCATGGATAAGGACACGATGAAGCGGCTCTTCGCGTCGGTAAAGCTGCCCATCGTGAAGTGGGTGACGTTGCTGCGCGGCGAGTGGGAGCGAACCCCGAAGAAGGTCCGCGCGCGGGTGGAAAGTGCGCTGAAATATCCGGTATTTGTGAAGCCTGCGAACCTCGGTTCTTCAGTTGGCATCAGCAAAGCGCACAATGCGAAGGAACTGGGACCGGCCATCGAGCTGGCAGCCCAATTCGATCGCAAGATCGTGGTGGAGCAGGGCGTTGGCGGCAAAGGCAGGGCGCGCGAACTCGAGGTTGCTGTGCTCGGCAACGATGCTCCCGAGGCGTCGGTGGTTGGCGAAGTTGTGCCCATCAAGGAGTTTTACGACTACGAGGCGAAGTACCTGAGCGAGGGTTCGGACCTGATCGTCCCCGCGAAGCTGACGAAGAAGGAGACAAAGCAGGTGCGCGAGATGGCCCTCGCGGCGTTTCAGGTCTGCGATTGTGCGGGTCTGGCGCGCGTCGACTTTTTGATGGAGCCTGGGAAATCGGGAAAGATCATTGTGAACGAGATCAACACGCTGCCAGGTTTTACCTCAATCAGCATGTACCCGCGACTGTGGGCAGCTTCGGGCGTGCCGTATCCGAAGTTGATTGACCGGCTGATTGAGCTGGCTCTCGAGCGGCGGACGGATAAGGATCGGAATCGTTACAGCCTTTAATCTGAAACTGGGAGCCGGGGCCGAATGGCCCGCAGCCGGTAGTCCGTAGCGAGAGACGATGTCCTCGTCGATGGGAACCGGGGCTGCATCTGAGGTGTCAGAATAAGAGTGGACGTGTGGATGAATCCGCCGTCCGTTTCGTTGAAAGGAATCGCGCTCGATGACCCTGATGGATGCTCCTGCCTTTAATGCGCGCCGCGCTCAGCGGATACGCGCCTTGTCGATCACCGGTGTCGTGCTGGCGGTCGTTGCGATTGCCGGAACGATTCTCTGGGTATTGCAGGTGCCGTGGGAGTTCTGGCACTGGCCGTCGGACCACCAGGTCAACCAGTTTATGGCGGCCGTCGAGGGTGGCGATCTTAACAATGCATACGGTTTGTGGAACCATGACGCCGATTGGCAGCAGCATCCGCAGCAGTACCAGCCGTACGGGATCGATGAATTCACCAAGGACTGGGGTCCATCGAGCGATTACGGCACCATCAGAAGCCACGAGATTTTCGTTTCGCATCGGGCCGGAAACGGTGTGATCATTGGGCTCTACGTCAACGGGAACAAGGGAAAGCCGCTGTTTCTGCGTGTGGACAGCGCGACGAAGACGATAGGGTTCTCACCGGTGGAGCTGTACTCCGGGCCGTAACCGGGTGCAGGGTACAGGCGAGAGGCCACAGGAAAAACGTGGAGCCGTGTGGACCGCTGCCGTTCGCGCGCACCCGGCTCCACACTGTACGCAGACGCCGTCCCGCTTTGATACGAAGATACTTCCGTAGCACACCCCTTGCACAAAAGAGCTAGTTTCGGTTTGGACCGCTCACGTCAGACTGAGAGTGGCCCGGTCACGACTCGGCCACAAGCCTGACGCTGGGTTAGGGCCTTTCGGCCAGCGGATCGGCTCCCGGTCCTAACTATGCGAGCGCTGACTGAACGATGCACGCTTCGAGTCCTCGGAGATTCGGATCTGGCGCTCTCCCCTGTCGGTTTTGGCGCCTGGGCCCTTGGCGGCGGCGGGTGGCATTACTCTCTCGGCGCGCAGGATGACAAAGCATCGATTGCCGCGCTCCACTGTGCTCTTGACCTCGATATCAACTGGATCGACACTGCGCCTGCGTATGGCCTGGGTCATTCGGAAGAGGTGGTGGGACGCGCGCTGAAAAGCTGGCCTTATAAGGTCAGCGTCTTTACAAAATGTTCGGTGCGGTGGCGATCCGACGGCTCACTTTACAACTCCCTGAAGTCTGACTCCCTGGCCGCAGAGGTGGAGGGATCGCTGCGCCGTTTGGGCGTAGAGGCTCTCGACCTGTGCCAGGTGCATTGGCCGGAACCGGATGTCGAGATCGAGGAGGGTTGGGAAACGCTGGCCCGGCTGCGAGAACAGGGAAAGATCCGGTGGATTGGGGCGTCGAACTTCTCAGTCAGCCAGATGCTCCGCGTCATGAAGATCGCGCCAGTCACAAGTCTGCAGCCCCACTACTCCATGCTTCGCCGTGACGCAGAGGCAGATGCGCTTCCCTTCGCATTGGACAACAACATCGGTGTCATCAATTACGCTCCCATGGGTTCGGGCCTGCTGACCGGCCACTTTGACAATGCAACCGTCGCGTCGTTGCCGGTGGATGACTGCCGGCGAGACATGTGCCAGTTTCAGGAGCCTCGGCTGAGCCGCAATCTGCGCCTGGTACAGCTCCTGCGTGAGATCGGCAGCGGCCACGGGGTTAGTCCCGGGGTCGTGGCGGTCGCCTGGACGCTGCACCACCCCGCTGTCACAGGAAGCATTGTCGGACTGCGCAGCGTCAGCGAAGTCGAGGAGATCGCTGCAGCGCTCCACTTCAGGCTCAGCGAGGATGAATACACAGAGATCAACGGATTTCTGAAGTCGATTCGGTGGTATCTGGATTCGCTGTATGCACGGGTAACGGACGTGGTCGCTGCTCCGGGCATGTCCGAATACGGACCGCGGCAGCCAATAGCTCCCCTGAGCCTGCACAAGCGGCCGCTGTAATCGGGAGCTAACCCCGCTCAGCTCTGTGCTTTTTGCATAGCCCCCAGTAGCACACGATCGAGGCTCGCTTCGTCTTCAACGTTCACGCACGTCTGGCTGCGATCGATCTGACGCATTAATCCGCTGAGAACTTTTCCCGGGCCGACCTCGACGAAATACGTCGGCGTTTGTGCGATGATCGAGCGGATCGAGGCTACCCAGCGCACGGCTCCCGTCACCTGGCGAATGAGAGCATCGCGGAGCTGGTCAGGTTCGGAGACGAGGGCTGCGTCCACGTTGACGGCGAGGGGCATCTGCGCAGCTGCGAAGGGCAGTGTGCGGAGCAGCTCTGCCAGACGATCCTGGGCTGGCTGCATGAGCGCGCAGTGAAAGGGCGCGCTGACCTGCAGCATGACGACGCGCTGGGCGCCGCGTTCCCGGCAAAGTTCCGCGGCTCGCTCGACGGCAGGCGCATCGCCGGAAATCACCGTCTGCTCGGGCGAGTTGAAGTTGGCGGCGGAGACGACTTTATGGGTCTCTGCAGCGGCGGCTTCGCATGCAGTCACTGTCTCCTCGGAGGTCAGCCCGAGCACGGCGGCCATCCCTCCCTGACCCTGCGGCACGGCCTCCTGCATGAAGCGGCCGCGTTGACGGACGGTGCGGACCGCATCGACAAATGCCAGTGAACCCGCGGCTACATTTGCGGCGTACTCTCCCAGCGAATGACCAGCGACCAACGACGGGGAGATTCCCTTCTCGGCGAGCACCCGCAGGGCCGCCACAGATACAGTGCAGATGGCCGGCTGCTGAAATTCCGTAAGTTTGAGCTGCTCGTCGGGGCCTTCGAAGCAAAGTTTGGAGATCGAGAAACCGAGCGCGTCATCGGCTTCTTCGAACGTTCGCCGCGCGACAGGAAATTTCTCGGCGAGATCCCGCCCCATGCCGGAATATTGCGAATTCTGTCCTGGGAAAAGAAACGCGAGCTTCATCATGACTTCAGATCATTGTTCCTGAACCGCGGGCTTTCAGAAAAGGAGACTTGCGTGCGAATGGATCGCTCCCGCAGCCGCAAAAACTGCCGCGAACCCCGGGGAGAGATACTTTCTGCCACTCTGGTGCGTCTATAAGCAAGAGGCGCGCGGGGCGCTGGCTAATTGTCACGCCCCTTGCTGCCCTCCATGAAAGCCCCGGTGGTTCGTGGGTCCGCCGGGGCTTTTCTTTGAACTACGCCGAAGCGGCGAGGTGAGCCGCCGGACGGCCAGCGCTGTTCGCTACCGTGGGTACCGTTGTGTGATGCGTCAGCCGATGGACGAAGTGATAGGGCGGCCAGGGGCCCGAAAGCTGCATCTGGCAATCCTTCATCAGGACACTGGCGCTGGAATATTTGTTCTGATAGCGTTCCACCGCGGCTGAGTCAATCAGGTGGGCGATGTCGAGCAGCATCTTACCCGGTTCCACGCGCCGGCAGCTAACCTCTTCGGCCAGCGGCAGGAACATACGGTGCATCTGGACAGTCACGGCGCGGGCCTTGGTTTGCCGCTCGCGTTGCAGGGCGGCACTTTCGCGCAGATTCGAGAGATAGGCTTTACCCACCGTCGGCAGGACTTCGGGCTTGTAACTGCGGATCTGCTCGCGGCAGCAATCGTCGAGCATGACCTTGAGGTGCATCTCGGCCTTGCCGCGAAGGCGTTCGATGTTGGTGATGAACTGCCGCTGGTTGGAGCGGATGGACCGGCGCAGGGCTTCGTCGTCGGCAAAAACGGTTCCGAAACGGAACGGAAGAACAGTGGAAGTCTTAAAGCAGTCCGCGATCACCCGGGCGTGCTCGACGCCGGCTTGCTGGTTCAGATTTTCAGAAGATGAATATTCGCTGACGATGACGGCTAAATCGCTGGCCGGGTAGAGGAAGATTTGGTTTCCCTGGATCCCTGTAACTTCCTCCATCGGGATTGGCTTGCGATGCCGAAGGAGTTCAGGAAAGGCCTGTCTTTCGGTGATGCAGTAGGCATACCACGCCATATTGGGTCGCTCCGCATACTGGATTGTGAACGAGGTTGGGAGATAGCGTTTCGGGGATGGACATGGCAGAAAGCAATTGCGAATCAGACTGCAACGTATGCTAGACCCCCATGTAAACGACTGGCAACAGGCGGGTGGCGCAAGATGACGGAGGTGAGCGGCGCAATCCAAAGTTACTTTCATAGGGTCAAAAAACTTGTTGGTTTGTGGAAATTCAACCTCAGCCTGTTTGCTTTTGCGCCCAGAAGACTAAAATCTGCGCTGCATTAAGCGATCGAGATCGGCGACGGTATCGATGTCGGTTTCCCCTTCGAGCCATGGCACCCCCTGCACTTCTGCGGCGTGCACCCGGATCAGATCACGGGCACCCCGGTCGCCGCTGCTTCCCAGAAGATCCGGAAAAAGATGCTCGGGAAAGATGGCCGGAACTCCGGGTCTTTGCGCGTACACCGAGGCGATGATCCGTCCCAGCAGCATACTTTCCCGATAGCGCGCCAGGAGAGCACGCAGGTGGCCAGGCGCAAGGCGGGGCTGGTCGCAAACGAGGACTAGAACTGCGTTGGGCTGCGGTTCGGAGCGGGTGATGGTCTCTATGCCCCGGCGTAACGAAGAGCCCATTCCCTCCTGCCATTGCGGATTCAGGATGACCTCGACCGGCAAAGCATTGAGCTCCGGCAGCATCCGGTCCGGATCGAAGCCGAGGACGATGACAACCTTTGAGCACCCTGCCTCCACAGCGAGACGCGCCGTTCGGCGCAGGAGGGATTCTCCATCGAGGACAATGAGCTGTTTCGCCTGACCGAGTCGGGTGGAAGCACCGGCGGCAAGAATCACCGCTGCGCACCGAAGCTCAGGCATGTATGGGCGGTGCCAGCGGTAGCTTGCGCGCCTCTCGCCCTGCGAAAACAGCCTGTAATTCGGCTGCAATCGCGAGTGCGATGGAGGCGGGCGAATGACCGCCGAGATCGAGGCCGACCGGTGTGTGGAGGCGGACGAGGCATTCGCTCGGAGTGAGGCCGAGTTCGGGAGCAATCTCCCCGACCAGCCGTTCGGTACGTCTACGGGGCCCGAGAACTCCAATGTATTTGAGCTCTTTGCACAGGAGCGCGACGAGAATCTTCCGGTCCTGCTCGTAGCTGTGGGTCATGATGACGGTGGCCGATCCCGGTCCCGCATTCAACAGGGCCGAGTCGAGGGAAAGGACACAAGACGCGCTGGGAAAACGCTCGGGACGTGCAAGCTGCGAGCGGCCATCCGCGACAGTCACGTGCCAGCCGAGAGCGGCGGCAAACTCAACCAGCGGCTGAGCGTCTTCACCCGCGCCGAAGACGATCAAGGCCGGGGATGGGGGGACCAGTTCCACGAATCTGTCGCCCGCGTGGGTTGACTTTCCCGTGCGCAAGGCGTCACTGGCCAGTTTGATCACCAGGGGATCGGCGTCACGCGAATATAGAATTTCGCCGCCCTGGTTGAGAATGAGCTCGGTTCCGGGAGAATTAGTGCCGGTGTTCGTTACGATCACCGATTCGGTGCGATCTTCGACACTGCGGCGGAGGGCAGCGAGGCACTGGATAACAGCTTCGCCACGTTCGAGAAGAACGACAACAGTGCCACCGCAACCGAGGCCGTAAGGCATGTCGCCGTCGTCATCGAAGAAACTCGAGTACCGCTGAATAGATGGGCCGCTCGCGGTAAGCCACCAGGCTTTTTTGGCCACCTCAGCCTCGAGGCAGCCGCCACTGATGGTCCCGGCTCGCCGGCCGGACGACGTGAGCAGCATGCGCGCTCCGGGATGGCGATAGGCCGAGCCTTCAATCTCGACCACGGTGGCAAGACAGATTTCCTCGCCCGCGACGCCGGCGCGCTGTTCCAGCTCCAGGATTTGCCGCAGTTCTGACATTCCGTTTGGCTTGTTCAGGCGATTCTGTTGCGCTGCCCGGCCATCAGCTCCTCGATGCGAACCGGCAGGTTGCGCACCCGAACACCGGTGGCGTGATAAACGGCCATGGCCAGCGCCGGAGCTACTCCGGCTAAACCAATTTCGCCGATGCCACGCGCGCCATATTCGTTCAGGTGAAGATCAGGATACTCCAGAAAAATGCAATCCAACTCGGGAACATCGGCGTTGGTGGAGACGAGGTAATCGGCAAAGTTGTTGTTCAGCGGCTTTGCGTTGCGGGGGTCGTAGATCGTTTCCTCGAAGAGGGCCATGCCGATGCCCATCACGACAGCGCCGAGGATCTGATTGCGGCCGGTGCGGTGGTTGATGATCCTGCCGCCGTCGATGACGGTGAGCGCACGCGAAACACGCAGACGGGCGATGCCCGGGTCCCATGCTACTTCCATAAACTGCGCTCCGAAGGAGTGGGCGGAGAACTGATGGGTTGCGGCCGGATCGGGAGCGGTGCGCGCCTCGGCGTCGAGCGCTGCGAGGCGCCGGTGGACGAGGACCTCCTGAAAGGGCATTCCGGATTCGGGTGGTTGGTCTGCGGCGTGGATGCGTCCGGCGGTCATCTTCAATGTTGGAGGGTCGCCGCCGGCGCTGACGCGCTTAAACGGGGAGCCGGGCATGGACTGCGCCGCGGCGATGAGGCGGTCGATCACGCCCTGTGTGGCCTGAGTGACGGTGGGCAGCACGGTCGCGGTGACAGTAGACCCACCGGAGGTGGGGCCGTCGGGCAGCGAAGTATCGCCGAGGACGACTTCGATTTTCTCGATCGGGATGCCAGTCTTTTCGGCGACCACCTGGGCGAAGACCGTGTAGGTTCCAGTGCCGATATCCTGCGTAGCGCAAGAGGCGCGCGCGGTGCCGTCGGCATTCAGGCGGACGCGGACCGTAGCAGAGCCGCGGCCTGCGTGCCAGGTTGCGCTGGCCATTCCCCAGCCGAGAATCTCATCGCCATGCTTCATGGAGCCAACCTGGGGCGTGCGCTGCGACCAGCCAAATTTATCAGCGCCTGCCTGATAGCACTCGCGGAGGTGCTTGCTGGAGAACGGTCGGACAGGGCTGAAGCTTGCGTCCTGCTCGGCATAGTTTTTGAGGCGCAAATCGAGCGGGTCAAGGTTCAGCTGGATGGCGAGCTCGTCCATCGCTGACTCGAGGGGAAAAAGGCCGGGGACGATGCCGGGACCGCGCATGGGTGTGGGCGTGCCGATGTTGATCGGAACCAGTGTCTGATTCGCGGTGACGTTGTCGCAGCTATACAACATCGTTGTCACGCCGGTGCACTGTTCCAGGTAGGTGTCGACCATCGATGTGGGCTGCAAAACCTCATGGTGGATGGAGAGAAGCTTGCCCTCCTGCGTGGCGCCGAGGCGCATGCGCTGCCGAGTCAGCGGACGATGGCCGACCGCTGTGAACATGAGGCTGCGCGGCACAACGACCTTGACAGGACGGTTGATCCGCTTTGCACCCATGGCGGCGAGGAGTGAATGCGGCCACGGGAAAAGCTTGCCGCCGAAGCCCGATCCGCAGAAGGGGGATATAACCGTTACCTGATCGACGGGAATGCCCATCATTTCGGACATAACGTGCTGATGGTTGACCACGCCCTGGGAGGTTTCATACAGGGTTACTTTTTCGCCGTCCCATTTCGCGATGGTGGCGTGCAGTTCCATGGGATTGTGGGTTTCAACGGGCAGGATGTAGGTTTCGTCGATCTTCACGGGGGCGCTGTCGAAGGCCTCATCCGCGTTGCCGCGAACGTAATGGATGCGCGGAGGGCCTTCGGGCGGCGAGGCGTCGGAGATCGCAACGACGTTCGGATGGGTGTCGTAGTTGACCTTAACGTGACGGGCCGCGTCCTGGGCCTGCTCGAAGGTATTCGCTACGACCAAAGCCACATATTGGCCGTAGTAGTAGACCTTGTCGTCTTCGAAGGGAGGGCGGGCTTCGCCAGCGCGACTGTTCTGTTCCAGCTGACCGGCGGGACGGAAGAGCTGGTCGGTGTTGCCATGGTGGAGGATGGCGAGAACGCCGGGCATGCGCTGCGCGATCACGGTATCGATATCGCGGATGGTAGCGTTGCCGACGGTGCTGGCGACGGGTACGCCGAAGGCGACCTTCTCTAAAGGATGGTCGACTGCATAGCGCGCGGCCCCCGTCACCTTCAATGATCCATCGATGCGCGTGACCGATGCGCCAATGATTGAATTGCCGGATGTGCTCATGCAGGCTCTCCTTCAGGCGGTTTGCGTGGTGTTCTGGAGAGTGCGGATGAGAGCGCGCTTCGCCAGATCGATTTTGAAAGCGTTGTACTTCAGTGGTTTCGCGGTGGCCATGGCGGCATCGGCTGCGCGACTGAAGTTCTCCGCGTTGGCTTCCTGGCCTTCGAGAATTTTTTCCGCTTCGCGCGAGCGCCACGGCTTCGTCCCTACGCCGCCGAAGGCGATCCGGACACGCTCTATGCGACTTCCTAAGGTGCTGACAACTACAGCCGAAGAGGCGAGGGCAAATTCGTACTGCGCTCGATCGCGGAGCTTGAGGTAATGGGAGCGGGAGCCGTTAGCGAGTGCGGGCAGCGTGACGTACGTGATGAGTTCGCCGGGATGCAGCACATTTTCGCGGTCGGGTGTGTTGCCGGGGACGAGGTAAAACTCATCGAGAGCGATCGCGCGCTCGCCTTTTGGACCCTGCGTGTGCACCGTCGCTTCGAGCGCCATCATGGCCACGGCCATGTCGGAGGGGTGGGTGGCGACACATTGCTGGCTGCCTCCCAGCACGGCATGGATGCGGTTGTACCCGTCGAGGGCGGCGCAGCCCGAGCCTGGCTGACGCTTGTTGCAGGGATAATTCGTGTCGCGGTAGTAGTAGCAGCGCGTTTTTTGCAGAAGATTGCCGCCGGTGGTGGCCATGTTCCGCAATTGCGGCGAAGCGCCGGAGAGCAGAGCTTCCGATAGCACTGCATAGCGCTGGTGGACGGCTTCATTCTGGGCAAGGTCGCTGTTGCGGACCATCGCGCCGATGCGCAGGCCGCCGCTCGGGAGGTTTTCGATACGGTCCAGCGGTAGACCGTTGATGTCGACGATGGATTGCGGCTTGAGGACGTCGAGCTTCATCAGGTCGACGAGGGTCGTTCCGCCGGCGATGAAAGCGCCGCCGGAGCGGGCGACATTTTGCACCGCGCCCTCGACAGTACGGGCCTGGCTGTAGCGAAAGACCTGCATGGTGCTCTCCTTAGGCGGGGCGGTTGCCGCGGGCCTGCTGCACGGCTGCCACGATGTTGTTGTAGGCTCCGCAACGGCAGATGTTCCCGCTCATTGCGACGCGCACGGCGTCGTCATCCGAAGCGACGGGCTCGTGCAGAAGCGCCGATGCGGACATGATCTGGCCCGGAGTGCAGTAGCCGCACTGGAATCCATCGTGGTCGAGGAAGGCCTGCTGGACAGGGTGGAGCTGGCCGTTCTGGGCGAGCCCTTCGATGGTGGTGATCTTGTACCCCTGATGCATGATCGCGAAGCTGAGGCAGGAATTCACCCTGCGGCCGTTGACGTGAACGGTGCAGGCGCCGCACTGGCCGTGGTCGCAGCCCTTTTTGGTTCCGAAGAGCTGCAGGTGATCGCGCAGGGCATCGAGCAGTGTCACCCGCGGCTCCATCTGCAACCGGTGCTCGTTTCCGTTGATGCTCAGCGTAATCGGAACTGCGCCGTGGACTGCGGCTGATTCTCTCTCAGGAGTTTCGGTTTCGGTCGCGTGTGCCAGCGGTGCAGCAGTTGCGGCGACGCCGGCAGCGCCCAACTGGGCGAGGAAGGAGCGGCGGGAAAAGCGCCCCAGTGTCAACTCACATTGCGGATCGGATGAAGCGTTGGTATCAGCGCCGGCTTCCGCGTCTAAGCGGGGATTCTTAGGGTGGTCCATTGCGGCTCCTCTGGAGTTGGATGTTCAGAGGACGGAGCACGGCACCCAAAAGTGACATTAATATCCCGGAATCCGGTACAGCCAGGGATTCAGGAGTGGGTTGCGTTCGGGGTTGGCGCGGCGCTTTTCTTACGCCGGCTCAGTACGAATTCGTTATCGCGGGTCCGCTGGATGGCCGAAGCTTTGTCGATCTTGCGCCAGAAGGCCACAAAGTAATCCAATCCCGAAACGATAGAAACGCCGGCCATATAGTAGATACCTACGACGGCGAACAAATGCACCGGAAGGATGAACCAGCCGATGCGCCACTCATGCCAGCCGTGATCGAGAATCACTGCGACCACCGAAACGATCTGAATCACCGTCTTGAGCTTGCCGATGTCGCTGGCCTCAATCGTGAAGCCCTCGGTAGAGGCAATGGAGCGCAGGCCGCTGACCAGAAATTCGCGCCCGATGACAACGACGACGATCCAGGGTTTCACCACGTGGGGGTTGAACTCGACGAGCGCAACATACGCGGAGGTGATGAGCAGCTTGTCCGCGATCGGATCCAGCAGCATACCCATGGTCGTGATCTGGCCGCGCCGCCGTGCCAGATAGCCATCGATACCATCGGAAATTGAGACGAGGATGAAGCAGAGGGAGGCAACAACCTCCTGCTCTCCGTGCCAGCCGCCATGCGGGAAATGAGGCGAAAGCATCCAGATGAGCACAGGAACGCAGAAGATGCGGCCCATCGTAATGGAGTTGGGGAGGTTCACGCGGGATGATGGTCCCTGCTGTCATTATGCACCAGCTGAGGCCGGAACTCTCTGCCGGATGGGTCTGCCGCAGTGCCCGAGCAAAACGGGGAGGAGTGTCAGAGGAAATCTTTCGTCGGGACCGCGGCGATCAAACAAGGTTTTTGAAGGACTTCCGACCCAGTATCTCCTTGTTCACTCCCGAAAAAGAACCATGGAGCGGGCACGATCCTTTGACTAATATTGAGCGAAGGTACTCTCCATGAATCGGAATGCGAGCGAATCGGCGGTCGACAGGCTCATCGCCCTGGCCCAGGACAGGCCGAGCGAACCGAGCGTTACGGCCCTGAATGAGGAGACCGAGCTCGAGCCCATGCCGGTTGGCCTGCCGTCGGCCAGAGACCTGGAGCACAACCCCATGTGGAAAGCGCTGCTGCAGTTTCGGGCGTTTCTGCCCTATATCGCGCGGCTGCTGGAAATGCATAGCCCCTCACAGCCGTCCGCGGCTCTGTCGACGGAATTGCGGAACGAAATGCGGCAAAGCGTCGGGTCACTGGAGAGCTCCCATCGCGACCTCTGTCTGGTGGTTCAGGATCAGACTGTGGAGCTAAAGAGGATGGAAGAGGCCGTGACGCGGACCCGCGAGGCCACCGAGCGAAATGCGCTGGAAGTGACCGAGCTTGCCGAGGACGTACGCTCGGTGCGGTCGCTGGTGAAATTCGCAGTCACCATCCTGATTATGTTGTTCATCTCCCTGATCGGGCTGTCCGTATTTGTCTTCGTCAAGATCCGACCCATGCTCCACTGAGGTTCGCCGGCATCATGGCCGAGGCAACGGCAATCGTTAACCTGGCCTCTTCCTTGTAAGTGAAGGAGGAGCGATGATTGAGCCCTTAAGGACATCAGACGAGTTCCCGAAAAATCAGCAGAATCCCCGCGAGAAGGAAGCACAGCAGACCCGTCCGTTGCCGAACCCATCCGAGACGCACGGGAAGCCACCTACACCCCAAGAGGAGACGCTGGGCGAAGCAATCCGCGCCCGCACCATCCATCCCCACAAGGGCGATGTGGGTAGGCCGGGGACAAATGAGGATATCTTTCAGGGATCGAAAGTGCCCGAGCTCGAGCCGGCGCGGGAGTCGGACGAATAGCCCCCGCGGGAGGGCGGGAAGCGGGGCAAGTTTCCCTCTGGAAACGGCGCTATACTGCGCGGAGCAATGTCGAGGTGATTCGGAATGTCAACCCTGAGCCTGCAGGAAGCTGAAATGCCTATGGCTGTAGACGACTTCAGCGCACTGGAGCAGCGCATCCTGCGCGCGGTGGAGCTGGTGAAGAGCGAGCGGACGGCGCGGGCCGAAGCCGAGCGGAACGCAGCGCGGCTGCAGAGTCAAATGGAGGCACAGACGGCGCAGCTGGATGAGGCCAGGGAGCATGTACGGACGCTGGAGCGGGAGCGCGAGCAGGTGCGCCAGCGAGTCGAACGGCTGCTGAAACAGATTGACGAGATCGCGTCCTGAAGGCCATGGCTGAAAACGACACCGCAATCACGGTCGAGATCTACGACCAGACCTACCGGCTGCATGGCAACGACCGGGATTACGTAGAGCGGCTGGCGGCGACCGTGGATGCGAAGATGCGGGCGGTCGCGGCGCAGGGGCGCACGGTCGATTCTCTGCGCGTCGCCGTGCTTGCAGCCCTGAATATCGCCGATGAGATGGCGCGGCTGGAAGAGCGCAGCGCGGCGGCGAAGGGAGCCGGAGAAAGTGTTGCGGCGATCCACAGCCGAGCCCACTCGCTGAGTGGCTTGCTGGACGAAGTGTTGGGCGACTGAAGAAAGGGTTCAACGTTCAGCGACCGGCGTTCATAACAACGGCGGAAGAACAACGGTACCTGTTCCACCCACAAGGCAGGAGAACAAGACTTCCCACCCAGATTGCTTATCAAGCGGGGAAAGTGCTATGGGCGGCGTACCTGGGAACGTGCTGCATCCGCCGAACCTGACCTCCCCAACTCCGATTTCCTCAAGGATGATCACGATGAAGAAACTCGTCATTCTCCTGCTGGCGATTTTTCCCCTGGGCGCGATCGCGCAAAGCAAGCAACCACCGACAACGCTGCGCGGCGTTCTGCTGGAGCAACTGCGGACCACCCACAACCAGGAAGACTGGTTCGTCCCGGCGAACATCGCTGTGCAGGGGCTGACCGCCGAACAGGCAAAATGGATGCCGCCGGGCGGCGGACATTCCGCAGGGCAGCTCGCCTATCACCTGTGGTACTGGGACAACCGCGCGCTCCAGCAGTTCAGGGGAGAAAAGCCGGCGCCGTTCGACGGGAACAACAACGAGACGTTCACCGACTTCAATGCCGCTCAATGGGACGACCTCCAGAAGAAGCTGGACCAGGTAATGACGGATTGGGTGAAGGCGGTTGAGTCGGCCGACGATCAAAAGCTGGCGGCCAACGCTTCGCTGATTGCGCATATTGGGGCACACAACGCCTATCACCTCGGGCAGATTTTGTACGTCCGCAAACTGGAAGGCGCATGGGACCCAAGTAAAGGCGTGAAGTGAAAGGAGTGCCCAGCCGGAATGCGTATAGGTGGGTCTGAGACTTTACGGTGGCCCCTGTTCATCATCGCGGTAGATCTTGCGGCCGCAGGCGTTGCCGTCGTGAACTATCCTGCTCTGTGGACGCAGCCGGGGGCGTTGCGTTTTGTGCTGGGGCCGGTGGGTCTTTTGCTGGTTTACGCCGTTTTGTTCACGGCGGCGGCCAGAGCGAGAGGCCAGGACTGGGTTGCGATTCGCAAGGCCGGGTGGGTCTTCGGTTTGGTGACGGCACTGATTGAAGTGCTGGATATCGGCCTCGAAAACGAGGCCCCGGCCCGGCATGGGGCGGCCGTCTCGGTTGCATTTATGCTGGCTGCTTTTCTGCTCTGGGGAATTGCCGGCGCGCGGACCGCCCACTCGACGGGCTTGTTGCGGTGCGGCGTCTATGCGGCGATTTTCGCTTCGGCGATCTGCATGCTGTTTGCGGTGGGGGCCGGGTTTGTTCTGGAGTTCTGGGTAGTTCCTCCCGAGCCGGGCTACGTCGTGACCTCGGCAGAATTTCACAGAAGCGGCTGGAGCGATCCACGGGCGTTTGGCCTTGCGAACACGCTCGATTCGGGATTCACGCACCTGGCGATCGCGCCCTGCGTGGCTGCGCTTTTTGGTGGGACGGGCGCGTTGTTGCGTCGCATGAGTGAAGGCAAAGTCAAAATGGAAGCGCGGTAGCTTCGCTCCCCAGTTTGGCGAATCCCCTGTTTGTGGGAGGGGGGTGCCGCTTGCCAAGTCGGTCAGCTACCGTTAGCATCCAGTCAAGAGACCGGCCTGCAAAGCAGGTGAGGGCGATCAACGCTGGATGAACCTACATTCATGCGAACAGGGAGCTCGACTCGACAATCGGTTCGGTGTGCAGTGTCCGCCAGTCCGGAATGCCTAAAGAACCGCGGAGAGTTCCCACCGTCTTAGGACGGGTTCACCAGCGCATCGTCCCACGGCCAAGCGGGTCGGTCTTTTACTTCCCCGTATATGTGTGCTTGATTCTGCTCCGTTTGACGCGTGCACCCTCTTCTTTTCCATTTCGGCCACATTGCGATCCCCACCTACGGCGTCTGCACGGCAATAGCCCTGTTGGCGGCCCTGGTCGTGTCGATGCGGTCGGCGAAGCGCGCGGCACTGAGGCCGGACAAGGTCTGGAACCTGGAACTGCTGGCGATTCTCACGTCGCTGATTACAGCGCGACTTCTGCTGTGGTTCGGGCACCCGTGGTTATTTCGGAGACATCCGTTCTGGCTGCTGGGACTTACCAGCCTGCCAAACATCTGGTTTGCGCTGGGCGGGGTGGCAATCGGCATCCTGGCCTCGGTGCTTTACTCGTTTGCTGAAGAACTGCCCATTCTCAGGACGCTCGATGTGATGGCGCCTGCGGCGGCGCTGGCTTTCTGCATCAACCGCATCGGCGCATTCTGCGGAGGATCAGCGTGGGGCACGCCGACGCGATTACCGTGGGGCGTGACCTATCGAAGCGTCGTGGCTTACCTGTGGTATCGAGCGCCGCTGGGCGTGAAGGTGCACCCAGTGCAGTTGTATGACGCGGTGGCTTCGTTGGCTATCTTCCTCGTGCTCCTCTGGATGGCCCGACAGGAGCGGTTTCTGCTGCGCGACGGAGAAATCGCCGGAAGCTGGTTGTTTCTGTACGGCATTTGCCGCTTCTTTCTGGAGTTCCTCCGCGGGGATGCCGCCCGCCAGCCATTGCTGCACGGAACGCTGACATTGGGGCAAGCGATGGCAGCTGCCGCGGTTCTGGTCGGTGGTGCGCTATGGCTGGGACCCGCACCCAAGCCGAAACCGGTAGAAGAACCGGCATTCTACGTCCATTAGGATTTTCTGGAAGCGGAACCGAGCGCCATGCACAGGTTCAGAAAGTATCGGTCAGAATTGCTGGCGGTGAGCGCGCTCTTGCTGGCCGCATCGACTGCGCGGTCATGGGCGGGACCGCCATTTCAGACCGACGATCCGGAGCCTGTCGACTTCCGCCATTACGAGTTTTACCAATTCGGCACGGTGTCGAGCACGCCCGTCGAGACGGATCCCACTGGACCTGCGCTTGAATTCAACTGGGGCGCTGTGCCGAACGTGCAACTGCACGCGATTTTCGGATGGGGCGACGCGATTCCGTCCAACAGCGCGGTTTATGCGCCGGCCGGGGCTGGACCGAGCGCATACGGCGCGATGGATACCGAGCTGGGCGCGAAGATCCGCTTCATCCAACAGACGAAGCATCGTCCGGAGATTGGCTCATTCACGATGCTGGAGCTGCCGACGGGCAGCGCCGTGAAAGGGCTGGGTGTGGGCCGGGTCTGGTACCGTCTGCCGCTGTGGGTGCAGAAGGATTGGGGCGAGTGGACGACCTACGGCGGCGCGGGGTACACCCTGATTCACCAGACCGGATACGACAGCTTTCCATATGCCGGATGGCTGCTGCAGCGAAACATCGGCAAGAAGTGGACGCTTGGGGGCGAAGTCTTCGGGCATGCGCATGAAGGGCTGGCGACCCCGCAGACACAGGCATCGACGCTCGTCGATCTGGGCGGGGTCTACTACATAAAGAATCCTGGACTGCAGATTCTTTTCGCTTATGGGCACTCGGTGTGGGGGCAGACGGAGAATTATGCGTACCTGGGCTTGTACCAGACATGGGGGAAAGACAAGGGCGGCGCGAAAGATTCGGACGACAAAGCTGACAAAGGAGGACACGGCCTGCTGAGCCGGATGCTGGCCGGCCGGTGAACCGCAGCGTTTCCCGGTTGGATCGCGCCGACCCGGCAACTGCATATACTGAGGGAGATGACGAGGCCACCGTATCTCAGTCTGCTGCTGCTGATGGCTTCTCTCTCTCTGCGCGCGCAGCTTCCCACAGGAATGCCGCAACCATCATTGTTGTGGCCGAATGGAGCGCCGGGGGCGCTGGGGCAAACAGAGGCCGACAAGCCGCGACTGTATCCGTTCCTTCCGGTGACGCGTTCGACAAGCACGGCGGTGCTGGTGATTCCCGGCGGCGGCTATCAGCATGTGGCCATCGGGCATGAGGGCGTACAAATTGCAGAGTGGTTGAACGCGCAGGGCATTCCCGCGTTCGTGCTCGATTATCGCGTTGCTCCGTACCACTACCCGGCGCCGATTGAGGATGGGCAACGGGCGATGCGGCTGATCCGCGCGCACGCGGCGGAATATGGCATCGATCCGCACCGACTGGGTGTGTGGGGATTCTCGGCAGGTGGACATTTGGCATCAACTCTCGGCACGCACTGCGATGCCGATGCAGTGCCCGCAAAGGCCCTCGACAGTGTGGACGCGGAAAGCTGCCGTCCGGACTTCATGGTTCTCGCGTACCCGGTAATCAGCATGATACTGCCGGAGGCGCATGCGGGGTCGCGGTTGAATTTGCTGGGGCCGGAAGTCGATCAGGGCCTGGAGCATAGGTATTCGAATCAGCTGGCGGTTACGGCGGAGACGCCGCCGACCTTCCTGTTTGCCACGACCAGGGATCCGGCGGTGCCGGTGGAAAACAGTCTGGACTTTTACCGGGCTCTCGAAGAAGCGCACGTGCCAGCCGAGCTGCACCTGTACGATTTTGCGAATCACGGATGCGGGTTGTGCGGTTCGATTCTGCCGCTGTCGACATGGCCGCAGTTGCTGCGGAACTGGCTGGTGCAGCGGGGATGGGTTCCCTCGACATCTCCCCCTCCCCCTCCGCCCGCGCCCAATCTGCCCTCGTGGATTCCGGGCCTGACTGGACCGGGAAGGCCTGCGCAATAACACACCATGACGGTTACCTATACGGTTCCCGGCGAGGCTGCAAAGCAGCGTCTGGATGCCTGGCTTGCGGTGCAGCTGGATGGTGTGAGCCGTGAGCGCGTGCAGCTTCTGATCGAGCAGGAAAAGGTCCGCGTGGACGGCAAGGCGCCGAAGGCGTCGTACCGGCTGCGCGGTGGCGAGGCGGTCGAGGTGCTGGGAGACCCGACTCCTTCGCCGATCAAGGCCTTCCCAGAGGATATTCCGCTGCGGGTGGTATACGAGGATAACGATCTTTCGGTAGTCGATAAACCGGCAGGGATGACCGTGCACGCCGGAGCGGGTGCGACAGAATCTGGAACGCTGGTCAACGCGCTTCTGCATCGGTATCGAACGCTCTCAAAGGTGGGCGGCGAGCAGAGGCCGGGCATCGTGCATCGGCTGGATAAGCAAACGAGCGGCCTGATCATCGTCGCGCGCAACGACGCAGCGCACGCGCGGCTGGCTGAGATGTTTGCGCAGCGAGAGATGCGCAAGACCTATATCGCGCTGGTACATGGGCATCTGAAGCAGGAGCGGGGGACGATTGATGCGCCGATCTCGCGGGATCTGGTGCGGCGGACGCGCATGACGACGCGGCGGCAGACTGGAGGGAGGCTGGCGGTGTCGCACTACACTGTGCTACGGAGGATCAACTCCGAATTTGGAGCTTTCACGCTGGTTTCCGTGCGAATCGAGACGGGCCGCACGCATCAGATTCGCGTGCATCTGGCTTCGATTGGGCACCCGGTCGCTGGCGACAGTCTCTATGGCGCGCCTGCACGGTTGGTGAGCAAGCCATCGGTTCCGGGAGCTGTTGGCGAAGGAACCAGCGTCTCACTGAAACGCAATTTTCTGCACGCGGCAGAGCTGGAGTTCGAGCATCCCCGTACGGCAGAGAGGATGCAGTTAAAGTCGGAGTTACCAGGAGAGCTGGAGAGTTTTCTCGCGGCTCTGGAGAGAACACAGGGCTCAGAGCTCAGAGCTCAGGGCGCTGGCACGAGAAATCTACGCAGGAGGAGGAAGGGATGAAGGTTCTGTATACAGCGGATGTGACGGCGGAGGGCGCGCGGCACGGGCATGTGCGCAGCTCCGATGGGCTGCTCGACGTGGATCTGGCTTTGCCGCCAGGGATGGGCGGCCGTGGGGACAAGACGAATCCCGAGCAGCTTTTTGGCGCGGGTTATGCGGCATGCTTCGGCGGTGCTGTCGAATACCAGGCGCAGCTCGCGAAGAAGAAGACGGGCGTGGTGAGCGTGCGCGCGCAGGTGGGTGTCGGACCTTTTGATGAGGGAAAGGGGGAGGGATTCACGCTGCGCGTGGTGCTCGACGTGACGATTCCGGAACAGGACCAGGCGAGCGCTGAAGAACTGGTGGCGGCTGCGCACCGGACTTGTCCCTATTCGAATGCGACGCGAGGGAATATTGAGGTGGTGGTACGAGCGCACGGAAAAGCAGGGAATAGCGAATAGGGAACAGGGAACAGGAACAGGAAGCGGCGTTTGGGCTGAGTATTGGGGCCGCTGTCCGAGGACGTCTCGTACCATGGCTGTATGCGGAGCGAACGCAGGCTGGCCGCTTTTTTCGCGCTGAGCGGTGGCATTGTCGCGATCTCGTGGTCGGCGATTTTCGTTCGCTGGTCGAAGATGCCGGGAGTCAGCTCGGCGTTCTATCGGATGGCCATCGCGTTGCCGGTGCTTTGGGCCTTGCTTCCCCTTGGCCGGAATGCACGCCGAAGCGTTTCGCCACAGACGATGTGGATCGCGGCGGCTGGAGGCGTCTTCTTCGCCGGAGACGTAGGGTTCTGGAACGTAGCGGTCATGCATACGTCGGCTGGGAATGCGACGTTTCTGAGTAATGTGTCCCCGCTGTTTGTGGGACTCTTCAGCTGGATGCTGACGAGAAGGCTGCCATCGGGTCGGTTCTGGACGGCGCTGGGCGTCGGTCTGGCGGGGAGCTGTCTGATTGTTGCGGCGGATCTGCGCAATGCAGCGTCTCGTTCGGCGGCGGATGGTCTGGCGGTGCTGGCGGCTGTCTGCTTCGCGCTCTATCTCGTCATCACAGGCCGGCTGCGGGAGCGGGTCGATGCGGCGATGCTGCTGGCGCTTTCGACAACGGCCAGTGCGGTCACCCTGTTGGCTTGGGCCGTGGTTGGGCAGGTTTCGCTTGCGGTGCCGAGCGTTTCTTCGTGTTGGGCCCTTCTGGGACTCGGCCTCGTCTGCCAGGTCGGAGGCTACTTCGGATTGACCTATGCACTGGGTCATCTGCCGGTGACGGTGAGTTCGATTCTTTGGCTGACCATCGCGCCCATGACGGCCGTATTTGCGTGGATGCTTTTTGGCGAGCGGATGTCAACACTGGAGATTGCCGGTGGGGCGCTGGTGCTGACGGGCGTCTGGATCGTGGGGCGCGGAGATAAAGCGGCCATTCCGCAGGTTGAAGAGCTGATACCGCCGGTTGCGCAGGTTTAGCTAGAGCTTCTGCGACCGTTGCACATCCCGTACGCCGGGGAGCCGTCGCAACGCCTGTACCAGGCGTGTCAAGTGCCGCACGTCTTCGGCGTCGATGACAAATTCGATGGTCGCGTCACCTGAATCGCCGGGATGGGTTTCCATGGTGCGGATGTTGGTGTTCTCGTCGCTGATGATGGCAGTGAGTTCCTTGAGCATGCCGGCGCGGTCGTCGCAATGGACGGTGAAGCGGACGGGGTAGGTCTGCTTTGCGCCTGGCGCATCATCGCCCGCGCGGGCCCACTCGACGGAGATGCGGCGATCGGCCTCGTAGAGCAGGTTCTGCACGTTGGGACAACTGCGGGCGTGGACAGCGACGCCCTTGCCGCGCGTGACGTAACCAATAATTTCTTCGCCGCGAATGGGGTTGCAACATCGGGCGCGATAGACGAGCAGCTCATTCTGGCCTTCGACGATGAGCGAATCGGAACCGCTGGTAGCGGCGACGCGCCGGACGGCATCGGCACCGGGGGTCGCGGGTGTGGCATCGGTTTCCTGCGCCTGATGGACGAGGCCAGGCGCGAGGCGGTTCAAAACCTGGCGCGCCGAATATTTGCCGAACCCGATAGCGGCCCACAGATCGTTCGGGGTGGCTACGCTGTAATCGGCGGCAACGCGCGCGTAATCGGATTCCTCAAACTGAGAAAGCCCGACTTTGTACTTGCGCGCTTCCCGCTCGAGCAGCTTGCGGCCGATCTCGATGGCTCGCTCGCGCTGATGCTCGTTGAGCCAGTGGCGAATCTTGTTGCGGGCCCGCGGGCTTTTGACGAAGGTGAGCCAGTCGCGGCTTGGTGTGTGACCGTTCTGGGTGATGACTTCGACAATGTCCCCGTTGCGGAGTTTCGTCCGCAGTGGGACCATTCGCCCGTTAACGCGCGCCCCGACGCAGGTGTTCCCGACTTCGGTGTGGATGGTGTAGGCGAAGTCGATGGGAGTACCGTCGCGGGGAACGACGACCACTTTTCCCTTCGGCGTGAAGGTGTAGACCTCCTCGGGGTACAGGTCGATCTTGAGCGTCGACAGGAATTCGTTGGGATCGGTCATGTCGCGCTGCCACTCGACCAGCTGACGAACCCAGGCGAGACGCTGCTCGTCTCGCGCGCTGACTGGTGAGCCACCCGATTTGTATTTCCAGTGGGCGGCGATGCCCTCTTCCGCGATTCGATGCATTTCTTCGGTGCGAATCTGAACCTCGAACTGATGACCACCTTCGCCCATCACCGTTGTGTGCAGCGACTGATACAGATTCGGACGCGGCATGGCAATGAAGTCCTTGATGCGGCCGGGGACGGGACGCCAGATGCTGTGGATGATGCCGAAGACGGCGTAGCAATCCTGCACGCTCGAGGTAATCACGCGCAGGGCCAGCAGGTCGTACACCTGATCGATGGAGGTTTGCGACTTCACCAGCTTGCTGTGGATGCTGTAGAGGCGCTTGATGCGCCATTCGACACGGGCCTTGATGTTGTTCTCGTGCAGGCGTTCGGAGAGCAGTCCATCGACGCCAGCGAGAAACTGCTCGCCTTCGGAGCGGCGCGCTTCGACTGCCTCGTGCAGCTGCTCCCAGGTGATGGGATCGACCCAGCGGAAGGCCAGGTCTTCGAGCTCGCCGCGGAGTTTGCCCATGCCGAGGCGATGGGCGAGGGGCGCGTAAATGTCGAGGGTTTCTCGGGCGATGGCGCGTTGGCGCTCCGGCTCGAGGTGCTCCAGGGTGCGCATGTTGTGCAGGCGGTCGGCGAGCTTAATGAGCACTACACGCACATCGCTCACCATGGCGAGAAGCATCTTGCGGACGTTCTCCGCCTGGCGGTCTTCGCGATTCGCGAACTGGATTTTGTCGATCTTCGTAACGCCCTCGACAATATGGGCCACCTGCTCGCCGAATTGCGTGACGATGTCCTCGGTGGTGACGGGCGTGTCTTCAACCGCGTCGTGCAGCAGACCGGCGGCAATGGCTGTGGAGTCGAGCTTCATCTCCGCGAGGACGAGGGCCACTTCGAGCGGATGGAGGACGTAGGGCTCGCCGGAGGCGCGTAGCTGCCCGTTATGGTGTTCGAGGCAGAACTTCCAGGCGTGGCGGATGATGTCGAGGTCGTCGGAGGGGCGGTTGGTGTGAACGGTGTCCAGAAGCTGGCCGAACTTCTCCCGGAACAGGTCAGGGACCCGCTCGACGGGGAGCGTGGTGGACTGGACGACCGCCATAATCCATTATAGGCGGAAGATGTAAGAAGGGCTCGAAGAAGCCAGGGTACGGGGTGCACGGTGCAGAGCCCAGGGGTGGCTGCGCGGTGCTCAGTGGTATCACCCGGTTGGCATGCCGAGTTGGGTTCCGATCTCTACTCCGGCTTGCCCGGGTTCTTCGGCTTGGGCGGGTTCTTTTCGGGCGGCGGTGGACTTCCGGGGAGCAGGCCAGGCGTCGGCCGTAGATCCTGGTGCACCCAGGAAAGCAGCTCGTCGAAGGCGACGCCGGTTTGATCAGCGGTGATATTGCAGTGACCGTCGCGATCCACATACTGCTCAACAAACTGATCGCCGTTGCCGAGACGGCGGGTGAGCTCGTTGTACCAGCCCGTGGTCGAGGCGGGAACGAGTGGATCGTAGATGGTGTGCACTTCGAGCAGCTTGCGATGCAGGTTGCCCGTCGGCGAATACCAATCGGCAAGGAAGCGATAGGCATCGGGATCGGCGGAGTAGCGGCGCACGCGCTGGTTGAGCAGCGCGTCGTTGGCGGTGCCGTTGTAGACGAGGTTGCGGTTGTCGAATGGATTGCCACCGGACTTCAGCCGGAGGTCTTCAATCACAAATGTATTGAAGACAAGCACGTCGGCGAGGCCGCGGTTGGTGTGAATGTTCACAAGTTCGCGGACCAGCGCCGCCTGGTCGGGGTTCGCGTCGAGACTCTTCTGCACGCTGGTGATGGTGGGGATGTCGTTCATCATGAAGCTGGGCGGGATGTGTTCGACGTCGGGCAGGACATTGGGGAAGAAGGCGTCGAAGGCGACGCGGTTAGCGAAGGCGCGCTGCATCACGAGGTCGGCGGGAGCCAAGACGCCGCAAAGGGCGAGCCCGCCGGCGTATTCTTTGGGGTCTTCTTCGAGACCCATCACGGTGAGCAGGCCACCCATAGAATGGCCCATGAGGAGGGTCTCGCGAGGCGCGCCGTATTTTTTGCGAAAGTAGCGGCGGAGAGCTTCGGTTTCCGCAGCGGCCTGAGGAAGCGCCCAACCACCGACGGCGTAGCCGGAACGCGCAACAGCGTAACCGCGATCGAGAATTTCCTCAAGAACGCGGCCCGGAGGATATTTGGGATCGAAGGTCTGCGGTGCTGGCTCGTAGCCATGAAAGTAGAGGACGAGCCCATGGTTCCAGCTTTTGGGAATGTCAATGCGGAACGATGCGCCGTCAATTTTGCCGGTTTCGGTCTGGACTGGGACCACAGGCGGCGGGGTTGGCACAGGAGTTGCCGTGGATGCGGTGGCAGGGCTCGATGCGGAAGCGTGAGCAGGTGGCGAGGGTGTTGCGGCCGCAGGGCCGGGACGGGTCGAAGGCGCTGTTTGGACGGCGGGGGCCTGCGCGGGCTGGATCGCCGGTGCGGTCTGGGCGTTCGCTCCTGTTGCGATAAGCAGCACGAGTAGGAATGACGGAACCCCACGCGGGAGATGGCCTGACAAGTACGCTCCTTTCCGTTATGCGAAGATGCTTGTTACTGCCGAAACGAAATGGTTTTGCCCGAGAGGCTGCTCAAAAACTCTGATGCCGACGACTCCCAGACGCGAATCCTCCGGAAAGAAACAAGCTAACCGAAAAGCAGTAAGGCCGGCGCCAAAAGTCCATGAAGCCGTGCAACTGAATGCGGATCAGGTCACAACGCCGACTCGGGACCTGGATTTCGCGCCTGCAACGGAGGGGGCCATCCGGATCTCGCGGCGAGCGGCGGATCGTCTTCGCGCCGGACACCTGTGGGTGTACCGGTCCGATGTGATCGCGTGGCCGGGTGAGTTGGATGCAGGCCTCGTTCCCGTAGCGAATGGGCGGGGCGGGGCGCTGGGGACGGGTCTCTACAGCCCGGCATCGGAGATTGCTCTGCGTCTTGTTTCGCAGGGACCGATTGCTGACGAGGCTGCGTGGCTCGAACTGTTGCGCACGCGGCTACAGGCGGCAATTGCTTTGCGGCGCACGATGCTGGACGAAAACAACGACGCCTGCCGGTTGGTTTTCAGCGAGGCCGACCAGTTGCCGGGCGTCACGATAGATCAATACGCGGGGCTGGTCATCGTACAGCTACGGCATAAGGCGCTGGACAACGATCCTGTTCGAGCCGCGGTGACGGAGACGATTCGTGCGTCCGTCCGTCGTGACACGGGTGGGCCCGACACGATTCTCGAACGCGAAGACCCGCGCATCCGCGAACTGGAGCAGCTAAGCGCGCCTGCATCGGCGACGCTGTTCGCGCGCGACGCAGACCAGCCGATGACGAGCGCGATTTTTCGTTTGAACGGGCTGCGCTTCCATTTCGACGCGACGAGCGGACAGAAGACGGGGGCATTCCTCGATCAGCGCGAAAACTACGCGGCTGCGGCGCGGTACGCGCAGGGCGAGGCGCTCGATGTTTGTACGTACCAGGGCGGCTTTGCCATACACCTTGCGAGGTTTTGCCGACGGGTAACCGGCATCGATGTTTCACGGGCAGCGCTCGAAGTGGCGGAGAAGAATCTGGAGCTGAACCGGAGGTCTCTCGGCGAGACCGCCGTGGATTGGGTGGAGGCCGATGCCTTCGCTCTGCTGCGTGACTGGAGTGACGCCGGCTCCGTTTACGACACGATTGTCCTCGATCCGCCAGCCTTTGCGAAGTCGAAGCGGGCGGTGGAGGGGGCGATGCGCGGTTATCGCGAGCTGAACCTGCGGGCGCTGAAGATGCTCCGGCCGGGAGGGCGCCTGATCACGTGCTCGTGTTCACACCACGTCTCACTGGGCGAGTTCATGGATACCCTGCGCGGGGCGGCCGGGGATGCGCGGCGACGGGTGCGGCTGCTGGAGGTTCGCGGCGCGGCAGCGGACCATCCTGTGGTGCTGAATGTTCCCGAGACCGAGTACTTGAAGTGCGTGATCCTCGAAGCGGAGTGAGCGCAGCGATCCGATCTCAGGGCACACAGACTCAGCTGGGTTAAACGAAGAGACGCGCCAACCGCAGGTCGTAAGGGGACGAATGCGGAGAGCGGTTGATGCGCTCAGGTAAAGTCGGCATACGCGGGCGATAACTCGCGCAATTTGCGGACGACATCAATCAGGCGCTCGGCGACGTAATCCACTTCTTCTTCCGTATTGAAGCGGCCCAGGCCGAACCGCAAGGTGCTGTGCGCGGCTTCTTCGTTGAGGCCGAGGGCGCGGAGGACGTGGGAAGGCTCGATCTTTGCCGACGTGCACGCTGAGCCGCTCGAGAGCGCCACATCTTTCACACCCATCATCAGCGTCTCGCTATCTACACGCTCGAAGGTCATGTTGAGATTGCCGGGGAGCCGGTGTTCCTGAGATCCGTTGACGGGGACATGGTCAAGACCGGCCAGCAGTTTCACCTGGAGTTGGTCGCGCAGCGCGGTCAGGCGGGCTGCTTCCGACCCCATCTCTTCCGCAGCGAGTGTGCAGGCCGCTCCGAGACCGACGATGCCCGGGACATTGAGGGTGCCGGAGCGCAGGCCACGCTCGTGGCCACCACCGTGCATCTGCTCAGCAATCTCAATCCGCGGACTGCGCCGGCGGACATAAAGCGCGCCGACGCCCTTCGGGCCGTAAATCTTGTGACCGGAGATCGAGAGCAGATCGATATTGGAGCGATTAACGTCGATCGGAATCTTCCCCACTGCCTGGGCTGCGTCAGTATGGAAAACCACGCCGCGCTCGTGGCAGAGTGCGCCGATTTCATCGATGGGCTGAATGGTCCCGATTTCGTTGTTCGCGAAATGAATGGTGACAAGGGCGGCCTTGTCTTGCTCATCGAGGGCGCGGCCCAGGTCGTCGAGGCGAACGCGGCCTTCGCAGTCGACCGGCAGGATCGTAACCCGGCAACCCTGTGTTTCCAACCAGGCGCAGGGATCGAGGACGGCTTTGTGCTCCGTCTCCTGCGTAATGACGTGGCGGGTTGCTGTATCTCTTTTGCGGGCCGCCTGGACTACCCCGGTGATGGCCAGATTGTTGCTCTCTGTTGCGCCGGAGGTAAAGACGATTTCCCGCGACGATGCTCCGATGAGCTTCGCAACTTGTGCGCGCGCGGCTTCGACCGCTTGCTCCGCCGCCCAGCCGAACGAGTGACTGCGACTGGCCGCGTTGCCGTATGCATCGGTAAGGTACGGCATCATCGCCTCGAGCACACGCGGATCGAGCCGCGTCGTGGCGTGATTGTCCATGTAGATGGGCAGTTGCATCGGGATGCGTGTCTCGCCTCGTGCTTACAGCTGGATAGTCACCAGATCCGCACTTCGTTTCGTACGAACGGCCGCGTCGGCGCTGGGCTCCGCGAGGTCGGCGATGCTGATGCTGCGCAGCAGCCCGGAGATCGAGTCGTTGACGCGCGCCAGCGGTTCTTTGATGGTGCAGCTGTTCGTCAGGTCGCAGGAGCTGTCGCCGGTCCCGCAGGATGTAATGAACAGCGGCCCATCGATGGCGTGGATGACCTCGAAGGCGGAGATTTCGCGGGGATTGCGCATCAGCGAGTAGCCACCACTCATGCCGGCGTGCGAGCGCAGAATCCCGACTTTCGCCAGCCGCTGCAGGATCTTCGCAAGCAGCTGCGGCGGAATGTGATAAGCCTCGGCGATATCTCTGGCGCTAAGCGAGCTTTGGTCGGAGTGCTCAGCAAGGAATTTGAGCGCCATCAGGCCGTAGTCCGCTTTTTTAGTGAGCCTGAGCATACTTCCCCGTATAGCAAGTTTACGGTGAAGGGGAAGCGAATTCAATTCGAAGGCGGGTAGGAGTGGTCCAGCTCAGTGTCCTGTGATTTGGGAGGCGTCGTAAATAGCTTTCGCGATTTGCGCGATGACGCGTTCCCGGACGGCGAAGGGTGCATGCGAGTCCGCGATCAGGATCGCGATGGCGAGCGTTTTTCCGCTGGGTAAGGTGACGAGTCCAATGTCGTTGGTGGCGTTGGTTACGGGTCGGTTCTGGCCAGCAGTTCCCGTCTTGTCGGCGACGACTGTCCCCGCCGGCAGCAGGGCCCGGATGCGCTGATCACCCGTATGCGATGCCCTCATCCAGGCCATCAGCAGTTGAGTGTGTTCGGGAGAGAGAGGCGAACGGTCGGCGAGTATGCGGAGGAGCGCTACCAGAGCGAGCGGCGGGGCGGAGTTACGGTACTGGAGCTGCTCGTTGCGGTCGACCGACTTCTCGTCGTCGACGATGTTGATGCCCTGAATGTCGAGGCCGCTTATATAGGCGGTCGCCGCCGCTGGCCCTCCGAGAACGCGCAGGAGGATATCGCAGGCGACGTTATCGCTTTGGGTGACGTCGCGTTCGAGCAACTCTTTGACAGAAACATCGACGTTGGCCTGCGGATGGGCGGTGCGCAATGGACTGTATTCGTCGGGCGCACCCATATCCGAAGGCAGGAAACGGATCTTCCGGGTCAGTGTGAAGTGGCCCTGCTCCACAGCATGGAACGCGGCCATGGCGATCGGCAACTTGTACACGGACTGCATCGGGAGCGAATCCGCAGCGCGGAAATTGCAGTCGAGAGTCCTGCCCGGCAGCGCACATGCAACGCCCACACGTCCGTGGGCCTGAGCGGCGATGCGAGCGATGTCGCTGCTTAGCTGAGCGTGGGTGGGCAGCGTGAGAGCGGCAGCAGCAAGAGCAAATAAAAGACGCATCCCCAGGAATTTTATCGTCCGGGCCCCGACACGGTTCGCCGTGAGGCAAAATTGCGCGGAAAAGATTATGGTGGCAGGGGTAAAGACACCAATTGGGGGATATGGGCGTGAATCGCAGGGACTTTATGAAGGTGGCGGGAACGGCGACGGCGGAGACGCTGGTCGGCAGTGGCTTGGGCGCGAAGTTGCATGCTCTCGAGGCAGCCCAGGCGGAGCCGGCTAGTCCGGTCGCGGCGAACGATCATATCCAGATCGCGCTCATCGGCGCGGGCGGTCAGGGCCAGTTCGATACGAAGGTTGCGGCCAGTGTGCCTGGCGTCAAGGTGGTCGCGGCGGCCGATTGCTACGACAATCGGCTTGCGCACTGCAAGGAACTCTGGGGTCAGGATGTTTTCACGACGCGCGACTACCGTGAAATTCTCGATCGCAAAGACATCGATGCGGTGATTATCGGAACGCCGGACCATTGGCACAAGCAGGCGTCGATCGACGCGATGAAAGCAGGCAAGGACGTATATTGCGAGAAGCCGATGATCCATCTGTATTCGGATGGCCCGGAAATGATCGAAAGTGCGCAGGCGACGAAGCGGATTCTGCAGGTCGGCAGCCAGCGCGTGAGCTCCATTGTGTATGCCAAGGCAAAGGAGCTGTTAGCGTCCGGCGCCATTGGCCAGCTGAACATGGTGTCGGCGTTCTGGGACCGGAATTCTTCGATTGGCGCGTGGAACTATACCGTGCCGCCCGACGCGTCGACGGAGACGTGCGATTGGCCCCGGTTTCTCGGGACTGCGCCGAAGATCCCGTTCAACGCCGAGCACTTTTTTCAGTGGCGCAAGTGGAAGGCCTATGGGAGCGGTGTGGCCGGCGACTTGTTTGTGCATCTTTTCAGCGGGACTCACTTCATCACGGGCGCACATGGGCCGACGCGTGCCATGGCCACCGGTGGGTTGCGGTTCTGGAAGGACGGGCGCGACGTACCCGATGTGCTGCTCGGTCTCTTCGACTACCCCCAGGGCTTCAATCTGAGCCTGCGCGTGAATTTTGTCGATGGCGGCGCGGAGGGAGAGGGATTTCTGTTCGCCGGCTCTGAAGGCCAGATGGAGATTGCCGGGAACACCGTCACCGTGAATCGCGTGCCCAGGGAGAAGGAGCCGGGGCTGATGATCGGGTCCTTTACCGATGCGATGCAAAAACAAATCACCCAGGACTACCGGCAGAAGTACCCACTCGTAGAAGCAACCGAACCCACACGCGTCGGCTTCGAGAAGTATGTGGCGCCGCGTGATTACAGCGACAGCTACGACCACTTCAAAAACTTCTTCGCCTCGGTGCGTTCGCGGCAGCCGGTCGTCGAGGACGCTGTCTTTGGGTATCGCGCTGCCGGCGCGGCTCTGTTGAGCAATCTCAGCTACGAGCGCGATGCGATTGTGAAGTGGGATCCGGAGGAGATGAAGATCAGGGAATAGGGATCAGGACTACTCTTGGCCCGTTGGGAAGCTGATAGGAAATGAAGACTGGAAGGCGTGTCGCGGCGTCGTTATCGCAGCTCAGATCATTGGGACACTGTTCTGGTAGCCGGCGCCTCTACGGAGGTTGGTCTCGACGCGATCGGATTGGCCGTGCTTGCCGGGGAGTCTTGCCGCACCGTTTCTACCACTTGAGAGGTCGGCGAGGTCTTCATCTTCCCGGTACCGATGGACAGACTTCGCGAACGTCGCGTATTTGCCCGCAGCGGTTCTTCTGAACTCAATTTGTTATTTTGTGTTGTTCAGATTGTGAAAGTCTCGATCGTCCAACCTCTAATCTCTGTTTCTTGCCTATGGTAGTTCCCGCACCCAGATGTTCCTGAAGCTGATGGGTTCGCTCTTGTCGCCGTGCGCCTGCAGCTTGATCGGCGCGCGGTCGTAGGCCTTGTAGAACGGCTGGCCGATGTAGAGGGTTTGGCCTTTGAGCTGGAAGTGGTCCTGCACGAGGACGCCGTTGAAGAAGGCCGTGACGTAAGCCGGCGTCTTGAGCGAGCCGTCAGCATTGAAGGTGGGCGCGGTCCACACCACGTCGTAGCTCTGCCACTCGCCGGGCTTGCGCGCCGGGTTCACGAGCGGCGGACTCTGCTTATAAATGCTGGCCGCCTGGCCGTTGACATAGGTCGTATTGTTGTAGGAGTCGAGGACCTGTAGTTCATAGCCCGCATCTCCCGGGCCCAAGGAGGCGAGGAAAACGCCGCTGTTGCCGCGCGCCTGCCCGCTGCCCGTGATGTTAGCGGGAATCCTGAATTCCAGGTGGAGCTGGTAGTCCTTGAAGCTGCGCCTGGTCTCAATGTTGCCGGTACCCTTGGCCACGGTCAGGATGCCGTCGCCGACGACCCAACGTGCCGGCGTGTGATCCTGCGCGGAAACCCACTCATCCTCGTTCTTACCGTCGAAGAGGATGATGGCGTCGGAGGGCGGCGCGGAATCAGTCGCGCCCGGCGTGACGATGGGAGGCACAGGCGCCCAGGCTTCCGTGTCTTCGGCTCTGGGCTGGGTTGGAGATGCCCCCTGGGCGAAAGCAAGAGAGGTTATGGTAGCGAGGGCAGCGAGGGCAAGGACCTTCAATACGGGTCTGCGCATGACGCAAGGAGGATACCGCAAGTACACGGCAGAAAGATCAGGTTACAGATTACGGGGACCAGCACCCTCTCGGTCCATGGCGACGCGGACATCTTCCCAGAACATCCAGTGGGGATTAAGGGCCTTGGCGCCGAATTTTGCATACAGCCCGCGGGCGGCCGCGTTGTCCGGCTTGACGTCGATGCAAACCCGCAACGCCTGTTGCTCAACGAACCAAGCAGCCAGCTTGACGATAAGCTGACCGGCGATGCCTTGGCGGCGATTTGCTTTGTCGACATCGATCCATTCCAGTTCACCATCGCAGCCAAAGCGGCGCGTGCGATGGCCGGCGATGAAGCCGACCCGCGCCCGGCCCATGATCGCGACGAAAACGGCGTGATCCGGTAACGCGTGTTGCGCGCCGATTTCGCCACGCATGTAATTGCCGATCCGCGTTTCCCAATAATTCTGCGTCCCCCACTCCGCGGCGCGAATAGCCGCCATGGACGGGACGTCGCTCACTTCGGCATGCCGGATCACGGCCACGGACCTGCCTGGCCCATTGCGCCAGAAGCCGGGCCCCAATTTTGGACTCAACAACGGCAACTGCTTCTCTTTCGATTCCGATCGCATGGATGGTCTGATTTAATCATAAGATATGGCGCCCTTGTGGAAACCGGAAAGCTGGACGGAGCGTCTCGCCGAACTCGAGGCGCGAACTGGCGACTTAAAAGAGGCTCCGCTGCGCCGCGATGTACGCTCGCTGGGGCTGCTGCTTGGGCGCGTGTTGCGGGAGCAGGCGGGCGCGGCGCTCTACGAAAAAGTGGAACGGCTGCGACAATCGGCGATCCGGCGCCGCGAACTACAGGCCAGGGGGCAGATTCGCGAGGCCGAGGATTTGATGCAGTTGGCGGTGCTGGACATCAATGCCATGCCGGTCGAGCAGGCAGATCGTCTGAGCCGCGCCTTCGCCTTTTATTTCGAGCTGATCAATCTGGCGGAGACCAACCATCGCAAGCGCCGGCGCCGCTCGTTGCAGATCACGGGCGACTCCTCGAAGCGCGAGGCGCAACGTGGCGAGTTGCGGGGAACGCTGCGGGCAATGCGCGAAGCCGGGATCTCCGCGGATAACGCGCTCGCGTGGCTGCGGCGCATCCTTGTGGTTCCGGTGTTTACGGCCCATCCTACGGAGATTGCGCGGCGGTCGGTGTTGATGAAGCGGCGGCGCATGGGTGACTTCCTTGAAAAACTCGACCGCATTCCTGTTCCCGACGAGGAACTGGTCGCCCTCGAAGAAGATCTGACCGCGGAGATCACGGCGCTGTGGCAGACAGATGAGGTGCGCAGCCGCAGACCGGCAGTGGCGGATGAAATCCGCATGGGCCTTGATTACTACGACGTCTCGCTCTTTGAGACACTGCCTGGCTTATACGCGGAAGTGGCGGCCGCACTAAAGAGCGAATACGGCCTGGAGCTCGAGGTATCGGATCTGCCGCTGCTGCTGTCCTTCGGTTCGTGGATCGGCGGGGATCGCGACGGCAATCCCTTTGTAACTCCTGAAGTGACGCGTCAGGCGATTCTGGCGGCGCGCGCGCGGCTGCTCGATTATTACGACGAACGGCTGCAGGTGGCGATCAACCTGCTGACAACCTCATCGCAGCAGTTGCCGGTGAGCGCGGAGCTGCAGGCGCGGCTGAAAAGCTTTCAGGCGGAACTGCACACCAGCGCCGCGGCCTTTGGTGCGCGCTTCGAGTTCGAGACCTACCGTCGATACTTGGTGTGTGTGCGTGCCCGCGTTCAGCGAACGGCGGGCAAGTTCGATTCCGATCCGGAGATGCTGGAGTCCGCACTGGCCGGACTGTCGGCCTATTGCTCGGCGCGCGATTTTCTCGAGGATCTGAGCATCGTGCGGCGGAGCCTTGCCGCTAACCACGGCATTCGCCTGGCGGAGACGCTGATCGACCCGCTGTTGCTGATGGTCCGTACCTTCGGCCTGCATCTGCACACGCTCGACATCCGCCAGCATGCGCGCATTCACCGCAGAGCGCTCGGGGAGGCGTCGGCGTGGTGCGCACAGAACGGTGCGGCCACTCCCGACGCGTTGAGTCCGGAAACGCGCGACGTAATTGAGACGTTTCGCGTGATCGCGGAGATCAAGACAGGTTGCAGCCCTGAAGCCATCCGGCATTACATCGTCAGCGGCGCCTCGTCGGTCGAGGACGTGACGGCTGTGCTCTGGCTGGCTCGGCTGGGCGGCGTGGAGATGAGCGGGCACGGCAACGATCCGGGGGTGATGCCAGTCCCATTATTCGAATCGATCGAAGATCTTCGTAACGCGCCGCGCATCTGCCGCGAGTTGTGGAGCTCCCCCGGCTATGGCAGACTCCTCGCCTCCTGGAACAACACGCAGGAAGTCATGCTGGGGTATTCCGACTCGAACAAAGACGGCGGAATGCTGACCAGCACGTGGGAGATCTATTGCGCGCACCGAGCCCTGCACGAAGTCGCGCGCGAATGCAACGTTAAACTGCGCCTGTTTCACGGGCGCGGTGGCACGGTGGGGCGCGGGGGTGGGCCGACGCATCGTGCGATTTACGCGCAGCCGGTGGGTGCCTTCGATGGCCAGATTCGTATCACAGAGCAGGGCGAGGTCCTCAACTGGAAGTATTCCGACGTCGTGCTCGCCGAGCGGAATCTCGAGCTGATGATCGCTGCTTCCCTCGACGCGCTGGCGCGTCCTAACGCTCTGCAACAAGGCGCACGTTATTCGGGGGTGATGCGTCCGGAGTGGGAGAGCACGTTTTCGGAATTGTCGGACGTGTCGTTCCGTTATTACCGGGAGCACATCATTGCCGACCCCGAGGTGCTGCATTTTTTTGAAGTAGCAACGCCGGTCGCCGAGCTCGAACATGCGCGTATCGGGTCGCGTCCTGCGCGGCGCGCGGGACAGATGAGCTTCGAAAACCTGCGCGCGATTCCCTGGGTTTTTGGATGGACGCAGAGCCGGCTGCTGGTTCCGGCCTGGTTTGGCGTGGGCATGGCGTTGACGGCGTTCTCGAAAAAACCCGGTGGCGCGAAATTGCTGCGCGAAATGATGGTCGATTTCCCGCTGTTCATCGACGTGGTGCGCAATGTCGAGATGGCGCTCGCCAAAGCGGACCTGGGCATCGCGTCGCTGTATGCTTCGCTGGTGCACGATGATGGGCTGCGTGATCGCGTTTTCAGTCTGCTGAAGGCGGAGTTCGAACGCACTCGCGAGGCTGTGCTGGCCGTGACCGGGCAGAAGGAATTGCTGGAGTCGAACCCCGTGCTGGCGCGCTCGATATGGCTGCGCAACCCATATGTTGACCCCATGAGCCTGATTCAGGTGGACCTGCTCCGCCGCAAGCGCGCGGGAGAGGACACAGACGAGGTGAACCGCGCGATCGCCGGTACCATCAGCGGGATTGCCGCTGGTCTACGGAATACTGGTTGAGCAAGGCGTTTCCCTGAAGTGGAAGAACAGGCCTCTACGTTCCGATTCCGGAAAACGTCTGAGAGAATTCTTATCTTTCATTCGCCAGTCCTTCTTTCTGCGTTTACGCTCGGCGCATGGAGGATTTTCGCATGCAGCCGGGGACAAATCCTGACGACCTTCACACGATCCTGAGCCGCTTTCACACATGGGCGGAAAAGGATGCTGTTAGCAACAACGTAAACGGCCGCAAGAACGGCGCGGGCCCCGAGGGCGTCCGAGAAATTCCCTACGAGGAGGCGATTCGTCGGTACCGGAAACGGCGGACGGGAGAACGTCGCCTCCCCGCCTCTTTAGGGGCTGCACCGGCGACGGATCCATCCGAGTTTTCGCCGAGGAAGCAAACGGCGGAATCCGGGACCTTGGCCGTGCGGTACCGGGACGCGAACGCACTGTCCATACCTTCGGTGCAAGGGCCGAGCATGACGGCCGCGCCCATGTTGCAATCCGACGCTGCAACCCTGGCTGGAAAAACCCCGGTAGGAGCCCAAACAGGCACGGCCCAAAGTCCGAGAGAACAAATTACACAGACCGCCAAACTGCGAGGAACCAAACGGCCGGAGGCAGCCAGTAAGGTCTCAGCGACTGATCTATCAATTCCGACCGAGTTCACCGTTTCCTCGTCCAGGCGACGAACCGATGGACGTGGAGAACAGGAAGCGGAGATAAGAGAGCGAATTTCCTCCACTTTCAATAAGCCTCCAGTGCAGCTTTGCGCTGAAACGAAAATGCAATCGGCCGCGGCTCAGACGTCAAGAGCGAGTAACGCAAAGCGACCAGCGAAGAGAAGCGCAACCGCGCCTGCCCCAAAGCAGGGCGCAACCGCTGTACCCCGCCCGCTCACCCGGCGGCACCCTCCATTTCGCCAGATCCTCGCGAGCACAGTCCAGGCAAAACCGACTCAGACGAAAGTGGTTCGGGCGAAAACGGTTCAGGGAAATCCACAGCCCACGAAAGCGCAGGTCGCTCAGGATCGCAGCCGTCGCATCACGACTCGCTTCTCTGCGGCCGAGCAGCGGCGCATTGAGAAACAAGCGGCGCAGGTCGGCCTAACGGTTTCTGCCTGGATGCGGCAATGCGCTTTGTCGCAAGCTCAAGCGGATATTCCTCCGCAGCGAACGAAACGAAGAGAAGCGACCCAAAACGCCGCGGAGGCGACGACGGCATTATCCCAACCATCGGTTTTAGGAAGCTGGCTCACGTTGCTCCGGCACCGATTCCTTGCATCCCCGGAGCGATTTTCCGAGCGGGCTTGACGTTCCGGATTCGAGACTACCGGCCCACCTGCCTTCGGCGGCCGTTCATTCCGTCGTTGTTGGAACCGTCGGCTTCCGCTGGATCTCAGTGACCTTGTCATTCTCGAAGGTTACCGCCCAATGTTTCCCGCCGGCGACGTATTCGACCGTGCGGTTGCCGTAGTTGGAAGATTCGGACTGCTGCATAACACCGAGCGCCATCGCGACTTCCAATTCTGTCATGCCCGTTATGGGCTGTTGTTGGTCGACCGCGTGCCACACATCCGCCGGCCAGAATTTGTACATCTGGTGCGGATCGTCGTAGTAAAAGATATTGTCGCAATAGTAGGTTGAATCGCTCCCCTGCATTGTCCCGATGGCGGTTCCGTACTGTTTCGGATTTCCGGGCATATCGAAAACAACGAAGACCTGAGCCGTGCCTCGCGGAATGCGCGCGGGGACGTTCGCGGGAATCTTTTGAGTGACGATGTCACGGACATCGAGCTGCTGGATGCTCGGCAACACACCCTCCTTATGCGCGAAATCCACGTGATGCGCGATGTAGGGGTAGTAATCCAGCTCGTATCCTGCCTGCACCCAGACAGGCTTGCCTATCAAGTCGCGCGCGGATTTAAGGTCGTCGATGTAGAGCTTGCGGGGCTGCACCATCTGCTCATCGCTGAGGTGACTCTCCTGGGCGTGCGGCGGTAACACCCCGGGCCGGTTGCGGACCACCTGTATCCGCCATATGCCAATCGCGCAAATCAGAACGGCGGGCAAGACGATCAGAGCGAGCTTTTGCCAGGTTTTCATGAATCCTCAAAATGTTGGGATGCTGCGAGCGGAGAGAAGCTTCGCACAAAATTCCCGTTGCCCGAAACTTCCGGATCGACGCCGGAAATCTGCGAGCGCCCTTACTCCAGACCTCGGCGGGCCAGATCGGACAGCGCCAGGGTCAGGAGCCGCGAATCGTTGAGCGATGCCGGCCTCCGCAAGGTCATGCCCAGTTTCACGGCGCATTCCTGAAAGCCGACATCAATGTCGTAGAGAATCTCGACATGATCGCAGAGAAATCCGATGGGCTGAAGGATGAGGTTCGTTACGCCCTGTTCGCGCAGCGCCGTCAGCGTGTCCTCGACTGTAGGGCCGATCCATGGACCGCCCGACAGCCCCTGGCTCTGGAAGGCGAAGAACCATTGGTTAGGCGTCAGTCCCGGGATGCGGCTCGCGACCATACTCGCGGTGAGTTTCGCTTCGATGGGATAAGGATCCGGAGGCTCAGGCTCGACATCGGGGTTGGTCTGCGGCGCGGAGATCACCGTTCTGCATGGAACGCTGTGTGCGGTGAAGAGGACTGGGACTGCCGCCCCAGCGTCCTGGGTGAATGGCTCCCGGACAGCGCGCAGACGCTCTGCGAAAGCGCCGGCGAGCAGCGGATGATCGGCCCAGTCGTCGAGAAAATGCAGCGCCAGCGCGCCTTCGGCGGCGGCAAAAACCGCGCGCCGATAGAGTCCCACGCTGGTGCGGGAGTTTTGAGGAGCGAGGCAAAGGACCGCCGCCCGCGTGACGCCGTCGTTGCGCATCTTCTTCACCACGTCGGCGATGAATGGCTTCCAGTTCCGCATGCCCACATAAACGGGTAACCCCAGCTCCTGTGCGAGCAGGCGGCCTTGTTCCAGGGTAAGCCGCGTCAGCGGGCTGCCGCCGATAATCGAGAAACGGTGCCGCACTTCCTCGACTGCGGCTTCCGGAAGTTGGCGGCCTCCTGTCACGCGCAGCAGGTATTCGGGAATCTCATCGACCGAATCAGCTGTACCGTGGGCCAGCAGCAGAACCGCATCAGACATGGCCGGCCTCCCGAAGTTTGCTCGCTGATAAAGCATATTCGCGGACGAATTTCACGACGGCCTGCACATTTTCGACGGGTGTGCCGGGAACAATGCCGTGCCCAAGGTTAAAGATGTGACCCACCCGTCCGGCAGCCTGGTCGAGAATCTGATGCACGCGCGTGCGGATCAGTTCGGGGTTGGCAAAAAGCGTGATGGGATCGAGGTTTCCCTGCAGCGCGCACGAGTAGTCCAGTTCGCGCCATGCTTTGTCGAGCGGCGTGCGCCAATCAAGGCCCAGCACATCGGCGCCAGCCTCGCGCATCGCGGGCAGCAGGCTCGCCGTGTCGACGCCAAAGTAGATCACCGGAACGCCAAGCGCCTGCACTTCGCGCACCAGCGTCTTTGTCGCGGGCAACACGAATTCTCGATAATCCGGAATGGCTAGTGCGCCAGCCCAGCTGTCGAAAATCTGGATGACATCCGCCCCTGCCGCGACCTGTTGTGCCGCGAATTCCCGCAGTACCGTCACAAGCTTGTCGAGCAGTCGACGCCATGCGTCGGGCTGCCGGTACATCAGCTTCTTCGTCTCAATGTAATTGCGCGACCCGCCGCCTTCGATCATGTAGCTGGCCAGCGTGAAAGGCGCGCCGCAGAAGCCGATCATCCCAAGTCGGCTATGAAAATGCGCAGAGACACGCTGGATTGCCTCTCCGACATAACTCAACTCGGCAGCGCGCGTTGTCACCAGCGCGTCGATGGCCGCAGCGTTGCGCAGCGGCTTGTGAATCACCGGGCCTTCGCCGGCCTGAAATTCGAAATCCAGGCCCATGCACTCGAGCGGCAGCAGAAGGTCGGCGAAAATGATCGCGGCATCGACGTCCAGTTTCTCCGCAGCGGTGATCGTAACTTCGGCGGCGAGCTCGGGGCGCTTGCAGATTTCGAGCAGTGAATGGTGTCGTCGTACTTCCATGTACTCGGGCATATAGCGGCCGGCCTGGCGCAGGAACCACACCGGTGTACGATCGACGGGCTTGCGCAAACAGGCGCGGACGAATCGGTGCGAGGAAAGCTCGGAGGCGTTCTGCAACATGAGAGGTAAAGATGAAGGTAGCAGGAAGAGGCCGCCTGAGAAAATACCTGCCATCGCCACTCGACCGGAACCGAAGGGGGTGAGGCTTCGGGCGATTTGGTTTTGCCACGTCCCCCCGGTGTCCAAACGATGACTTCGACTATGCTTTGCGGCTGGATTTCTTCCGGCTGTCTGCGGAAGGCTTCTTCGAGGGGGACTTTTTCGGAACCTTCGCGCCTTCCTTCCGTGCTTCCGACAAGCCGATCGCGATTGCCTGCTTGCGGCTCGTGACTTTCTTTCCGCTGCGCCCGCTCTTCAGGGTCCCGGCGTTCTTTTCACGCATCACTTTTGCGACTTTTTTGCCTGCCTTAGGGCTATATTTTCGGCTACCGGAAGAACTTTTAGACGAGGAACTTTTCTTTGCTGCCATGCAGTGACTCCCTTCTGCTCGGTGGGAAGCACTTCGGGATAGATGGGTTGCGCGGAGAAGCGGCGGCGAGATTAGCTGGCAACGACTGCGGCCGGCAAGATGTCTTCCACGTCGACCCATTGCGTCGGATAGTCGCCGGTGTAGCAAGCGACGCAGAATTTGTTGCCTTCGCCGCCATCGCAGGCTTTCTGTAACCCTTCCAGCGACAAATAAGCGAGCGAATCGGCCTCAATGTACTGGCGAATCTCCTCGACCGAGTAGTTTGCGGCGATCAGCTCGGATTTTCGCGGCGTATCGACGCCGTAGTAGCACGGTGCAATGGTCGGGGGACAGCTGATACGCAGGTGTACCTCCGTCGCACCCGCCTGGCGGACCATGCGCACGATCTTGCGGCTGGTTGTTCCGCGGATGATCGAATCGTCGATCAGGATAATGCGCCGGCCCTCAAGTAGATTGCGTACTGGGTTCAGCTTAAGCTTGACACCGAAGTCGCGCACACGCTGCTCCGGCTCAATAAACGTGCGGCCGACGTAATGGTTGCGGATCAGTCCGAAGCGAAACGGAATGCCGCTCTCGGCTGCGTATCCGATGGCCGCGGTCACGCCGGAGTCGGGCACGGGGACGACGAGGTCGGCGTCCACGTGCGACTCGCGGGCAAGCTGGCGGCCCATTTCCTCACGGCTCTCCTGCACCCATCGGCCGTAGATCATGCTGTCAGGGCGCGCGAAGTAAACGTGCTCGAAGATGCAGCTGGTCTGATTCGGGGCTGCGTACTGGCGTGAGGTGACCCCGTCCTCGGTGACCATGACAAGTTCACCTGGCAGCACGTCGCGCTCGTATTTCGCACGAAGAAGGTCGAAGGCGCAGGTCTCCGAGGCGAAAACGACAGTGTCCGGGCCATCGGGGTTGGTGATGCGGCCCATCGAGAGCGGGCGAAAGCCGTGGGGATCGCGAGCGGCGAAGATGCGGTCGCGCGTCATCATGACGATGGAGAAGGCGCCTTCGACCTGGCGCAGCGAGTCGGCGATGGCGTCGACGAGCGTGGTGGCCTGGGAGTGCGCGATGAGCTGGACGATGATCTCGGAATCGCTGGTGGTCTGGAAGAACGCGCCCTTGCGTTCGAGATGCATGCGTAGGTTGCCGAGGTTGACCAGGTTGCCGTTGTGCGCGATGGCGATGAGGCCTTTGGTGGATTCGACGCGAATGGGTTGGGCGTTGAGCAGCGCGGAATCGCCTGTGGTCGAGTAGCGCGTGTGGCCAATGGCCATGTCGCCCTTGAGGCGCGCGATAACCTCGTCGGTGAAAATTTCAGAGACCAGGCCCATGCCCTTGATGTTCGAGAGGTGCGTGCCGTCGGCGGTGGCGATACCGGCGGATTCCTGTCCGCGATGCTGGAGGGCGTAGAGGGCGAGGTAGGCCTGGCGGGCTGCGTCGGGGTGGTTGTGGATGGCGACGACGCCGCAGTGTTCCTTTAGTTTGGAGTCGGCGGGCTCAGGCGCTAAAGCCCCTTCATCTTTTGGCCCCGTTTCGGCAGGAGTAAACTCGTGCCCTGATACAAAAGCGGATTCTTCGCCGGGGAAGCCTTCGAAGAGGAGGCGAGTCACGCGTTTACCTCTTCGGTTAGTTGGGATTCCAGCGAATGGGACCAAGACTTCTTCAATTCAGAAATCGATGATGTCACGACGGGAGCATTATCGAAGATGATTTCAAAATCTCCGGTTGTCGTTAGGCCGATTGGGCTGCAATAGAGATCGTCAACGACTCTAATCGTCTCTTCGACGATTTTTCTTGCAGATGGGTCGCAAGTAACAACGACAGCGCTTGCCTGTTCAGCAAAGCAGAAATCTAATGCGTCTTCGTGGTCCGGTGGGAATCCAGCTACCTTGGCACCAATCCCGTGTTCGAACCCTCCTTCAGCGAGCGCCACGGAAAGGCCACCATCCGAAATATCCCGCGCCGAATGGAGCGCGCCCATTTTCGCGAGCTTTATCAAGACTTCGTGTAGGGATGCCTCAACTCCCAGATCGATAAACGGAACGGCGCCCCAGAAGGTACTTAGGATCTCCTTCGCATACTCGGACGATCCGAATGCTGATAACCTTTGCTGCTCGGTTGCGTGGTCCGGAAAATTCGACCCGATGACGAGAATATGATCTCCCGCCCGTTGAAAATTGGGGGGGACCACTTTGGTCATGTCATCCAAGATTCCAACAATTCCAATCACTGGCGTCGGGTAAATTCCCTCTCCTCGCGTCTCGTTATATAGAGAGACGTTCCCACCTGTGATGGGGGTGCCGAGTTCTTTGCACGCCATTGCGATTCCATCGATGGCGCCTGAGAGTTGAGCCATGATTTCGGGCTTTTCGGGATTGCCGAAGTTCAGGCAGTTGGTTGCTGCGACGGGTGTCGCTCCCGTGCAAGCGACTTTTCGAGCCGCTTCTGCGACTGCGAGGGCGGCTCCCCACTGCGGGTCCAGATAACACCAGCGGCCGTTTCCATCCAAAGCCATGGCGAGACCACGATTTGTGCCTTTGATCCGCATTACGCCGGCTTCGCCGCCGGGGCCCTGGACAGTGTTGGTTTGCACCATGCTGTCGTACTGCTCGAAGACCCAGCGCTTCGAACAGATGTTCGCTGACGCCAGCAGCTTTTTCAGGTCCGCGGTGTAGTCACGCGGCTTCTTCAGTTCTTCGAGAATGTGCGGCGGGGGATCGAGCGGGACTTTGATTTGGCCGGGGCGCGACCAGGTTCCGACGGGGCGATGGTAGACGGGGGCTTCGTCGGTGAGGGACTGGTTGGGAATGTCGGCGACGATTTCGCCGTGGTGGAGGACGCGCAGGCGCGGCTCCTCGATGACGGTGCCGACGATGACGCCTTCGAGTCCCCACTTTTCAAAGACGCTGAGCACTTCTTGTTCGCGGCCCTTTTCGGCGACGAGGAGCATGCGCTCCTGCGATTCGCTGAGCATCATTTCGTACGCGGTCATGGCGGATTCGCGCTGGGGGACGTGATCGAGGTTGAGTTCGATGCCAACGCCGCCGCGTCCACCCATCTCGCAGCTGGAGCTGGTGAGGCCAGCGGCGCCCATGTCCTGAATACCGACGACGGCTCCGGTCTTCATGGCTTCGAGGCAGGCTTCGAGTAGGAGCTTTTCCATGAAGGGATCGCCGACCTGAACGTTGGGGCGCTTCTGCTCCGACCCTTCCTTGAACTCCTCGCTCGCCATGGTGGCGCCGTGGATGCCATCGCGTCCGGTGCGCGCCCCGACGTAGATGACCGGATTGCCGATGCCCGAGGCCTTGGCATAGAAAATCTCATCGCGCCGCACCAAACCCAGCGCAAAAGCATTCACCAAAGGATTGCCTGAGTAGCAAGGCTCGAACTTCGTCTCCCCCCCAGGTTCGGCACGCCGAAACAATTCCCGTAGCCGGCGATGCCGTGGACGACGCCTTCGACAATGGAATGGTTCTTGCGGACCACGTCATCCGGGGTTTCGTGACCTGGCTCGATCGGACCAAACCGCAGCGAGTCCATCACCGCCAGCGGCCGCGCGCCCATGGTGAAGATGTCGCGCAGGATGCCACCGACGCCGGTGGCCGCTCCCTGATAGGGCTCGATGTACGAGGGGTGATTGTGCGACTCGATCTTGAATGCGCAGGCCCAATCGTCGCCCACGTCGATGATGCCGGCGTTTTCGCCCGGCCCCTGGACGACGCGATCGCTCTTCGTCGGCAGACGGCGCAGGTGAACCTTCGAAGATTTGTAGGAGCAATGCTCGCTCCACATGACACTGTAAATGCCCAGCTCGGTGACCGAGGGCGTGCGGCCCAGAGCATCTTCGATGCGGCGATATTCGTCCGGCGTGATGCCGTGCAGGGTCAGAAGCTCTGGCTTGATGGTCGCTGGCGGGGGCGCCGCGGTCCGCGGCACGCCCGCATCTGGCGTGGTGGGGTGCTGCGCCACTGCGGCTGAAGAATTCATGTCTTCCAGGCTATTGTCGCATGTCTGTAAAGACCCTCCGGCGCCGTCTGTGGAGGACCGGTACACAAGCTTTCCCTGCTGTGAACCGGTCTTTCCGCGTTCCCGGTCTTACGCCGGCACAGGCACGGCCGCCGCCTGATGAATGGCCAGCAGCGTCTCGAGCAGAGGCCTCAGGTTCTTCAGGTCCAGGGCGTTCGCGCCGTCGGACTTGGCCTGCGCCGGATTGTCGTGAACCTCGAGAAAAATGCCATCGATTCCCGCCGCGACCGCGGCGCGCGCGAGGAGGGGGATAAACTCCGGCTGGCCGCCGGAAACTCCGTTCGCTCCCGATGGGATCTGCACTGAATGCGTGCCGTCGAAAACCACCGGCGCAAAGCCGCGCATGATAGCGAGCGAGCGCATGTCCACCACCAGGTTGTTGTAACCGAAGGTCGCGCCGCGCTCGGTGAGAAAGACGCGGGTGTTGCCGGAGTTGGCCACCTTCTCGACAGCGTGACGCATGTCCCAGGGCGCAACGAACTGCCCTTTCTTCACGTTGATGGCTCGCCCGGTTCGACCTGCGGCGACCAGCAGGTCGGTCTGCCGGCAAAGGAACGCGGGGATTTGCAGGACGTCCGCGCCCTCGGCAGCGATTTCGCACTGTGCCGGTTCGTGCACGTCGGTGAGAACCGGCAGTCCCGTGGCTTCGGCCAGGCGGCGCAGAATCGCCGCGCCCTCAACCAATCCAGGCCCGCGGAAACTCGACGCCGATGTACGGTTTGCCTTGTCGTAAGAAGCCTTAAAGATGTAAGGGAGCCTCAGGTCGGACGTAATGCGCTGAATGGCATCGGCCATCGCACGCACGTGTGCTTCGCTTTCGATGACGCAGGGTCCTGCGATCAGGAAGAGCCTGCCTCCACCTATCCGTACCGGCCCGATTTCAAACTCGGCGCTCACAAAAACAGGGTACAGGTTACGGGGCACCGGGTACAGAAATGCCCAGCGACTCAGGTGCCGACCTGGCAACCCGTATTCCGTGACCTGTAACCTCGGCTTAGTCGCACTGTGCCTGCTCGAATCCCAGCCCGAGCAACAACCGGGTCACAGTGCCGCAGGCGTTTTGGTGCGCCATCATGAGGATGCCGGCATTCAGCGCGGACTGACGCAGATTCTCGACCGCCTGCTCGCGAACCTCGCCTTCGAGAGTTGGATCGACCGGCACCAGCAACCCGGTGGTTCGCGAATACACGTGCGTTTTTTGATCGTCAAGGTCCACGGTGAAGACCTGCGCCGGTGGCAGATGAACGTGGACGGCAGAGCCGCTCACCTGAACGTCGCCCGGAGCCAGCCGACCCAGATCCACGCCTGCAATCGCCTGCCCATGCACCTCCAGCACAACTCGATCGCCCGTTAGAAATGCGGGAAGAACCCGCCCCTGGCGATCGCCCGATACCATCTTGTCCATTGTGAAAGTGACGGATTCGAGCCGCGCCAGGCGGCGTATCTCCGTGACTACCGTTGGCTGCGTAGTATCAATGCGCAGCGTTCGCGCGCTGAGCACACTGGCTACGCGGTCCCAAACCCCGCGTCTCGCCTCGTGCAGAAACAGTGTGAGAACCGCCGCTCCCAAAAAGAGTCCAAGGAGAAGGGAGCCCACGAACAAACCCCCTACAATCGCCGGGAGTGCTCGCAGGCGAGGACGCGCGGATTGCGACGAAGCCGGGATCATCTGGAATTTAGATGATAGCGGGAGGAACACGAAACCACAGAATGAGCCTCTTCTCTCCCGGATGAGGGGCGATGTTGCGTTCAGGGCGCTTGGCCATCACCCGTGCCCGACCTCGACATTCGCTGGCTCGGGCTGGCGGGTCTTCACCCGGTTCGCGTAGCTCGCCTTGATGAACTTCGCAAACAGCGGATGCGGTTCGAGAGGCTTCGACTTGAATTCCGGATGGAACTGGCATCCGAGGAAAAACGGGTGCCCCGGTATCTCGACGATCTCAACGTAAGTTCCGTCGGGAGTGGTTCCGGTGATGTTCAGCCCGGCTCCGGTCAACAGCGCCTCGTATTCCCGGTTGAATTCGTAACGGTGACGGTGACGTTCGCTGATCTCCGTCTTCCCATAAGCTCCGGCCGCCAGCGACCCAGTCTCCAGAAGACAGGTCCAGGCGCCTAACCGCATAGTCCCGCCCATCTCTTCCACACCGGTCAGTTCGCGCAGCTTGTAGATCACGCGATGGGGCGTCGCCGGGTCAAATTCGCTCGAGTTTGCCCCAGCCAGACCGCACACATTACGCGCGTATTCGATGCACGCCGTCTGCATGCCCAGGCATATCCCGAAATACGGCACCCGGCGTTCGCGTGCGTAGCGGATGGCGTTCAACATCCCCTCAATCCCGCGCTTACCAAATCCGCCCGGCACCAGAATTCCGTCGTAGCCCCCTAACTGGTCTTCGTATCCAGCCTCTTCAAGACCTTCCGCTTCGATCCAGGTCACGCTGAGCTTCAGATTTAAGGCCAGAGCGCCGTGGACGAGTGCCTCTTTCAGGGATTTGTAACTGTCCTCGTACTCAACGTACTTACCCACAATCGCGATCGCGACTTCGTCGGCGGGGTTATAGCAACGGCGCACCAGATCGGACCACATGCTCAGATCCGGTTCTGGCGTCGAAAGGTGCAGATATTTCAGCGCCAGCCGATCCACGCCTTCCTGAGCAAACGTCAGCGGGACCTCGTAGATCGATTCCACGTCTTTGGCCGTGATCACGGCCTGATCCTCAAGGTTGCAGAAGAGGGCAATCTTGCTCTTGACCTCGCGCGACAGGAAACGGTCGGTCCGGCAAAGCAGAATGTCGGGCTGGATGCCGATCGACAAAAGCTCTTTGACCGAGTGTTGCGTTGGCTTGGTCTTCAGCTCCTGTGCAGCGCTGATCCACGGCACCAGCGTGACATGCACGAAGACGGTGTTCTCGCGGCCCAGCTCCTGCCGTACCTGGCGGATGGCTTCAAGAAAGGGCAGCGATTCAATATCGCCGACCGTACCGCCAATCTCGACGATCGTGACGTCGCCTTCGGCCGCCACTTTGCGCATCGCGTTGCGGATTTCGTTCGTTACGTGCGGAATCACCTGCACGGTTTTGCCCAGATAGTCGCCGCGCCGCTCTTTGGTGATGATCTGTTCGTAGATGCGCCCCGTTGTCAGGTTGTTATCGCGAGTGAGTTTGGCGTGGGTGAAGCGTTCGTAGTGCCCGAGGTCGAGGTCCGTCTCGGCTCCGTCGTCGGTGACAAACACCTCACCATGCTGGAACGGCGACATCGTCCCCGGATCGACGTTCAGGTACGGATCGAACTTCATTAAGTTGACTTTGAGGCCACGGCTCTCGAGAAGGCAGCCAATCGAGGCGGCGGCAAGACCCTTGCCGAGGCTGGACACAACTCCGCCGGTCACAAAAATGTACTTTGCAGACATTTTCGCGTCACCTTGTTTGGATTTGTGTGCTGGTTGAACCAGGCGGGCACGATCAAGTATCGCAGGAAGCCTGCGGGAAGGGAAGAGATTTGTGCGTGCAAAACCGGTACCGTCTCGGGATTCCCGCCGCTCCTATTCCGCTTTATACGTTCCTTTACCCCATCGAAAGCTGACCGACGGCGCGCAAGCCGGGTCGGGTGGTGGAGGCGCATCTGAACCCTTGAGGCTGGGCGGATGGCTGACTCCGCCGAAGCGGACGGTGGTCTCGCCGGAACTCTGACCTGATGTGCCTGGCAGCAACGGGATGACCAGCCGTCCATCCTTGTTCGTTTTTGAGTTGAGCCTGCGCGTGTTGTCGCCGGTGACCAGGTCGATCTGCATCGCTGAATTTGCCGGGAAGCCCGTCCCCTCGATCAATACCAATGCCGCGTCCCTCATACCCAGGATCACCTGCAGCCTGCATCCCTTATCGGTATCGGCAATAGGAAATGGAACCACGCTCGCGGCGGCTCCGTGCTTGCGATCCCTGCCCATCACCGCGACACGCACCGCCTCACCCTGCGCGACGGTAGCCTGAATCTCCACCGGCTGCTGGGGTTGCATCGTGCTGGCGCAACTGGCCGCGGTTACGGGCGCGGGCGACCCTGAACCAGCTCCCGCTGCGCCCGCTGGAGCTGGTGTCTCAGCAGGCGAGTTTCCCGAAACCGCCCCAGGAGCCGTCTGGGGCTGCGCTCCACAAATCGCGATGCCCCTCGTATCAAAACTCACCCCGCTCATCACCGCCTCGGCTTCACTGTTCAGCGGCCAGCGCACCAGGGTGAGCTTTTCATCCGGAGAGAATCCGGACCCTGAGATCTGATAGGTGATCTGCGTTGTTCCCTCGGGAGTTTTCATCCGCCGGATCTCGGTAAGTGCAAGTGAGAGCCCCGGCGTATCCATTTCCGGTCCCCAATGAGCCTCAAGGCTCGCCAGACGCAGCGCCGCATTTATTGCGGCTTGCTGGCGTTGCTGCTGCTGCTCAGCCGGTGTAGGTGTATGCGGATCGGGCGGCAAATCCTGGAGCTGAAGCGATGGAGCGGCCGGTTGAGACGCCACTGGCGCGGGTAATCCCTGATTGGGTGAGGGTGGGGCCCCCGCGGTGCTCGACTGGGCCGTTGACTGCACACAGAGGGTGGCCGCGAGACCGCAGACGGCCAGTACCGATCGAAAAACCATATGTCTGAGGATATGCGAAAAAGTGCATCGCCGCCCATGTCTCCGACAGCTGGTGACGGAACTCACTGCGCGCGTATCTAATGAAAACGATGCGAACCTCACGTCTCCTTACCGTGACGCTCCTTGTGTTGCTGCTGGCGCCGGAATCGCCGCTGAAACTCCTGACGGCGGCGCCCGCTTATGCTCAAAAGTTGAGTGTTAAGCGTCTCATCCTAAAAGACGGCTCCTGGCAGGTCGTCACCAAATGGGAGGTAAAAGGGGAACGGGTCCGCTACTTCAGCGCTGAGCGCAACGAATGGGAGGAGATTCCTTATAACCTGATCGACTGGTCCGCCACCGATCAATGGAACAGAGACCATGCGCCGGGCGCGCACCGGGCTCCGCCGGTCGCTCCGTCCAACGGATCTTCCTCCGCACCTCCGGATATGACAGGTCCGGGCGAGGAGCAAAAGGAAGCAGCGGCCATCGATGCCGAAGCTGCTGCCGAGCGCGCCGAGCAGTTAGCCCGCACACCGGTGGTTGCGCCGGGCCTGAGGCTCCCGGACCGCGACGGCGTCTTCATCCTCGACAACTACCAGAGCCTTCCGGAACTCGTTCATCTCGATCAGAGCACAGGCAACGTCAACCGCGACGCCAGCCACAATGTGCTGCGGGCTGCCATTACGTCGTTCAGCGGCGCGAAGGAGCCGGTCCGTATTGACGGCCAGGCGGCCAGGGTTCGCGTCCACGTCGATGACCCTGCACTCTATGTCAGCCTCGATACCGGCAACACCGAGGAGGTCGCGCCCGAGGATGCCATGATGGTTAATACGCATGGCGCAAGCTCGATGAAGGACAAAAATGAGTACAGCTCTCCCGACAGCCGTTACGCCATCGTCCGCGTCGATGTGCGACCCGGTGAGCGCGTCATTGGTGCTGTGCGCATCAGCCGCGCGGGAAGCGCTACGCAGTCCGCTGACATTGTGCCAACCAACTCGGAAATCCTCACCGGCAAGCACTGGATGAAGCTGACACCGAGGGAACCGCTGGCCATCGGCGAGTACGCGCTCATGGAAATTCTCGCCCCCGGCGTCATCAATCTGGACGTATGGGACTTTGGCGTTTCCCCTAATGCTCCCGAGAACAAGCACCCGATTACGCCGGTGAAGGACGAGTAGCGGCCAGCCAAAAGCGAGGGTTTAGGGATTAGAGTTTAGGGATTAGGTTGAGCTCGCAGCTTGCACAGCATCGCCGAGAGCATTCGGCCCACCTCGGAAGCGAGGCTCTCCACCCTGTCAAATTCCGATGAAGTCACAAAACCCAGAGTCCTGGCAACGACGTTTGAAGCTCCATGTAGGAGCCCATCGCGATCCCGAGGAACTGTTTAAACTCCCTTCGCGATCAACGTTCATAGCCCTCAGCTATGTTGCTGGGGATGGAAACGCTCGCGCGTCGGATTTGACTCGTTAATCCGTAAATCTCTTCGCGCGGAAATTCTCGCGACGGCGTGTAGGTTGCGGAACAGAGCTCTATCGCACGCTCCCAGACAATCAGCTCGCAGTGAAATTGAGTTTGCGACCGCTCCACCTATTCTTTCTACAAGGTAAGCACGGCATGCGCATCCTGCCTTTAGCACTGCCGGCTCAAACGGTAAACTCTCATTCCTAAACTCTAAACTCCCGACGTCTACCCCTTCTTCTCCAGATCGCCCAGCGTCGCCAGCACATCCTCGCTGTGCGAGTTGGGATTGACGCCGGTCCATACTTTCACAATCTTTCCGTCCGGATCGATCAGGAACGTGTTGCGCTTGGCAATCGTCATCGGGCCGAAGCTGCCAAGTGAACCATATTGCTCAACCACTTTCTTGTCGGGATCGGCCAGCAGCGTGAAGGTCAGGCTGTCCTTAGTGCAGAACTGTTTGTGGCTGTCGACCGAATCGAGACTCACTCCGAGGATCACGGCATTCAACGCCTTATATTTGTCCAGATCGCGCTGGAAGTTGTGCGCCTCGATCGTACAGCCGCTGGTCATGTCCTTCGGATAGAAGTAGAGGACCACCCATTTGCCCCGGTAGCTGGCAAGATCCACGGGCGTGCCTTCCTGGTTGGGCAAAGTAAAAGTCGGGGCCGCTTGTCCCGCTTCAGGCATGGGAGCGTTGTCAGCGGCAAATCCATGCTGGACAGCAAACCCGGCTACAACGAGAACAACAACAGCGGCAACGGCAATCGCGAAACTCTTCGACATAACTATCTCCTTTTGTGGGGAACCTGGACTGGAGCGCGGTGAGCGTCATATGCGCGCGCAAACCCATTATCCGTTTTCCACGGCGATTACCGCAATTCCGGCAGAATCGGCTTCGGCGCGAACTGCTTCACGATCGAAGATCAGCGTTCGATGCGCTTCGAGAGCCAGGCACGTCGCCCCAGCTTCCTTCATCGTCCGGATCGTCTGAACGCCAATCACCGGGACGTCAAATCGCAGGTCCTGTTTCGGCTTGGCAACCTTCACCACGGTCAGACTGCGGTCGAGCGTTGATGCTGGCTCCCCGAGGCTCCGCATCAGAGCCCCCGCCCGCTCGATCGTTGCGTCCGTTCCCTCCATGGCTTCAACTGCCACACATGCCTGCGCAGCGATCACCACCGTTTGTCCCAGATCCCATGTCGCCAATCCGCGCGCTACCTCGCGGCCGTACTCAATGTCCCGCCGCTCCTGATCGTTCGGAGCCCGTGCTGTCAATACGCCCGGCTGCGCGAGCAGTGGTTCCAGATACGCCGTCGAAGGAATCAGTTCAATCCCCTCATCGCCCAGCACCTTGGCCACCGCACCCAGCAACATGTCTGTGTTTCGCGTCCGCAGATTAAGGAGCAGCTTCGCTAAACGCCAGTCAGGCCGGATACTCGAGAAGATTTGCTTATGCTTCACCTGCCCCGCCATCACCGCCTTGTGCACGCCCTCGCGCTGAAACGTCTCAATCAAGCGCGACAACTCGCCCAGTGACAGCCAGTGAACGTGAACGCCGGAATCTGCAGCCGCGCGCGCATCCATCTCCGGATCGGTTTCCTCTTTGATCGCGGCGACCACGACTTCAGTTCCATGAGCACGTGCAGCATCCAGCAGCAGAAATGGGAAACGTCCGTTGCCGGCGATGAGGCCAAGCTTTTCCGTCACAACACCAGCCTACTTTGCCGCAGGTTTTGCCAGATGATCGAAGTTCAGAATTGCATTCATCACCAGCGCGTAGCTCCCGATCGTCTCGCCCCGATAAATGGGATTGTTTGCGAACAGAAGCACATTGCCCTGGCCGAAATGCGCATCCACCACAATCGGCTTCTCCTCAATCGCCCCGCCGCCTTCCAGCAATCCTGAAAGCAGCAGTCCCTTCGACGACGTAAATCGCAGGATCACATCCGGCCTGTAAGGCTCCGGAATCACATACGGATTGTCCCGCGACTCCTCCTCATTGAGCGGCGTCGCTTCCCACGGCTTCGGCGAAGGCAGCGGCACCGGCTCAACCGCCGTGCGCCCCTGCGGTATATCCTCCTCTTCCGGACCGCCGCGCCCCGTCGCCCGGTGGTAGTCCTTCTCCGTTGTCACGTGACGGGGCACCGACATGTTGCCGATCGTGAACGCCATGCCATCCGCGCTATAAACCGCAATATTGTCCCCGTAACCCCATGCCACCGGGCTCTTGTGATCCACAAACTGCGCGCCCAGCACGCTTCCCACTACGTGAACGTTGCCGCCGCGATTCAGGAATACTCCCGGAGCCATTCCCTCATCGATCGCAAACTGAGCAGTATCCTCCGACGTGATCAGCAACCCGCCCTTTTCTACAAACTCCTTCAGATGCGCCAGGCCATCGAGACCCAAACCCGGTCGTAAATCCTCCGTCGAATCGATCCGACCCAGGTTCGGCGTCAGGTCCGTCTTCTGCCACGGCAGCGCATTGCCCCACATCGGCATGCCGTTGACAATTTGCTGCGTCGAGGATCGGCCCACCGGCGCAAAAATGATCACGTCGTACTTCGTGCGCAAGTCTCCTTCATGCGATACCGTCTGCGTGTTGATGTAGTCGTAAGGCACAAGGAGCTTATCGAGGGCCTCCCGCCACCAACCCTCGGTTTGCGTGCCGCCCCACGTGTGCATCATGGCAATGCGTGGCACGGGCGCAGCGTGCATGGCCACCGATGGCGCGGCCCCCAGGGCCACTGCCTCCACATCCGCAATTTTGATTGCGGACTTCAATGCGTCCCCATCCGCGTTCTGAATCAAAAGCGATCCCGCACCAAAATGCTTTCCCCCGGCGTCGAATGCTGCATCCGTCACTGAAACCTTCGCGTCCTTCAGCGCATAGCGCAGCCCCAGGAGTGTAATCTCGCCGGAATTATTGACTGCAACCGTGTCGCCCGCGCCGTCCGCTTTTCCGCTTACCGCGCCAGAGTCCGCCACCAGCTCCATCTTCGCCTTCAAAATCGCAGCATCGGTCACCCGCACTGTCGGTACCGCAAACAAATCCGGAAACGACCACCCGGTATCGTCGTAAGGATGTTTCTGCGGATCGTCTGGTGCCCAATACTGCCGATCCAGCAGCGCATCTGCAATCCGCGAATACGGCTGGTCCATCCGAATCAAATAGCTTCCCGCTGGAAACGTCTGGGTCTTCCCCGCATCCGGCTTGGCCTCTGTCTTGTCCTTGTCCGTCTTCGATGGATCATCCTGCTTCTTCGCGGCGACCGTATTTGTAATCGTCACTGGCTCCGACAGGCGGCTCACTTCAACGTGTTGCAGCTCCAGCACCCGCAGCAGTTCCGCTCTTCGGCTGGGCGACTGCCCGTCTGGAGCAATCACGTACGCCGCTGGCCCCGAACTCTCCGGCTTCTCGATCGAACGCTTTGCCTTCAGATAAAAATTCTCCAGCCACTGCTGGCTGTTCAGCGCGAAATACGAAATCGTCGTCAGCAGCGCCGTCTCTTCATAGTTATTGTTGTCTCTCTGCGACCACTCGACCACCGGCAACGGCGGATTCTGCCTGTACCAGGTCCTCTCATACTCATCCGGCCCCAAAATCCGCTTCTCCGTATCGGCGCCGCCGTTCCCGAACGTCTCATACAGCCGGCTGATCCCGTTGTGCATCGCGGCCAGGAACATCAGATATCCCGGGCTCCACGTGTCGAAATCCCCATGCGTGAATACCCCCGGCATACCGAACTCCGTCATCTGCTGCACGTTGTTCCAGCCAATCTCCGCCCACTCGCCAGCAAGAATCGGATCGATCCATGCGTTGTACGGCCCATCGCCCACCGTGTTGTCGTATAGAAACGGGACTGACTCGTGTAGATCGTGCAGCACCTGCGCATGCCATCCCAGATACGTGTTCAGCACGTTCCGTGTCAGGTCCAGGGTCATCGCCATGGCGTCGCGATTGTTGTCATGCGCCACGTAGTGTCCCCAGTACACCAGCCGCGGCCAGTTCTGCCCCGGGTGCGCCAGATGCCACTTATAGATGTCCACCATGCGATCGCGCCCATCCACCTCCACCACCGGCGTGATCAACACGATCATGTGCGAGCGAATGTATTTGATGTACGGCGAATCATCCACCGCCAGCCGATACGCCAGCTCCATCAGTGCCGTCGGCGCGCCCGTCTCCGTCGAATGGATCGTCCCCGTGATGTAGTACACCGGAAACGACTGCTTCACCAAATCCGCCGCCACCTTGTCATCGAGTCCAATCGTTCGCGGATCGGCCAGCTTCGCCAGCCGTGCATCGTTGTCCTTCTGCTTTGCCAGCAGCGACTCGTCCGCGATCGCCGCCGCGATCATCTCCCGGCCCTCTTCCGTGTGCCCAATCGTGTACACCTTCACGCGCGGTGTGCTCGCAGCCAGCAGCCGAAAATACTTGTACACGTCCTCAGCGTACGGCAGCATATTCGGTGCGCCCGACACATCGCCCAGCACCTTTGCCGGTGTCGGCACTGTCGTCGAGGCGGGCAGATAATCCGTCAGTGGAGAATTGAAATAAGGTTCCGTCGTGTATTTTCCGATGTGATCCGTGTAGTCCTGATCGATCGGCTGCCGCGAATCGCGCGCATAAGCACTACTGATTGCGGATTGCGCAAGTAACGGGAACGCAGCGAGACCAGATATCGAAACAAGCAGCAGAGAGAGCAGACAACGGCGAGTCTTCATCGGACTACAGCCTCTGAGGAAAGAGATTGAATGCTGAAGGGGAAAGAATAGCAGGGACCGGCGATCTTAAACTCCGAGAAGAATTGGGTCGAGAACAGAAGCGTCGAGAGATTTTCGCAGGGTTGGGTCGAATTTCACCGATTTGACTGGAATTGTTGCCTGGGATCTCGGCTTCGCCGTCTCGAGAAAGGCCCAGGAACATTGCATCCAATCCTGTCCTGGCGGTTCCGTCAACATCTGCTCCCGATAACGGAGCACAATATACCGCGGGACATCCGAAAAGCCGCCATACCGGAATGGAATCATCTGGGCTGCGGCCACCTCGTCAGCCTATTCCCATTCGATGGTGCCAGGGGGTTTGGACGTGATGTCATAAACCACCCGATTGATCCCTCGCACCTCATTCACGATCCGGCTGGAGATAGTCTTCAACACCGCATACGGCAGTGGCACCCAGTCCGCGGTCATCCCATCTTCAGAATGCACCGCGCGGATTGCGCAGGTATAGGCATAGGTCCGCTGATCCCCCATCACCCCCACGCTCTTGACCGGGAGCAGCACCGCGAAAGATTGCCAGATGTGCTGGTAGAGGCCTGCGTTTTTTATCTCCGTCACCACGATGTCGTCAGCTTCCTGGAGCAGCGCCACGCGCTCCGCTGTTACCTCGCCCAGAATGCGGACTCCCAACCCTGGTCCCGGAAACGGCTGTCGCTGAAGGATCTCTTCGGGCATGCCAAGATCCCGCCCGATGCGCCGAACCTCATCCTTGAACAAATCGCGCAGCGGTTCGATCAGCTTCAGTGTCATCTCTTCCGGCAATCCGCCCACATTGTGATGGCTCTTGATCGTCTGCGACGGCCCCTTGACTGACGACGATTCGATCACATCGGGATACAGAGTGCCCTGCACCAGCCACTCCAGTTTCGTGTTCGGACTACTTTCTGCGGCAATGCGGGCCGCTTCGTCGTCAAATACGGCAATGAACTCATTGCCGATGATCTTCCGCTTGCCCTCAGGGTCGGTCACCCCGCGCAGCTTACCGAGGAAGCGCTTGCTCGCGTCCACCGCGTCCAGTTTGAGCCCCAGCTTATCGCGCAAATTCTGCTGCACCTTCTCGAATTCGTTCTTGCGCAGCACGCCGTTATTCACAAAGACGCACGTGAGCCGTTCGCCGATCGCCCGATCCACCAGCACCGCCGCCACCGAGGAGTCGACTCCTCCTGACAGCGCGCAGATCGCCCGGCCCTCGCCTACCTTCTCCCGAATCGAGGAAACAGTGCTCTGGATGAAGTGTCCCGGCGTCCAATCCGGCTGCGCATGGCAAATGTTGAACAGGAAATTCCGCAGCAGCGCCGTTCCCATCTGCGTGTGGTGCACCTCCGGATGAAACTGCACCGCCCAGATACGCCGCTCCGGGTTCGCAATGCCAGCCACCGCATTCGCGGTCTTCGCCGTCTGATGAAACCCCGGTGGCAAATCGAGCGCTTCGTCGCCATGCGACATCCAGACATGCAGCGATGCGGGCATTTCCGCGAACAGGGGATTTTCCCTGTCGATCACATCGACTTCGGCGTGGCCGTACTCGCGCTTTTCCGCTGAACGGACCCGTCCGCCCAGATGATGCGCGACAAACTGCAGCCCGTAGCAAATCCCGAGCACCGGGACGCCTGGATTCAGAATCGCGGGATCGGCCGGCGGCGCGTCGGAATCATAAACTGAGCATGGCCCTCCGGAGAGAACGATGCCCATGGGGTTCTGCGATTGAATTTCTTCGATCTTCGCCGTACATGGCAGAACGGCTGAATAGACGTTCTGCTCGCGGATGCGCCGCGCGATGAGCTGCGTGTATTGCGACCCGAAGTCGAGGATGACGATGGACGCGGGGTGCACAGGCCAGTTTGTCAGGGATTAATTTCCATGTAAAGAATTCTCGCGATATCCTCGCGCAGAAGGCGCGCCCGGCAGGACGGCTAGCTCTTTTTCCACTCCGCGTACGAAATCCGCGGAATCTTCATGAACGCGTCCCGCGTCCGCACATAATTCCCCAGCCCATTCATGCGCCCAATCGCGTGCAGTTCCTCGGCCCGCACATATGGTCCCGCCGGATCGACATACCGGTCCTCCACATAGGCCGCCACCACCCGCCCCAGCACGATCCGCGACCGCCCCACCTCCATCGTCGTGAACTCCCGGCATTCCAGCGCCGCATGCGCCTCGGCGATCCGCGGTACCTTCACCTTATCCGATAGCGTCGTCGTGAATCCGGCCATTTCCAGCTCGCTCACCTCCGGCGGAGCGTCTGCCGCGCACACCACCATTGCCTCCGCCATGTCTTCTGTAACGACGTTGACGACAAATTCCCCTGTCTGCCGGATATTCTTCGCCGTGTCCTTGATCCCGTCGCGCGTGCCCGGTTGAACCGCCACGCCGAAGCCCACAATTGGCGGATCCGTCCCGAAATAATTGAACGCGCTGAACGGAGCCGCATTCAGCACCCCATGCTCGTCCATGCTCGTCACCAGCGCAATCGGGCGCGGCGCCACCAGCCCGATCAGCAGCTTGTACGCCACACCCTCCGCGGCCTCTTCCAGATCAAAGATCATCGTCTCACCACTCTCTCATCCGATTCACAGCGGCGTTGCTGGATTCACTCCGGCGCCTTTTGCCGGTGCGCCGAAGGCGCTCCACAACTCCACAAATGACACCACGCGCGCGACCTGAAAAAAATCAGACGCCACGAGGTACAGCAACGTCACCACCGCCCACCACACGTACAATGCCAGCCCGTGCACGACCTCCTCAAATGGCAGCGGCGTCGCGGAAAACACCATCGCCAGCACGATCAGCGCCAGCTTCACAATTCCCATTACCAGGTTGATCTCCATCAGGTGGCCTCTCAGCGGACCAAGGCGCAGAGTCCGCGCCAGGCTCGCGCCCACTCCGCGGCCCTCCAGCAGACTTAGCAGGGGCGCAATCGAAAACACCCAGCTCGCGAGCGCCCACATCGTGAAAATCCCCAGCGAAAGAATGATGACGAGCGAGCAGTAAAGAACCAGATTCGGCTCACCCTGCCCCCCGCCAGGATCCGTCACGCCCCCGGAAATACCGGCCAGCGTGAAGTTCGCTGCCCAGCGCACCGCCACGAACCAAACCGCAACCGTCGCGCAGAGCGCAAGCACCCATAGCAGTTGCAACACGATCATCGGCGCCGGCCGCCATAGCGTCTCCGGCCGGTAGTGTCGCAGCACCGCGTTACGCCCCAAACCCGACGCTGCGGCCCACGCCACAATCGCCAAAGGCAACAGCCAAATAGCCGCATGCAGCATCGGCGGCTTGAGCACATCGATCGCATCGGAAACCTGCTCGGCACCCTGCATTGGATACTGGAGCGAAAACTCAAAAACGCCCGTCGCGTCCAGTTGCGCAGCCGTCTGTGTCCAGATGCGGTGCCCCTCCAGCCAGAGCACCGCCAGCAAGGGAACCCCAAAGCTCCAGCGCCACAGCAACTCCACGCCCACCAGGGAAGGGCGCCGCCAGCAACGCGCCAGGATCTGCACGAAGGACTGCGTTCCGCGAGTGCGAACGGCGGTCGCCGATCCGAGTCCGGCCGCCATCGCCGCCTACTTCACCACGATGTTGATCAGCTTTCGCGGCACAACGATGATGCGAACGATCTCCTTGCCAGCAATCAGGGCCGCAATCTTTTCGTCCGCCTGCGCCGCCACACGCAATGCATCTTCGTCCGCATCCGCACTGACGCGCACCACCGCTCGCAATTTCCCGTTGATTTGCACGGGAATCTCAATCTGCTCTTCCTTCGCCAGAGTCTCGTTGTACTTCGGCCATGGAGCGCGCAGCAGATTTTCTGTCTCGCCGATCTGTTCCCATAGCTCAAAAGCCAGATACGGCGCGAAGGGTGCGAGCAACAGCGTCAGGCTGCGTAATATCTCAGCCAGCACTGGGTCCGGGACCCTGCCGGCTCCGATCGCGGCCTCCGCCGCCGTCAGCGTGTTCGCCAGTTCCATGATTGCCGCGATGCAGGTGTTGAAATGCCACCGCCCGGCAAAGTCCTCGGTGATTTTACGAATGGTCTGATGCAGCTTGCGCAACAATAACTGCGATTCGGGAGACAAATCCGCGTCCGGAAACCGCCCGCTGTTCCTTCCCCGATCAGCGTATTTCATACCGAACCGCCAAACCCGGCCCAGGAAGCGGCTCACTCCGGCGACCCCGTCCTCCTGCCAATCGAGATCGCGATCCGGCGGCGACGCGAACAGCGAGTACATGCGTGTCGCATCGGCGCCATAACGCGCGATCATCTCGTCCGGAGAAACCACGTTCCCTTTCGACTTCGACATCTTCGCGCCGTTGCGGATCACCATCCCCTGGGTGAACAGCCGCTCAACCGGTTCGTCATTCCGGACCAGGCCCAGGTCGCGCATCACCTTCGTCCAGAAGCGCGAATAGATCAAATGCAGGATCGCGTGCTCCACCCCCCCGATGTACTGGTCGATAGGGAACCAATACGCAACCGTCTTCACCCCAAATGGTGCGCTGTTATTGTGCGCGTCCGTATACCGATAGAAATACCAGGATGAATCGACGAACGTATCCATCGTGTCTGTTTCGCGCAGCGCTTTGCCGCCGCATTTTGGACACTTTGCGTTTACAAATTCCGGCATGCGTGCCAGCGGTGATCCACCCGTCTGCGTGATCTCTACGTTCTCCGGCAAAAGCACCGGTAGTTCACCTTCCGGAACCGGAACGATGCCATCCGTCTCGCAGTACAGCATCGGAATCGGCGTCCCCCAATAGCGCTGCCGGCTGATCCCCCAGTCCTTCAATCGATAGGTCACCGTGGCCTTGCCGAATCCATGCTCTGCGGCGTAGGCCGCCATTTTGTGCTGCGCTTCATGGCAGCCAAGCGAATTGAACTCGCCCGAATTGATCAGCAGGCTGTCTTCCGCGGTAAATGGCAGCAGCGTCTCGCGCTCGCCGTTGCCCGAAGACTCCTCCGAGTTCCTCGGCAGAATCACAATGCGTACTTCCAGCCCATACTTCTTCGCGAAATCGTAATCGCGATCGTCGTGCGCCGGCACGGACATGATCGCCCCTGTGCCGTAATCGAGCAGGATGTAATTGCCAACCCAGACCGGCAAGCGCTCCCCATTGAACGGATTGATGGCATAGTGCCCGGTAAACACCCCGTGCTTCTCGATGGCGCCCACGTCGCCGGCTTCGCGCGCCTTTCGCTGTTGGTCGAGCAGCGCCGCCACGGCATCCGACAACGCAGGATTCGCGGCTGCCATCTCCTTCACCAGCGCATGCTCCGGGGCCAGCTGCAAACTGGTCGCTCCATAAATCGTATCGACGCGCGTCGTAAACACCGCGATCTTCTGACCGGTTCCCTTCACGTCCGCGCGCGCCGGCAGCATGGCCGTCCCCGCCCTGCGTGCCCTCTCTTCGTCATCCGTGGCGTTGCTCGCATCTTCCAGTTCGAACTGAATCTCAGCGCCCTCGCTGCGCCCGATCCAGTTCCGCTGCATGGTCTTCACCTTCTCAGGCCATCCCTCCAGCTTCACCAGATCGTCCAGCAGTTCCTGCGCGTAATTCGTGATCCGCAAGAACCACTGCTCCAGATCCCGCTGCTCCACCAGCTGCTCTTCATGCCGCCAGCAGCATCCGTTCACTACCTGTTCGTTGGCCAGCACCGTCGCACATTGCGGACACCAGTTAACCTTGCTCTTCTTGCGGTATGCCAGCCCTCGCTCATACATGCGCAGAAAGAACCACTGATTCCAGCGGTAGTAATCCGGCAAGCAGGTTGTGATCTCGTTGCGCCAGTCATAGCTCAGCCCGATGCGGTTCATCTGGCGCTTCATTGCGGCAATGTTGTTCAGCGTCCACTGCCGCGGCGGCGTGTTGTTCTTGAGCGCTGCGTTTTCTGCAGGCAATCCGAATGCGTCCCACCCCATGGGGTGCAGCACGTTATGCCCCTGCATCCACATGAAGCGCGCCAGCGCATCGCCAATCGAGTAGTTACGCACATGGCCCATGTGCAGTTGGCCCGACGGGTAAGGCAGCATCTCGAGAACGTAGAACTTCGGCTTCGTCGAGGAAGCTGGTTCGGCAGCATAGAGCTCCGGCTGCGCCTCCCAGCGGTCCTGCCAGCGGCTTTCAATCTCGGCGGGATTGTAGCGGGCCTCCAGCGGGGATGATTCCCCGGGCGCCGCTACTGCGGCGGTTTCTGTTTGTTCTTTTGCGGCCATAGTTGGACCCAGACTCGATTGTAAATTGACGCGTTAGGTTGCAATCCTGCGTGCCCGCGTCGCCGGAGCCCGTTGCCCGGCCCTCGGTGCCACGACCAGGCCCTTCAGAGCTTCAACATTCCTTCGCTCGTCGCCTTCCTGGTCCACTGGCGTTTCCGCGATGAAGGCGCAGTGCGCAAAGCGCAGGTCGTTCAGGAGGCGGCGAAACGGCTCAAGTCCCATCGTCCCTTCTCCGATATGTTGATGCCGATCGAGGCGCGATCCACGCTCCGCTTTCGCGTCATTCATGTGCCACACCCGCACTGCCTCGAGCCCTATTGTCCCTGCGACCCACTGCACGGTCTGCTCGTAACCCGCTGCGCTCACCAGGTCGTACCCCGCGACGTGGCAATGACAGGTGTCGAGGCACGCTCCTACCGGCGCCAACCCGCGCAGCTTCTCAATCAGCTCCGCCACCTGCTCAAAGCTGCCACCCAGTGAAAACTCCGCGCCCGCTGTATTTTCGATGAGCACGCGGAAATCGCAGCCGTCCAGTGCGATCCCGTCCATGGCGCGCGCAATCGACTCCGCTGCCAGCCGCAACCCCTCCACACGCGTCAATCCCTTCCACGATCCGGGATGCAGCACCAGATCCTCCGCGCCTAATGCAAGGGCCCGCTCGACTTCGCCCCGGAATGCCACGATGGACTTTTCTCGAAACAACTCCGTTTGACTGCACAGGTTCACCAGGTAGCTGGTGTGGATGACCAGAGGCGCGCAGTCGAATTCCTTCCGCAATGCTCGCATCTGTTCGCAGTGGCCCGGATCAAGCCGCTGCGGGCGCCACATGCGGGGGCTCGACGAGAAGATCTGGAAAGTGTTGGCGCCAATCTCATGCGCACGCTCCGCCGCGCGAAATACCCCGCCCGCCGTCGACAAATGAATCCCAATCCGCCGCTCCGTCACAGACATTCAGTTTAGTTGGGAACCAACGCAAGTACCCACCAGCTCAGGACGAACCCGCCGCTGGCCAATCGCCTCGGCTCCTGGCTATCTCCAGATCCCAAAACTCTCCACGCGGGTCCGCTGTATCCTGACCCTTCCGTGACCGAGGCTACGACCGACACCCAGACGCCGTTGATGCGCCAGTACCTGGCCGCGAAACGCCAGCACCCCGACGCTTTACTGTTCTTCCGCCTTGGCGATTTCTACGAGCTCTTCTTCGACGACGCCAAGACCGCCTCGCGCGAACTGCAACTCACGCTCACTGCGCGCGACAAAGAACGCAATACCCCTATGTGCGGTGTCCCCTGGCACGCCGCGGAAAACTACATCGCGCGCCTCCTCCGCCAGGGCTACCGCGTTGCCATCTGCGAGCAAATGGAGGATCCAAAGCTCACAAAGAAGATCGTTCGCCGCGAGGTGACGCGCGTCCTCACACCCGGCACCGCCCTCGATGCATCGCTGGCCGCCGAGCAGTCCAACTACCTCGCCGCCGTTCACCTCACCGACAACGCTGCCGGCCTCGCCTTCCTTGACCTTTCGACGGGTGATTTCAGGGCGACGGAATTCTCCGGACCCGGCTCAGCCGCCCAGTGCATCGAAGAGCTCCTTCGCCTCGCACCGAGCGAGCTCATCTTTCCCTCCACGCGCGGCCCCTTTTCGTCCGGTTCTCAGGAAACAACCGATTCCGCAACCATCGAGCCCCTCCTTACTCAGATCAAATCCCGCACGGCCATCGACGACTGGGCCTTCTCCGCCGACTTCGCCATTCCACTCCTCGAGCGCCAGCTCGGCAGCCGGTCGCTTGAGGGCTTCGGTCTCTCGACTCATCCTGCCGCCGCCATTGCAGCCGGAGCTATCGTCCACTACGTCCGCACCACGCAGCAGAATGAAGCCAGCCACGTGGACTCGCTCCGGTTCTACGCCCGCGCCGAGTGTCTACACGTGGATCAGGTGACCGCCCGCAATCTCGAGCTCACGGAGTCACTTTTCAACGAAACCGGGCCGGACGTCACGCTCTTTCGCACCATGGACGCCTGCTGCACTCCTATGGGGAAGCGGCTGCTTCGTGCCTCTCTGTTGCGGCCCATGATTGATCCCGTCGCGATCGAATCGCGCTACTCCGCTGTTGATGCGGCCTGCACTGACCTGATCCGTCGCGAAGAATTGCGCCGTGCGCTGAGCGGCATTCTCGACCTCGATCGGCTGCTCGCCCGTATTTCCCTTGACAGCGCCGGGCCCCGCGATGTTCTCGCTCTCGCCGCCTCGCTTCGGCATCTGCCAGAAGTCCGCGAATGCGCCACTGCCCTCGCCAACGATTCTTCAGCTCCCAACCGGACCGAACCAGCCGCACCTGAAAACTCCACTCTGAACACTGAATCTTTGTCGTTCTGGTCCCGCTCCGCTGCCACCCTCGACACTCTCGACGACCTCTGTTCCTCTATCTGCTCCACCCTCGTAGCTGAGCCGCCTCTGACTCTGGCCGAAGGCGGAGTCATCGCGCCGGGCATTGACTCTGAGCTCGACGACCTTCGGTCGATTGGCTCGAGCGGGCGCGCCTCCATCGCTGCGATCGAGGACCGCGAGCGCCGCCGCACCGGCATCAACTCGCTGAAAGTCCGTTTCAACTCAGTCTTCGGCTACTACATCGAGATCACCAAAGCGAACCTTGCCGGAGTACCGGCCGACTACGAGCGCAAGCAGACCCTGGTCAACGCCGAGCGCTTCACCACCCCCGAGCTCAAGGATTACGAAACCAAAGTCCTCACCGCGCAGGAACGCTGCGTCGAAATCGAAAAGCGCGTCTTTGCCGAACTGCGCCGCCGCCTCGTCGAGAATGCCGGCCGCATCCGCCGAACCAGCGCCGCCGTTGCCGAAATCGATCTCGTCTCCGGCTTCGCGCATCTCTCCGCCCTCCGCGGCTACACCCGCCCCCGCATCGATCCCTCTCCCATCCTGGAAATCGCGGGTGGCCGCCACCCGGTCATCGAGTGCCTGATGGAGAGGGCAGGCGACAGCCGCTTCGTCGCTAACGACCTCTATCTCGATGCTGGCGCCACCACTTCATCCCCCAACCTGCTCCTCATCACCGGCCCCAACATGGGCGGCAAGTCCACCTATCTTCGACAGGCCGCGCTACTCGTCATCCTGGCGCAGGCGGGCAGCTTTGTACCTGCGGACCGGATGACTTACGGCCTCGTCGACCGCGTCTATACCCGGATTGGGGCCAGCGACAATCTGGCTCGTGGCCGCTCCACCTTCATGGTTGAAATGACCGAAACCGCCACAATCCTGAATACCGCAACCCCGCAATCCCTCATCCTGCTGGATGAGATGGGCCGCGGGACCTCGACCTTCGACGGTCTCGCGCTCGCCTGGGCCACACTCGAATACCTCCAACGCCACATCGGCGCCCGCGCGCTCTTCGCCACCCACTACCATGAACTGACGATGCTGGCCGAGGAGTTTCCCCGCCTCAAAAACCTGCACGTTGTCGTCCGTGAATCTCCCCAGGGCATCGTTTTTCTGCATCGGATAGAGGAGGGGCCTGCGAATCGGAGTTACGGCATCGACGTTGCGCGTCTGGCCGGCCTTCCCCCGGCCGTCATTCAGCGCGCCCGCCAGGTGCTGAAGCAACATGAACGCTCGGAGCGTCATAATGTGGCCGTGGAGACGGAAGCCGCGCTCCAGCTCACTATGTTCACTCCCCTCTCGCAGCGCATCCTCGATCGTCTGGCGGAGACCGACATCGACACACTTACGCCGCTGCAGGCGCTGAACCTACTGGAAGAGCTGAAAGCCGAGATCGGGGATAGGAAAGCCAGCGCGAGTTAGGTAACTCACCGCCCTATGAACCCCAGACGCAGACAAACCCATAGCTCCGCCCCGGAAGCTTCCACGAGAGGCCAGAGGGATCGCGTCTTCATGCCCAGGCGTCGCCATGTGGAACTCGGAGAGCAGGCGGGCCAGATTCTGATCGCCGGTGTCGGCGGGACGTCGCTCTCCCGGGAAGAACAAGCCTGGTTCGAGCGCATACGTCCGGGCGGCATCATCCTGTTTCGCCGCAACATCGAAGAAACCGCCCAGGTCGCCTCGCTGCTGCGTGACGCCGATCGCGCCGGCACCACGCCGCTCTTCCGCTGCATCGACCTTGAAGGCGGCCTGGTCGATCGCCTGCGGGACCTGATTGCGCCCATGCCTTCAGCGGCGGCCGTGTTCGCCACCGGGAAGAAGAACCTGTTCCGCCAGCACGGGTGGCTCATCGCCCGTGAAGCCCGCGCCCTCGGATTCAATACCGTCTTTGCACCTGTTCTGGACCTGGCGCTGCCGGAGTCGGCGTCGGTGATGCGCACCCGCGTTGTCTCCGCGGCGCCGTGGCGCGTCATCGACTATGCCCGCGGCTTTCTTTCCGGGGTGAAGATGGAAGAGGTGCTCGCCTGCGGCAAGCATTTCCCTGGACTCGGTGCAGGCACACTCGACTCCCACCAGTCCATGCCGGTGATCCATCGCCAGACCCGCCTGATGTGGCGCACCGATCTGGCGCCGTGGCTCGCCGTTGCAGGCCGCCTGCCCTTCGCGATGGTCGCGCATGCCTCGTATCCGTGGCCAGGCCGCGATGCCGTACCCGCCACCGTCTCCCGCTACTGGGTCACGAACGTTCTCCGCCGCCAGATCCGATTCAAAGGCATCATCGTCTCCGACGACATGGAGATGGGCGGCATCCTCTCGCAGATGTCGATTGAGGAAGCAACAGTCCAGGCCCTTCTGGCCGGCATCCAGATGATCGAGGTCTGCCGCGATCCCGCACTCATCCAGCGCGCGTACGAAGCCATAGTGCGAGAGGGCGAACGCTCGGCCGCGTTTCGCGAAGTGATCGCCAGCGCGTGGCGCAAGATCTACCGGTCCAAGAAGAGTTGGCTCCAGCCCACGCGCCGGCAGAACCTCTCTCCCACTCGTCTGGATCGCCTTCGCGACGAGGTGAAGCGCTTCGCCGCACAGGTGGGCGAAGCTCCCGCCGTTTCCGATGATCCCGAACGGTGGAAGGGGCTTTCGTGAGCCGTTCCGAGGACTGAGCTTATAGCCGCCTCACTCCTGCCCTTTATCCTCTGTCCGCTAAAATTGCCCCTGGATGCCAACCAGATCATCGATGATCGTTGCCGGGGTCATGAGCGGGACATCCGCCGACGGGATCGACGTCGCGCTGGTGAAGATAAGGTCCCGCGAAGCAGGTCCGAAGCTCAGCCTCCTTGCTCATCGCGCCTTTGCCTTCCCGAAATCCCTGCGGCAGGCGATCCTGGCCGCGATGGCGGGCCAGTCCAATGCCCCGACCACGACCGCGGAGCTCGCGCGCCTGAACTGGCGACTGGGCATTGCGTATGCCGAAGCCGTTCGGGCCACGGTGAATGCCACGGACATCCAACCTGCCCTGATCGGCTGCCATGGGCAGACCGTCTACCACCAGGCGACGCCTGCCCTCTACACAGGCCGCCGTTTTGCCTGCACGTGGCAACTCGGCGAGCCAGCGCTGCTGGCTGCGGAGCTGGGTTGTCCGGTTGTCGCCAACTTCCGTCCGGCCGATATGGCTGCCGGAGGCCAGGGGGCACCGCTTGTTCCCCTGCTGGACTACGTGCTCTTCGCGCACCCCAAGCGCGCCCGCGTTCTCCAGAACATCGGCGGCATCGCCAACCTGACCGTCGTCCCAGCCGCCGCTATGCAGGATCAGTTGATCGCCTTCGATACCGGCCCGGGCAACATGATCGTCGACGCCCTCATGCTGGAGCTCTTCGGGAAGCCTTACGACCGCGACGGGAGAACCGCGGCTCAGGGCAAAGTCCTCGAGTCAGTTCTGCGCGCCGCGCTCAGGGAGAACTACTTCCGCCAGCCTCCGCCGAAGTCCGCTGGACGCGAGCAGTTCGGTGCAGCCTACGCCCGGCGATTCCTGGCTGCGTGCCGCGGCCAGAGCAGCTCAAGCAGCTTCCGCCCACAAGACGCGGTCGCGACGGCCACGGCGTTTACGGCTGCTTCCATTCAGCAAGCTGTCGAACGCTGGGTAGTGCCTCTCGCCAATCCAGGGGCGAAGCTCACACCGATCGACTTCATCGTCTCCGGCGGCGGGGCTCGCAACGCTACCCTGCTCGCCATGCTGCGGGAGCGGCTCGCTCCGCACGGCTGCACGGTCACCACCAGCGACGCATCCGGGATCCCCGTTGAAGCGAAGGAAGCCGTGGCGTTCGCGTTGCTCGCGTACCAGACCTGGCATCGGCGTCCAGGCAACATCCCGTTGGCTACTGGGGCGAACCGTCCCGTGATCCTGGGGCAAATCTCGTATGTCTGAACCGCCCGCGCGCTGTCGCCTACAGGCTATCGGGTGGCTCACTGTGCTCTATGCCCTGACCTCTGTGCTGTGGCTTTCCGGCTGTGCAAGCCGGCCGGATCCCAGCACCGTCACCGTGCTCATTGAGTCGAGCCCGACCTCGCTCGATCCGCGCATTGGCACCGACGCCCAGTCCGAGCACATCGACTCCCTCCTCTTCGACGCGCTGGTCCGACGCGACGAGCACTTCGGCCTTCAGCCCTTCCTGGCCACCACGTGGGAGACGCGCGATCCGCTGACGTGGGTCTTTCATCTCCGGTCCGGGGTGCGGTTCCACGATGGCCGCCTGCTCACCTCGCGCGACGTGAAGTACACGATCGATTCGATCCTGAACGGAACGGTCGTCAGCGTGAAGGCCGGGTCCTTCACGACGCTCGACCACATCGACGCGCCCGATCCGGCAACGGTCATCTTCCACCTGAAGAAGCCCGATCCCGCTTTGCCTTTCAACCTCTGCGACGGCGCGATGGGCATCGTCCCTTACGGAAGCGGGCGCGACTTCGGCCGCCACCCCATCGGCAGCGGCCCTTTCACCTTCGTCAGCCAGCAGCTGGACCGCGATGTCGTCCTTGCGCGGGCGCCCGCGTATTGGGGCACGATGCCGAACATCCCGCGGCTGCGGTTCGCCGTCGTCCCCGACATCACCACCGAGGCGCTGGAGCTGCAGAAGGGCTCGGCCGACGTGCAGAGCAACCCCTCCAACTTTGACATCGTCGCGGCGCTCGCGCGCAATCCGCATCTGGCCGTCGAACACGGTCCCGGCACCGTCCTCAACTACATCGTCTTCAACCTGCGCGACCCGTTGCTCCGCGACGTTCGCGTCCGCACCGCCATCGCGCTCGCCATCAACCGCCCGCTCATCATCCAGGCACTGTACCGGGGAGAGGCGCGGCCCGCCGAGAGCCTGCTTCCACCCGAGCACTGGGCGTGGTCGGCGCCCCCGGCTTCGCAGCACCCGTATGATCCCGCCCAGGCGAATGCTCTGCTCGATCAGGCGGGGTACCGGCGGGACGCGCACGGCGTCCGCTTCCACATCGGCATGAAGACCTCGAACGACGAGACGGTGCGACTGACCTCGGTCGCGATCCAGGAGCAGCTCGCGCAGGTGGGCATCGCCCTCGACCTGCGCAGCTACGAGTTCGCGACCTTCTACGCCGACCTGACCCGGGGGGCGTTCCAGCTGGCGCCTTCGCGCTGGGTTGGCGGGAACGAGAACCCGGACCTCTTCCGTTACGCCTACTCCAGCACGAGCTTTCCGCCACACGGGGCCAACCGGGGCTTCTACTCGAACCCGGAGATGGACCGCCTGATCGCCGATGCCACGTCCACGACCAGCCGCCAGCAACAGATCGAGGACTACGCCCGGATCCAGCAGATCGCCGCCCGCGATCTACCCTCCCTGAACCTCTGGTACCTGGACGCAGTGGTTGTGCACAATCGCCGTCTCGGGAAGATCGAGCCGAACCCGTCCGGGACCTTCGACTTCCTGCGAACGGCGACGCTCGAGCCGTAAGCCAATTTCAAAAGCCGGGGCTTGACCCTTCGGCCTCTCTTTCGAATCAACGATATCCGGAGGGGTTACCCCCCGGTGTTGCCGCAGTGGTAATGCTTCCACGTCTCAGGGGCTAAAGCCCCCAAAATTTTTGCCCTGTTACGGCACGACCAAGGTCGTGCCCTGATACAAAAACTCGATAATGCGCGGTCGACCCCCTGGCCTCTCTTTCGAATCAGCAACTTCCGGAGGGGTCGACCCCCCCCTGTGTTATCGAATTGGTAATGCCTCCAGCGCCTCAGGGGCTAAAGCCCCCAAATTTTTTGCACTGTTACGGCACGACCAAGGTCGTGCCCTGATACAAAGACTCGATACTTCGCGGTCGCCCCCCTGGCCTCTCTTTCGAATCAGCAACTTCCGGAGGGGTTACCCCCCCGGTGTTGCCGAAGTGGTAATGCTTCCACGTCTCAGGGGCTAAAGCCCACAATTTTTTACCCTGTTACGGCACGACCAAGGTCGTGCCCTGATACAAGAACTCGATAATGCGCGGTCGACCCCCTGGCCTCTCTTTCGAATCAGCAACTTCCGGAGGGGTCGACCCCCCCCGGTGTTGCCGAATTGGTAATGCTTCCAGCGTCTCAAGGGCTAAAGCCCAAAATTTCTTGCCCTGTTACGGCACGACCAAGGTCGTGCCCTGATACAAAAACTGATAATGCACGGTTGACCCCCCTGGCCTCTCTTTTGAATCAACGATATCCGGAGGGGTCAACCCCCCCTGTGTTATCGAATTGGTAATGCTTCCTGCGGCTCAGGGGCTAAAGCCCAATTTTTTTGCCCTTTTACGGCACGACCAAGGTCGTGCCCTGATAAAAAAGTCGATATTCGCGGTTGACCCCCCGGGCCTCTCTTTCGAATCAGCAACTTCCGGAGGGGTCAACCCCCCTGTGTTATCGAGGTGATAACAGGCCTGGCTCAAGCCCAGCCGCTTTCCTCTGCCCCCCAACTCCAGACGGCAGGAAAAACAAAAGCCCTGTTCGGCGGCCGATGAGGGCTGGCGGACAGAGCTCAATCACTTATCAGCGTACGAGCCCGGGGAGAATGCGGGCAAGCAGAATCACGGAGGTGGCGGGTACGAAGGTACTGGCCCGGTTTGTCGGAGAGGATCCGTGACCGATTCGGTTTCGCCAGCCCACGTTTCAACGTCGAATGTTGGGGCAAGCCTGTTCGCTGTGGAAATCCCTGCGAGAGGCGGCGGTGCCCTAAAAACGGTGCCCCAAAGTCAGTGCCCTGAAAACGGTACCCTGAAATCATGCACCTCGAACTCCCACCCGGCGACTTTCGCGCATACCTTTTCGACATGGACGGCACCATCGCCGACTCCATGCCCCTGCATTACATTGCCTGGAAGCAGGCGCTTGCCGAGTACGGCTGCCCGCTTTTCCCGGAGCCGCTGTTCTATTCGTGGGGAGGCATGCCGGTGCGCGAAATCGTCGGTACGCTCAACCAGCGCCACGGCCTATCGATGCCGATCGAAGAAGTGGCGCACCGCAAGGAGGGTCTCTACTACGAACTGCTGCCCAAACTGACGGCGGTGCCGGAAGTCCTCGAGCAGATCGAAGCCGCGCACAAGCGCATCCCCTTTGCCGTGGTCTCGGGTTCGACGCGCGAGTCGGTCACGAAATCTCTCGCGATCCTCGGGTTGCTCGGCCGGTTCGATGTTCTGGTCTGCGCCGGCGACTACCAAAAGGCGAAACCCAATCCCGAGCCGTTTCTCCTCGCAGCAGAAAAGCTCAAGGTGCCCGCGGCATCGTGCCTCGTCTTCGAGGACACAGCGATGGGCATTCAGGCCGCGACGGCCGCGGGGATGGCGTCGGTGCGGGTTTTGCAACCGTGGGAACGGGTGAAGGCAGGGCGCTAAAGGAGATGGCCCTTACTCCAACCACCGCCTTCTTCCCGCTCCGATGAAATACTGTCTCCGTGATCTGGCTCGGAGAACGGCGCGGGGAACTGAGTGACTGGGTTACGCAAATGTGGGTTCGCGCGACGGGCCGCAGAATCGCCCTCGCCGATCATCAATGGCTCGATGGCCCGGCCGGCGGCACGCGACGCATCGGCAGCGATTTCTTCGCGACCTGGGCCGCCGAACACAATTTCGAAATCCTTCGCGACGGAATTCGCGGTCTCATGCCCGACTTCAGCTGCCTCGCGCGGGGCAATCCCTCGGTCGCCACAGTCGCGCCGGAGGTGAAGGAATTCTACGAGCAGACCTCAGCCTTTGAACTCGATGCCTGGTCCGAATGGAAGGGCTTCTTCCGCCCCTTCGGAATCGCTCTCAGCCGCATCTTCAGCACACGGCTCCAGCAACTCAACGTGCCGTTGTCGCCGCTGGACAGCGCCAGGGGGATGACCAGCCACGTCCTGCAGATGAGAAAGCCGGGATCGGAAGCGATCGTCCAGGCTGCATGGATCCGGGAACTGCGCGCCACGCGGAACGTGCTCTACGCGGGTTGCTATTCACTCACAACGATCCCGGACATCCCACGCCGTGCGTGAAGGTCCTCTTCCCGCTTCCCAACGGCAGCGCCATCGTCATCATGAAGGCCTCCGGCGATGACCAGGGCCGGCTGTCGCTCCAATCCATTGGCAAACGGTTTGGCGATCCCGGCTTCTACTTCGTCGTCCACCGTGGCAATGGGTTTGCCTCTGCTCGATACGTGCGCAGCATGCAGGAGGAGATTCTCGTTTATCCCGCCGAACGCAATTGCGTCCGCGCCGACCATACCCTCTGGCTCGGGGGAATCGAATTCCTTCGCCTGCACTATCGGATGAGGCGCTAAACATGCTGAAACACCAGGCCCTATGCGGGGTTACTGATCGTCATCGTCTTTGCCGATCCCGTGCGGATGGGTCAGCATCCAGGGCACGGGCTTGTTTCCCATGGCGTCCTTCCAGAGGATCACGTTGAGCTTGACGGGATCGGCGCGGTCCTCATGGCGGAAGTCCATTCGGCTGGATTCCTTTGCGCCCTTCGCTGCGGGAGCATTCGCTGTGTAGATGAGCCCGTTGTCGCGGTTGCGGTAATCGGCGCTAAAGGGCGGCTGGTCGCCTGCGCCAGCAAACAGCGGCGCCATCAGCGGCGCGAAGGCGTCGTTGCTGTTCATGGGCGGTGCGCCGAGAAGCGTCAGCATGGTGTGGACGGTGCTTACGGTTGTGTAGAAGGTGTGATCGACAAACGGCGCCGTGTTATGGGGCGAATATTTGCTGATCACGAGCGAGATGGAGCGGTGGGCATCGACGTGGTCCGCGCCGTCCTGGGCGTCGTCTTCGAGGATGAAAAACGCGGTTGAGTCCCAGTAAGGACTGTGGGAGACCGCATCGACAGCGCGGCCGACGGCGAGGTCGTTGTCGGCGACGGAGGCCTTGGGGGTTGGGGATCCGGGCTTCGTACCCGCCGTGTGGTCGTTGGGCAGGCGCAGCATAACGAAGGCCGGCATTGTGTCGTGACCAGCACTGAGATCCGCGGTCCAGCGGTTGAAGTGAACCAGGAATTCGTTGACCCGCAGCTGGTCGGGGAAGCTGAGGTTGAAGTCGGGATATTGCGGATCGAAGTGGCCTTCGAGCTCCGGCTTAGTGGCGATGTTTTTGTAGATGAGCGGAATGGGCCACGGATAGGGGCTTGTGCCGCCGCCATAGTTTTCGGGGACAGGATCGCCTTTGTGGATGAAGGGGTGCGGGCAAAGGTGCGTGGGCTCGGGGGTTCCACTCTGTTGCGGCAATTTCGAGGGCGGAGCGTCGCCTGAGTCATCGCAGAACTCCGTGGAGATGAACTCGCCGAAGTGATAGAGAGACTTGTGGCTGCGGGCGAGGTCGGTCCACAGATAGCCGCTGCCGGGCTCGTCGATGTCGGGAATGTGCTCGAGCAGCGGGTAGCCGCCTTCGGTGACGCCCTCGAAGTCGTACGGCCGTTCGTGGCCGCGATAATCGATCTGCCAGGTGCGCTCGGTGTAGTCGCTGGAGATCGCGGCGTTCGACCACACGTGACCATCGCCCGAAACTTCGCCCGAGTCGTAAAAATTGTCGAGCACGCCAAACTGCAGAGCGAGTGCGTGCAGATTGGGGGTGATCCCCTTGCCGTACATGGTGAGGGAGGGATCGCCATCGCCGGCGCCGAGGTCGCCGAAGATCTGATCGTAGGTGCGATTTTCCTTAATGATGTAGATCACGTGGTGGATTCTGTCGCCCCCACCCTGGAATTCGATTTTCTTCTGCGCCGCGTACATCAGGTTGCTCTGGAGGGTCTGCCGGGTCAGCTCGCGCAGACGGGTTTTGGCGTCGGCCAGGTCGATGGTCGCGAGGGAGCCGTGCAGCATGGTGGCGATGTAGGTATGCGGGCGATCGAGGCGTCGGGTCTGATGAGGCGGCGGATTCGCCGGTTTCGGCTGCGGCGCGACGTTCGGCCCGGTGCCCTGGCCTTTGCCGGTGGCGACGTAAAGATGATTGCCGGCCACGGCGAGCGCCGTGGGATACCACTCCGTCGGAATGAAGCCGATGGGGACGACCGGCGCCTTGCCGCTGTTCGCGTGCAGATCGAAGACCGCGATGGCATCCGAGCCGGAGTTGGCGGCGTAGAGGGTCGCGCCATCCTCGGAGAGTGCAAGGGCGTCGGGCATCGATCCGAAGAAAGCCTGGCCGGGAAGGCGGGTGTCGTAAAAGGCCCCCGTGCGCATGGTTGGGCCGGCGACGTGAACGGCCGCAACGCCATCGCGGTTCGCAAGAGCGACGTACAGGGTGGTTTCGTCGGCACTGAGGGTCATGGCGACGGGATGCGAACTGGGAGAGGTGTTGCGTAAAGGCGGCAACAACGGCAAATGCTGCACGATCCTGCCGCTCTTTAAATCAATTTCTGCGACGGCCGAGCCGTTCCAGAGAGCAACCCAGGCACGATGGCCGTTGCGGCTGGCGATGACGGCGATTGGATAGTTGGTGGGGACGATCGGGCCCGTCGAGAAATCGAAGCGGGTTTCCAGCTTTCCGGTGACCGCATTCAGGAGAAGCACGTCGTCGGAATATTCATCGGCGACGAGCAGCTTTTCGGCGCCATCGGAGCCTTTGACGACGGCGAGACCGGTGGGCGCGGGGATCGCCTTGTCTTCTGCCAGCGCCATGTCGCCGTGGTGCTGCGTTTTCCCTGCGGGAAGGTCGCGCGTGGGGACCGGGATGAGACGCTCGGGCGTAAGTGTGTCCGGAGTCGTGTTGGGGCTGGAGGTGCCTGGAGTGAACTTGTAAACGCCGATGGCGTTGCCGGTCTGGCCGTCCTTGCCGCCGGAGGGCGCGGTGATGGAGTCGAAGCTGACGTAAAGGTGGGTTCCGTCTGGCGAAAAGGCCAGGCCGGAATAGAGGGTTTGAGGAGAAAGGATGTCGGTCCGCGGCTCGGGGTAATCGGTCAGCCTGCCGGTACGGGTATCGAGGATGGCGATTGACTGCTCGTAGCCAGATTCGACGGTACCGAAGCCGGCGTTGACGAGGGCCAGGTAGCGATGGTCCGGGGACCAGGCGGCGGTCATGGGCAGGCTGTTCAGCTTCCGGGGCGAGCCGGGCACGGGCCCGATGATCTGTTTGCTCGTGGGAAGGTTCACGGTCTGAGCAGCACCAAGACCCGCAAAGAGGGAAAGAAGGAAAATGCAGGCAAAACGCAGGTTCTGAGGGTTCATTGGTTTCATCGTCTCCGGACCGGATTAAGAAGATGTGAAGGCCTGCTCGGCGGGCCAGGGAGCCGTCGCGCGTTCCGATGAGGACACTGGGGTAACGCGGGGGCGGCGCCTTACAAAAGTGTTACATCGACCGTGCGAGCCGGGCTGCTACGTTTGAATGAAGCGCCACCAGCAACAGACTCCCAGCAAAACTATTTTCTCAGGAAGCGATGTGTCTCTCATGGCCCCAGAAATACTGACAGAAGAACAAACCGAAATCGACCAGAGCCTGCTCGCTCCCGCCAGTTCGGTGACACGGCCGGCGGTTAAGTCGACGGTTCGCGAGAACCGCCAGGGGATGCCACAGCTTGGGCATAAGGCTCAGGCGGAGAAGGGATTCAACTGGTTTACCACGGGTTTTATGATCCTGTTCCACGCAGGCGCGATCGCAGCACTTTTTATGTTCAGCTGGAAGGCGCTGATCTGCGCATTGGTGCTGTGGGTGTTGGCCACGAACGTCGGCATCGGCATGTGCTATCACCGGCTGCTGACGCATCGTGGCTATCATGTGCCGAAGTGGGTGGAATACGCGATGGCGGTATGCGGGACGATGGCGCTCGAAGGCGGTCCGATTTTCTGGGTGTCGCTGCATCGGGTGCATCACCAGCTCTCCGACCATGAGGGCGATCCACACACGCCGCACGAAGGCGGATGGTGGGCACACGTGGGCTGGATCCTGATTGGCGATTCGCTCAACACGGAGACCGACGCGATGGCGCGCTATGTTCCCGACCTCACCCGCGATCGCTTCTACCGGTGGCTGAGCAAGTATCACTGGGTTCCGCTGACCGTGGCCGCTGGGGCTCTGTACCTCATCGGGGGCTGGTCTTGTGTGATGTGGGGCATATTCCTGCGGACCACGCTGGGCCTGCATGCGACATGGCTGGTGAATTCGGCAACCCACATGTGGGGATCGAGGCGGTTCCAGACGCGCGACGACTCGCGGAATAACTGGTGGGTGGCGCTGATCACCGGCGGCGAAGGCTGGCACAACAACCATCACGCGCATCCGGTATCGGCGCGGCACGGGCTAAGGTGGTACGAGCTCGACGTGAATTACTGGGGGATCTGGATGCTGAAAAAGGTGGGGTTGGCGCGGGACATCAAAGTGGCGCAGTACGACCCGCAGAATCCTCGCCCGGCGGGAGCCGCATAGCTCCGATCTGGCGGCAGGAGATTGCTGGACCTGCGAAAATAGAGGCGCCCGCGCGGTTGATCCGTGGCGGGCGCTTTGCGCTGGAGCGCAACCCACCCAAGATGCCTCTGAGCGGACGAAGGCGGAACATGGTGCTGTTCACGCTGCTGGGCGTCTGCCTGATCGGCGTGGCGGTAGCGCTGAACGTCAGCTGGATTCTGCTGAACTGGCGGCGCATTGTGCCCATGGCGGTGGGCATACCCTTCTTCGCCCTGCTGATCGCAGGCGTGGCGCTGAATACGATCTTTCTGGTGCGGGAAGTCCGGCGCAACGATCGGCACGACGCGTTTCTAAGCGCGGTGACCCACGAACTGAAGACGCCTATCGCCTCCATCCACCTTTACCTCGAGACGCTGCAGTTTCGACAACTGAGCGACGCGCAGCGCAACGAGTTTTATGCACGCATGCTGGCGGACAGCAACCGTCTCCTGGCCACTGTCGAGCAGGTACTCAAGGCAGGCGAGGTCGGGCAGCGCGCGCGTTCGCACGTGCGGGTTTCGATCGACATGCGCGAGCTGGTGGCGGATTGCATTCACAACACGCTGGCCGGCCATGGCCTCGAGGAAAAGGCGATCGTCCTGCAGGTGGCGCCCACCAACCTGCCGATGCTGGTACGTGGTGATCCGGATGAATTAAGGACGGCGCTGCTGAACGTCCTCGGCAACGCGGTGAAATACTCGCCCAATGCCGTTCAGGTCGATGTGGCCCTCAGCGTCGAGGATGACGCGTGGGTACGGGTGAGCGTGACCGACCGGGGCATTGGCATCCCGCCGCCTCATCTGAAACGGATTTTTCGGCGCTTTTACCGAGTGCCCAGCCGGAATGTGCTCAGCACCAAAGGCACAGGACTGGGCCTCTACCTGGTGCGCACGATCGCGCGACAGCATGGCGGCGATGCGACCGCAGAGAGCGCCGGGGAGGGCCGGGGAGCTACGGTGACCCTGCAGCTTCCCCGCATCCTGACCCCGATTCTGGAGCAGAACTGAAACGTGGCCCGCATACTTATTGTCGAAGATGAAGCGAATCTCGCCCAGGGACTGCTCTTCAACCTGCGGGCGGAGGGTCATGAGGTCGGAGTGGAGGGCGATGGGGACGCCGCGCTCAGGACGCTGCGGCGGGAGTCGTTCGACGCGGTCGTTCTGGACGTGATGCTGCCGGGCAAGAACGGATTTGAAGTGGCGGAAGCCCTGCGTGCGGAAGAAAATTTTGTTCCGGTGCTGATGCTGACAGCGCGGGCGCGCAGCGAGGACGTGGTGAGGGGCTTCGCGGCAGGCGCCGACGACTATCTGCCCAAGCCCTTCGACCTTTCCGTGCTGCTGGCTCGGCTCAATGCACTGCTGCGGCGGATGAGCTGGCCGCAGACGCCCGGGAAGACAGAGACGGCTGCCGACGATGCGGCGGAGTTTTCGTTTGGCGGGCGGCGGATCGACTTCGACGCGCTGGAGCTGCACGCTCCGGACCGGGTTGTGCGACTGACGCTGATGGAAGTCGACCTATTGCGGTACCTCACACGCAACCGGGACAGAATTGTCTCGCGCAAAGAGCTGCTGGAGCAGGTGTGGCATGTACGGGAGGACACGGACACGCGGGCGATCGACAATTTCATCGTGCGGCTGCGGCGCTATATCGAAGAGGATCCGGCATCGCCAAAATATTTACAGACGGTGCGGGGGGTGGGATACCGTTTCATGCCGAATGCCGAATAGGCAGCCATTGAGTCCACGGCAAAGCTGTGGCATCTACGATGTATGGGAGCGGATATGCGTGAAGTGACGCTTCGAATCGAAAATATGCACTGCGGGGCCTGTGTGCGCCGCGTGACGCAGGCTCTCGAAAAGGTCGATGGGGTGCGGGTCGGAGAGGTCCGCATCGGAGCAGCGCGTGTCGAAGCAGAGGACGAAGTGCGGCAGAGCACGCTGGTCAGCGCTGTGGAGAAGGCCGGTTACGCGGCGGTTGTGGAGCAATAATGCCGCCGGCTGAGGTAGAAAACAGGGAGCCGGCCGCGCTTTCCGTAAAGAACGAGGCTCGGACGGTCACTTTGCCTGTCACCGGCATGACCTGCGCAGCGTGCCAATCCCACGTGGAACGGGCACTGCGCTCGACCCCGGGAGTCAGCGAAGCATCGGTAAACCTGCTGACGAATTCCGCCCGCATCCGCTTCGATCCGTCTGTCTCCACGCCCGAGAACCTGATCGCGTCGGTGCGGGAAGCAGGCTACGATGCGAGTCTGCCCTCGGAGGCGGCCGCACCTGCGGATGAGCCGAGTGGGGACGAAGGACGACTGCGGACCAAAGCGCTGTTTACGCTGGCGGGCGGGATCGTGGTGTTGTTGCTGATGAACGCGCAGCGCTGGTTCGCGCCGGCAGCGCCCGTTCTGTTCGGAGTATCGCCGCGCGCTCTGGAATACGCGATGCTGGCGATTACTCTTGCGGGAATGGTGTGGGGAGGGGGCTCGATCTATCGCCAGGCGTGGAGTGCGGCGGTGCATCGGGGCACGAACATGAATACGCTGGTGGCTCTGGGAACGGGAGCGGCGCTCGCGTATTCAATAACCGCAACCACGATGCCCGGCGTCTTTCGCCGCCATGGACTGCACGCCGATGTCTACTACGACGCTGTGCTGCTGATCCTCAGTTTTTTGTTGCTGGGCCGCTGGCTGGACGCCCGCGCCAAACGGCGCACGCTCGATGCCCTGCATGCATTTATGAAGCTGCAACCGCAGTCGGCACGGCTGCTGCGCGAGGGGCGTGAGATCGAGGTGCCGCTCGGACAGGTGATCCCCGGCGACATCGTGGTGCTGCGGCCGGGGGAACGGGTCCCGGTGGATGGTGTGATCCTGAGCGGCGCCACTTCGATCGACGAAGCGCTGATCACCGGTGAGTCGATGCCGGTTGCCAGAAAAGCGGGGGATCGCGTGATCGGGGGCTCGCTGAATTTCGACGGAGCCGTTGAGTATCGGGCAACGTCGATTGGCGCGGACAGCGTGCTGGGCCAGATGATGCGGCTCGTCGAAGAAGCGCAGAGTTCCCGCGCACCAATGCAACAGCTTGCGGACCGGGTGAGCGCCGTTTTTGTCCCTGTGGTGCTGGCGATCGCCGCGACAACGTTTCTGATCTGGATCTTCGCGGGGGGCGGGCCGGGACGCGCCTTCGCTGTCTCGGTCGCCGTTTTGGTGATCGCCTGCCCCTGCGCCATGGGCTTGGCGGTTCCGGCTGCGCTCACGGTTGCGATCGGGCGTGGTGCGCAGTTGGGAGTGCTTTTTAAGGGAGGCGAGAGCCTGGAACGGTTGGCGCGCATCGACATGCTGGTGCTCGACAAGACGGGCACGCTGACGGAAGGCAAACCGGAGGTGACCGCTATCCGCGCGGCACCGGGATCGACGGACGACGAAGTGCTCGCACTGGCGGCAGCGCTGGAGCAAAGGTCGGAGCACCCGCTGGCGCGCGCGATCCTGCATGCGGCGGAAAAGCGCGGAATCAAGACGCCTGCTGCGGAGGAAGTTCGCGCCGTTCCTGGAAAAGGGATTCAGGGCTTCGTGAACGGGCGGGGTATCGCCGCAGGCAATGCGGCTCTCATGCAGGAGATCGGTGTGCCGTTGACGGCCGGTACCGATGCCGGCTCCGGAGCAACTATTATGTATGTCGCCGAGGGCGGCAGGATGCTGGGCTCCATTGAAGCCCGGGACACGCTCAGAGCGTCGTCAGCGGAGACCGTCGCGGGACTGAGACGGCTCGGTATTCTAACCGCAATGTTGACGGGCGACACCGCCACGACGGCGGAGGCCATCGCGAAGGCCGCGGGCATCGACGCGGTGTGGGCTGGCTTGCTGCCTGCGCAGAAGCTCGAAAAGATCCGCGAGCTGCAGGGGCAGGGACATCGGGTGGGAATGGCCGGAGACGGCATCAACGACGCAGCGGCCATTTCTCAGGCTGATGCCGGTCTGGCGATGGGGACGGGAGCCGATCTGGCGCGCGAGGCCGGCGATGCGATCCTGCTGCATGGCGAACCGCGTCAGATTCTCGACGCCGTTCTGCTGGCGCGGCACACGCTGCGGGTGATGCGGGAGAATCTCGGATGGGCCTTCGGTTATAACCTGCTGGGAATTCCGATCGCAGCGGGGGTTCTGTATCCGGCGTTCGGCATCCTGCTGAGCCCGACGATTGCCAGTGCCGCGATGGCGCTCAGTTCGGTTAGCGTGCTTGCCAACAGCCTCCGCCTGCGCAGCTTTACTCCACGGTAAACTGGAAGCGGACGCTATCCTGTGCGGATTCTCACCCGATACATTCTGAAGGAAGTGCTGTCGCACGCGGCAATCGGCGGCGCCATCTTCACGTTCGTGTTGTTCATCCCCAATCTGCCATCGCTGCTGGAACTGATTGTCCGCAACAGCGCATCGCTCGGCTCGGTCGTCAGGATCGTCCTGTACACTCTGCCGAATATGTTCACGGTCACGATTCCGATGGCGGTACTGGTGGGCATTTTGCTGGGCCTCAGCCGGCTTGCGTCCGACAGCGAGATCACAGCGATGCGCGCGTCGGGCATCGGGGTGTGGAGCTTCGTGCGCATCGTGAGCATGGTGGCCGTTGCCGGCTGGGCGGTGAGCATGTTCGACACGATGGTGGTGGCCCCGAGGTCGGCTGCGGCTATGCGGCATCTGGAAGACACGCTGGCGAATGCACAGGCGTCGTATGAGGTCCAGCCGCGCGTGTTCTATGAGGATTTCAAGGACTACGTGCTGTACGTTCAGGATGTTCGCGCCGGCTCGGGGGCGGCCAACTGGCGCGGCATCTTTCTGGCGGACGTAACCGATCCGAAGGCGCCGAAGATCACCACCGCCGACCGCGCTACTGTGGTCAACGGTTCAAACCAGACCATTACCATGCGGTTGCGCGACGGCACGGAGATCGGCACGGTGCCCGACAAGCCCGACCAGGACACCATCTCCACCTTTTCGCAGACCGACCTTCCGCTCCAGGCCGGGTCGCAGGAAGATGTCCGCCTCGGCCGCAGCGACAAACCGATCCTTGCGCTGAGTAATCGTGAATTGCTGTTGCGCTCGCACGGGAGAAACGCCCGCGTCTACCAGATCGAATTCCAGAAGCGCCTCGCCTACCCCGCCGCCTGCCTCGTGTTGATGCTGGTCGGCGTTCCGCTCGGCATCTCGTCGCGGCGGGGGGGCAAAGGCGCCGGTTTCGTCCTGTCCATTGCTCTGGTCTTCGTCTACTACTTTCTTTCTTCGACCGGCACAGCCCTCGCGCGCCAGAGCAAGATTCCTCCGTTCTTCGGAGTGTGGGAGGCGAATCTGGTCTTCGCCCTCGGCGGCATCGTTCTGCTGCGGCAGATGGCCACCGGCGGCGCGGCGCTTTCTGCGATCACCTCCCTCGGCAACTGGTTCCGGCTGCGCGCCGACCAGTCTTCGGCAGCGAAGGGCGAGGTGCGCGTGGCGGTGAGCAGGCGGGCGACGCGCGGGCGCTTTCCGCTGATCCTCGACGAGTATGTGCTGCGGGAATTCCTTCAGACATTTGTGATGGTGCTCGTCACATTCGTCATGCTGATGCTCATCTTTACGTTTTTCGAACTGCTGAGCGATATCATCCACAACCGGACGCCACTGGTCACGGTGGGTGAGTACCTCATCAATCTCACGCCCAACATGATTTATCTGATCACGCCGCTGAGCGTGCTCATCGGGGTGCTGGTGGTGTTCGGCATCATGAACCGGAACAGCGAACTCACGGCGATGAAGGCTACGGGGATCAGCCTCTACCGGATCACGGTTCCGGTGCTGGCCATCGCGGCGGTGCTGTCCGTGTCGCTGTTCATGTTCGACGAGCTGTATCTGCCTCAGGCCAATCGCAGGCAGGAGGCGTTGCGGAACGTGATCAAGGGAAAGCCCGCGGAAACCTTTGAGCATCCCGGGCGCAAATGGATCTTCGGACAGCAAAGGCCGGGGCAGCCCAACCGCATCTTCTATTACGAATATTTCGACCCGGAGATCGACACCTTCGGAAACGTCTCGATCTTCGAACTGAGTCCGGGGTCGTTCACGATCGCGAAGAGGATTTTCGCGTCGACGGCTCACTGGGAGCCCGGTTTGAACATGTGGGTCTTCGAAGACGGGTGGGAGCGAACCTTCGACGGGTCGGGCACCAGCAGCTACGAGGCTTTTCCGGTCAGGACATTTTCGGAGATTTCCGAGCAGCCGGCGTACTTCAAGAAAGAAGTTCGTCAGTCTTCCGAGATGAATTTCGGCGAACTGGCAGGCTATATCCACGACCTGCGCCAGAGCGGGTTTAACACCGTGCCGCTGCGCGTGCAACTGAATCATAAGATTGCTTATCCGCTCATTACCCTGGTGATGGCGGTGCTGGCGATTCCTTTCTCCATCTCGATGGGCAAGCGCGGATCGCTGTCCAGCATTGCCATCGCCATCGGCGTAGCGGTCACCTACTTCGTCGTCTCCGGATTTTTTGAGGCGATGGGCAACGTCAGCTGGCTGCCTGCATTCCTCGCTGCCTGGTCGCCGGACTTCCTCTTCGGGCTGGCCGGCGCGTGGCTGCTCCTCCGCACTCCGACATAGGCCGATTATGTTTGCGAATCTCAAACCGTTGTTGCCCTACATGCGCCGCTACTGGCGCGGCTACCTGTGGGGGTGCGTGTGCACGGTTCTGGCCAATGCGATCTGGGTGCAGTTTCCGCGGGTTATCGGCGCGGCGGTCGACGACATGACCATCCGCGTGACCTGGAACAAGATTTTCGCGTACGCCGGGTTGCTGATGGCGGTCACGGTGGCGCACGGCATCCTGCTGTTCCTCATGCGCTGGATCATCATCGGGATCTCGCGCGACATCGAATTCGATCTGCGCAACGATCTGTTCCGCCAACTGGAGAAGCAATCGGCCTCGTATTACCAGGAACACCGCACCGGCGACATCATGGCGCGGATGACCAACGACCTGAACGCGGTGCGCATGCTGCTGGGTCCGGCCATTATGTACACGGCCAACACCGTATTGTTTTCTGCCGGGGCTTTGTATTTCCTTCTGCGCATCAGCCCGTTTCTCACCCTGACGGCGCTGGCGCCCATGCCGCTGGCGAGCATCCTGATTCAGTTTATGGGGCGCCGCATCCATGAGCGCTTCGAACGCATCCAGGCGATGTTCTCCGATATTTCGGCGCAGGCGCAGGAAAATTTCTCCGGGGCACGGCTGGTGCGCGCCTTTGCTCAGGAAGAAGCCCAGGTCAGGGCCTTCGAGCGCTCGAACCAGGAGTACATCCGCCGGGCTCTGCGGCTGGTGCGCCTGATGGGGATGCTGTGGCCAACGCTGGAGTTCATGCTTGGCCTGGCCATGGTGATCTCCCTGCTGGTGGGCGGCCATCAGGTGATCGCACACCGTATCCCGGTCGGGCAGTTTGTCGCCTTCACGACTTATATGTTGATGCTCACCTGGCCGATTATCGCGCTGGGCTGGGTCGTGAACCTCTTCGAGCGCGGGACGGCCTCGGTGCTGCGCATTCACGAGATCCTTACCGCGCAGCCAGGCATTGACGATCGCAACGCGGCGACGGCGCCGGAACCGATGCGGGGCGAGGTCGAATTCCACGATCTGCACTTCGCGTATCCCGCGGAAGGCGGGAACTCGGTGGAGGTGCTCCACGGAATCTCGCTCCGCATTCGCGCCGGCAGCAGCCTGGCACTGGTGGGTCCCACGGGATCGGGTAAGACCACGCTGGTCAACCTCATCCCCCGGCTCTACGATGCTCCGCCGGGGAGCGTGACGATCGACGGAAAGCCGATCCGCGAATATCCGCTGGATGCCCTGCGGTCCGCGGTTGGAGTTGTGCCGCAGGAGACGTTCCTTTTCAGCACGACAATCCGCGAGAATATTGCGTTTGGCGTGCAGGGGGCTCCCGTTGCCGATGTGAACCGGGCTGCGGAAGTCGCGCACATCCGGGATGAGTTCGAGCTCTTTCCCCATGGGCTTGAGACCACGGTGGGGGAGCGCGGCCTTACGCTCTCGGGGGGGCAGAAGCAAAGGACGGCGCTGGCCCGGGCGATCCTGCGCAATCCACGGATTCTCATTCTGGATGATGCGCTGGCCAGCGTCGATACCTATACCGAGGAGTGCATTCTTGAGGATCTGCGTGGTGTGATGGCCGGACGCACAACCATACTGATTTCGCACCGGATCTCGACTGTGCGCCACGCGGACCGCATTGCGGTGCTGGTGCGGGGACGAATCGCCGAGCTGGGAACGCACGAGGAATTGCTCGAGCGGAACGGCTATTACGCCGGGCTCTTCCAGAAGCAGCTGCTCGAAGAAGAGCTGGCGGTTACCGGCTAAGGGCGGGTTTACGCGCTCCAGCTCGAACCGGCCGGCTCCTGCTCGAAGCCCTGGTTCGAGGCCGACATCATCATCTGCGCCGGTGGTCCGTCGCCATCGCCCAGCAGGCGCAGCGCTTCCGTATCGTGGGCAGCGACATTCCATGCTTCGCGCACGTCGCGGATGCAGCCGATGGCTTCCCTGAAGCGGTCCGCCGATTCGAGTCTCGATCCCTCGAGGCACAGGGCGAAGATCGCTGTGTAAAACTCAGCCAGCGCCTTCGCCGAATTGCCGCCGACATCCATCCGCAGTCGCGACTGGAGGTGCATCAGGATATCGAGGACGCGCCCCACCGCGATGCGCCGATCCCGCATATTGCCGCTCTCGATGGCCGCGATCGCCTGATACAGAAAGCGAACCATTCCGTCATAGAGCGCCACAATCAGCTCCACCGGATTCATGCCGGCTACAGAATGCTGCTGGTAATTCATGTTCCTCCGCGGTCTTTCCGGTTAGCCGCCCGGGTTTTCGTCGTATCCGGTAATCGCGCTGTAGAGCTCGTTCACCGACTGGAGCTGCTCGGGAATTTCCTGAAGCGTGTAATTCGCCTCGTTCAGTTCCGTCGTCAGCTGGGTCTGCTGCGTGCTGATGGCGTTGTTCTCATTGGTGATGTCGGAATTCAGGTCCGACTCCTGCGACGAATCCTGCTGCAGCGTCAGATAGATCGCCCCGTCCGGTCCCGTGTTGCTCAGTTCATTCAGGACATTGGTGAGGTTGGTGCCATACGAGGTATAGCTCCCGTTCGCCTGAAAGAAGTTCGCCGCATCCTGAAAGTTGCTGTCGAGGGCGCTGTCCAGAGTGCTGCCGTCGAGGGTGAGAGTTCCGTCGTTGTTGGCGGTAATGCCCAGCTGCGACAAAGAAGTGATTGCTCCCGAAGACTGGGAGAAGATCAGCGCTCCCTGCAACTGCTCCTGGAGGTTGGCCACCGTGGAATTGCCGAACAGCGGCTCGGCGGCTCCGGAGGAGGTGTCGCCCTCCTGGGTATTCACATCTCCGATGACCTTGTTGTATGCAGTTACAAAACTGCTGATCGCCGATTCGACGTCGCTGTTGTTGTTCGTAATCTCGACCTGTACCGACTCGCTCGGCGCCGCGGTCAGAAGCTGCAGGGTTACTCCGGGAATCGCATCGGTTACGGTGTTCGAGGCGCTGCTCGTCTGGAGGCCATCGACGGAAAACTGAGCATCCTTACCCTGCTGCACCTGACCAAAGCTGAAACCCGTCACTCCCGTCGTGGCATCAGTCAGCTGGCTGGCGTCGATCGCGACCGCGCCGCCGGCCCCGCTGGTGTCGCTCACCAGGGCCAGCTGCGACTGCCCGGACGAATTGCTGACCACGTTCGCCTGCACGCCGTAGTTGCCCTGGTTGATATAAGAAGCGAGCGTCGACAGGGTATTGTTTTGCGGGATCTTATTGCCGTCGCTGTCTGTGGCCGTGCCGTCGGAAATCGTGATCTGCTGGCCGCCGATCGAAAGGCTGCCGCTGAGCGTGTCGCCGGCGGCGATTGCCCCGCTGGTACTGGCATAGGAGTACGTCTCCGCCAGATTGCCGACCACGACCGTATGACTGCCCGCCACCGCGGCGGAACTGGCGCTGGTCAGCGCCACCACCGAGGTATCCGAACTCGATCCTTCCTTCTCGGAAAAGACCCCGTTGAAATCGGTGAGCGCGTTCAGGGCCGTCGAGAGCGAGCTCAGATCCGTCCCGATGCTGGTCAGGGCCGTATCTTCGGACTGGAGCGTGGTCAGCTGGTTCTTCCAGGGCGTTTCGACCGCCTGCAGATTCGCCACAATCGCGCTTACGGTGGTCGATACGTCGAAACCCTGCCCGCTGGTGGGCGATCCAAATGAAATACCGACGCTTCCCATGGTGGTGTTATCGTCGCTTTCGGGTGATCCTTTAGCCGCAATCGGGTGCGAGCACGCCCTGGACCGCAGGGCGCGCCGCGATTTTAAAAAAGCCTAAGAAATCGGGGGGCTTTCCCGGACCCTCGGGCGAGCGGTAACTCGCGCCGGAGGAAGGACAGCCCCCCGCCTGTGAAACGGCCTCGCTTACTGGAGCAGCTTCGTGACCATCTGCTGTGTGCTGTTCGCCTGGGCCAGAGCGCTGATGCCGGTCTGGGTCAGGATTTCGTACTTCGACATGTTCGAGGTGGCCGCAGCATAGTCGGTCGCGGTGATGGTGTTCTGCGCCGAGGTGATATTGGTCATCTGCGAACTCGCGATATTCGATGCCGCGGTCAGCGTGTTGATGTTGGCGCCCACCTGGCCGCGCTGGTAGGCGACGGCGCTGATGGCGTTGTCCACGGTTTGGAGGGCAGCTTCGGCGTTCGCCTGGCTGTCGAGGTTGGTGCCGACCAGACTGGTGCCGGCACCGGCGCCGGACAATACGCCGCCCGTGCCGGTAACGCCGCCTACTGTAGTTGTGACCTGCGTGCCCAGCAGAGAGGTCGCACTGGCTGCCGCCGACGTTCCGACGCTGGCGTCGGTCAAACTGCCCACTGTCACGTTGTAGTTCTGGCTGCCGGCGCTGGTGCCGTCACTGGTGTAGACGCTCACCCCGCCGTTGATCGGAGTCTGCTGCGAGGCCGCCTGCGAGGAAGCCTCGGCGACGGTGAACGAGGTGATGCCGCTGGCTGCGCCCGCAGCCGAGACAGAGATCGACAGGTTGCCGAGGCCCGCGGCCTGATTAGCGGCTGTGGTGTTGTAGGAGACGGTGTAGTTCGATCCCAGCGCGGTTTGCACCTTGCTGAGCAGGTTTGCGTTGCTGACGCCGTCCAGATCGACGTTGATAGCCGAACCCGCTCCTGCTGCCGTGGTGGGAGTAACTGTAAAGTTGCCCATCACCGTGTTGGCGGAGTTGATGTTGGTCACCGCGACCCCGGATTCTCCCATCGCATTCGCGCCGGTGCCGTTGGCGATGGCGACCGAGTCGTAGTTGGCGGCAAGGCCGGTGGCGTTGACGCCGATGCTGAGCGTCCCCACTCCGTTGCTGACGTTATAAGCCACGTTGTAGTCGCTCGCCGAGGCGCCCAGCGCGGCGTTGACCGTGCTGACCAGCTGCGACGTATTGATGCCGTTCAGGTTGACCGTGGTGATGCCGGCGCCGCTGGCCGCCACGCCGCTGATGGTCGGTGTGATGGTGAACTTGCCGCTCAGCTGTTCGCCGTCGCTGAACTGGATACTGGCAGCGGTCGGGGACGTTTCGGTCGCCGTGCTGGCCAGGGTGAGGCTGGCGATGTTGTCCGCGCCCGTGCCATGCGCCGTCAACCCTACCGTCAGTGTGCCGTTGCTGTAGCTGACGTTGTAATCCGGATTGGTCGGGTTGGCTCCGTTCAGAGCCGTGGCCACTGTGGTCGCCAGATTGGCGGTGGTCACGTTGGTCAGGGGAATGTTGACCGTGTTTCCGGCCGTCGTGCTGGCCGGTGTCTGCTTCGTCACCGTTGAGCTTCCAACGATGTTGAGCGCATTCACACCTGCTGTTGTGCCGGCTGCCGAGATGCCGAAGCTCAAAGCGCCGGTCCCGCTGTTGTAGGTGGCGGAGTAGTCCGAACCCGCCAGATCGGCATTCAGCGTGCTCTGCAGGTTCGCCGTCGTCACGTTGTCGAGGTCGATCGTCTTGTTCGGGCTGGTCGACGCCGGGACTACCGGAGTGGTCTGGGTTGCTGCGCTGCCGCCGGTGTTGGCCACGGAAATACCGGTTTCGCTGCCGTTTCCGGAAAGGCCGATCGTGAGGTTTCCGCCCGAGTAGGCGACGGTGTAGTCCGACGCGGTTCCGCCAGCGCCGGTGATGACGCCGTCGATCGTGGTTTGCATCTGCGCCTGGTTCTCACCGGCCAGGGAATTCAGATTGATGGTGTAAGGCGCGTGCGAGTCGCCGGTCCCTGTGATTGTGAAGCTGCCCGTCAGCGTATTGCCGGTGTCGACCGCCGCCGAAAAGGACTCCCCAGTCCCCGAGCCCGTGTGTCCCCAGCTGAGGGGCGTGGCTACACCGCCGCTCTGTGGAATGGTGCCGTTTATGGTGATGCTGCCCGCCAGGTTGTCCCCGGATGCGACACTCGCCGTGATCGTGGCGCCGTTATTGGTGAAGTTGACCCCGGTCGCGGCACCGGCGGCGACCGCTGTGTTGGGGGTGACGGAGATCGAGCCGGCCAGCGTGCCGCCATCCGCTACGGCCAGCGTGAAGCCTGTCTGCGCGGCGGCCGCGCCGGAGGTGCTGGCGTTGGTTGCCGGGGCAGCGGTGAAGCCCGTGATGTGGTCCGTGGTGGCGTTGGCGCCAAGGCCGATCTGCAACTGGTTATTTCCGACCGCGGTTACCGTGTAATCGCCGCCGGCATTGCCCGCCTGTGCGTTGATGAGGGTCTGCAGGCTGGCTGCCTGGGCGGTCAGCGAGGTGCCGGTGACGTTCGCCAGGTTGATGCTGATGGCATTGGCGGTGCCTCCGCTGGTGGTCGGCGAAAAGGCAAGAGTGCCGGAAAGCTGGCCGCCGCTGGGGATCGCTGAAGAGGTCAGGGTCGAAGTGCTGGCGCTTCCGTTCAGGGTCCAGCTCATCGCCACCGGAGATGCGCTGTAGGTCGTGGTCTCGACCGGCGCCGCGGCTGCGGCTGAACCGCCGGCGGTAATCGCCGCGCCGGCAACCGCCGCCGACGATCCGGTCACTGAGGACAACGCACCTGCCGCGTTCGCACCCCAGCCCAGAGCGCTGGTAGTCTGGTCGGCGCTGAAGACGGTAATCCCGTTGTATTCGGTGGTGCTGCCGATGGTCCCGATCTGGGTGAGAATGTCCTGGTACTCCTGGTTCGCCGCGCCGAGCTGCGAACTCGACAGCGTTCCGCCGCCGGCTTCGGTCGCGAGCGTCACGGCGCTGGTCAGCAGGCTGGTGACCTGCGAAAGCGCGCCATCCGCCACCTGGAGAAAGCCCGCGCCCTCGCTGGCGTTGCTCGACGACTGCATGAGAGCCGCCGAGTTCGCGGCCAGGCCGTTCGCAATCGAGAGGCCGGCCGGATCGTCCGCGCCGGAGTTGATCTTCGAACCCGAGGACAATTGCGTCAGTACATTTTGCAGACTGGACTGCGTCTGGTTCAGGTTATTTTCCGCGTAAACTGCCGAGATGTTGTTCAGGACACCCAGTGGCATGACCGTTCTCCCATTCTGAAATAGGGTTCCTGAATGGAGCGCGTGGCCGACTGGCCCTTCGTGACTCCTGGGAACCGCTTGACTCACGGTCTTCATCGGCCCGGTTGATGGCGCCTTTATTGGGGGGGAGGATGTTTGGCAGCTTGCGTGCGTCGGGGTGTTTTCGGTTTTTCTGACTCCGCTTTTTTCATCCCTTCTCCATTTACGCCGATAAAAACCAACAGGCGTGGGAGACGCCCGCCATGATTCATCTCACGCGTCTGAACGGAAATCCGCTGGTGGTGAACAGCGACCTGATCAAGTACGCCGAATCGTCGCCGGATACGATGCTGACGCTGATCAACGGGGAGAAGATTGTTGTGCTGGAAAGTTGCGAGGACGTGGTGAGCCGCACGCTTGCGTACCGGGCGCGTGTCTTCGCGGAAACGGCGGGACATCTGCAGGCCATGGCGTGGTCGCCGCTGTTGCATGCAGGGAGAGATCCCGAGGAGAGCCACCTGCCTGGCAAAGCCAGGATCGATCTGCAGGATTAACGCCATGGACCTGGGCAGTCTGGGCGGCATTTTACTGGCGCTTGCCGGCATACTGGCCGGTCTGCTGCTCGAAGGCGGACACCTCGGACAGGTGGTGCAGCCGACTGCCGCCATGATCGTCTTTGGGGGAACGCTGGGCGCGGTCATGCTGCAGTTTCCTCTCCGGACGGTCGTGGCGGCGGCACTTCGCCTGGTCCGGGTCTTTCTGCACGGGGAAGATGATGGCGGGAGTCTCCTGCAGCAGATAGTGGGTTTTGCGAACAAAGCCCGGCGAAAGGGGATCGTTTCGCTCGACCAGGATCTGGCGGAGATCGCCGACCCCTTTCTTCGTCAGGCGCTGATGCTTGCGGTCGATGGCACCGAACCCTCCGAACTGCGACGGATCATGGAAGTCCAGATCGACAATGCCAGCGAAGTCGAGGCCCGCATTCCCTCGGTGTTCGAATCAGCCGGAGGGTTCTCGCCCACCATCGGCATCATCGGCGCGGTCATCGGTCTGATCCAGGTGATGCAGCACCTCGACCACATGGATCAGGTGGGGCGGGGCATCGCGGTGGCGTTCGTCGCCACCATTTACGGAGTGGGGTCGGCCAATCTGTTTTTTCTGCCCGCCGCGGGAAAACTGAAACAGCGCGCCCGCGAAGAGCAGCGGCTGAAAGAGATGGCGCTCGAAGGAGTGATCTCGATCCTCGAGGGGATGAACCCGCGCATGATTGAGATCAAGCTGGCGAGCTTTCAGGCGAATGCGCACCCCGCAGCGGAAAAGCCAGAGAGTGGGAAGAGCGCGTGAGACACGGCACGCAACGGTCCCGGAGGACGGCGGACCCATCGCATCAGGACCGCTGGCTGGTTTCCTATGCCGACTTCATCACGCTGCTGTTTGCTTTTTTCGTTGTTCTGTACGCCAGCTCGCGCTCCGACCAGCACAGGCAGGCGCAGATCGCGCATTCCATCCAGTCGGCCTTCCGGGCACTGGGGATCTTTCCGTCCGCTATCGAGGATCGTTCCGCGGCCGGCGCCGAACCGCAGCCTGCCGTTCCGCCGCTCAACATTGTTCTCGGTGACGATCTTTCCACGTCTCCCGCAGTGCAGCGGGACCTGCAGCACCTGCAGGCGCAGCTCAACGGTCTGCTGTCGACGCAGATCGCGGACAAGACGGTCGCACTGAAGCTGGGCCGCGATGGCCTGGTCATCTCGCTGCGCGAGGCCGGCTTCTACGATAGTGGCTCCGCTCTGCCGCAGATGAAGTCAAAGGGCATCCTCGACGCGATCGCCGCAAAAATCGAGGGCACACCGTACGACATCCGGATCGAAGGGCACACCGACAACGTTCCCATCCACACGGCGCAATTTGATTCGAACTGGGAACTGTCGACGGCGCGCGCCACGGGACTGGCGAGGATGCTGATCGTCGATTACCAATTCGCCCCAGCGCGCCTCTCCGCTGCCGGCTTCGCCGAATACCATCCGGTCGCCGGGAACGATACGGCCGAAGGACGAAGCCGGAATCGCCGCGTCGATATCATCGTTCTGCCGCGCATCAGCGTTGTGCCGGCACAGTAGGAGTTCCGGGGCACATGATCGCATTCAGTGCAGGCCGCAGGGCTGAAGACCATCGCGCGATCGAGATTCTAAGATCGAAAGATGGCAGGACGGAAGACGGCTCCCGGAGAGAGGCGAGCCGGAAAAAGAGATGGCGCCGAACGCGGCAAGGCGGCACGGCGCCTGCGCGGGATGTATCGGCGGCTGGTTCAGCGCTTCGGACCGCAGCAGTGGTGGCCCGCGAAGACTCCGTTTGAAGTTGTCGTTGGGGCGTACCTGACGCAGAATACCGCATGGAAATCCGTGGAGCGCTCGATCGCCAATCTTGAAGAGCAGGGGATTCTGTCGATCGCGGGCCTGCGCAGGGTGTCTGAGCCTGAGTTGCGGGTGCTGATCCGCCCCTCCGGATTCATGGTGCGCAAAGCAGCAGCCCTTAAAGCCTTCGTCGGATTTCTCGATGCGGACTATGGGGGCCGGATGGAGAGGCTGCGCGACGCGGCTCTGGTGTCGCCGCTGTCCGTGCGCGAAGAACTGCTTGACCTCCCTGCGTCGGCCCCGAGACGGCGGATGCGATTCTGCTCTACGCCCTCGATGCGCCGGCGATGGTGGTGGACGAGTATCTGCGACGCATTGTCGTGCGTCACGGGCTGGCTCCGGAAAAAACAAAATATGCCGCAATTCAGGCGCTGGCCGAGCAGGCATTCGCACCGGAGCGTGTGCATGAAAGCCGCGAAGACCTCGCCCGCCACTACAACGAGTTTCACGCGCTCGTGGTCCAGATTGGCAAGACCCACTGCCGCCGGGTCGCGCTATGCGAGGGCTGCCCGCTGCAGTTCGATTTGAAGAAGGCGCGGACCAACGCCGCAACGTCTGCATAAACTGGTCTGTGATCACCCTCTACGCCGCCACGACCAATCCCGGCAAGCTGCGCGACTTCTCCGTTGCGGCCGCGGCAAGCGGAATTATGGTCGAGCCGCTCGCTGGTCTCGCAAGCATTCCCGCTCCCGAAGAGAACGAGCCGACCTTTGCCGGTAACGCCCGGCTCAAGGCTGGGTATTACAGCCGTTTCGCCGCGGGACTGGTACTGGCCGACGACTCGGGTCTCGAGGTCGACGCTTTAGGCGGTGAGCCCGGCGTGCGCTCCGCGCGCTTCGCAAAAGATGCTGGATTCAGCACGGGTCCGGATCTCTCCATCGACGAGCGCAACAACCTGTATCTGCTCGAAAGGATGCGTGGCATCGCGGACCGCACTGGCCGCTACCATTGCGTTCTGGCACTGGCACGCGACGGAAATGTCCTGCTGACCGCCGATGGCAGCGTCGAGGGTGAGATTCTCTCGGCGCCGCGCGGGGCGGGTGGCTTTGGCTACGACCCGTTGTTTTGGCTTCCGGATCTGGGCCGCACCATGGCGGAGATTTCCCTTGATGAGAAGCACCGGCTCAGCCACCGAGGACGCGCCTTCCGAAACCTCCTCGCGCTCGGCGGCGAGGCGATCTTCCGGGCAGGATGATCCGGCCTCGGACTTGTCATTGTTAATGCACGGCGACCGAAGCGCTGTGGTCTTCCCAGGCCAGGGTGATGTTGCCGTTGCCTCCGCCGAGATCGTTGATCGTCCACTGCAGATTTTCGACCATCGCCGGCGGCTTGCTCATGGTCATGGGTGTGCGGCCGAGGTCCTGGGAGCTGTCGTAACGCAATCCCCATTCACCGGTCTGCTTGCTGACGATGAGCACCCAATGGTCGGGATCGGAGATGTCGACGAACAAGGTGTAATCGCCCTTCGGCACAGAAAGATTGCCGATGGTCAGATCGGCGTCGGTGTGGAGGGCGGTAGCGGAATTGGCTCCGGCGCGCCAGACCGGGTAATGCGGATCATGGCTGATGCGGCCGTCTTTGCCAAAGAGCTGACCCTCGCGGCCCTTCACGCCGGGCGATGAGTATTTGATCGTGATGTTCTTGCCGCCAATGGAGCCGGTGGCGGTTTCCGGGGGGCTGGCGGGCGGCTTTTGTTGGGCAAGAGCGACGGAAGTAAGGGCGAGAAGACCGGCACACATCAGGAAACGCTTCATGGTTACTATGCTCCTCGGGAACCCAAAACAAACGGGATATCCTGTGCCACGATTGTCGCACCGTGGGTAGACTGCCTGCATTCAGCGGCGCGTAACCTGCCATTGGCTCATTGACTTGGCTCCATTCAGCCGCTCCAGGCGCCGCCTGGGTTGCGATTCTTGCCGTTCAGCCCACTCTGGTTCCTTCCGGGCGGAACTATCATCTAAGCTGGCAATGGTAAAGTCCTGGTAGTGCAACGACTTATCTCCCCTCCAGGCGACTCAGGCAAACCCACCCTGCAACACCAGGAGATTCCGAAAAAATGTCAAAGACCGTGAAATATGCTGAGAGAGCGGTGACCATCGCAGCCCAGGGCGCCTGGTCCGTTTTCGAGCGGGTGAACAGCATTCGCCCGAATCCGTCGTTCACGCCGAAATGGTCCGACAAGCCGCTGCTGAAGTCGTGGCAGAAAGAAAAGCCGCCGCTCGGGTGGCCGCGCACCACGGATTCGCTCTGTCCGAAGTGTGTGCCTGAGATTCGCCAGCAGATCATCGACGGCAAGCTGCCGCATGAGATTCTGCTCAACGAAAAGGTCGGCGAGATCAAGGCGCAGATCATCGAGCGCGACGGCAAGATCCTGATGGTGAAGGATTGCCCGAAGCACGGCCATTTTGAAGATGTGATGTCGATCGACACGGCTTTTTTCCGCCATCTTGAAGAGGTGTTTCCCGGGCGCGACATCCGCGCGCACAACGACGACAAGCTGCACAATCACGGCACCTCGACGGTGACGCACGGCCGCGGATCGGTGCTGACCATCGATTTGACCAACCGGTGCAACATGATGTGCGATCCCTGCTTCATGGACGCCAACCAGGTTGGGTTCGTCCACGAACTGACGTGGGACGAGATCAAGACGATGCTGGACAACGCCATCACCATTAAGCCGAAGCGGCAGATGTCGGTCCAGTTCTCGGGCGGTGAGCCGACGTTGTCGCCGTATTTCCTCGACGCAGTGGCGTACGCCCGCAAGGTTGGCTATAACTCAGTCCAGGCGGCGACGAACGGCATCGAGTTCGCGAAGTCGAAGGAGCTTTGCCGCGCGGCCGCGGAAGCAGGCCTGCGCTACGCGTATCTGCAGTTCGACGGCATCGGGAACGCGGCCAACTCGCACCGCAAAGTCGGGAACCTGTTCGATGTGAAGCTCCAGGCCATTCATAACCTGCACGAAGCCGGCGTCGATATCGTTCCGGTGACCACGATCATCAACGGCATTAACAACGAGCAGGTCGGGCACATCATCCAGTTCGCGCTCGACAATCCCAAGAAGATCAACTTCCTCAGCTTCCAGCCGGTCAGCTTTACCGGCCGCGATGAAGCGGTCACCGACGAGCGCCGGGCCGCACAGCGCTACACGCTGAGCCACATGGCGCACGACGTGAAGAATCAGACGGGCCTGGGCGAGCCGACGCGCGACTGGTTCCCCATCAGCTTCATGAGCACCTTCTCCGACTGGGCCGATCTGGTGCACGGGCCGAACCACGAGTGGGGCCAGCTCTCCTGCGGATGCCACCCGAACTGCGGGATCGGCATGGCGCTGATGATCGACAAGGAAACCCGGGAAGCTGTGCCGGTGACCGCGTTTCTGAACGCCGATCGTCTGGCGAAGGACATGGCCAAGATCAACGATGCCGCTCGCGGGAAGACACTGTCGGTGATCGGAGCGGCGCTTTCGCTGCTGCGCAACTACGATCCACGCAAGTCGCCAACGCACTTCCGCATCGTCGACCTGCTGCAGAAGTTCGACAAATGCTTTGGCGCGACCGGCCGCAACTACGGCAAAGTTACAGGCGACCGTACCATGGCGGATATCGAGAAGCGGCGCGCCGATCGGTGGAACTTCCTGTTCATCGCGGGCATGTGGTTCCAGGACCTCTTCAACTACGATTTCCGGCGCACCGAGCAGTGCATCATCCCATACGCGACGCAGGAAGGCGAGATCAGCTTCTGCGCGTACAACACGGGCATCGGCTGGCGGAACATCATCGAGAAGATGCACATGACGGCCACGCTCACCAAGTGGTATGAGGAGCATGGGCGGCATGAAATCTTCGCGGGCGGCAAGAAGGTCGGCATGGATCAGGCGCAGCACACCCTGGTTCTGAATCAGGATCACGTGACGGCCGCGGCCAATGACACCTTCGAGAAGAGCGGCATCGCCAAGAATGCGCGTGAAGAGAAGCTGCGCGCGCGTGAGTCGAAGATGAAACAGGATGCGGAGAACGCGCGGATGGCGAAGCTGTACCGCGAACAGATCCTCGGCGAGAAGCCGGTCGAGGGTTTGGTGAGCATCGATTCGATCGCGCCTGCTCCGAAGCCGGTGAAGACCGAAGAACCGGTCATGGGGGACTGAGGACCAGCGTCCAGGCGGACGCGCCTTCCGCGCAAAAGCCTGAACGCCAATCTGCCTTGATCGAAGCAAAGGCCACTCGGAAATGGGTGGCCTTTTCATTTGCGCGCGGGGTTGGGTTTCGCTTCATGAGTAACGGCAACATCAGTCTGGCTCCGGCGCGCAGAAACTGCGAAGGCTTCGAGGGCCATGGAGTTGTTGGACTAGGCCTGAGATCAATTTCAGCGATCAGCCGGCCACAGCTACAATGAGGGCAGCCGCCATGCTCAGATTCGTACGTGTTTTTGCTCCGAGCTTCTTCCTTTTGGCCGCGCTTACTGCCGCCGCTCAGTTTTCCAACCCCGAGTCGCCGACGACCGCTGTGCACAATGCGGCGCCGCTGCATCCTCCAGCGGGGGCGCGGGTGGCGATTGTGGAATTCGAGGATCTGGAGTGTCCGGATTGCGCGCGGGCCAACCCGGTGGTCAAAGAGGCGGCCGAGAAATATCACATACCGTGGGTCCGGCACGATTTTCCGTTGCCTTTCCACACCTGGAGTTTCGAGGCCGCGGTGGATGCGCGCTGGTTCGACACGAAGTCGAAGCGGCTGGGCGACGACTTCCGCGATGCCACCTTTGCCGCACAACCGACCATTCACTCGCAGGAGGACCTGCTGGCTTTCGCGCAGAAATTTGCGCAGGATCACAAGCTGTCGTTCCCGTTTGCGGTCGATCCACAGGGGAGGTTCGCGCAGATGGTCAAGGCAGACTACGACCTGGGACAGAGCGTTGGTATCCAGCACACGCCGACCATCTGGGTAGTGACGAATCGGAAGAGCGGCTCGCCGTTTGTGGAGGTGGTCGACCGGTCGCGGCTGTACACGCTGATCGAAGAGGCCCAGGAGGAGACGGCTCCGAAAGGGCGTTGAAATAAACGTGTCGGGGGTTTCCTGTCCCACAGTATCTGGCTTACTCTGCTTAAACTGGACTTACGCGCTGAGGTATAGGAGTGGCCTATGGTCCTGCGTCGCTGGATTTCTCTCGTTCCATACGCAGCTTTGTTTCTTGCTGGGGCGGCCGTCGGCAGAGCGCAGACGGGGATGCCGGAATCCGGCGCGAAGCCACAAGAATCCGGTCAAGCCACGCCGATGTTCAGGACCAATGCCGATCTGGTGTTGGTGGACGTGGTTGTGCGAGAGAAGGGGAAGGCGGTCGAGGGGCTCAGTGCCTCAGAATTTCACGTGACCGAGAACGGCCAGGAACAGAAGGTCACGATCTTCGAGGAGCACAAAGCGACGGATGCCGTGCAGGCCAGCAAAGGGCCGGCCCTCCCGGAGCATGTTTACAGCGATTTTCCGGAATATGCGGTTGCGAGCGCGGCGAACGTGCTTCTGCTGGACGCGCTGAACACTCCGATCAGCGATCAGAAATACGCCCGGCAGCAGATGATCAAATATCTGCATAAGATTCCGGCGGGAACGCGGGTTGCGGTGTTCACGCTGGGATCGCGTCTGCAGATGGTGCGGGGATTCACGACAGACCAGGGGGCGGTTGAGCAGGCGATTGGGGGCAAGCGGGGCGCGGCGCAGACTTCGCCGGTGGCGGCTGATCCGCTGGATACGTCGGCCTCGGCGTTGACGAACTTTGGCGCTGAGGGACCGGGGATGACCGCGATGGCTCTGGATTCATTCAGCAAGGAATCGGAGAACTTCGGGGCGGATGTGCGGGTACGGATGACGATTGCCGCGCTGGAGCAGTTGGCGCGCTACCTTGGCGCATTGCCGGGCCGGAAGAATCTGATTTGGTTTTCAGGAAGCTTCCCGATCAACATGGATCCCGACATCTCGAATGGTGATACGGGCGAGGTTCTCAATTATGGGCCGTTGGTGCAGGAGCTGGATGAGCAGCTGGCGCGGGCGCGGGTGGCGATGTATCCGGTGGACGCGCGGGCGCTGATGACGCTGCCGAATGCAAATCCCGCAAACGACCCGGGGGGCGGGCAGACGCTGACTTTACAGAGCGTGATCGCCGGCGCGATGACCAACGATTTGCGCCAACCGCAACAATGGTGGAGTTCGCACGTCACGATGGAAAAGATGGCGGAGGAGACGGGCGGGAAGGCGTATTACGACACGAATGCCGTAGGGCAGGCGGTGGAGTATGCCATTGCGGACGGCTCGAACTATTACACCCTGGGGTATGTCCCTACGAACCGCAATCGCGACGGCAGTTATCGCAAAGTGGCGGTGCAGGTAACGGAATGCCGGTGCGAGCTGTCGTATCGGCGCGGGTATGAGGCGGTCGATCCAGCGAAGGAAGATGCATCGACGGGCGGCAAGATGAGCCCGCTTTCGGCAGCGATGCTGAATGGGTTGCCGCCGCTGTCACAGGTGATATTTGAGGCGCGCGTGCTTCCGGTGGGCGATCCTGCGTTGCGAGGAGCGGCGCCGGCAGCGGGACCGGCGGGCAAGCCGGACAAACCGCTGAAGGCTCCGGTAACACGGTATATGGTCGATTACTCGATCGATCCGCATCATCTGGCGCTGAAGGAACTACCAGACGGGCGGAGACAGGCGGAGCTGGAGGTGGCGCAGGCGGTCTACGATCTGGACAGTAAGCGGGTGAATTACAGCGATGCAGGGCTTGAGGTCAACCTCACGCCCCAGCAACTGGCCCGCGCGCTGCAAATGGGCATTCCGATCCATCAGGAAATCGATGTGCCCGCGGGGCAGGTATCTTTGCGGGTTGGTGTGCGCGATGCGACGAGCGGGCGCATCGGGACGGTAGAGGTAACGGCAGGCAGGCAGTAGGTTACAGGGTTACACGCACAGGTTAGGTTCCTGTGGTCGTTGCGCGGAGGACCGCGGCGCGGGCGAGCAGGCGCGTGGAGTCGAGCGTCGGGAGCGGCGAATTGCCGTCATTCATAATGAGGGGAATCTCGGTGCAGCCGAGAACGACAGCGTCGCAGCCATCGAGTTGCAGGCGCGCGATGACCTGCTGGTGGCATTCGATGGCTTCTGGAGAGAAGATGCCGTTGACCAGCTCCTGCATGATGAAGCGGCTGATTTCTTCGCAGTCGCCGTCGCTCGGGCGGCGGTAGTCGAGACCGCGAGCGGAGAGCTGCTCCGGATAAACGTCGCTCGCGACGAGCCATTTTGTTCCAAGCAGACCGATGCAGCGGTAGTGACGGCGGGCGGCTTCCTCAGCCACGACGGCGGCGATGTGCAGCCAGGGAAGCGGACTACGCGACTCGAAGAAGGGCAACGCCCGATGCATTGTGTTGTCCGGGCAGACCAGGAAGCCGGCCCCGGCTTTCGCCAGAGTCTGGGCAGATTGCAGCATGAGCTCGCCGACGGCATGCCAGTCATCGCGATCGATGCAGGCCTGGTATTCGGCCAGAGGGATCGAGTCCATGGTGACGCGGGGATGGGCGTACGGACCGAGCCGCTGGGCTCCTTCGTGGGCGATGGTTCGATAGCAGAGAGCCGCGCCTTCAGCGGATCCGGCGACGATGCCGATGTGCATAAGAGCAGGGTACAGGGTAGAGGGTACAGGGAACAGGGTAAGGGGTACAGAAAGACTACCGCGTCCGTGGCGCATGTTGAGATTGCGCGCAATTTGTCACGGTGAGCCAACCCCGCGGGCAACCGTGAGTTCCTATTTATTGAGATGGCGCGCCCGGCGACGGCCGGTTGTGCGGATTCCGCAGTTTCTTACCCATGGGAAAACCCAAAAAACGAATCGAAATTGAGAGGAGCATCACGATGAAAAAATCGGTAGCGATCCTGAGTGTGGGTCTTCTGGCCGCAGCGGCTACGGCGGCGATGGCCCAGGACAAGGTAGACAACGAGCTGAATGAGGCCACGCAGATTATGCATGAGCTGACGGGGCCGCAGTCCGAGGCCGGGATTCCCGATGCGGTGCTCAAGGATGCCAAATGCGTCGCGGTGATCCCGAAGATGCTGAAGGGCGGCTTTGTCGTGGGCGCGCAACACGGAGATGGCGTGGCGACATGCCGAATGAGCGATGGGCGGTGGAGTCCACCGGCTCCATTCCAGCTGACGGGGGCGACCTTCGGGGCGCAGATCGGTGGTGAGGAGCAGGGTTACGTGATGATGGTGATGGACCACAACGGCATGCAGGCACTCGAGTCGGGACACTTTAAAGTGGGCGCGGGTGTGGATGCAGCGGCGGGCCCGGTGGGGCGCGAGGCTTCGGGCTCAGCGGGCTGGAAGGCTTCGATTTTGAGCTATTCGCGGGCGAAGGGTGCCTATATCGGCGCGACGCTGAATGGCGCAGAACTGAACCAGGATCACGCGATGACAAAGGAGTTGTACGACCGTGAAGTGCCGTTCACGGCGATCCTGGATGGAGATGCGCACACGACGCAGGCGGCGGCGGTGGAGTTTGTCCAAACGATCAATCATGCGGTGCAGACGGCGAGCCGGTAGAACAGTAGACAGGGAAAAAGACAACAGGCAACAGTAAACAGAAAAGCGGGCTTCGCGGTGTGGTCTTACCGCGAAGCCTTTTCTGTTGGGATTTTTCCGGGGAAAATCGGGGCCCGGCGGAACAAAACTGCCAGGCGGGTCGTATTCTCCTCTTCCAATAGAACTTCTAGTGGTATAGGATTGTCTCCCATAGAAGGTCTACCGAGAGGTTCTATGGGAGAGACGTCAAATCGTTCTAAGAAAGAACGGGAACTTTTGCTGGGGACGCTGGACATGCTGATCCTGCAGACGCTGGTCATGGGTCCGGCGCACGGTCACACCATTGCTCACGTGATTGAGCATTCGTCGGAAGACGTGCTGCAGATCGAGCAGGGGTCGCTGTATCCGGCGCTGCATCGGCTGGAGGATCGGGAGTGGGTTTCGTCGTACTGGGGCGTGAGCGAGAACAACCGCAAGGCGCGCTTCTACAAGCTGACGCCGGCGGGGCGGAAGCGGTTGCGGGTGGAAACGAATCGGTGGGAATCGATGGTCGAGGCCATTGGGCGCGTGCTGGGGAATGCGGGGCGGGTGGTGGAGTGAACTGAAGATGCCGCAGTGAGATGCGGGGAGGGCGGCGATGCGTTTTCGCCAGTATTTGCGACGACAGGAGTGGGACGAGGAGCGGCGGCGCGAGCTGGACGCGCACCTGGCGGAGGAAATGGCGGACAACATCGCCCGGGGCATGACACCTGGAGAAGCTCGCCGGCGGGCTCATATGAAACTCGGCAATCCAACCGTGATTCGTGAGGAGATCTGGAAGATGAACAGCTTTGTTTCAGTGGAGGACCTGGGACGCGATATACGGTACGCGCTGCGCCAACTGCGGAAGAGCCCTGGATTCGCGGCCATCGCGATCGTGACGCTGGCGCTGGGGATTGGCGTGAACACGGCGATTTTCAGCATGGTGAACGGACTGCTGTTCAGCTCGCTGCATATCAGGCAGGAGAACCGGATGCTGGAGATCGGGTCGCGGCAAAAGGGGGCGCAGTGGCAGCCGCAATTTTCATTACCGGAATACGATGTGCTGCACGGCCAGACGAGCGCAGTATTCAGTGGGGTGGTAGGGGACGCGTATGGGCTGGATGGCCTGAGCATGGAGGGCAATAAGCCCGACCGGGCGTTTACGGATTATGTAACAGGAGATTATTTCGATGTCCTCGGAGTCCAGCCGTATCTGGGAAGGCTGTTTCGCGCGGGGGAAGGCGTGACGCCCGGAGCTGATCCGGTAGTGGTGCTGAGCTACCCGTACTGGAAGCAGCACTTCGCGGCGGATCCTGGAGTGGTGGGCAGGCAGGTTTTGCTGGATGGGCACCCGATGACGGTCGTGGGTGTGACGCCGAAGGATTATCGCGGCGTCAATACAGCGGTCTCGCCGGAGGCGTATCTGCCGCTGGCGATGATTGTGCCGATCGAGAACGCTCCCCTGAGCGAATATCACAAGCCGACGAATCGGAACCTTCGGCTGTACGCACGGCTCGTGTCCGGAGTGACGAAGCAGCAGGCGAACGCGACGCTGGCGGTGGTATCGCGCCGGCTGACCGCTGAACAGCCGGTCGCCGACAAGGATATCGAGGTGGCCTCTTTTCCACTGTGGGTGGGAAGAAATGTGGGGTTCGATCCGAACAATGCGATCGGAGAGGTGGCGTTGTTTTTTATGGGACTCGCGGGGATGGTGCTGCTGCTGGCATGCGTGAACGTGGCGAATCTGCTGCTGGTGCGGGCGACGGTGCGGGAGCGGGAGATGGTTGTCCGTTCTGCACTTGGCGCTGCACGATCGCGACTGATCCGGCAAATGCTGACGGAGAGTATTTTGCTGGCGATGTGCGGCGGTCTGGCGGGGATCGGGCTGGGGCTGTGGGGAAGCCACATGCTGAGTTCGATCAACCTGGGAACGGATTTGCCGGTGCACTTCAACTTTGGATTTGACTGGCATGTACTGGCGTTCTCGCTGGCCGTGGCGGTGGTGGCGGGGGCGCTGGTGGGGATTGTGCCGGCGCTGCGCCTGGCGCGGGCGAATCTGAATCTGGTGCTGCGTGAGGGCGGCCGCGGTGTGGCGGGCGGCGCACACAGGTTTCGCGACGCGCTGGTGACGGTGCAGGTAGGGAGTGCGATGATCCTGCTGATCGTTGCAGGGCTGTTTACTCGCAGCCTCAGGCGCAGTGAGCATGCGGAGCTGGGGTTCAACCCGGCGCATGTCGTGACCATGATGATGGACCCGGGCGAGATTGGGTACAGCGATCTACGCGCGCGGGATTTCTTTCAAGAGCTTTTACAGAGAGTTCGGGCGATGCCTGGGGTGAAGACGGCAACGATCGCGCAGACGGTTCCGATGGGGCTGGTGGGCAATAGCGGGGACACGATCACGGTGGGTGGCTATCAAGCGCCGGCAGGACAGAGCGCGCCGGTGGTTGCCTACAACCTGATTGGGACAGATTATTTTTCGACGCTGCAGATTCCGATGACGCAGGGACGGGACTTCAGCGCGGAGGATAGCGAGGGGCGACCCTATGTTGCAATCGTGAGCGTGGCGATGGTCAAGAAATACTGGCCGCAGGGGGACGCGATTGGGCGGCAGTTCACGATGAACAGCGATCCCGCGCACCCGCTCGAGGTGGTGGGCGTGGCGGGGGACGCGCGGTATCAGGGATTCAGGCAGGCTCCATCTGCGTATTTCTATTTGCCGTTTGGGCAGCACTACGCGACGAATTCGCTGGAGACGCTGGAGGTTCGGACGGAGGGCGATCCCGGGGGAATGGCCCCGGCGCTGGAACGCACGATCCAATTGATGGCGCCGAACCTGCCGGTATTCGAGGTGAAGACGCTGCATCAGGCGCTCTACACGGCAAACGGGCTATTGCTGTTCCAGATTATCGCGACGCTGGCGGGAGTGATGGGCACGCTGGGACTGGTGCTGGCGATAGTGGGCGTGTACGGCGTGCTTTCCTATGTCGTGAGCCAGCGGACCAGCGAAATCGGCGTGCGCATGGCACTGGGGGCGCAGCGCGGAGACATTCTGCGGATCGTTTACAAGCAGGGTCTGTGGATTGTGGGAATCGGGCTCGCGGTTGGGCTGGCGGCGAGCTTCGGCATTGCGCGGCTCCTGCACAGTTTGATTGTGGTGAGCCCCGCGGATCCGGCAACGTACCTGGGAGTGTCGGCGATGCTGGCGGCAATTGCCATGCTGGCTTGCTATATTCCGGCACGGCGGGCCATGTATGTAGAGCCGATGCAGGCGCTGCGGGAGTAAGAGCAGGGTACAGGGTGCAGGTACAAGGTGCAGGTTCCACAGCAACGATGCGTGTGGGTCAGAGTTCGGGATTGAACTCCAGTTCCTCGAGACGGCCCAGCTTGTAGATGGCGATGGAGACCACCCAGGCGAGGGCGAAGATCCCGATGATGCAGTATCCAAGGACGCCAAAGTTGTCGTTCAGGCGGCCGATGAATCCCCAGAATACCCCTTGCAGATGGAGCTGGCCGCCGAGGAGGCCGAGGGCTTCGATGCCTCCCACGACAAACGCAACCACCACTGATACAGATGTGATGGTGAGGTTGTAGTAGAGCTTGCGGATAGGCTTGATGTACGCCCATCCATAGGCTCCGAGCATGAGGACGTTGTCGGTTGTATCGATGAGCGACATACCGGCAGCGAAGAGGACAGGGAAGACGGCGATCGACCAGAGGGAAAGGCCGCGTGAGGCTTCAGCGGCGGATAGGCCGATGAGGCCGATCTCGGTGGCGGTATCGAAGCCGAGGCCAAAGAGGACGCCGAGCGGATACATGTGCCAGCTGCGGCGGATCATCGCAAAAAGGGGGCGGAAGATGCGGGCGAGAAAGCCGCGATTGGCAAGGAGGAGATCGAGGTCCTCATCGACGTAGGGCTCACCGCGGCGGACGCGCTTGAAGGTCGAGTAGACCGAACGGAGGATGACGATGTTGACGATGGCGATGGCGAGGAGGAAGACGGCGGAGACCAGGGTTCCTATAACGCCGCCAATGTTGCGGTAATGGTCGATGTGTTTTTGCAGACCGAGAGCTGCGGCGGCGATGACGAGGGAGCCGACGATGACGATGGTGGAGTGGCCGAGGGAGAACATGAAGCCGACGGCGACTGGCTTTTTGCCTTCCTGCATGAGCTTACGGGTGACGTTGTCGATGGCCGCGATGTGATCGGCGTCGACGGCGTGGCGAAGTCCGAAAGAGTAGGCGAGGAAGGCGGTTCCGAGCAGGACAGGGAAGCGATGGAAAGCGGCGATGGCCCACAGCCATGCGGCGGCATTGATGACAAAAAGCAGTCCGTAAATACCGACGATCTTGCCGCGGACGTGATCGGCATGATCGTTGAAAAGATGACGGAAAGAGAGCATCGTCCTCATCATGTCCGGGCGGCAAACGGACGCTGTGCCGGGAACACCAATTTCAGACTCATGCTATCAGGTGAGGGAGGGCCGGAGCCGTGCTGCAGCTTACCGGCTAAAGGCTATTCGCTTTTGGGAGCGGGGGGCGCGGAAGCCGACGATGAAGCCCCGCTGTCTTTCGCCGGCGCGGATGACTTGTCGCCCGCGCTTTGGTCGGCCGATTTCCCGCCGCCGTCGCCTGAAGATTTTTTTGACGATGGTTTTGCCCCATAGTCCGTCGCGTAAAAGCCAGAGCCTTTGAACTGGACGGCGGGGGCGGAGATGAGCCGCTCCACCGGCCCCTGGCACACGGGGCATTCTTTTTCGTCCGGGGCGCTGAAGCCCTGAATTTTCTCAAACTGGTGACCGCAGTTTTTGCAGCGGTATTCGTAAAGGGGCACGTGTTCCTCTGGGGTTTCGATGCTGTGTCTATTTTAACGGGTCGTTCACCACAGAGGACACAGAGAGCACAGAGGCCGGAAGGCCGGGGCCTGGACTCGGGTTGAAGACGTGCCCTGTGGTTGAGGTCTTCGCTCGGTATAATCGGCGCAATTTCACAGTGGAGTTGCGGCCGTTGGGAATGAAGCGTGCGAACCCGCCGAAGAGAGGGTTGCGCCGGGGCGTGCAGGATGGATTCGGGTTGTCGGCGGATGATCTGCGCACGTTGCGCGGATTAAAGACGCCGGTGCGGATTCAGAAGTTCATCGATGAGCTGACGTATCAGTATGCGGATACGGCGATGTCTCCGCGGCGCGTGCTGCGGGAGCGCAAAGGGCATTGCATGGAGGGCGCGCTGGTGGCGGCAGCGGCTTTGCGCGTGCATGGGCATCCGCCGCTCGTGATGGATCTCGAGGCTGTGCACGATGACGATCACGTGGTGGCTCTCTACCGGGAACACGGGCTGTGGGGAGGGATTGCGAAGTCGAATTTTGCCGGGCTGCGGTTTCGGGCGCCGGTTTACCGGACGCTGCGCGAGCTGGCGCTGAGCTACTTCGAGCACTTTTACAATCTGCGCGGCGAACGGACGCTGCGCGCGTATTCGCGGGCCGTGAACCTTGCGCGGCTGGATGGCAAGGGCTGGATGACGTCCGAAGACGACGTATGGTGCGTGCCGGAGCTGCTGATTGCGGCGAAACATTATCCGCTGTTTCCTCATCGCGTGGCCGGTGAGCTTCCGCGGCTCGATCGGCGGAGCTTTGAGGCCGGCATGCATGGGCGAGTGAAGCACTGAAAGTTGGGCATCGAGAGATCCCCGGGAAAATTTTTGTGCCGGGGGGGTAAGACAAGGTTCTGCATCGATGGGGGTTGTGGGGTAATACCCTGCGGGTATTACCCTGTTGCGCCGACCTTGAGGTCCTGTTTGATTTGCTCGATGCGGGTGCGGCAGTCGGTGCAGGTGAAGCATGGGCAGTGTTCGACGTCGTGCGTGGGGTCGGGTTGAGGGAGATCGACCTCGAGCTCGGGATGGCAGGCGTTGTGAGGCTCGAGGGTGTCGAGCAGCTCGCGGATGGCGTGGATCGACTCGGGGACGGAACAGGAGGGGTTGAGTGGCGGGGCGGAGAGATCGCCGTCGGCGCTGATGAAGTCGTCGTGGTCGCGGCCGATGCGGAAGACGGTGTCGTCGGGCTGGGGGGCAGCCGCCGGCGATGCATCGGGACGAGGGAGGACAAGAGCGGCGATGCGGAGGGAGGCGAGGGCGGCGCGGGCGCGGAGGGGATCGAGGCGCAGGGAGAGGATGCCGTGGAGGATCTGGGTGGTCATGAGCACGATGGCGGAGCGGTCGTCGAGGAGAGGGACGGAGACCTGGCGGGGCTCGGGGAGGGCGGGATGGCGGTTGCGGTAGTGAGAGAAGCAGAGGTGGAGACCGCCGAGGACGGCGTTTTTGCAGCGGCGGCCGTCGGTGGTGAGGGCGCGGCAGCGGGGGCGGCTGGCGGGGGGCACCTGGGCGTTGCCGGGATCGAAGGCGC